>NZ_JBEXHJ010000008.1:144532-144744 GCF_040607775.1 Micromonospora sp. NPDC005237 | reverse complement strand
CCGTACTCGCGGCCCTTGTCGGAGCCGTACTCCTCGTCCGAGCCGTACTCGTTGCCCTTGGAGTCCCAGTCCTTCTTGTCTTCGTCCTTGGACTCCGAGTCCTTCTTGTCCTTGTCCTTGGAGTCCCAGTCCTTCTTGTCTTCGTCCTTGGACTCCCAGTCCTTCTTGTCCTTGTCCTTGGAGTCCCAGTCCTTCTTGTCTTCGTCCTTGGA
>NZ_JBEXHJ010000008.1:0-144435 GCF_040607775.1 Micromonospora sp. NPDC005237 | reverse complement strand
GGACTCCCAGTCCTTCTTGTCGCGGCTGTCGTCCGCGTCCTGGCCGTGCTCCTCGCCCGTCCAGTCCTTGCTGTCCTCGTCGCGGGAGGCGTCGGCGGCAGCGCCGCCGCCCTGGCCACCGGGCTGGGCGTCATCGGCGGACGGCTGCGACTCGTCGTCGCCGTGCTCGTCCTTGCCGTTCTCGTCCTTGCCCTCGTGGTCCTTGCCCTTGTCGTCCTTGCCGTGCTCGTCCTTGCCGTGCTCGTCCTTGCCCTGCTCGTCCTTGCCGTGCTCGTCCTTGCCCTTGTCGTCGTGGTCGTAGGAGTCCTCCTCCTCGCTCCACTCGCCGCGGTCCTCGCCCCGGTCGTCCCGTACCGGCTTGAGCTTGACCTTGCCGGTGACCTTGGACCACACGAACGCGTGCTCCTGCCGATCCGGGCAGATCTCGAGGAGCTTGACCTCGTCGCCGGCCTTCACGACGTGCGGCTTGGCGAAGACCTTGCCGTCGTCGTCGTGGTGCCCGTCAGCGAACGCGATCCCCGGCGCGAACACCAGGAGCGACGCGCCGCCGAGTGCGGCGCCCGCAACGACCTTCCCGAGCATCTTCTTAGCCATGACCTGCGTCACTCCATCCCTGTTGTCCTGAGCTCGGCGACAACCGAGCTAAGACCGACGTTAGACCGTTTCATGACTTATCAAGTGAAAGATTCGTGTTCTCACCTTTACTAATAGTAAGTAGCAAAGGAGTGCTACGGGGCTTTCGCGGCCCGTAGTGCCGTCTCGGGTCCCGCAGGACCTTGCGTACGCACCGCGCTGTTGCCGACCCGCAGTGCTCGACCCGCGGCGGTCATCCCGGTAACGGACGGCAGGTGCCGCTCGCGCTGCTCGGGGGTATCGTCCGAGTCGAGGGCAGGCCGCGCATCGAGCCATTGCCATGGAAGCGCTCCCATGCAAGAATCGGCGCACGCGGTTCGGGGAGCCACACCGCGCAGGCAGGTCGTCGAGGGCATCCGGTTCGCCGGACGACAACCGGCCGCCGAGCGGTCGGTGTCGCGCCGGCCAATCACCACCAACCACCACCGCCCGTCCGGGTCGGGCACCCCCCAATGAATCCCGTGGCGCCGGAGGCCGTCCGTGCAGGACGCCCGCCGGGCCGTCTCGCCGGGCCGTACGCGAGCCCGGTCTCGCCCAAGGAGATCAGTGGCATGAATGTGTGGAGAAGGCTGTCCGGCCCACGCCGGACCCTCGCGCTCGCAGGCGCGGGCGTTCTGGTCGCCGGCGGGCTGGTGACAATCCCGGTCACCGCGGCGCAGGCCGCGACGCAGTGCGACATCGCGTACACGACCAATGACTGGCAGGGCGGCTTCACCGCCAACATCACCATCAAGAACCTCGGCGACCCGGTCAACGGTTGGACGCTCGGCTGGACCTTCCCCAACTCCAGCCAGCGGGTGCAGCAGGGCTGGTCGGCCACCTACACCCAGTCCGGCAGCCAGGTCACCGCCCGGAGCTTGTCCTACAACGGCACCCTCGCCAATGGTGCGTCGACGAACATCGGGTTCAACGGCGCGTGGAGCGGCAGCAACCCGAAGCCGACCTCGTTCACCCTGAACGGTGTGGTCTGCAACGGTGGCACCGGTAACCCGACCACCCCGCCGCCGACCACGGCCCCGCCCACCACGGCTCCGCCGACCACGGCTCCCCCGACCACGGCGCCGCCGACCACGGCCCCGCCCACCACGGCCCCGCCGACCACGACTCCGCCGGGCACCAAGGTCGACAACCCGTACGCCGGTGTGCGCGGGTACGTGAACCCGGAGTGGAAGGCCAAGGCGGATGCCGAGCCGGGTGGAAGCCGGGTCTCGAACAACCCCACCGCCGTCTGGCTGGACCGGATCGCCGCCATCAACGGCACTCCGAACAGCAGCTCGAACGGCGCGTTCGGGGTGCGGGAGCACCTGGACGAGGCGCTGCGCCAGGGCGCCGGCTACATCCAGTTCGTGATCTACAACCTGCCCGGCCGGGACTGCTCGGCGCTCGCCTCCAACGGTGAGCTGGGCCCGAACGACCTGCCCCGGTACAAGGCCGAGTACATCGACCCGATCGCCGCGATCCAGAGCGACTCGAAGTACCGGAACCTGCGGATCATCAACGTCATCGAGATCGACTCGCTGCCGAACCTGGTGACCAACACGTCCGGTCAGGCCGGCGGCACGGTCATGTGTGACACGGTCAAGGCCAACGGCGCGTACGTGAACGGCGTCGGCTACGCCCTCGCCAAGCTGGGCGCGATCGGCAACGTCTACAACTACATCGACGCCGGGCACCACGGCTGGCTCGGTTGGGACAGCAACTTCGGCCCGACCGCCGACATCCTGAAGACCGCCGCGGTCGCCTCCGGCAGCACGGTCAACAACGTGCACGGCTTCATCACCAACACCGCGAACTACTCGGCGCTCGTGGAGCCGTACTTCAAGATCACCGACACCGTGAACGGCCAGACGGTGCGGCAGTCCAAGTGGGTCGACTGGAACTTCTACGTCGACGAGCTGTCCTTCGCCCAGGCGTTCCGTACCAAGCTGATCTCGGTCGGCTTCAACTCCAACATCGGCATGCTGATCGACACCTCCCGCAACGGCTGGGGCGGCGCCAACCGGCCCACCGGACCGGGCGCGACCACCAGCGTGGACACGTACGTCAACGGTGGTCGGATCGACCGCCGGGCCCACGCCGGCAACTGGTGCAACCAGGCCGGTGCCGGTCTCGGTGAGCGGCCCCGGGCGAACCCGGCCACGGGTATCGACGCCTACGTCTGGGTGAAGCCCCCGGGTGAGTCGGACGGCTCCAGCAAGGAGATCCCGAACAACGAGGGCAAGGGCTTCGACCGGATGTGCGACCCGACGTACGGCGGCAACGCCCGCAACGGCAACAGCCCGACCGGCGCCCTGCCGGACGCGCCGATCTCCGGTGCGTGGTTCTCGGCTCAGTTCCAGGAGCTGATGCGCAACGCGTACCCGGCTCTCTGATCGGGTAGCTCACGCGCCAACCCGCCGCCGGCAGTAGGTGAGGCACTGCCGGCGGCAGGTTTCCCGGGGTCCCCGGTCCGACCAGTACGGTCGGGCCGGGGACCCCCCTTTGTCCGCCCCGGTCAGGGCACGATGCGCTCGATCGCCGCGCGGCCCTGCTCGGCCAGGTCGCGACGGGCCTTGTCCAGGTTCTCCGGCGTGAGGTCCTGCCCGCGGGCCATCACCAGGTCCTCCGGCTCCCAGGGCTGCTCGGCCCCGGTACGGATGTTGTCGCCGCCCGCGCCGGTGCCCGTTCCGGTGGCGCCGGTGCCGGCGGCGTACGGGTCGCCGATCAGGTCGTCGGTGTCCGGAGCGAGGTCCGCCGGCCGATCGCGGGGCTCGGTGAAGGTCGGCGTGTCACGGTCGGGCCCGCCTCCGGTCCGCAGCTGCGGGACGGTGCTGTCGTCGTCCACCGCAGCGGCCGTTTGCGGGCTCTCCTCCAGCGGTCGGCGGTCGCGATCGGTCATGGTGCTGCCTCCTGTGTCCGACACGTTGCCTGATCCCCCTCGCGTACCCCGTGCGCGAGAGCCCATGCGCGACGCCGGCGCCGTCCGTGTGGACGGCGCCGGCGCGGCGGGCCTGAGGTCAGCTGTCGGGCTGCTGCTCGTTCGGGGTCGGCGCCTCGGCCGGGCGCAGCCACTGCCAGAGCAGCATGAGCAGGCCGAAGGCGAGCATCACGAGCCCGGCCCACAGGTTGATGCGGACACCCTCGGCCTTGTCGATCTCGGCCCGGCTGTCGAAGACGCCGATCAGCGTCACGATGATCCCGTACGCCACGAAGAGGCCACCGATCACCCGACGGATGTCGAACAGTCGGGCGGCGGCGGAGCGGCGCTCCTCGGCCTGCGTCTCGTCGATCAACGGGTCCTGCGCCGGCTGGCCGTCGTTGCTCATCTGCCGACTCCTTTCTAGAAGACCGGGATGTAGAAGAGGGCGGCGAGCGCGACCGCGATCACGCCCAGCAGCACGGGGGAGCGGTACCAGACGGCGTCCCCGGCGAGCACGTCGCCCTTCAGGTCGACGCCGCCCATGCCGTAGACCAGCCCGCGCAGCTCCTCGTCGCGCTTGGGCGCGGTGAGCGGGGTGAGGATCGCGGCGACCACCGCCACGGTGACGAACGCGATGCCGGCGCCCCAGAAGCTCTCCTCCAGGTCGGAGTTGAAGTCGATCACGCCGCCCTTGTAGAGCAGGTAGGTCGCCAGCGACGCCAGCGTGCCGAGCAGCAGCGACCAGAAACCGGCCAACGCGCTCATCCGCTTCCAGAACATGCCGATGATGAACGTGGCGAACAGCGGCGCGTTGAACAGCGAGAAGAGCGCCTGGATGTAGTTCATGATGTTGCTGAACCCGGACGCGATGAACGCCGTCCCGATGCCGATCACCACGGCGGCGACCGTCGCCCACCGACCGATGCGCAGGTAGTACTCGTCGGACCGGCCGCGGCGGACGTACGCCTGCCAGATGTCGTAGGTGAAGACGGTGTTGAAGCCGCTCACGTTGGCCGCCATGCCGGCCATGAACGACGCGAGCAGGCCGGTGACCGCCACCCCGAGCACGCCGTTGGGCAGCAGGTCCCGCATGAGCAGCGGAATGGCGTTGTTGTACTGCAGGTCGCCCTTCTCCGCGCCGAGCCCCTTCACCGTCACGAGGGCGACGAGGCCGGGGATGATCGTGACCAGGGGGATGAACAGCTTCGGGTACGCGGCGATGATCGGCGTACGCCGGGCGGCGCTCATGTTCTTCGCCGACAGCGCGCGCTGCACCTCGGCGAAGTTCGTCGTCCAGTAGCCGAACGAGAGCACGAAGCCGAGGCCGAACACGATGCCGATCCACTGCGCGCCGAGCGGGTTGTCGGTGCTGGCGGTGTCCTGCCAGGCGTGCAGACCCGCCTCGCCGAGCTTGGAGTCGCGGACCGCGTCCATCAGCCCGCCCACGCCGCCGACCTTGACCAGACCGATCACGGTGACCGGGATGAGGCCGGCCAGGATGACGAAGAACTGGAGCACCTCGTTGTAGATCGCCCCGGACAGGCCACCGATGGTGATGTACGCCAGCACGATCGCCGCGCCCACCACGATCGCGGTCCAGAGCGGCCAGCCGAGCAGCGCCTGCATGACCAGGGCCAGCGCGTAGAGGTTCACGCCGGCGATCAGCACCTGGGCGACGGCGAAGCTGAGCGCGTTCAGCAGGTGGGTCGGTCGGTTGAAGCGCAGCCGCAGGTACTCGGGCACGCTGCGGACCTTGGACCCGTAGTAGAAGGGCATCATCACGATGCCCAGAAAGACCATCGCCGGCACCGCGCCGATCCAGTAGTAGTGGACCGTCATGACGCCGTACTGGGCGCCGTTCGCCGCCATGCCGATGATCTCCAGCGCACCCAGGTTCGCGGAGACGAACGCGAGGCCGGTCACCCAGGCCGGCAGGGAGCGGCCGGAGAGGAAGAAGTCGACGCTGGTCCGGATCGCCCGCCGGGCGGCGAAGCCCACCCCGAGGACGGTGACGAAGTACAGCGCAAGGATCAGGTAGTCCAGCCCGTTCATATTGAGCCGCAGACCGCCGCCGTCCATCCCGTCACCCCTCGTCCCGACGTTGACACCGGATTCGATGCGCGCGCCCTATTACCCGCTCCGCGAGGTTTCATGCCTGCACGTCCGCTCCGCTGCGTTCGCGCCCGCTCGGGCGGCTTGGCCTTCGGCGTGCGACTGGCCGGTCTCGAGCACTCAGCCGCCACCCCTCAGGGACGCCGAGGGGCGCCCCGGCCGGCAGGCCGGAGCGCCCCGTCGATCGATACGCCTCAGCGACCCAGTACGCGGTCCAGGAAGTCCCGGTAGTTGCGGACGGCCATCCGCAGCTGCTCGGTGTCCGCCGAGCCGGCGTCCTGCCACCCGCCCAGGGTGTTCTTCTGCGCGGCCAGTGCCGAGGCGAGAGCCTGGATGGCCTCCTCCACGAGGGCTTGCGCCTCACCGGCCGCGGCGTGCGGATCGTCGACGAAACGCAGCTGCACGTCCCGCCAGCGGTCCCGGAATCCCTGTGCGGTGTCCCCGTCGAGGAGCGTGGCCGGTTCGGCGGCGACTGTCGAACCGGCGGGCCGCGACGTCCCGGCGGATTCCAGGGAGGCGCCGGCCGCCCCGGTGGTGACCGGTTCGGCGTCGGCGTCCGGGTCGACCATCTCCGGAGACGCGCTGCCATAGCCGGCCGCGCCCGCGGTCGCCGCGTCGGGATCGCCGGCCCAGTCGGTCAGGTCGCCGCGCCGCTCGGGCGCACCGTCCGTGCTGTCCGCGGCGACGACGGTGCCCGCGGAGGTCTCGGTGTCCGCGCGCCGGCCGTCGCCGTTCAGGTCGGCGTCCTCGTCGGTCGCCGGTGCGGCGTCCCGGTCGGTCTCCGGAACGCCGTCACGGCGGTGCAGTTCGGCGGTGGGGTCGGCGCGCAGACCCTCCCGCTCGCCGTCCTCGGCGCCGTCGCCCGGCTGGGCGGTCCGCTCGGCCCGCGGATCCGGCTGGTCCTGCGGGTTCGGGCTCGCCAGTGCGGACGCCGCCACCGCGTCGGCCACCGTGGTGGCGCCGAAGGCGGTCGGGAGCGGCCCCGGCTCGTGGAAGCCACCCTCGTCGTCGGGCCGGTTCCGGCGGTCGGTGTCGTCGGCCCGGTCGTCGTCGGCCCACTCGTCGTCGGTCCGGTCGTCGTCGGCCCGGTCCTGGAACGCTCCCGGGTCGGTGCCGTTGGCCCGCTCGTGGTCGGTGGCCGGGTCGTGGTCAGTGGCCCGCTCGTCGTCGGTGGTCGGATCGTCGAAGGTGCCCCGGTCGTCCAGGGCGTCCTCGGGTACGTCCGAGCGGGCGGCCCGGTCGGCGGTCGGCGGCACCGGCACCGGTGCGGACCGGACAGCCTCCGGATGGTCGTTGCTCACCTGCTGCTCTTCGTGGCGCATCGGTGGCCTCCTCAGCGGCTCGTGGCGTCGTGCGGAGTGTCCGGGTGGGAACCCTGTTCGGTCGTGCGCTGACCGACCGGCTCCTCGCCGAGCAGGTCGGCGAAGAGAGCCCGGTAGTGCACGACCGCCTGGCGCAGCTCCTCGGTGCTCGCCTCGCCCCGGGAGTTGCGGAGGTGGATCTCGTGCGCGTCCCGGTAGTTGGTCAGCGTGCGGGCGTGCTCGACGGAGAGGTGGGCGATCTGGTCGGAGAAGTCCCCGGTCGGATAGCCCTGCTCCTCGATGAGCCGGGTGACCAGTTCGTCCGCGTCCCCCACGGTCTCGCCCGGCGAGTCGATGAAGCGGATCTGGAGCTCTTCCCAGGCGGCGGCGTAACGGGCCCGCGACTCCGGGCTGAGCGGGGTGAGCGTGAGCTCGGCGTGCCGGCGTTCCCGGTCGCGCAGCTCGCGCTCCGCGGCGGACCGGCTGTCCTGCTCCTGCACCACCCGGTCGTACTCCGGCCCGAACCGGCTGCGCAGCGCGCGGCGACGGCCGATCGTCCGGACGGCCACGGCGAGCGCCGCGACGATCACCAGCACGACGAGCACGATGACGATTATCTGCGTGGGCGACATGGGCTCCTCCTTCGTCACCTGGTATTCCCTCCGCGTACTGATCGCCAATCCCGATCCGAGGCACTTTCCTCACCGGTCCTGGTCGGGTGTCGCCACAATTCGAGGCGAAAATTTGACTCATTCCAGATAACGCGCTTGGGTGGGTGGTGTCCGCCGTACGCCCCGCGAGCGACCCGGCCCGGCCACCCCGGGACCGGTCAGGCCCGCCGCACCACGCATCCGGAGGAGACCGATGAGCGACCCGCAGGCCGACAGGCCGACCCTCACCACCCGCCAGGGTCACCCCGTGCACAACAACCAGCAGCAACGGACGGTCGGCTCACGCGGGCCAGCCACGCTGGAGAACTACCACTTCCTGGAGAAGATCAGCCACTTCGACCGGGAGCGCATCCCGGAGCGGGTGGTGCACGCGCGCGGCTTCGTCGCGCACGGTGAGTTCGAGGCGTACGGGACGATCGGCGACGTGCCGGCGGCCACGTACACCCGGGCCAAACTGTTCCAGACCAGGGGCGCGAAGACCCCGGTCACCATCCGCTTCTCCACCGTCATCGGTGGCCGGGACTCCTCCGAGGCCGCCCGCGACCCGCGCGGCTTCGCGGTCAAGTTCCGCACCCAGGACGGCAACTGGGACCTGGTCGGCAACAACCTCCAGGTCTTCTTCATCCGCGACGCGATCAAGTTCCCCGACGTGATCCACTCGCTGAAGCCCGACCCGGTGACCTTCCGCCAGGAGCCGAACCGCATCTTCGACTTCATGTCCAACACGCCCGAGTCGATGCACATGCTGACCTGGCTCTTCTCCCCGTACGGCATCCCGCGGAACTACCGCACCATGCGCGGGTCCGGCGTGAACACCTACCGTTTCGTGAACGCCCAGGGCGAGGGCGTGCTGGTCAAGTTCCACTGGCTGACCCAGCAGGGCGAGCACAACCTGACCCAGGCCGAGGCGGATGCGATTCAGGCCACCGAGCTGGGCCACGCCTCGAAGGACCTGTACGAGGCGATCGAGCGCGGTGAGTACCCGCAGTGGGAGCTCAACGTGCAGATCATGAGCGACGACGAGCATCCCGAGCTGGACTTCGACCCGCTCGACGACACCAAGATCTGGCCGGAGGAGCAGTTCCCCTACCTGCCGGTCGGCATGATGACGCTCAACCGCAACATCACCGACCACCACAACGAGAACGAGCAGATCGCCTTCGGCACCGGCGTGCTGGTCGACGGGATCGACTTCTCCGACGACAAGATGCTCGTCGGGCGGACCTTCTCCTACTCGGACACCCAGCGCTACCGGGTCGGCCCGAACTACCTCCAACTCCCGGTGAACCGGCCGCGCGAGGACGTCCAGGTCAGCACCAACCAGGGCGGCGGCCAGATGTCGTACGGGGTGGACAACCGCGGTGGCAACCCGCACATCAACTTCGAGCCGTCCTCGGTGGCCGGTCTCCAGGAGGCCGACGAGTCCTACCGGGAGTACCGGCCCTTCGTCTCCGGGCACGTCATGAAGGCCCCGATCGAGCGGCAGGACAACTACGCGCAGGCCGGCCGGCGCTTCCGCGAGATGACGGACGCCGAGCGCGACGACCTGGTGCACAACCTGACCACGCTGCTGGCCCAGTGTGACAAGCACATCCAGGAGAAGATGGTCTGGCACTTCAGCCAGTGCGACGCGAGCTACGGCCGCCGCGTCGCCGAAGGGCTCGGCATCGCCGACCACGTCTGATCCGTACCGCGCCGGCACGAGCGCCCCACCGGTCACCGGTGGGGCGCTCGTCGTGCCGGGGCGCAGGCGCATTCCGCAGCGTCGATGTCGGCGCGACAGGCGGTAGTGCAACCGGGCGCGATTACGTATCCTGCCCAAGGCGCCCGCGCCGGTGCCCGGCCTGACGGCCGGGTGCGCGACCGGCGAGCGCGTTGCCCGGCGGTGCCGGCGCCCCTCCTGCCACCCCTGTACGGGCGAGGTCTGATGAGAACCCGCGACTGGCCGATCCGCTCGAAGCTGACCGCGTTGGTCGTCGCCCCGGTGACCGCGCTCCTCGCGCTGTGGATCTTCGCGACGACGTTGACGTTCGGCCCCGCCCTGAACCTGCTCTCCGCGCGCACTTTGCTGTACGACCTGGGCCGCCCCGGCGAGGTGGTCGTCACCGAGCTGCAACGCGAGCGTCGACTGTCGGTGGTGCAGCTCGCCGGCACCACCGAGCTGCCCGCCCTGGCCGAGCAGCGCCAGCGTACGGATCGGGCGGTCGCCGAGCTGCGTCGCCGGGTCGACGGGGAGGAGTTGCGCGACGCCGCCGACGAGTTGTTGGAGGACCGGGTCGACCGGCTGGTCACCGCCCTGGCGGCGTTGCCGACCGGACGGGACTTCATCGACGACGGCATGATGGACCGCGCCGGGGCCCTCGGCCTCTACAGCGGCATGGTCTCGGCAGCCTTCCAGGCGTTCTCCGCGATGGCGAATCTGAACGATCCGGCCATCAATCGACAGGCGCTGGCCCTCACCACGCTGGGCCGTTCCCGGGAGCTGCTCGGCCAGACCGACGCCATGCTGGCCGGTGTGCTGACCGCCGGGAAGTTCGCCGAGGGGGAGCACGCCCTGCTCGTGCAGGCCATCGGCAACCAGCGGTGGCTCACTGAGAGCGCGGTGGCCGACCTGCCCGAGGCCGGGCGCACCGCGTACCAGCGACTGACCGAGAGCCCGGCGTTCACCAGCCTGCGCGCGATGCAGGACGCGTTGATCGGGGCCAACGGGTCCGGTCGGCCACCGGTGGACGCGGCGTCGTGGCAGACCAGCCACGACGAGGTACAGCAGCAGTTGCGCGACTTCGAGCTGGCCGAGGCCGACGGGCTCACCGACCGTTCGGTGCCGATGGCCGTCGGGATCCTGGTCCGGCTGGCCGCCGCCGGTGTGCTCGGGCTCGCCGCCGTGGTGGTCTCGGTGCTTGTGGCGCTGCGGGTCGGCCGCACGTTGGTCCGGCGACTCAGCGGGGTCCGTACCGCCGCCCTGGAGCTGGCCGAGCACCGGCTGCCGGACGTGGTGACCCGACTGCGCCGCGGCGAGCAGGTCGACGTCGCCCGGGAGGCGCCACCCCTGGAGTACGGCAACGACGAGATCGGCGAGGTCGGGCGGGCCTTCACCGAGGTGCAGCGCACCGCCGTCCAAGCCGCCGTGGACGAGGTCACCCTGCGCCGAGGGCTCAACGAGGTGTTCCTCAACATCGCCCGGCGCAGCCAGGGCCTGGTGCACCGGCAGCTGCACCTGCTGGACCGGATGGAGCGTCGCGCCGAGGACCCGGACGAGCTGGCCCAACTGTTCCAGGTGGACCACCTGGCCACCCGGCTCCGCCGGCACGCCGAGGACCTGGTCATTCTCGCCGGTTCCGCGCCGGGCCGAGGGTGGCGCAACCCGGTCGCGATGGTCGACCTGGTGCGTGGGGCGATCAGCGAGGTCGAGGCGTACGACCGGGTGGACATCACCAGCGTGCAGCCCGTCGGCGTGCTGGGTCGGGCGGTCGGCGACATCATCCACCTGCTCGCCGAGCTGGTCGAGAACGCCACCGCCTTCTCCCCGCCGGACACCCGGGTGACCATCAGCGGGGAGCAGGTCGCCAACGGGTACGTCCTGGAGGTCACCGACCAGGGGCTGGGAATGTCCGCCGCCGCGCTGGAGAGCGCCAACACCCGGCTGGCCAGCTCGCCCGAGTTCGACCCGGCGCAGAGTGCCCGACTCGGCCTGTTCGTGGTGGCCCGGCTGGCGGCCCGGCACGCCGTCCGCGTACGGCTGCGGCCCTCCGAGGCGGGCGGCGTCACCGCCGTGGTGCTGGTCCCCACCGACCTGGTCACCACCGAGCCGCCGGCCGGCCCCGACCCGGCCACGCTGGCCGCCACCGCGGGCGACCGGCGTCTGGCCCGACCTGTGCGCCGAGGCGCGGTGCCCCGGCCCCGCGCCGGCCGTACCAGCCCAGCCGTGGCCGCGACCGCCACCGATGACCTGCCCACTCTCGCCCTACCCACGGGCCCGACGCCCGACCGCCCGTCCGCCGACGGACCGGGCGCCGGTGGGGCGGGCGCGGACGCGCCGGGCGCCAACGGCGAGTCGTCCTCCGACGGGACGATTGACGACCTGGAGGGGCTGCCCCGCCGGGTGCGACGGCGTACCCCCACCGCCCTGCCCCGGTCCACCGTCACCGACGCGCCGACGCCACGTTCGCCGGAGGAGGTACGCCGGGTGATGGCGGCTCTCCAGGCCGGCACCGCACGCGGCCGGGCCACCGTCGTCGCCCCGGGCTCGGCCGCTCGGCGCGGTGCACCCGGCACGCCCGCTCCGGCGAACCGCGCGGGCGCGACCCCGGCTGTGGCAGGCCCGGCTGTGGCAGGCCCAGCTGTGGCAGGCCCGGCTCCGGCGCCTCCGACGGCCTCCGAACCTCCGACCGCGACTGAGAGGGACGCCTAGTGCGGCAAACGACGAAGCAGAGCGCCAGCCTCGACTGGTTGCTCGACGAGTTGGTGCAACGGGTACCGGCCGCCCGGGAGGCGGTGGTGCTCTCCGCCGACGGGCTGCTGCTCGGCGCCTCGGCCGAGCTGGAGCGCTCCGACGCCGAGCACCTCTGCGCGCTCGCCGCCGGCTTCTCCAGCCTGGCCCGGGGCGCGAGCCGGCACGTGGACGGCGGTCCGGTCCGGCAGACGGTGGTGGAGATGGAGTCGGCGTACCTCTTCGTCACCGCCGCCGGGCAGGGTGCCTGCCTGGCCGTGGTGAGCGACGCCGACGCGGACATCGGCCTGGTCGCGTACGAGATGGCGATGCTGGTCATTCGCGTGGGGGAGAACCTCACCGCCGCCGCCCGACCGGTGACGGATGCCGGTGATGCGGGCTGAGCCGCCCGGCCCCCAGCACGAGTGGCTGGACGGCGACGCGGGCCCGGTGGTCCGCCCGTACACGCTCACCGGCGGCCGGGTGCGCTCGGCCGCCGACGGGTTCGACCTGGTCGCGTTCGTGCTGGCCGGCTCGGACCTCGACCTGGCGGCTCACCCGCAGCTGCCGCCGGAGCACCGGCGGCTGGTCACGTTGGCAGGTCGCCCGGTGTCGGTGGCCGAGCTGGCGGCCGAGCTGGACCTCGCGGTCGGCGTGATCCGGGTGCTGCTCGGTGACCTCCTCGCTCAGGGGCTGGTCGCGGTGCACGAGCCGCCGGCCGGCAGCGACCTTCCCGACGACGACATCCTCAAGGCGGTGGTCAGTGGACTCCGTGCGCTATGACCAGGCGGGCACCTCGGTCACCGTCCCGCTGGCACTGAAGATCCTCATCGCCGGGGGCTTCGGTGCCGGCAAGACGACGCTGGTGAGCGCGTTGAGCGAGGTTCGACCGTTGCAGACCGAGGAGGTGCTGACCGACGCCGGCGTGGGCACCGACGACATCTCCGGGGTGGAGGGCAAGTCGACCACCACGGTGGCGATGGACTTCGGCCGGATCACCATCAACGACGACCTTCAGGTGTACCTGTTCGGCACCCCCGGCCAGGACCGGTTCTGGTTCCTCTGGGACGAGTTGGCCTTCGGCGCCCTCGGCGCGGTGGTGCTCGCCGACACGCGGCGGCTGGCCGACTGCTTCCCCTCGATCGACTACTTCGAGCAGCGTGGCATCCCGTTCGTGGTGGGCGTGAACTGCTTCGAGGACACCCGTCGGTTCGAGCTGGAGACCGTACGCCGGGCGCTCGACCTGGATCCGGACGTGCCGATGGTGCTCTGCGACGCCCGGGACCGGCAGTCCGGTAAGCTGGTGTTGATCTCCCTGGTCGAGCACGTGGCCCGGCAGCGCGGTGAGCCGGTGCCGGCCGCCTGAACCGGCCCCGCCGCGGGCGGGCGGCCTGGCGTCGGCCCGCCGACGCGGGATCGGCGGGCCGATCCGGTCCTCGGAAAGCCGGTTAGCGGGTCGGCTTCGCGGGCAGCTCTGGTTGGATCTACTCCAGGATGCCGGCAAAGGGGTGCAGCGTGACTGGTCAGGGCGAGATCGTCCACATCGGGGGTTACACCGCGCAGAGCGGAGGGCGGGGCAGCGGCATCGTCGCCGCCCACCGGGACCCGGCCACCGGGGCGCTGACCCCCCTCGGCACGGTGGCGGTCACGCCGTCACCGTCGTTCCTCGTGCGGCACCCCACCCGTCCGGTGCTCTACGCGGTGAACGAGCTGACCGACGGGGAGGTCAGCGCCTGGCAGGTCGGGCCGGACGGCGCGCTGGACGCGCTCGGCAGTCGGTCGACCGGCGGCGCCGAGCCCTGTCACCTGGCGGTGCTGCCCGACGGTGACCACCTGGTGGCGGCCAACTACGGCGGCGGCAGCGTCGCGGTCTTCCCACTCGACGCCCAGGGCGTGCCCGGCGAGCGCACCGATCTGGTGGTGCACGAGGGGCACGGCCCCGACCCGGAACGCCAGGACCGGGCGCACGCCCACATGGTCTCCCCGGGCCGGGGCCGGGAGCCGCTGCTCGCGGTGGACCTCGGCACCGACTCGGTCTACCGGTACGACCTGGACGGCGCGAGCGGGCGGCTGGTGCCGCGCGGTCCGCGGATGCGGACGGCGCCCGGCACCGGGCCCCGGCACCTGGCCCGCCATCCCGACGGCCGGCGCTGCTATCTGGTCGGCGAGCTGGACGCCTCGGTCACCGCGTACGAGGTGACCGACGAGGGGGCACTGCACCAGCGTGGCCGGGTCGAGGCGAGTGAGCGAGCGGGCCACGTCCAGCCGTCGGAGGTCGCGGTCGACCCGGACGGCCGTTTCCTCTACGTCGCCAACCGCGGGGTCGGCACCATCGCTGTCTTCGACCTGGCCGGTGAGCTGCCCGATCTGGTGGCCGAAGTGGACACCGGCGGTGAGTGGCCGCGACACTTCGCCCTCATCGGGGAGCACCTGTACGTGGCCGACGAGCGGGCGGACATGGTGCGGGCCTTCCGGCGGGACGCGAGCACCGGCATCCCGGCCCCGGTCGGCGAGCCCGTCCCGGTGGCGAGCCCGACCTGCGTGCTGCCGTGAGTCGGTCGGCGGCGGGACCGGACGTGAGAGGGAAACCGGTTTGGCAACGCCGTGGGGCCGCCTCGTCACACTCTGTTGCTAATTGGTGATCAACTGTTTCTCCTGCGTAACTTTAGTCCGAACGGATGTGGCAGAGACGGCACCTAATACGCAAGATGGTCAGCGTGTCAGCAGGCCGCCATCGCATGCGTACAAAACTTCATCTAGCAGCCGCCGCCGCGACGGCGACGGTTCTCGTCGTCACCACCGGCGTCTGGTTCGGCTATAAGGAGCTGGTCCAGCCCAGCTGTTCGGGAGAGATCCGACTCGCCGTGGCGGTCGCCTCCGAGCTGGCGCCCGCCGTGGACGCCGCCGCGTCCCAGTGGGTCAAGGACGGCGCCGCGGTCGGCCCCACCTGCATCCGGGTGGACGTCTCGGCGTCCGACCCGGTCGACGTGGCCGCCGTGGTGGCCGCGAAGCACGGTGCCGTGCTGGCCGGCGTCGGCCAGGCCAGCGGCACGGCGGTCACTCCGGACGTCTGGGTGCCGGACTCCTCGACCTGGCTGCTGCGACTGAAGAAGGACGCCACGGCGTTCGCGCCCACCAACGGCGCCTCCATCGCGCGCAGCCCCGTCGTCGTGGCGATGCCCGAGCCGGTGGCCACGCGGCTGGGCTGGCCCAACGCCAAGTTCACCTGGGCCGATCTGCTCAAGCAGGTCAACAGCAGCAAGCCGCTGCGTACCGGCATCGTCGAGCCGACCCGGGACGCGGCCGGCCTGTCCGGCCTGCTCTCGCTGACCACGGCCGCCAGCGGTGCCGGCGGGGACGCCCAGCGCAACACCGTCGGCGCGCTTCGGGCGCTGGCCACGGGTCGCTCCTCGCTCCGCAACGACCTGCTGGCCCGCTTCCCGACCGCCACGGACCCGACGTCCATCGCGAGCGCGCTCGGTGCGGCGGCGCTCTCCGAAGAAGACGTGATCGCCTACAACAGCAAGAAGCCCCCGGTGCCGCTCGCCGCGCTCTACATGGAGCCGGCCCCGATGCCGCTGGACTATCCGTACGCGGTGCTGCCCGGCATCGAGCCGACCAAGGCGGCGGCGGCAAAGGTGCTGTTCGAGCTGCTCACCGCCCCGAAGTTCCGCGACCGGCTGGCGGCGCAGTCGCTGCGCGGTCCGGACGGCAACTGGGGTGCCGGCTTCAACGCGCCGCAGGGCGCCCCGAGCCCGGCCGGCGGCGCGTCGACCGCCCCGGCGGCCGGCGGCACCGCGGCGGGCGGCCTGGACCCGGCCGCGATACAGCGTGTCGTCTCCAGCTGGTCGATCGCCACCCAGTCGGGTCGGATGCTCGCCGTCATCGACGTCTCCGGCTCGATGAAGGACCTGGTGCCCAGCGCAAACAACCGCAGCCGGGAGGAGGTCACCGTGGACGCGGCCCGCCGCGGCCTGGGACTCTTCGACGACTCCTGGTCCATCGGCCTGTGGACCTTCTCCACCAAGCTGGTCGGCAACCGGGACTACCGGCAACTGGTCCCGATCGGGCCGCTCTCCGGCCAGCGGGCGCAGTTGGAGGGGGCACTCGCCACCATCAAGCCGTCCAGCGGTGACACCGGCCTCTACGACACCATGCTGGCCGCGTACCAGGCGGTGCAGGAGGACTGGCAGCCCGGCCGGGTCAACTCCATCGTGCTGTTCACCGACGGCAAGAACGAGGACGACAACGGCCTCAGCCAGGGGCAACTGCTCGCCAAGCTCAAGCAGGTCGCGGACCCGGAGCGGCCCGTGCAGGTCATCATGATCGGTATCGGCGAGGGCGTCAGCAAGACCGAGTTGGAGTCGATCACCAAGGTGACCGGTGGCGACGTCTTCGTCACCAAGGACCCGAACGAGATCGGCAGCATCTTCCTCACCGCCATCGCGCGCCGCCCCCCGGCGCCGCGCTGACCGGCCGCACAGCAGGAGAAACCCGCCGTACCGCGTCAGCCGGTACGGCGGGTTCCTTTTATGGCCGCAGGGTTGAAGAAAAGTGACGGCAATACGTCGGAAGCAATCGGCAGCCATAGTTATCAAGGCAGGATGTCGACGTGTCCCGGCATCGTCCGTCCGCCTCCGGTCCGACTCGTCGGCCGGGGCCGTCCTGAGCAGAGTGGGAGGGCCGGTGACCGCGGCGACACTGTTGACCCCCGCCAGCACCTCGGCGACGCCGGAGGGCCCGCCGAGCGGGCTGGTGGCCCGCGCCGACGAACGGTCCTACGTCCGGGTCCTGGTCGTGCTGGACACCACAATCCTCATCATCGCGCTGCTCGTCGGGTACGTCGGCCGGTTCGGGGACGAGGAGCCGGTCGGCTCCAAGATCCCGTACGTGCTGGTGGCGCCGGGGTTGGTCCTGGCCTGGCTGATCTCCCTCAAGGCGCTCGGTTGCTACGACGACCGGGTCGTCGGCTACGGGGCGGACGAGTACCGGCGGGTCAGCTCGGCGAGCCTGCGGTTGGCCGGCGCGATCGCGATCGCCGGCTACATCGCCGACGTCGGCGTCTCCCGTGGTTTCCTCGGCATCTCGTTCGCGGTCGGCACGGTCGGGCTGGAGGTGACCCGGTTCGTCGCGCGCAAACGCCTGCACCGGGCCCGCTCGAAGGGCACCGGCTGGTCCCGCAAGGTGCTCGTGGTCGGCGACACCGCACACGTCCTGGAGTTGGTGCACACCCTGCGCCGGGAGCCGTACGCCGGCTATCAGGTGGTCGGCGCGTGCATCCCCGACGCGCTGCTCGCGCCGGTGGCCCAGCGGCTCGGTGACGTGCCGGTGGTGGGATCGTTCCGGGGCATCCCGGAGGCCGCCACCGCGATCGGCGCGGACACGGTCGCGGTGACCGCCTCCGGTGAGCTGACGGCGGCCCGACTGCGTCGGCTCGGCTGGCAGCTGGAGGGGACCGGCGTCGACCTCGTCGTGGCGCCCGCGCTGACCGATGTGGCCGGCCCACGGATCCACACCCGTCCGGTCGCCGGGCTGCCCCTGATCCACGTCGAGGCGCCCGAGTTCCGTGGTGCGCGCAAGCTGGTCAAGGGGTTCGTCGACCGGTCGGCGTCGTCGCTGGCGTTGGCGCTGCTGCTGCCGCTGATCGCGGTCATCGCGTTGGCCATCAAACTGGACAGCCGGGGGCCGGTGCTCTTCCGGCAGGTCCGGGTGGGTCGGGGCGGCCAGGAGTTCGGCGTGTTCAAGTTCCGGACGATGGTGGTCAACGCCGACGCGCTGCTCACCGAGCTGGCGACCCGCAACGAGACCGACGGCCTGATGTTCAAGATGCGCGACGACCCTCGGGTGACCCGGGTCGGCCGGCTGCTGCGCAAGTGGTCGCTGGACGAGCTGCCGCAGCTGGTCAACGTGCTGCTGGGCCAGATGAGCCTGGTCGGGCCGCGTCCGCCGCTGCCCTCGGAGGTGGCCCGCTACGACGGTGACGTGGCCCGGCGGCTGCTGGTGAAGCCCGGCATGACCGGGCTGTGGCAGGTCAGCGGTCGATCCGACCTGAGTTGGGAGGACGGCATCCGACTCGATCTCTACTACGTGGAGAACTGGTCGCTCGCCGCCGACCTCACCATCCTCTGGAAGACCGCCGGCGCGGTGCTGAACAGCCGCGGCGCGTACTGACCGCCGCCGCTCACGCCTGCGGGCCGGTCCAGTCCAGGCAGACCACCACGGCATCGTCGACGAGGTCGCCGGCCACGAACGCGCGCAGGTCACCGATCAGCGACCGCACGGCGTCCAGTGGCTCCATCGGGCCCGTCCGGCGCAGGAACCGGTCCAGTGCCGTCTCGCCGTAGCGCACGTTCTTCCCGGTGGCCTCCACCACGCCGTCGCTGACCACGAAGAGCCGGTCGCCGCGTTCCAGCGTGAACGTCTGCTCGTGGTAGTCGGTCGCCTCGAACATGCCGAGCGGGAACTGCGCCTCCAGCGGTTGCTCGGTGACCTCTCCGCCCCGCAGCAGGACGAGGCGTGGCGAGCCGGCGTCCACCACGCTCATCGTCCCGGAGCGCAGGTCCAGCTCCATCAACAGCACGGAGAGGTGCCGCTTGCCCCGGTACTCGTCGTAGATGGCCTGGTCGGCGAGGGCGGCCTGATCACCCAGACTGAGGCCGGCCCGGCGGGCGTTGCGCAGCGCGTGGGTGGCCAGCGACGTGAGCAGGGACGCCGCGACACCCTCACCGGTCCCGTTGACCGTGGAGAGCCAGAGACGCTGCCCGTCGTCGGCCCAGTCGAAGCTGTCGCCCCGCACGGCGTACGCCGGCTCCAGCTGCCCGGCCAGGCTGAACGAGGGTCGGATCCGGCTGCGGCCGGGGAGCAGGTCCCACTGCATCTCGGCGGCCAGGGTGAGCCGCTGGCTGCGCCGCGCGACGCGGTAGACGTCGGTGCCGGCGGAGACGGCCGCCAGCTCGTGCGCGAGCGCGGTGGCGACGTCGGCCAGCTCGCCGAGCACTGCCGGGTCGTCGGCCACCGGCGCGAGACGCAGGACGCCCCGCCGTTCGCCGCGCATGCTGACCGGCACCCAGGCGGTGCCGTCGACCAGCAGGGGCACCTGGTGGTCGAAGGCCCGCCAGGCGGGGTGTCCGGCGTCCCGGATGGAGTCACCCTCGGTGAGTGGCAACAGCTCCGAGAGGCGGTAGTCGACCTGGTACAGCTCCGCTTCGGTGATCCCGTACGCCTCTTTGAAGATCTTCCCGATGCTGCCCACGAGAAGGTCGGCGGGTGTCTCGTTCAGGGTACGACGTGCCCGATTGACCGGTTTACTCATCAGGCCTCCTTGATCAAAGCTCGACTACCAGTGGCTTCGGAGTAGTCTCGGGCCACCATGGCCGAAGAACACGGTCCACCGGACCCTGCGACGAGTATGGCTGCCGCGTTGGACGCGGCGGCGGGAGCCCTGCTGGGCGTATGGGATTCCGCCCGCGAGGCGACCGCCAGCCGGGTCTCCGGAGCCCAACTACGGGCTGTGATGGTGGTCGAGCAGCACGACGGGATCAACCTACGCCAGCTCGCCACCCGCCTGGACATGTTGCTCAGTTCCGCCAGCCGACTCTGCGACCGGTTGGTCGCGGCCGGCATGCTGGAGCGCGAGCCGGGTCGCTTCGACCGGCGGGAGATCTCCCTGCACCTCACCCCGGAGGCCCGTCGACTCCTCGCGGAGCTGCGCGCCGACCGGCAGAAGCGAATTGCCACAGTGCTGGCGGCGATGACTCCGGCGGGCCGTACCGCCCTGGTGAGCGGGATGCGGGAGTTCGACGAGGCCGCCCGCCGGCAGCAGGCGCGAAGCGGCTCGGCGCCGGATGACGGGGACCGGCCGCCTGGGCGAGACGACTGGCCGGACGACGCGGACCCGCGGGATCCGGACCGGCCCACCGGGCCGGCGGGGGACTCGTCGGAGCGCCCGGAGCGGTCGACCCGAACGGTGTGGCAGACCGGCCCCGAGCGGGCGGTGGGCACGCCGCGCGAATGGCCCACCGGTGAGCCGCCGGTGGCCCGGACCGCCTGACTCAGGCCGGCGCCGACGCGCACACCGCCAGCACGGCGATGTCGTCGTGAGCCTGCCCGCCCAGCCACTCGTCCACCACCTGGAGCAGCCTGTCGACCAGCGCGGCCGGAGGCAGCCCGGCCGCTGCGGCCAGTGCGGCGCGCAGCCGGTGCGCGCCGAACTTCTCGGCGTGGACCGGGCCGCCGTTCGCCTCGGTCACCCCGTCGGTGTACGCGAGGAGCAGGTCGCCCGGGTCGAGGTGCACCTGCGCCTCGGCGAACCGGGCGTCGGCCAGTGCGCCGACCGGCATCCCGCCGACCGGAACCGGGACGACCGAACCGGCGGCGGTGACCAACAGCAGTGCACCGGCTGACCCCCCGGGACCGGGCATCGGGCTGACCAGCAGCGCGCCCGGCCGGCCGAACCCGGGTGGGAGCACGGCGCTCAGGTCCGCGGCCTCGGCGTCCCGCCAGGGGCTCGGCTCGGTGGGTACGCCGTCGAGCGCCTCGCTGAGGCCGGGGACGGCGTCGGTCAGCTCTGGGCCGGCCACCCCGGTGACCGGAGCCGGCTCGCCGTCGGCGTACCGCGTCCAGCGCGCGTGCGACTCGGCCGGCGCGGGCGGCCGGAGCAGCGCCACGGCGGCATCGGCCAGGTACGGCACGGCGAGGGTGGCGGTGGTGGTGCGGAGCGTCTGGTCCCGGTGCAGGGACAGCCCGAGCCGGCTGCCGGCCTGGGCGAGGAACGCGGTGCGGGAGCGTTCGGCCAGCAGGGCGTCGGTGCGGGCGTGCTCCTCGGTGACGTCTCGGACGTACCAGGCGTACCGGCTGCCGGCGAGTTGCCGTCGACCGCCCCGCAGGTGCCGGCCGTGGTGCTCGGCGTCGAAGCTCTCGGTGCCGTCCCGCACGGCCCGGACCGGTGCCGCCACCGGGCACTCGGACAGCTCGACGCCCGCGACGATCTCCGGGAGCAGCTGGGCTGCCCGGGCGTTGACGAGGGTGACCCGGCCGGTCTCGTCGGTCGTCAGCACGGCCTCGGCGAGCCCGTCGAGCAGCTCGCGGGCCAGTGGCGAGTCGGCCGGCAGCGCACCGCCGCCGCGTTGGCGGGTCGGTGGTCGCGACGCCTGCCAGTCGCCGCCGACCGGACCTGCGATGCCGCCCCGTCGGGTCGTGGTCACCGCCCGACGCTGCCGGGCGTCCGACGACCTCTACGCATGCTGCTCCTGCGCTCCTCGCCTGCCGATAGTTGCTCGACGGCAAGCGTACCGAGCCGCACCGACGCACGCCCGGAGCGCGTCAGCCGGAGCGGTTCAGCCAGCCTGCGGGGCGGGCGACGATCCGCCGTACCACCGAGCCGGCCGCGCCCACGGCGGCGGCCTCCGGACCGAGGGTCGAGGGCCGGACCGTGACCGGTGACCAGGCGGCGGTGAGCACCCGGGCCGCGATCTCGGCGAGCACCGGCGGGCACAGCCAGGGCGCCAGCGGGGCGTACCCGCCGCCGAGCACCACGGTGTCCAGGTCCAGCAGGTTGACCACGCCGGCCACCGCCACCCCGAGTGCCGTACCGGCGTCGTGCAGCGCCCGTAGCGCGTCCGGGTCACCGGCCTCGGCCAACTCGGCCAGCCGCGCCGTCGCGGTGTCCGCGGGAAGCTCCGCCCGTACCAGGCCGGCGCCGGCCACGATCGCCTCCTGACCGGCGTACTGCTCCAGGCAACCCTGCCCTCCGCAGCGGCACGGACGGCCCTCGGGGTGGACCGGGAGGTGGCCGATCTCGCCGCTCCAGCCGCGTACGCCGCGGAACAGCGCGCCGTCCAGGACGATCCCCGCGCCGATGCCGACCTCGCCGGAGATGTGCAGGAAGCTCGCCGGGCCGGGCGGCCGGGAGTGCAGCTCGCCGAGCGCCGCGAGGTTGGCCTCGTTGTCCACCACCAGGGCCGGGATGCCGGGCACCTGTTCGGTCAGGGGCGGGTGCCTGCTGAGCAGTTCGGGGACCGCGACGTCCCGCCAGCCGAGGTTCGGCGCGAGCCGGACCAGGCCGGCGTCGTCCACCAGGCCGGGTACGGCGAGCGCGGCTCCGGCCAGGGTGAGGCCCTGCCGGGCCGCGTCGGCGCGGGCCTGCCGGGCCAGGTCGACGAGGCGGGCCAGCGCGTCGGCGGGGGCGACCGGGCGCAGGTCGGCCCGGTGCACGGTGCGGTGCCGGACCTGGCCGGCGAGATCGACGACGCACACCGTCAGGTAGTCGACGTTGACCTCCAGGCCGAGCCCGGCCGGGCCCTGGTCGGCCAGGACCAGCCCCCGGGCCGGGCGGCCGGCGCCCGCCCGGGGCGCCGGGTCGGCCTCGCTGACCAGTTGGCCCGCGAGCAGGTCCTCGACCACCGCCGAGACGGTGGCGCGGGTCAGGCCGGTGGCGGTTGCCAGGTCGGCCCGGGACGGGGGACGCTCGGCGGCGGCGATCCGGCCGAGAACCAGGGCGAGGTTGAGCTCGCGGAGGCTGCCCTGACGGGCTGCGCCGGCCGGGGCGTGGGTGGGGCTCACCCCTTGACAGTGCCATAGGGCGGGCAAATAATTCAATCGCTGAACAAATACCTGACACCACCACCCCGGAGGTTGCTCATGGCACCCCGTCCCACCCCCGCCGACAAGTTCTCCTTCGGGCTCTGGACCGTGGGCTGGCAGGCCCGCGACCCGTTCGGCGACGCGACCCGTCCCGAGCTGGACGCCGTCGAGGCGGTGCACCGGCTCGCCGAGCTGGGCGCGTACGGCATCACCTTCCACGACGACGACCTGATCCCGTTCGGGGCCGACGCCGCCACCCGCGATCAGCGCATCGCGCGGTTCCGCAAGGCGCTCGACGAGACCGGCCTCGTGGTGCCGATGGTCACCACCAACCTCTTCACCCACCCGATCTTCAAGGACGGCGGCTTCACCAGCAACGACCGCGACGTCCGCCGGTTCGCGCTGCGCAAGGTGCTGCGCCAGGTCGACCTGGCCGCCGAGCTGGGCGCCAGCACCTTCGTGATGTGGGGTGGCCGCGAGGGCTCCGAGTACGACGTCGCCAAGGACGTCCGCGCCGCCCTGGACCGCTACCGCGAGGCGGTGGACCTGCTCACCCAGTACGTCATCGACAAGGGCTACACCATGCGGTTCGCCCTGGAGCCCAAGCCCAACGAGCCGCGCGGCGACATCCTGCTGCCCACCATCGGGCACGCGCTCGGCTTCATCTCCCAGCTGGCCCACCCGGAGATGGTCGGTCTCAACCCGGAGGTCGGCCACGAGCAGATGGCCGGGCTCAACTACGCCCACGGCATCGCCCAGGCGCTCTGGCAGGGCAAGCTGTTCCACCTGGACCTCAACGGCCAGCGCGGCATCAAGTACGACCAGGACCTGGTCTTCGGCCACGGTGACCTGAT
This sequence comes from Micromonospora sp. NPDC005237, assembly GCF_040607775.1. Lineage (NCBI taxonomy): Bacteria > Bacillati > Actinomycetota > Actinomycetes > Micromonosporales > Micromonosporaceae > Micromonospora > Micromonospora sp. NPDC005237. The sequence goes on along the minus strand of NZ_JBEXHJ010000008.1, from coordinate 120,955 downwards.
GAACGCGTTCGCCCTGGTGGACCTTTTGGAGAACGGCAGCCCGAACGGCGGGCCGATTTACGACGGCCCCCGGCACTTCGACTACAAGCCCTCCCGCACCGAGGACATGGACGGTGTCTGGGCCTCCGCGGCGGCCAACATGAGCACCTACCTGCTGCTCAAGGAGCGGGCCGCGGCGTTCCGCGCCGACCCCGAGGTCGTCGAGGCGCTCGCCGCCAGCAAGGTCGACGAGCTGAACACGCCGACGCTCGGCGACGGTGAGGGCTACGAGGAGTTCCTGGCCGACCGGTCCGCGTTCGAGGACGTCGACGTGGACGCGGTGGCCGCGCGGGGCTTCGCCTTCGTCCAGCTCAACCAGCTCGCCGTCGAGCACCTGCTCGGCGCTCGCTGAGGCCCCGCCATGCCGTTGGTCGCGGGCGTTGACTCGTCCACCCAGTCCTGCAAGGTGGTCATCCGGGACGCGGAGACCGGCGCCCTGCTCCGGCAGGGCCGGGCACCGCACCCGGACGGCACCGAGGTCGACCCGGAAGCCTGGTGGCAGGCGCTGCGCAGCGCCGCCGACGAGGCCGGCGGGCTGGCCGACGTCGCGGCGGTCTCCGTCGCCGGCCAGCAGCACGGCATGGTCTGCCTCGACGAGGCGGGCCGGGTGGTGCGCCCGGCCCTGCTGTGGAACGACACCCGCTCCGCCGACGCCGCCGCCGACCTCATCGAGGAGGCCGGCGGCGGCTCGGAAGGGCGGCGGTTCTGGGCCGAGGCCACCGGCAGCGTGCCGGTGGCGAGCTTCACCATCACCAAGCTGCGCTGGCTGGCCCGGCACGAGCCGGATCTGGCCGCACGGGTGGCGGCCGTCTGCCTGCCGCACGACTGGCTGACCTGGCGGCTGGCCGGTGCGCCGGGGCTGGCGGGGCTGCGGACCGACCGGGGTGACGCCAGCGGCACCGGCTACTGGTCCCCGTCCACCGGTTCCTACCGTCCGGACCTGCTGGAACGGGCCTTCGGTCGGCAGCTCGTGGTGCCCGAGGTGCTGGGCCCGGCCGAGTCGGCCGGCACGCTGGCCGACGAGCTGGGTGGGGGCGGCGCGCTGCTCGGCGCGGGCACCGGCGACAACGCCGCCGCCGCGTTCGGCGTCGGCGCCGGTCCCGGTGACGTGGTCGTCTCGATCGGCACCTCCGGCACGGTGTTCAGCGTGGCCGACGTGCCGGCCGCCGACGAGAGCGGCGCGGTGGCCGGCTTCGCCGACGCGTCGGGCCGCTTCCTGCCGCTGGTCTGCACGCTCAACGCCGCCCGGGTGCTGGACGCCGCCGCCACGATGCTGGGCGTCGACCTGGACGAGCTGGCCGAGCTGGCGCTCTCCGCGCCGGCCGGCGCGGACGGGCTGGTCATGGTGCCCTACCTGGAGGGTGAGCGGACGCCCAACCGTCCGCTGGCCACCGGCGCGGTGCACGGGCTGACCCTGCGCACGTCGACCCCCGCGCACCTGGCCCGGGCCGCCGTGGAGGGCATGCTCTGCGCGCTCGCCGACGGCCTGGACGCGCTTACCGCGCAGGGCGCCACCGTCCGCCGGGTCATCCTCGTCGGCGGCGGGGCACGCTCGGCCGCGGTCCGCCGGATCGCACCGCAGGTCTTCGGCTGCCCGGTGGTCGTTCCGCCCGCCGGGGAGTACGTCGCCGACGGCGCCGCCCGCCAGGCCGCCTGGGTCGCCCTCGGCGGTCCGACCCCGCCGCAGTGGGAGGTCAAGGGCACCGAGGAGTACGCGGCGGAGCCCGTCCCCGCCGTCCGTGACCAGTACGCCGCCGCCCGCGGGTTGGTCCTCGACCGCCGCTGACCGTCGGAGTCGACGCGGGTGGGAGCCGACCGGCACCCACCCGCGTCGCGACTTGCGTACCGGAGTCTGGTTGGCTGCCCGTCATGAGCGTGACCAGTGGCGGGCCCGGCCAGCGCCGGAGTGGCCGGGGCGGCGGCCGGGCGCACCGGCTGTACAGCGTCGTGGTGTTCGTGCTGCTCGCCTCGCTCGACAACGTGGCGATCGGGCTCGTCCCACCGCTCTACAAGCCGATCGCCGGCGCGTTCGACGTGTCGGGGCGGCTGCTCGGGCTGGTCACCGCCGTCAGCTTTCTGGTCAGCGCGGTGGCCGCGGTCGGCTGGGCGTACGTCGGGGACCGGAGCAACCGCAAACCGCTGCTCATGGTGGGCACACTGCTCTGGGCGGCGGGCACCGGCGGCAGCGCGCTCGCCGGCGGGTACCTCACGTTCCTGGCCGCCCAGCTCGTCGCGGCGGTCGGTCTCGGTGCGGTCGGCTCGGTGGGCTTCTCGGTGGTCACCGACCTGATCTCGCCGACCCGGCGCGGGCTGGTGATGAGCTTCTGGGGGCTCTCCCAGGGCGTCGGCACGCTCGCCGGCACGCTGTTCGGCGGGCTGCTCGGCGCGGCCGACTGGCGGCGGCCGTTCCTGCTGCTGACCGGGGTGGGCCTGGCCGCCACCCTGGCGTACCTGTTCACCTACGACGTCCGGCGCGGCCAGAGCGAACCGGAGCTGGCCGACGCATTGGACGCCGGCGCGGACTACGACTACCGGATCAGTCGGGCCGACGTGCCGAGGATCCTGGCCCGGCGTACCAACCGGTGGCTGATCCTGCAGGGCCTGACCGCGCAGGCGGCGTTCGGCTCGCTGGTCTGGCTGCCGGTGCTGTTCGCCGAACGGGCCGAGGCCCAGGGCTACTCGGAGTCGACCGCGGTGGTGGTGGGCAGCGTCTTCGCCACGCTGTTCCAGCTCGGTGGGGTGCTCTCCATCGTGGGTGGGCTGGTCGGCGACGCGGTGCAGCGGCGTACCCCTGGCGGTCGGGCCCTGGTCGCGGCGGTCGGCATCCTCGCCGCGCTGCCGTTCTACCTGGTGCTGTTCTTCGTGCCGGTGACCATCGACGTGCCCGACGGCGGCAGCGCCGGCGCGGTGGTCGGCGCGGTGCTGTCCAGCGTGGTCACCGAGCCGTCGGTCGGACTCAGCCTGCTCACCGCCGTGGTGGCGCTCGCGTTGACCTCGGCGAACTCGCCGAACTGGTTCGCGCTGATCGCCGACGTGAACCCGCCGGAGCACCGGGGGACCGTCTACAGCCTCGGCAACCTGGTCAACGGGGTGGGCCGGTCGGCCGGCAACGGGCTGGTCGGGGTCGCCTTCCAGGGTCTTCGCGCGGCCTTCCCGCCACCGCTGAACTTCGCCGTCGGGCTGGCCGCGTTCCAGCTCTTCTTCATTCCCACCGGCATTATGTACTGGCTCGCCTCGCGTACCTCACCGGCGGACATCGACAACGTGCACGACCTGCTGCACACCCGAGCCGACCGCCTCTGACGGGCCCTCGCACCGTACCCGCGCCGGCTCGTTGGCTGGTTGTTCCGGAGCGGCCTGGACCTCCTTCTCATCACCCGATCAGCGGCCGCCAGGTCCGCGTAGTGCCAGCGCCGCCTTTGCTCTGCTTCAACCCACGCAACACATAAGGGCACCGACTGTCGCCTCGGTTGAAGCAGAGCAAAGGACGTGATGCGCAGCGGTCCCCGTCCCCGACCCCCCACCGGCCCGGCGCTGGAAAGCGGTGGGGCGGTGGGGCGGACTCCATTCAAACGGCAGCGGAGCAGGCCGCGGCGGCGGGAGAGGGCTCGACCGGACCGGTCAGCCGCGGAGCCAGACCGTGACGTCGGTCGGGACCGCGCCCTCGTCCAGCGGTGCGCTGGCGGCGAGCACCTCGGCGCCGGCCGGAACCGGCACCGGAGTGTCGCCGAAGTTGGTCAGCACCGTCAGCTCGCCGTTGCGGAAGGTCAGCACCTCGTCGTTGGAGGACAGCCACTCCAGCGTGCCCCGGCCCAGGCCGTGGGCACGGCGCAGACGCAGCGCCGTGCGGTACAGCTCGTACGTCGAGCCGGGCACGTCGCGCTGCCGGTCCAGCGCGTACTCCGCCCAGGACGGGGGTTGCGGCAGCCAGCTGGCATCGGTGGGCCCGAAGCCGTACGACGGGGCGTCGGCCTCCCACGGGATCGGCACCCGGCAGCCGTCGCGGCCCCGCTGGGTGTGCCCGCTGCGCGCCCAGGTCGGGTCCTGCCGGGCCTCGTCGGGCATCGTGGTGTGCTCGGGCAGGCCCAGCTCCTCGCCCTGGTAGAGGTACGCCGAGCCGGGCAGGGCGAGCATCAGCAGGGTGGCCGCCCGGGCCCGGCGCAGGCCGAGCGCGGCGTCCGGCTGCGGGTCGCCGATGCCGATGCCGTTGGGCCGGCCGCCGCCGATCGCCAGGCCGAGCCGGGAGGCGTGGCGTACGACGTCGTGGTTGGACAGCACCCAGGTCGTCGGCGCGCCCACCGAGTCGGTCGCCTCCAGGGAGCGGGTGATCACCGCGTACTGGGCCGGCGCGGTCCAGGCGGCGAGCAGGTACTCGAAGTTGAACGCCTGGTGCATCTCGTCCGGGCGGACGTAGCGGGCCAGCCGCTCGGCCGGCTCCACCCACGCCTCCGCGACCAGCACCCGCTCGCCGGGGTAGCTGTCCAGGACCCGCCGCCACTGCCGGTAGATCTCGTGCACGCCCTCCTGGTCCCACATCGGCGGGCGCGGCTTGTCGATCTCGTTGCCGGAGAGGATCTCCTGGGGCTCCTGCCAGTCGGCCAGGTCGGCCTGCTTGACGAGGCCGTGCGCCACGTCGACGCGGAAGCCGTCCACACCGCGGTCCAGCCAGAACCGCAGCACGTCCAGGAACTCCTCGTGCACCTCCGGGTTGTCCCAGTTGAGGTCGGGCTGGCCGGTGTCGAACAGGTGCAGGTACCACTGGCCGGGTCGGCCGTCCGGGTCGACCGTCCGGGTCCAGGCCGGACCGCCGAAGACGCTCTGCCAGTCGTTCGGCGGCTGGTCGCCGGCCGGGCCGAGGCCGTCGCGGAAGATGTACCGGGACCGCTCCGGGCTGCCCGGCGCGGCGGCCAGCGCGGCCTGGAACCAGCGGTGCGCCGACGAGGTGTGGTTCGGCACCAGGTCGACGATCACCCGCAGGCCGCGGGAGCGGGCCTCGGCGATCAGCTTGTCCGCGTCGGCGAGGGTGCCGAACAGCGGGTCGACGTCCCGGTAGTCGGCCACGTCGTAGCCCGCGTCGGCCTGCGGGGACGGATAGAACGGGGAGAGCCACACCGCGTCCACGCCCAGCTCGACCAGGTGGTCGAGGCGGGCGGTGATGCCCGGCAGGTCACCGATGCCGTCACCGTCGGAGTCGGCGAACGAGCGTGGGTAGATCTGGTAGATGGCGGCCTCGGTCCACCAGCCGGTGATCGGGTGACCGGAGGAGGTCTGCTGCGTCGGATCGGTGTTCAGGGTCGTCTCCCGTGTCGCGCGGTGGGTGGACTGCCGGCGGTGCTGCTGCCGGCCGCGTCGCCGCCAGCCGCCGGCCGGCGGCGGATGGTTGGGGTTCAGTGTGCCCGCGGCGGCGCGGTGGACTCTCGGACCACCAGCCGAGTGGGCAGGATCACCGATGTGTCGCCGCCGGCGGTTCGTTGACCGACGATCGGGCTCAGGTTGCGGGCCCCGAGCGGGTCGAGCAGCATCCGGGCGGCCAGCCGGCCCTGTTCGGCGGCCGGCTGGGCGATGGTGCTGAGCCCGAGCACGCCGGCGAGGTCGTGGTCGTCGATGCCGACCACGCTGACGTCCTGCGGTACGCGCAGCCCGGCGTCGCGCAGCGCCGTCATCGCGCCCATCGCCATCTCGTCGCAGGCGGCGACGATAGCGGTCGGCGGAACACCGCGGGCCAGCAGCTCGGCGGCGGCCCGGTTGCCGCCGTCGATGGTGAACGACGACTCGACGTCCAGGCTCGGATCGGGTCGCAGGCCGGCGGCCCGCAGCTCCGCCTGGTAGCCCCGGCGCCGGTCGAGGTGGGTGGTGAAGGCCAGCTCGTCGTCGGGGTCTCCGGAGATGTGCGCGATCCGCCGGTGGCCGAGGTCGAGCAGGTGGCGGGTGGCCATCCGCGCGGCGGCCACGTCGTCGATCCGTACGCACGGCCAGTTGGGCACCCTGCTCCCCGAGCTGATGGTCACGCCGGGCAGATCCAGGGCGGCCAGCGCGGTCAGGTCCGCCGGGCGCAGCGGCGTGGCGACCAGCATCATGGCGTCGACCCGCTTGTGCAGGTTGGCGGTACGCAGCACCCGCTGGCGGATCTGCTCCCGACCGCCCAGGTTGTAGAGCAGCAGGTCGTAGCCGGAGTGGTGCAGATACTCCTCGACCGCCTCGACGACCGTGCTGAAGAACCAGCGGGTGATCCGGGGTACGACCACCGCCACCGTGCCGGTGCGGCCACCGGCGAGCCGGGACGCGCTCGGCGAGACCGCGTAGTCGAGCTGCTCGGCGGCCGCGAGGACTCTGCGTCGGGTGGCGGCCGAGACCGTCGGCAGCCCGCGCAGGGCCCGCGAGACGGTTGCCGTGGAGACCCCGGCCAACCGGGCGACATCATCAATCTTCGTCATGCTTCCCCCGCTCGGTACCCGTCGCCCGCCGCCGCCTTCAGGGGCCGGGCGGCGGCGGGCAAGCGGGTCAGCCCTTGACGCTGCCGGCGAGCAGACCTCGCACGAAGAAGCGCTGCAGGGACAGGAATACGACGAGCGGTACAACGATCGAGACGAACGCGCCCGCGGTCAGCCGCTGCCACTCGTTGCCCCGGGTGCCGGCCATCTCGGCGAGCCGAACCGTGAGCGGGGCGGTCTCGTTGCCGCCACCGGCGAAGATGAGCGCGACCAGCAGGTCGTTCCAGACCCAGAGGAACTGGAAGATGCCGAACGCGGCCAGCGCCGGGGTGATCAGCGGCAGCACGATGGTGCGGAAGATCTTCGGGTGGGTGGCCCCGTCGACCCGGGCCGCCTCCATCAGGTCGCCGGGGAGCTGCGAGATGAAGTTGTGCAGCAGGAAGACCGCGAACGGAAGCGCGAAGCAGGTGTGTGCGAACCACACCTGGGCGAACTTCTGCTCGTCGACCAGGTCCCACGCCGGCATCAGGGTGACGCCGCCGAGGGTGACGCCGGTGGAGAAGAACTTCAGCAGCGGCACCAGGGCCATCTGCAGCGGGACGATCTGCAACGCGAAGATCGCGATGTAGAGCCAGTCCCGCCCGCGGAAGTTGATCCACGCCAGCGCGTACGCGGCCAGGGCCGCGAAGGCGAGCGGGAAGAGCACCGACGGGATGGTGATCGCCAGCGAGTTGATGAAGTAGCTGGCGAGCTGCCCGGACGACGCCGACCGCCCGAAGAGGACCTGCTGGTAGTTCTCCAGGGTGAACTGCGGGTTGGTGAAGGCCGTCCACCAGCCGGTGGTCTTGATCTCGTCCTCCGGACGGAGGGAGGAGACGAACAGGCCGAAGGTCGGGATGGTCCAGACCACCGCGATGACGATCGAGACGAGCGTGGCCGTACGGCTGTTGAGTCGCCGACGTACCCGCCCGGCGGCGGTGGACGCGGTGCCGTCGGTCTTCTGGACGCCGGCGGCGACGGTGGGCGTTGCGGTCGTCATCTCAGCCCTCCCGCTGTTGACGGAGGTTGCGGATCTGGTAGATCACGACCGGGATGACCAGGATGAAGAGGAAGACCGCGAGCGCGGAGCCCTGCCCGTTCTGGCCGTACCGGAACGCCTGGTTGTACATCTCGCTGGCGATGACGCTGGTGTCGTAGTTGCCGTTGGTCGAGGTCCGGACGATGTCGAAGACCTTGAGCGTGGCGATCGTGAGCGTCACCGCCACCACGATCAGGGCCGGCCGGATGCTCGGCATGGTGATCTGCCAGAACATCTGCCAGGGGCTGACCCCGTCGAGCCGGGCGGCCTCCACGATGTCGCCGGGGATCGCCTTGATCGCGGCGGAGAGCACCACCATGGCGAAGCCGGCCTGGATCCAGACCATGATGACGATCAGCAGCAGCGTGTTCAGGGGTGATTCCAGCAGCCACTGCTTGGGCTCGCCGCCGAGGCTGGTGACGATCTGGTTGAGCAGACCGATCTGGTCGCCCTCGCCGCGGTAGGCGTAGACGAACTTCCAGATGATGCTGGCGCCGACGAAGGAGATCGCCATCGGCAGGAAGATCAGCGACTTGGCCACGGCCTCGAACCGGGCCTTGTCCACCAGGACGGCGTAGATCAGGCCGAACGCGGTCGCCACCAGCGGGACCAGAACCACCCAGACCAGGGTGTTGATCAGGACCCGGAGCATCGAGTCGTCGGAGAACATCCAGCCGTAGTTGCGCAGTCCCACCCAGCTGGTGCTGCTCCCGTCCATCAGGGAGAGCAGCACGGTGCGAATGGCCGGCACGACCAGGCCGATGGTGAGGAGCAGCAGCGTGGGCAGCAGGAAGAAGAGCGCGAAGATCCCCTCCCGTTGCCGGGGGCGGCGGGGAAGTGGAGCTCCACTCACCGAGGCGGCCACGAGCTGCGCCTCCCGTCGCCGGGCAAACCAGGCCGGGACGACGTCGAGCAGCAGGAGCAGACCGCCCACCACCACCACGAAGGCGACCAGCCCGTACATCAGCATGAGGAGCTTCGGCTGCTCATCGGCGAAGTCGAACTCCATCAACCCTCCCTTCCGGGTCCGGTTCGGCCGGTGGCCCGGCCCGCGACCGCGGGCCGGGCCACCGCCGGGATCACTTGGGCCAGCTGCTCTCGATGCCCTGGAGCACCGGGGCGGTCGCCTTGCCGTTCAGCCAGTCGACCATGCCCTTCCAGAACGTTCCCGCGCCGACGGCGGCCGGCATCAGGTCGGATCCGTCGAAGCGGAAGACGCCGGTCTTGTCCTGCAGGATCTGGACGGAGAGCTTGTCGATCGGGCTGGCGACGTTGGCGATGTCGAGCTTGTTGTTCGCCGTGACCCAGTTGCCGAGCTTCGCGCGGCTGTTGACGTACTCGGCGGAGGCCAGGTAGGTCTGCACCGCCTGCACCTCGGGACGGTCGGCGTAGGCGACGACGAACTCGCCCGCGCCCAGCACCGGCTTGCCCTTGGCCGCGTCGATGGCCGGGAAGTAGAAGGCGAACGCGTCGCCGTCCTCGGCCACCTTGGTGCCCTCGGGGAACTGGTTGGCGTAGAAGGACGCCTGTCGGTGCATCGCGCACTTGCCGGTGGTCACCGGCAGGCCCGCCTCCTGGAAGGCGGTGGTGGTGATGCTCTTGACGCCGCCGAAGCCGCCGTTCATGTACTTCTCGTTCTTGAGGATCGTGCCGGCGCGGTCCACCGCGTCGACGACCCGCGGGTCGTTGAACGGGATCGCGTGGGTGGTCCACTGGTCGTAGACCTCGGCGCCCGCCGTACGCAGGAGGACGTCCTCGATCCAGTCGGTGGCCGGCCAGCCGGTGGCGTCACCGGACTCGACGCCCGCGCACCACGGCTTCATGCCACTGGCGGCGATCTTGTCGCTCAGGGCGATGAGCTGCTCCCAGGTGGTCGGGACCTCCCAGCCCTTCTCCTTGAACGTCTTCGGCGAGTACCACACGAAGGACTTGACGTTCGCGCCGAGCGGCACGCCGTAGAGCGTTCCGTTGACGGTGCCGTACTTCAGCCAGTCGGCCGGCATGTTCTGCTCGGCCAGGGCCTTGGTGTCGGCGCCGAGGGACTTCAGCTTGCCGGCGTCCGCGAACCGCTTCACGAGGCCCGGCTGGGGCACGAAGGCGATGTCGGGCGCGTTGCCGCCGTCGACCCGCACGGGGAGCTGGGCCTCGAACTCGCCGCTGCCCTCGTACGCGATCTCGATGCCGGTGCAGTCGGTGAACTGCGACCACGACCGCTCGAGCAGGTCCGCCTCGGCGTCACGGATGGACGCGTAGATGGAGACCTTCTTGCCGTCGTGGCCCTGGTACTTCTCGTATGGGGCGCACTCCGCGGAGCCCGCCTTGTCGCTCTTCTTGTCGTCACCGGTACCGCAAGCGGTGGCGCTGAGCGCCAGCCCGAGCACACCGGCGATCACGAAGGCCTGGCGTGGTCTGGTAAAGACCGCCATGCCGTCCTCCTTCCTAGCCGGCGTGGTCTCCGCTGGTGACCCTCGCCGGTCCGATTGGGCGTGCACACATGTAAGCGCTTGCATCCGGTCTGGTCCACCCCCTGTCAGACACGAGCGAGTAACAATCCCGAAACCTCGTGTCCGTCGGCTGGGCGCGCTCCCAGTCGCGGATCCCGACTCTTTCGAAGAGTGGCGATATCTGTCAGGCTGAGGCCACTTCATCGAAGGTTTTGAACATAGGAGGAGCTGGATGCGTAAGCGGTGGATCAGCCTGCTGGTGACGGGCCTGCTCGTCGGGGGAGTCCTCGCACCGGCGAGCCCGGCGCTGGCCGCGCCGACCTTCAAGGTGCCGTTCCCGTGCGGCCAGTCCTGGTCGGGGCAGACCCGGTCGGACCACAGCCCGGCGTACGCGGTCGACTTCAACCGCACCGACGACCTCGGCGACCCGGTGGTGGCCAGCGCCCCCGGCACTGTCGACCGGGTCACCGACCTCGGCGGCACCAGTTACGGCAAGTACGTGCGGATCGACCACGGTGGCGGCTACACGACCTACTACGCCCACCTCAACGGCTTCAACGTCTCGGTGGGGCAGACCGTCGGCTACGGCAAGGTGCTCGGCTGGGTGGGCAGCACCGGCGGGTCCACCGGCCCCCACCTGCACTACGAACAGCGCCTCAACGGCAACGACATCCAGGTCAGGTTCAACGGCACCCTCGGCCTGTACTGGGGTAGCAAGACCTACACCAGCGACAACGGGTGCAGCTCGGGCACCGGCAACGCCACGGTCGACACCAGCGGCACGCCGCTGACCGTCCGCTCCGGCCCGGGCACGGGGTACGCCTCGGTGGGCACCGTCGCCGACGGCACCCGGGTGACCATCGCCTGCCAGACCAGCGGCTCCACGGTCACCGGCACGTACGGCACCAGCTCGATCTGGGATCGCATCGGCAGCGGCCGCTTCATCGCCGACGCGTACGTCTACACCGGTTACGACGGCTACATCCCGAACGTGCCCCGCTGCTGACGGGGCCTCGGTCCTCCGGCGGGGCCGCTTCCCGCCGGAGGACCGGCGCCGGTCAGGTGTTCAGTCGCCAGATCGACAGGTTGAGCGCGGCGGCGAACGTGACCCACGCCCAGTACGGCAGCAGCAGCGCGGTCGCGACCCGGGAGACCCGGGCGAAGAGCGCCACGGTGAGGCCGATCGCCAGCCACATCACCACGATCTCGGCGAACGCCAGCCCGTACCGCCCCGCGCCGAAGAACAGTGGCGTCCAGATGGCGTTCAGGACGAGTTGGGCGGTCCACGCCCAGAGCGCGGGGGAGAAGCCGACCCGACGCCACACCAGCCAGCCGGCCAGGGCGATCAGCGCGTAGAGCACGGTCCAGACCGGGCCGAAGAGCCAGGAGGGCGGCGCCCAGCCCGGCTGGCGCAGGCTCGCGTACTCGTCGGTGGTGCCCTGCACGCCCAGCCCGCCGATCGCGGCCGCGACGAAGACCGCCGCCGCGAAGCCGGCGAGCGCCCAGCGCGACCGTCGGCCGGAGGCGGGCCGCGCCTCGCGAGATGTCTCCATGGTCGAGATATTGCCGCTGAACCGTCGGGTCAAACCCACAAAAAAGCGCCGGGGCCGCTGCGGCCGGGGCTTCTGTCGGGAGGACGAAGCTCCGGTCGCGGCGACCCCGACGGGTCCCGGTGTTGTGATGAGTTGTCAGAAGGTGCGAACGGTCAATTGAAGATGCTGACACCACCCGGGCCGACCAACAGCCCGACGACGATGAGGACGACGCCCCACAGGATCTGCCGGCGGAACAGCGCGAGGATGCCGGCGACCACGAGTACGACTGCGAGAATCCAGAGAATCAGCTCCATGACCTCTGACTACCCGACCCTCCGATCGGGGAAACCTGGTCGGTGTCGAGTTGATCCCCGACATGGAAGACGCTGTACGCCTGCTTGATCACCGGGTGCGCCACGTTGCGGACGCGTACCCCTCCCGGCGTGGTGCCGCGCTCGGTGCCGGCGTGCGCGTGCCCGTGCAGGGCCAGCGCCGTGGGCGCCGAGTCGATCGCCTGCCCGAGCTGGTACGACCCCAGGAACGGGTAGATCTCCAGCGGCTCGCCGGCCAACGTGTCCGGAACGGGCGAGTAGTGGGTCAGCGCGACCAGCATGTCGCAGTCCAGCGAGCGCAGGGCCTTACCGAGGCGGTCCGCGCTCTCGTTGGTGGTCCGGACGAACGCCTTCATCTCCGGCTCGCCGAAGTCGCTCGCGCACCGGCCGGCGAAACCCCCGCCGAAGCCCTTGACGCCGGCGATGCCGAGCCGGCCGCCCGCGCAGTCCAGCACCACGCCGTCGCCCTCCAGCACGGTGATGCCCGCGTCCTCGAGCACCTTCACGACCTGCGGCACCTGGTCACACTGGTGGTCATGGTTGCCCAGCACGGTCACCACCGGCACGGCCAACCCGCCGAACTCCTGCGCCACGCAGCGCGCCTCGGCCTCGGTGCCGTGCCGGGTCAGGTCGCCGGCCAGCAGCAGCACGTCGGCGCACTCCGGCAGCTCCTCAAGCGCCGGGCGGAACCGGCCGACCACGTCCTCGTCCAGATGCACGTCGCCCACGGCGGCGATCCGGATCACCATGAAACCTCCCTCAGGGCAGTTGCTCGATCTCCGTGGGCGCCTGGGCGCGGATCACACCGATGTCGCTGGTGATCGGCACGTCGGGGAAGCGCTCCGACACCCGGCGCAGGATCTCCTCCCGGCGGTGCGGGCTCTCCACCTCGCCGTAGAGCACGAGGGCGCGTTCCCGCCGGACCACGGTGATCCCCTGTTCGGCGACTGCGGGATCCTCGGAGAGCAGCCGGTGGATCTCCGCCTCGACGTACTCGTCCGGCGGCCCCGCGCCACTGTCGCGATCGTGCGTCACGGTGTCTCCTCTCCCGGTTGGGTGCCGGTGTCCGGCACCACCTCCAGCCGATCCAGCAGCACCAGGAACGCCTCGGCGTACGGCGAGTGCTGCGTCTCCTTGCGTACCCGTTCCCAGTCGATCTGCTCCCGCAGCGACCGGGCCAGTGGCAGGCCGCGGGCGAAGTCGCAGTAGTGCTGGGAGAAGCTCAGCAGCTTGTGCACCATCAGCTGGGTGGCGGAGAGGACCGGCATGTGGATGGCGTCCACCGGCCGCACGACCGTGTCGGCGAACGTCTCCTCGGTCACCGGCGTCTCGATCGGCCGGTGGATCAGATCCACCATCCGCCCGTCGTCGAAGACCTTGACCAGCCAGTCCTCCGGCGGCCGCTCGGCGCGGAAGCCCGCGGCCACGAGCGCCTCCAGGGACCGCTCGACGTCGGCCTCGCGGATCAGGAAGTCGACGTCGTGGTCGCTTGAGTGGCCGCCGTGGGCGTAGACGGCGAAGCTGCCGCCCAGGGCGAACGGGATCTCGGACTGCTTGAGCACGGCGGCGACCTTCTTGAGGGTGTGCACCAGACTCTCGTCCCCGCGCTCAGCCATCTGGATCTCCCGTCGGTCGTGTTGGTGGACAGGCGGTTGGATTCGAACTCCCGTACCCGGCATTCCGGTCGCCCACACCTGGTGTCGTCGCGGTCGGGTGCCAACGGTGACAAATGGCAACAAACGTCACGGGGCGCAAGCACGGGTCGGATAACCTGTCGAGGGTGGCCAGATCATCGGGGACGCGACGCGGCCGAGCCCGATTGCGCACCGTCGCACTGATCGGCATCGACGGCTCGGGCAAGACCACGCAGGCACACCGGCTGGCCGACGCGCTGACCGCCGCCGGCCGCCCCGCGACGTACCGCCGCAACGCCAGCGGGCGTCGCTGGCTCGGCCGGCTCGCGCACCGGCTCGGCCTGCCGGACGCGCAACGGCTCGTCGGGCGCGACGGCGTCCTGGCGGTGGAGTCCGTGCTTCGCTGGCTCGCCATCGCCGCGGCCCTGCTCAGCTGCCTGCTCACCGGCCGGACGGCGGTGATGGACCGCTACTCGGCCTGCCAGTACGCCAGCATCCGCGCGCACGGCGGGCACCGCTGGGAGCGTCTGGCCCGGGCCGGCTACCGGCTGTTCCCGACGCCCCAGGTGACCTTCCTGCTCGCCGTGGACCCGGCGGTGGCGTACCAGCGCATCGAGGAGCGCGGCACCGACCACGAGTCGATGGGCTGGCTCACCGCGGCGGACACCGCCTACCGGACCCTGCCCGAGTACCCGAGCTTCGTCCTCGTCGACGCGGGCCGCTCGGCCGAGGAGGTGACCGAGCAGATCCAGGCGCACCTGTCGACCTGGCTGCGGTCGGACGTCCGCCCCGACCCCACCCGGCCGTCGGCGGAGGGGTCAGCGCCCCCCGAGGTGCCGCAGCCGGCGCCCCCGCCCGCCCCGACACCCCCGCCCGCCCCGACACCCCCGCCCGCCGCGTCGGCGCAGGAGCGGGCCGGGCGCGGCGACATAACGTCCCTGCTCGTTCAGGCGCGTCCGTAGACCGGAACGCTGGCCCCGGTGGTCGGCGCGGAGTCCGTCGAGGCCAGGAAGCGGATCACCGGCGCGATCTCGGCCGGCGTGACCCAGCGGGAGTGGTCGGCGTCGGGCTGCGCGGCCCGGTTCGCCGGGGTGTCGATGACGCTGGGCAGCACGGTGTTGCAGCGCACGTTGCGGGAGCGGTATTCGACCGCGACCGCGTTGGCGAAGGCCAGCACCGCCGCCTTGGCCGTGACGTAGCCGGCCGCGCCGGCGAACGGGGTGAGGGCCGCCCGGGCCGACACGCACACCACCGCGCCGCCGCCGGCCGCGACCAGGTGCGGCAGCGCGGCCTGGGTGACCAGGTACGTGGGTCGCAGGTTGACGGTGAGCATCCGCTCGAACTCCTCGACCGGTGTCTCGTGCACCAGGCCGCCGCTCGCGTACCCGCCGACGAGGTTGACCACCGCCCGCAGCGGCGCCGCGGGGTCGCCGACGGCGGCCTCGACGACGCGGGCCGCGCCCGCCGGGTCGGTCAGGTCCGCGACGACCCGGACCAGCCCGTCCGCCGCCGGCTCCGACCCGGGCCGGGCTGCCCGCTGCGGTACGACCACCCGCCAGCCCGCGTCGACGAACGAGGCGACGACCGCCCCGCCGAGCCCACCCGTGCCTCCGGTCACCACCACGCTGCGCTCCGCCATGCGCCACACGCTAGCGTCCACCGCGCCCACCCATCGGGCGACCGGCGCTCTGCCGACAGCAGAGTGGTTGGCATGATCGGCCACCGGCGGCGCAGGATCGGCGGATGCGGATCCTGATTCTCGGTGGCACGCGGTTCTTCGGCCGGGCGGTGGCCCGGCTCGCCGTCGCGCAGGGCCACGACGTGACCTGCGCGGCCCGGGGCGTGTCCGGTGTCGTGCCGACCGGTGCGCGGTTCGTGCCGGTCGACCGCGACGACCCCGCGGCGCTGGTGTCGCTCGCCGGCGACGGCTTCGACGCGGTGGTGGACGTGACCCGCCAGGTCAGCCACGCCCGGCACGCGCTCGCCGCGCTGGCCGACCACGTCGGTCACTGGTCGTTCGTGTCCACGATCTCGGTGTACGCCGACAACACCGCCCCGGGTCAGACCGCGGCGCACGCCCCGCTGCTGTCGCCTGCCCCGCCGGACGTGGACGCTCCGGTCGGCCCGGACCACCGCTGGTACGGCGAGTGCAAGGTCAGCATCGAGCGGCTGGTTCGCGAACTGATGGGTGCGCAGCGGTCGTTCATCTGCCGGGCGGGGCTGATCGTCGGCGCGGAGGACCCGAGCGACCGCTTCCCGTACTGGGTGCGACGGCTGGCGAACGGCGGGGAGGTTCTCGCGCCCGGACGGCCGACCGACCGGGTGCAGTTCGTGGACGTCGCCGACCTGGCCGGCTGGCTGCTGCACGCCGCCGACGCCCGCCTCGCTGGCACGTACGACGGCACCGGCCCGGCGATGTCCCGCGCCGATCTGCTGACCGGCGTGGCGGCCGGTCTGGGTGTCGCCGACCCGCACCTCACCTGGGTCGATCAGGACTTCCTGGTGGCGCGCGACGTCCGCGAATGGTCGGGGGAGCGGGCGTTGCCGCTCTGGGTGCGACTGCCGGAGGGGGCTGGCCTGATGGACCGGGATGCCCGGCCGGCGCTGGACGCGGGTCTGACGATCCGTCCGTTGTCCGACACCGTTCGGGCGACCGTGTCCTGGATGACAGCGCGGCCCGACGCCGTACGGCAGGGTGGACTCGACCCGGCGGATGAGGCGGCGATCCTGGGAGAGTGGCAGGCTGTGCGGAACGCGTGATCCGGGTCGTCGACACTTTTCCCACCACATACGGTCATGGTTGACGCTCACGCCTCGTGAAAGTAAGTTTCATCCGTGGCGAAGAGTCCGAAGATTTCTGCGAGTCACGAGCCTGGTGGGCTGATCGTCCACATCAGCGGGCTGTTGCCGTCGCTGTCGCCCGCCGAGCAGCGGGTCGCCCGCCTGGTCGTGTCCGACCCGGCCGCCGCCGCCCGGCGGACCATCACCGACCTCGCCACCGCGGCGGAGACGTCGGAGGCGACAGTCATCCGGTTCTGCCGATCCGTCGGCATGGACGGCTATCCACAGCTGCGCATCCGGCTGGCCGCCGAGGCCGCCCGCCGCATCGAGCCGCCGGACGCCCGGGTCGTCGGCGGTGACATCCCGCCCGGCGCCGACCTCGCCCAGATCATCGCCACCATCGCGTTCAACGACGCCCGAGCCGTCGAGGAGACCGCCGAGCAGCTCGACCCGGCCGTCTGCGAGCAGGTGGTCGAGGCGATCGCGAGCGCGGGCCGGATCGACATCTACGGCGCCGGCGCCAGCGGGTTCGTCGCCTCCGACTTCCAGCAGAAGCTGCACCGCATCGGCCGGATCGCCTTCTACTTCCCGGACGTGCACACCGCGTTGACCTCGGCCGCCCTGCTCGGCCGCGGTGACGTCGCGATCGGCATCTCGCACACCGGCACCACCTCCGACGTCATCGAGGTGCTGGAGCAGGCCCGGACGCGGGGCGCGGCCACCGTGGCGCTGACCAACTTCCCGCGCTCGCCGATCACCGAGGTCGCCGACTTCGTGCTGACGACCGCGGCCCGCGAGACCACCTACCGCTCCGGAGCGACGGCCAGCCGGCTCGCCCAGCTCACCGTCGTCGACTGCCTCTTCGTCGGGGTGGCCGCCCGCAACCGGTCCCGGGCCCGCAAGGCCCTGGAGGCGACCGCCGAGGCGGTCCAGTCGCACCGGGTGGGTGCCAGTCGGAGACGGGCATGACGCCCGGTTCGGTGGAGCCGGACGAGGACATGTCAGCACCGCCCGCCCGCCCGAGCGTCCGGGTGGGCGCACCCACCGAACGACGCAACCCCCTCAGCGCGGACCTCGACCTGATGTCGACCCGGGACGTGCTCACCGTGATCAACGAAGCCGACCGGCGGGTGCCGGCGGCGGTCGCCGCGGTGCTCGACGAGATCGCCACCACCGTCGACCTGGCGGTGGCGGCGTTGCGCGGCGGGCACCGGGTGCACTACTTCGGGGCCGGCACGTCCGGCCGGCTGGGCGTCCTCGACGCGGCCGAACTGGCTCCCACCTTCAACTCGCCCCGGCACTGGTTCTGTGCCCACCTGGCTGGCGGCCCGGACGCCATGTGGCGGGCCGTGGAGGACGCCGAGGACGACGACCGGAACGGGGCGGACGAGGCCGCCGGATGTGTGCGCGCCGGTGACCTGGTGGTCGGTCTGGCGGCCAGCGGACGCACCCCGTACGTCCTCGGGGCGCTCGCCGCGTCCCGCGCCGCAGGCGCCTCGACGGTGCTGCTGTGCGCCAATCCGGAGGCGGAGGCCGCCCGGTCGGTCGACGTGTTCATCGGGGTGGACACCGGACCCGAGGTGGTCACCGGGTCGACCCGGATGAAGGCGGGCACCGCGCAGAAACTGGTGCTGAACACGTTCTCGACCGCCGTCATGGTGCGCCTGGGTCGGGTCTACTCGAACCTCATGATCGATATGGTGGCCACCAACGCGAAGCTCCGGGGACGAATGATCTCGATCCTGGTGGAGGCGACCGGCTGCTCGGAGGAGGTCTCCCGACGCGCCCTCAGCGCGGCCGACGGCGACCTGAAGACGGCGCTGGTCTCGCTGGTCTCCGGAGCCGAGGTGGCCGCCGCCCGAGCCGCCCTGGAGCGCTCCGCCGACCAGGTCCGCGGGGCTCTAGCCCTGCTCGCCTCCTAGCCCGCACCGCCCGGGAAGCGAACGGGGCTCCGGATTGTTCACCGGGGCGGGGGGTAATAACACCCCCGTGGATGAACCGACCGCCCCATTGCTGCGTATCTGGCAGTGACCAGGATCGCAGCACGGAGGTGACCCGGGTCGCTGTGCCGGCGCGGGCGGCGGTGTTGCCATGGTGCGGGCGATCAGCGATTCGTCGACCCGCCAACCCGTCCGAGGTGCCCAGCGGCGAGCCACCCGACGGGTGCTGACAGCAAACATGGACCGTGCTCTCAGCAACTACTCAGGCATTCGTGACACTTTCGACTCACGACATGGAATCCCCGACACGTCTCATCTGTTGTGTAGGTGTCAGCGACGGCGGGCACAGCAGAAGTTACCAGGGGCTGACCGGACGTGGGGAATGGCAAGGAACCGGGCAACCGGCGCGAGCGAGGGGACCGTGGGCAACGTGGACAAGAAAATCGGCATGCGCACCGACGAGGTTGCCGAGGAGCGCGACCTGGTCGGCGTCTACCTGCACGAGATCTCCCGGACGCCACTGCTGGACGCCGCCAAGGAGGTCGATCTCTCCAAGGCGATCGAGGCTGGCCTCTACGCGGAGCACCTGCTCGGCGGGGACGCCGTTCCCGATGGTGTCGACCGGGCCGACCTGGAGCGGCTGGTCGTCGAGGGTGAGCGCGCGAAGGACCTCTTCATCCGCGCCAACCTGCGACTGGTCGTGTCGATCGCGCGTCGTTACGTGCGCTCGGGCATGCCCATGCTGGATCTGATCCAGGAGGGCAACACCGGCCTCGTCCGGGCGGTCGAGAAGTTCGACTACGAGCGTGGCTACAAGTTCTCCACCTACGCCACCTGGTGGATCCGCCAGGCCATCAGCCGGGCGATCGCTCAGCAGGAGCGCACCGTCCGTCTGCCGGTGCACCTGGTGGAGGACGTCAACCGGATGCGCAACGTCATCCGGCAGCTCACCCGTGAACTGGGCAGCGACCCCGAGCCGGAGCAGATCGCCGCATCGCTCGGTGTCACCGTCGAGCGGGTCAACGAGTTGCGCCGCTGGTCGCAGGACACCGTCTCGCTGGACACCCCGGTGGGCGACGACGGCGACACGAACCTCGGCGACCTGGTCGCCGACAGCGACGCGCCGTCGCCGGAGGACATCGTCCTCAGCGGCCTGGAGCGGCAGCGCATTGAGGGGCTGCTCAACCACCTCGACGACCGGTCGGCCGGCATCATGCGGGCCCGCTACGGGCTGGAGGACGGCCGCGAGCACTCGCTGACCGAGGTCGCGTCCCGCTTCTCGCTGTCCCGCGAGCGGATCCGGCAGCTGGAGATCCAGGCCCTCGGCCGGCTCCGCGAGCTGGCCCGGGCGGAGGGGCTGCAGGCAGCCTGACCTGGTAGTAATGACGGCGAACGGCCGGCGTCCGATAGGGGGACGCCGGCCGTTCGCCGTATCGGGTCGGGCTAGCGGACCCGGCCGTAGCCGTGGATGGACATCATGTTCATGCCGCGCTTGAGCACGTTGCGACCGGCGCTCGGCGCGTCGATGACCTGACCGTCGCCCACGTAGAGGGCGACGTGCCCGAGCCCGCTGTAGAAGATCAGGTCTCCCGGGCGCAGGTCACCCCGACCGATGTGGGCGACCGCTCCCCACTGCATCCGTGCGTTGTGCGGCAGCGACCTGCCGGCCGCCCGCCAGGCCGCGAGGGTCAGTCCGGAACAGTCGTAGCCGTTCGGCCCTTCACCGGCCCAGACGTACGGCTTGCCGACCGCCCCGAAGGCGTAGCGCACCGCAGCGCCGGCGTCCCCGGCCACGGCGGGCACGTTTGTGGCCTCGGCCTCCGCCGCCTTGGGCGCGGGTCGCTCGGTGGCGGCCCCGTACGCCTGCCGGCGCAGCTCGTACAGGTCGGCCAGGTCACTCTCGATGCGCTTCTTGCCCGCCGCCAGCTCGCGGGCCTGCGCGGCCTGCCGGGTCAGCGTGGCGTCCAGGCGTGTCTTCTCGTCGAGCAGCCGCCGCTGGTTCGCGGTGAAGCCGGAGATGCGCTCCTGGCGCTGGCGGGTCAGCTGATCGAGGGTGCCGAGCCGGTCGAGCAGAGCGACGGAGCCGCCGGGACGCAGCAGCGCGTCCATCGTCTGCAGGCCACCGCTCTTGTACGCGGTGTTGGCGAGTGCCGCGACGTCGGCCCGGCTCTGCTCGGCCTGCTGTTCCAGGGGGCCGATGCGGGCCTGTAATCGGGCCACCGCGGTCTTGTTGACCTTGATGTCCTCGGTGAGCTTGTTGTAGGACTCCACGATCCGTTCCAACTCTGCCGAGGACGTCTCGATCCGGTGGGTCAGGTCGGCGGGGGACGGCTCGGCGTGGGCCACCGCCGTCGGGGCGATCAGTGCGGCCGACATGCCGGCCAGCACCGCGGTGCGCAGCAGGGTTCTCAGGGATGACAAGAGCGAAGGGCTCCTCTCCCACGGCCGCCGACGGGGCTGCTGACGCCCTCGGCGACACCGGCCGGGGCCATCCGGGTGGACGGCACTGGGCCGGACCGGCTCGCCCAACCTAACCCGGGACGGTTGTGCCGCGCAGTTGAAGCAGGGGCGAAAGTTGGCGAAGTGGCGCGAAGTGCCGCTGCTGTCGGTGACACCAGCGGGACTGCTGACGCGGGAGGGGGACCGCCCGCGAGCCCGTTTTCGCATCCGCTGACCGATATCTGACATTCGTCGTTCCGGGCGTATGCCGTCGGATGGCCTCCGCCAATATCCGATAAAACCTGAAATGGATGCTGTTTCGCGGCGATGTCCCCCGGTCGGGTGAGCAGGTCGGAATCGTAAATGCCCAGGTGGAGTGGCGGTGCCCCAACACAATGGAGCCGCAGCCGGGAATCCCGTCCCCGGGCAGCGATGCCCGGCCACGGACCGAACCCGGCAGACCGCCCCACGGGAGGAACCGTGAATCGTGAAGGCGCAAAGACGCGACCGCAACGAACGGTGCCCGGAGCCAGGTCCACGCTGCTGTACGCGCGACCCGGCATCATCGTCACCGTCGACCGGTTCACCGTCGGCCGCACCAGCTATCGCATCGTCGACCTGACCCACCTGCGCACCACCCGAGGCCCGCACGACCGGATCGCCGTCCGGGCGGTGGTGATCACCGCATCCATGATCGGCGTGGTCGGCCTGCTCCTCGGCTTCAGCGGCGGCCTGCAACGGTTGACCGCCGAGGCGTACCTCATCCTCGGAGCGGTGCTCCTGCTGCCGGCGGCACTCGCCCTGGTCGGCGACCGCTGGCGCCCACCGCCGTACGAGCTGTGGGGCTGGCACCGGGGCGCGGAGGTGCTGCTGTTCAGCGCCGACGACGAGCGGCAGTTCGGTCAGGTCACCCGGGCGCTGCTGCGCGCCCGGGAGGTCAACCGGTACGGCGGCTGGGTGGACCCCCTCGCCTCGGCGGACCCGTGGCGGCCCAGCCGCTGACCAGACCCGCCGCCGGGCCGGTCAGCCGGCGACCGGCTCCGGCGTACGGGTGGCGGGCCGGTCCAGCCAGGCGGTGACGCGTCGCTCGGCGTAGAACGAGACGAACGGCACGGTGCCGGCGAGCATCACCAGGAGCATCCGCTTCAGCGGCCAGTCGGCCCGGCGGCTCAGGTCGAACGCGGCCACCAGGTAGATCATGTAGAGGAAGCCGTGCGCCGGGCCGACCGTCTCCACCACGACCGGGTTGTCGAACGCGTACTTCAGTGGCATGCCGACAACGACCAGCAGGATCAGCACCACGCCCACGATCCAGGCGATCACGCGGTACCGGGTAAGGGCTGCGCCCACCTTCGTCCGTCCTTCCGAGCCCGGCTCAGCCGGGATAGTCACCGGGCCGGGCGCCCGGATTGGCGTTCAACCATGACAGGTAGTCGTTGTAGGCGGCCAGGTCGGCGTCGTCGCCGGGCGTTGCGTTGACCGGCACCCGGGTCACCCGCACCGGTCGGCGTACCGCCGGTCGGGAGCCGATGGTCGCGGCCGGCGGCGGCTCGACGGCCGGTGCGTCGGCGGGGTCCGCCGGTGGCTGGGCGGCTGTTTCCGCGTTGTGGCGTGCCAGCCGCACCTCGCGCCACCAGACGTACACCACGAAGCCGGCGAAGATCGGCCACTCGACCGCGTACCCCCAGCTGAGGTTGTTGCCGGCCGTGGCCCGGCTGATCTGCCACCAGCCCAGCCCGAGGAAGCCCACGACCAGCACGACCATGGCCACGTGACGCGCGATCCACGCCGGGGTCCAGAGCCACCTCATGGCGTCGAGGGTACCGGGAACGGCGGCGCTCTCCGACACGGTGTCGTAGCTGCCACGCGGGCGGGATGGTTTGGCGTTCCCCGGTGTGGGCATCCGTCTAGACGCCAGCCCAAACGAGACCAGGGGGGCGATGATGACCGGATCGGTACGCGAGGACGGCTTTCCGTCCAGCGGCAGCACGGAGATGAGTCCTGAGCAGCGGGTGCCCGAGTGGGGCGGCGACCACCTCGCCGACTCCGGTGGCGCCGACCTTGACGGCGACGCGCTGGGCGTCGACCCGACGGAGCTGACCGACGACGATCTGATCCGCGAGATGCACAGCCTGCACCGGACCCGGCTGGACACCCTCCGGCACGCGGCCGACTCCGCGCTCGCCAACCACCTGCGGCGCACGGCGGACCTGGAGACCGAGTACCTCGCCCGTCACCCGGGCCGGGAGGTCGACCCGAGCCGCCTGCGGGACGTCTGATGCCGGCGCGAGCCGTGCGCGGCATGTCCGCGCCACCCGAGGTGGTCTTCAACACGGCCACCGACCCGGCTCGGGCCTCGGCCTGGTTGCCGGCGCCGCTGCGCAACGACGGGAGCCCACCCGCCGAGATCAGCGGCGAGGAGTTGCGGGCCCGCTGGGGCGACGCCGACTGGGCCGCCGAGATCCGGGTGGATCCGGTCGACTCCGGTGGCGCCCGGATCCAGCTCGACCTGACCGACGGCTCGGGCGGGGACCCGGACCAGTTGGCCGACGAGGCGCTGACCAACCTCGCCCGCGAGGTCGCCGACAACCTCCAGGCCGGCTGAGACCGTCACCGACGGCCGCTTTCGCACCATGACGACATGTGAGGAGAACGGTGAGCGACACTGGCCTGCGACAGAAGGCGGCGCGGCTGCGCCGGGCGTACGCGCCGCACGAGCACCGGCCGCTCGGCGGCTACCTGGTGGCGATGGGCACCTACGCCGGGGTGACCGGGGCGCTGGCCGGCCTGGTCAAGGTGACCGGCCGCCCGGTGCCCGAACGTCCCGCCCCCGCCGACGTCGTGTTGCTCTCCATCGCCACGCACAAGCTCAGCCGGCTGCTGTCCAAGGACGCGATCACCAGCCCGCTGCGGGCACCGTTCACCCGCTATGACCGGCCGATCGGCAGCGGTGAGGTGATGGAGCAGGTCCGCGACTCGGGCAGTTCCACCCGGCACGCCATCGGCGAGCTGCTGAGCTGCCCGTTCTGCCTGGCGGTCTGGGTGGCCACGGGGCTGACCGGGGGCCTGGTGCTCGCCCCCCGCCTCACGCGTCTGGTGGCCACCGCGCTGACGGCGGTGGCCGCGTCCGACTTCCTCCAGATGGCGTACGCCGCGGCGCAGCAGGCCGCCGAGGGTGGGCACGACGACTGACCCGACGACGAACGCGACGTGGGGGCCGGCATCAGCCGGCCCCCACTCTCGTACGCGTCAGCGCTGCATGCCGGACCAGCCGTGCGGCGATTCCGGCTCCCGTTCGTCCTCGTCGTCCCCGGTGATGATGTCCCGGTCCACCGCGGTGCGGTCGTGTTCGTTGGCGAAGTCCGGCTCGGGCGTGGTGTCCCTGCCCTTCGGTGGTTGGCCCAACGCCGGCACCTTCTCGTCGTGGTCCTCGTGGTGCGTCATGTCGGTGTCCCTTCTGGGGTCGCTCAGGCGACGGTGCCGCCCAGCAGGTCACTGGCCTCGTCCACCGCGTACTCGCCCTCGGGGAGCGCGTCGATCCGGGCGAGCAGATCCGGCGGTAGCTCGGCGGCCACCGCCCGGCGGTAGATATCCCCCTGGGTGACCCGCTCCTGACCTCGGAAGATGTCATCGAGCAGGTCATCGAGGGCGTGGGTGTCCGGCTCGTCGGCAACGGGTGCGTCGTCGGTCACGCCGATCAGCTACCCGGGGCGGAATCGGTCAAACGTCGCGCCGGTGGGCCCACCTGCCGAGAGGGTGACCCACGAGGCTTCCTTTGCTCTGCTTCAACCTACGCAACGGTTTTGGGCGCTGGCTGTTGCGTCCGTGGAAGCAGAGCAAAGGCGCGTTGGGAGCATGCTCTGCGTCGGTGGCGCGACGGTGCTCTTGTACAGACAGCGCCGCCCCCGAGCCTTGTGGGCCGGGGGCGGCGCTGGTGTCGGTGTGTAGGTCGCCTCTCGGCGAGTGGCGCGACGCGGCTCCAGCCGAACGGTATTCCGCGAGGGCTATTTAGGTGAGGCCCGGGGACACTGAGCACACCGACACCTCAGTCAACCAGGCCCCACCGTCTCGTGTTCCGCGCACCGCAGTGCCGGCCGTCACACCCTCACGCCGGGGTTGGCAGCGTGGCCCGACGGGCCCGTACGGCGGTGGCCAGGTGGTCGAGCACCTCGGCGGTGTCGTCCCAGCCGAGGCAGGCGTCGGTGACCGAACGGCCGTACACCAGCTCGCGGGTCGGGTCGAGATCCTGCCGGCCGGGCAGCAGGAACGACTCCAGCATCACACCGGTGATCCCGCGCTGGCCGGCGGCCATCTGCGCCGCCACGTCCGCGGCGACCAGCGGCTGGTTGCGGTGGTCCTTGCCGCTGTTGGCGTGGCTGGCGTCGATCACCAGGCGCTCCGGCAACCCGGCCGCCCGGAGCAGGTCGAGCGCGCCCGCCACCGACTCCGCGTCGTAGTTGGGCCGACCGCCACCGCCGCGCAGCACCAGGTGCCCGTCGGTGTTGCCGCGGGTGTGCATGATCGCCGGGGTGCCGGAGAAGTCGATGCCCGGGAAGACGTGCGGCACCCCGGCGGCGCGGATCGCGTCCACGGCGGTGCCGATGCTGCCGTCGGGGCGGTTCTTCATGCCGATCGGCATCGACAGGCCGGAGGCGAGCTGCCGGTGCACCTGGCTCTCCACCGTGCGGGCGCCGATCGCACCCCACACCACCGTGTCCGCGATGTACTGCGGGGTGATCGGGTCGAGGAATTCGCAGCCCACCGGAAGGCCGAGACGCAGGACGTCGAGCAGCAGCGCCCGGGCCCGGCGCAGGCCGGTGTTGACGTCGCCGCTGCCGTCCAGCCCAGGGTCGTTGATCAGGCCCTTCCACCCGACGGTGGACCGCGGCTTCTCGAAGTAGACCCGCATGACGATCAGCAGGTCGTCGGCGAGCCGGTCGGCGGCGGCGCGCAGACGCTCGGCGTAGTCGAGGGCGGCGGCCGGGTCGTGCACCGAGCACGGGCCGACCACCACCAGCAGGCGGTCGTCCTCGCGGTCCAGCACGCGGCCCACCGCGCGTCGGCCGTTCAACACGGCGGCGGCGAGCGAGGCGTCCAGGGGCAACTCGTGGTGCAGCAGGGCGGGTGTGGTCAGCGGCACGACACGGTCGATCCGCTGATCGCTGACCCGATCGGTCTCCGGGGTCGTCACGGTGGGCATCCTTTCGCCGACCGTGCCCGGGGCCGGTGCCCGGGACGAGCCGGCTGCTCGTACGCAAAAGGGCAGGAACGACAGCTCCTGCCCAGCCGGCTCGGTCCGTGGTGACGTCAGTTCATGGTGAAGTCACCGGCGTGGGAGCCGGCTGCCTAAACCATCGATAGGAACGCGTCACGGGAGCCAGCCTACCCGACCGGGCGGGGGTGCCCGTGGCATCGTCCCAAGATGCGGGGTGAACATCGCGTGCCGAGGCCGGGCGGGGGGTAACAGGGGTCCCATGACTGACGAGCAGAGCGAGCAGGAGCGGGCGGAGTCCCGCGCGCACCACCTCCTTCCCGAGGAGGAGGCGGTGGGCAGCGACGACCCGCAGGCGCAGGCGGAGGCGATCCTCGCCGAGTCGGACATCCGCGAGGAGGACCAGAACGTGGCCCCGGACACGGTGCTGGAACGTCGTACCTCGGATCAGACGGTGGCCGTCGAACCGCCGGACTGAGCCCGCGCGCCGCGCGCCCGGCGTGACCCCCGGTAGGTCTGCTCGCGCAGCCAGGCGAGTGGGCCGGCCGCCCGCAGTTCGGGTGGCAGGTTGCGCACCGGGTCGAACGCGAGTGCGCCGTCCTCCCCGGCGTCGAGCGGGGCGCCGATGCTGACCTGGCCGACCGGCCGCCACGGCCCGACGGCGGACGCGACCGCGAGCACCACGCGCGGCGCGTCCGTCCGGGCCGCGGCAGCGACGGCGGCCAGAGTGCGGCCGAGGTCGACCGAGTCCGGGTCGGCCAACGCGGCCAACCAGAGACGACGCCGGCCCAGGCGGTAACACGTGATCGTGCTGTACGTCCCGGTGAAGCCGCGGCGGGGCAGCGGCAGGTTCCGCAGCACCGGAGCGGCGCCGCTGGAGCTGACCAGCAGGTCGAACGGGCGGCCGGTGGGGGAGTGCACACGCACCGCCAGGCCCAGCACGTCCGGCCAACCGCCCGGCGTGGGCGTACCCCTGGAGAGCCGGACCGTGGCCGCGTACCGGCCGGGGTCGTCCAGCAGGGCGACCCCGGTGGGCGGTCCGGGCGTACCCCAGATCGTCACCTCGCCGGTGAACGACCGGCCGGCCGGGTGCAGCAGCCGGCCGCGGCGCAGCCGGCCGAGTCCGGCGGTGGCGCGTTCGACGGTCCTGGCGGCCGGTCCGACGGTGCGGCGCGCGGGCGGTACGGGGGTCGGTGGGGTCATTGCTCTGCGGTACCCCGACCGGCCGAGTCGATGCCGGTCGGCCGGCTCGCCGACCGGCGGCACGTCACCTTTCCGCCCGCGAGATCGGATAGCGTCGTGCCATGCCCGACAGTGGTTACCCCTGGCCCATCGAGACGTCCCGACTGGACAACGGCCTGCGCGTGGTGGTGAGCGAGGATCGCACCGCACCCGCGGTGGCCGTCAATCTCTGGTACGACGTCGGATCCCGGCACGAGCCGGCCGGGCAGACCGGTTTCGCCCACCTCTTCGAACACCTGATGTTCGAGGGCTCGGTGAACGTGGCGAAGACCGAGCACATGAAGCTGATCCAGGGCTCCGGTGGCTCGCTCAACGCCACCACCAACCCGGACCGGACGAACTACTTCGAGACGGTCCCGGCCGAGCACCTGGAGCTGGCGCTCTGGCTGGAGGCCGACCGGATGGGTGGGCTGGTCCCGGCGCTCACCCAGGAGACGCTGGACAACCAGCGCGACGTGGTGAAGAACGAGCGCCGGCAGCGCTACGAGAACGTCCCGTACGGGGATGCCTGGCTGCGGCTGCTGCCGCTGCTCTACCCGCCGGGGCACCCGTACCACCACTCGACGATCGGCTCGATGGCCGACCTGAACGCCGCCGATCTCGCCACCTTCCAGGCGTTCCACGAGATGTACTACGTGCCGAACAACGCGGTGCTCACAGTCGTCGGCGACGCCCAGGCCGCCGAGGTGTTCGCGCTGGCCGAGAAGTACTTCGGGGCGTTGCCCGCCCGCGACGACATCCCGCCCGCGCCGGACGGTCGCCGCGTCCCGGCGACCGGGAAGCCCGCCGTGGAGACGGTGATCGCGGACGTGCCGGCGCCCCGCGTCTACATCGCCCACCGTGGCCACCCGTTCGGCAGCCCCGGCTACGACGTGCTCACCGTGCTCGCCACCGTGCTCGGCAGCGGCCGGGGCAGCCGGCTCTACCAGCGGCTCGCCGACGGCGAGCGGATCGCACAACCCGATCTGGTCGGCGCGTACGGGGTGGACCTCGCGCACGCCCCGGCGCCGCTGATCGCCACCGCCACCGCCCGTCCCGGCGTGAGCGCCGAGCGGTTGGCCGAAGGGCTGGCCGAGGTCGTCGACGAGCTGGCCACCGTGCCGGTCACCGCCGCCGAGCTGGACCGGGCGAAGGCGTTGCTGAGCACCGCGTGGTGGCGGCAGATGTCGACGGTGGACGGCCGCGCGGACACGCTCGGGCGGTACACCACCCAGTTCGGTGACCCGGCCCGGGCCGCCGACCGGCTGCCCGCCTGGCTCGCGGTGACCGCCGAGCAGATCGCCGAGACCGCCGCCGAGGTGCTCGGCGCCGCCGACCGGGTGACCCTGACCTACCTGCCCGAGGAGACCGCATGACGCTGATCGCCGACCGTCCCGGCCCGGGTGCCGCTCGCCCGTACCGGTTCCCGCCGGTGGTCCGCCGCGCGGCGGGCGGCGGCCAGGTGGTCGCCGCGCACCTGCCCGGGCAGAACCTCGCCGTCGCGTTGCTGCTGCTCGACGCCGGCGCCGGCCGGGAGCTGACCGGCAAGGAAGGGCTGGGCGGCGTGCTCGCCAAGGCCCTGGAGGAGGGCACCGCGCAGCGGGACGCCACGGCGTACGCGCTGGCCATCGAGGCGCTCGGCACCGAGCTGGTGACCGGGCTGGACTGGGACTCGTTCCAGATCAGCGTGCAGGTCCCGGTGGATCGGCTGACCGCCGCGGTGCAACTCCTCGCCGAGGCCGTCCGGACGCCCCGGCTGGACCCGGCCGACGTCCGGCGCGTGCGCGACGACGAGGCCACCGCGCTGCGGATGGACTGGGCCAACCCCGGCCCGCGCGCCGACGCCGCGCTGCGCGCCGACCTGTTCGGCGCCGACACCCGCTGGGGACGACCGATGTACGGCGATCCGGACTCGGTGGCCGGCCTGGACGTGGAGGACATCACCGTCTTCCACTCCGAGTGGTTCCTGCGGCCCGGCACCCTGATCGTCGCCGGTGACCTGGACCGGATCGACCTGGACGCGTTGGCCGGGGCGGCGTTCGCCGGCACCGGGGGCGGTCCGGCCGAGCGGGGCGGCCCGATCGAGGTCCCGCTGCACACCGGCCGCCGGATCATCCTGGTGGACCGGCCCGGCTCGGTGCAGTCCACGCTGCGGCTGGGCCACCCGTCGCCGCACCGGGCGCACCCCGACCACGTGCCGATGACCCTCGCGGGCACGGTGCTCGGTGGGGCGTTCACCTCCCGGCTCAACCACCTGATCCGCGAGGTGCGCGGCTACACGTACGGCATCCGGGGCGAGTTCGCCTCGTCCCGCCGGTTCGGGCGGTTCGCGGTCAGCTCGGGCGTGCAGACCGCCGTCACCGCGCCGGCCCTGGTCGAGGCGGTGGGCGAGATCACCCGTACGCAGGCGGGAGGCGTGACCGAGGACGAGCTGGCGGTGGCCCGTTCCTGGCGGGCCGGGCAGCTGTCGGTCGAGTTGCAGAGCCCCCGGGCGATCGCCTCCGCGCTGACCACGCTGGTGGTGCACGACCTGCCGGACGACTACCACGCCCGGCTGCGCGAGGAACTGCTCAACGCCGACGTGGACCAGGTCTCCGCGGCAGCGGCCACCCACCTGCACCCGGAAGCGCTGACCCTGGTCATCGAAGGCGACGCCGCCGTGATCCGCAACGACCTCGAGTCCGCCGCCCTAGGAGACCTCCTCCCCTAACCCCCTCCCGCCTCCCGCCCCCCGCCCTCAGCCCTCAGCCCTCAGCCCGTTGATCATGAAGTTGTTGTCACTCGGCACGGCGTGTCGCGGCAATAACTTCATGATCGACGGGGGAGGTGGGGGAGGTGGTGGTGGGGGTGGGTGTGAGGCGGGACCCGGGGGGTGGGAAAGGGGTCCCGGTTTCGGGGGTGGGGTGGGTAGCCTCCGGGCATGAGGATCGGCATTGTGGGGGCCACCGGCCAGGTCGGTGGCGTGATGCGGCAGGTGCTGGCGGAGCGGGAGTTCCCGGCGGAGCAGGTGCGGTTGTTCGCCTCGGCGCGGTCCGCCGGGCGGACGCTGCCGTGGCGCGACGGCGAGGTGACCGTCGAGGACGCCGCGACCGCGGACTACTCCGGGCTGGACATCGTGCTCTTCTCCGCCGGTAAGGGCACCGCCCGAGAGTTGGCTCCCCGGGTGGCCGAGGCCGGCGCCGTGGTGATCGACAACTCGTCGGCGTTCCGGATGGACCCGCTGGTGCCGCTGGTGGTCGCCGAGGTCAACCCGCACGCCGCCGCCGACCGCCCGAAGGGCATCATCGCCAACCCCAACTGCACCACGATGGCCGCGATGCCGGTGCTGCGCCCGCTGCACGCCGAGGCTGGTCTGGTCGGCCTGGTCGTCTCGACGTACCAGGCGGTCTCCGGCGCCGGCTTGGCTGGCGTCGCCGAGCTGGACGAGCAGGTCCGCAAGGTCGCCGAGCACGCCGCCGGGCTCGCCTTCGACGGGTCGGCCGTGGAGTTCCCCGCGCCGCGCTCGTTCGCCGAGCCGATCGCCTTCAACGTGCTGCCGCTGGCCGGCTCGATCGTCGACGACGGCTCGTTCGAGACCGACGAGGAGCAGAAGCTCCGCAACGAGACCCGCAAGATCCTGGAAATCCCCGACCTCAAGGTCTCCGGCACCTGTGTCCGGGTTCCGGTCTTCACCGGCCACTCGCTCCAGATCAACGCCCGCTTCGCCCGCCCGATCACCCCGCAGCGGGCCCACGAACTGCTCGCCGACGCGCCCGGGGTCGCGCTGACCGCCGTGCCGACGCCGCTGCAGGCCGCCGGGCAGGACCCGACCTACGTGGGCCGCATCCGCGCCGACGAGACCGTCGAGTACGGGCTGGCGCTGTTCTGCTCCAACGACAACCTGCGCAAGGGCGCCGCCCTCAACGCCGTACAGCTCGCCGAGCTGGTGGCCGCCGAGCGACGCTGACCGTTGCGATCACTGCGGGCTCCCGGCCGGTCTCGGTGGGAGCCCGCAGTCCGTGGCGGGCAGCGGTGCATCGGGGGCGGGAGCACGCCGGTCATGTTTGGATGGACGTAGCCGACCGCGCCACCTGGAGGAAACCGTGCCGGAGGACCCCACCCAGCAGGCGTTGACCGACCTGATCGCCGGCCGCTCGATGGGCGTGCTGGCCACCCTCAAACGCGACGGGCGACCCCAGCTGTCCACAGTGGTCTACTCGTTCGACCGCGCGGCCGGCCTGATCCGGGTGTCCGTCACCGACGGCCGAGCTAAGACCGCCAACCTTCGTCGGGACCCGCGGGCCAGCTTCCACGTCGGCAGCGAGGACGGCTGGGCGTACGCGGTGGTCGAGGGGCGGGCCGAGCTGACCACTCCGGCGGCCGACGTCGACGACGCCACGGTCGAGGAGCTGGTGGGGCTCTACCGGGCGCTTCGCGGCGAGCACCCGGACTGGGCCGACTATCGCAACACCATGGTCGCCGACCGGCGGCTGGTGCTGCGCCTGCACGTGGAGCGGATCTACGGAATGCCGCCCCGCGCCTGAGAGGGTCGCGAACCACGCCCGTGCCTGCGGGGCCCCGGACCGCGACCGACGACTGACCCCTGGGCGACGACTCCCGGCTCAGCCGGGCTCGATCACGGTCACGCCGGGCCAGCGTTGCGCGGGCCGGTGGCGAGCCAGTCGCTGCCGGGACATCGTGACGCCCACCCGGGCCGGGTTGTGCCGCCACACCCCGCCCAGCAGATCCGCCAGGCCGTACGGGGCGCAGACCTCCAGCCCACCGGTCGGGCGCAGCCGCACCGCCACGGCGGTCGCGTACTCCGGCCAGGTGGCCACCGCCTCGGCGACGCTGCGGTACGGGTCGATCGGATCGCCGCCGAACTTCGACGCGTACCAGGTGTGCACCGCCGCCTGGTTGCGTGCCTCCCACGGCGGCGCCGCCCAGGCCGCAGCGAGTCGGGCGGTGGCCCGGCGGTCGTCGTCGCGGGACAGTCTCGTCGGGTCGAAGAAGACCACGTCCACGTCGCGGACCGTCGCCGGGTCGAACCCGTCGCCGTACCGCTCGCTCCAAACGAGGTCGCGGAGGGCGCCCGCGCCGATCCAGGCGTCCGGCAGGCCGGAGTCGCGGACCACGGTCAGCGCCCGGGTCAGCCAGGCGTTGCCGGCGACGAGGTCTCTCAGCTCCTGCTCGCCCGTCAGCACCCCACCCACGCTAGGCGGTGCTGCCCTCGGCCAGTTGGTGGGGTCTGTACCACTATCTCGCCCGGCGTCACGACCTTGTCGATCAGGCGGTGTCGCGGAACGGCCGCGGGCCGCGGTCGCGACAGCTGCCTGCCCCCGGACAGCGGCCCGGCCGTCGGCGTTACCCCCTCCCGTGCGGCGGGTAGACGGGCCGTGCCGACACCGAGAGGGGAGCACCATGACAACGGTCGGAGAGTTCATGACGACCCGGTTGGTGACGATGGACGGCAACGAGACGCTCATCGCCGCCGCGCAGGAGATGCGCGACAGCGCGATTGGTGACGTGGTGGTGACCGATGGCAACGGTGTCGTCGGTATCGTCACGGACCGGGACATCACGGTCCGTGGTGTCGCGGAGAACATGGACCCGGGCTCGACCCGGCTGAACCAGATCACCACCCGCAATGTGATCACCGTGAGCCAGTACGACGACGCGGTGGCCGCCGCGGACCTGATGCGCACCTATGCCGTACGCCGGCTGCCGGTGATGGACGACGGGCGCCTGGTGGGTCTCGTCTCGATGGGTGACCTCGCGGTCGAGCGCGAACCGCAGTCGGTGCTGGCCGACATCAGCGCCGACGATCCGAACAACTGACGACCCGCCGCCAACGCGCCGGCCCTCCCCTGCCGGGGGAGGGCCGGCGCCGCCGTGCCCCACCCCCCTCGGTGATCAAGAGGTTCGCGTCACGACACGCCGGACGTGGTGACGCACACCTCTTGATCACCGAGGGGGGTGGGGTGGGGTGGGGTCACCCGATTCGGGCGAGGTTGGGCTTGCGCGGTGGGGGGACCCGTGCGGGGACGTGCAACGCCGGCCGTGCGCGCGACGCGAGCGCGCCGGGTGGGATCCCGGGCCCGGCCAACTGGGGGGAGTGGACCCGATGGTGGACGCGACCACGAGGTTCTTTGAGGACCTGGACCGGCGGGGGTACGAGCCTCTGCTGGCGAAGACCTCCGGGACACTGCGGATCGATCTGCACGAGGGGGCGCAGACCCGGCACTGGCTGCTCGCGATCGACCACGGGCGACTGAACGTGAGCCAGGAGGACCGGGAGGCCGACACGGTGATCGGCGCGAGCCCGATGCTGTTCGACGAGATCGCGGCCGGCCGTGAGCACGGTCTGGCCGCCCTGTTGCGCGGGGACATGACGGTGTCGGGGGACGCCCGGCTGGTGGTGCAGGTGGAGCGAATCTTCCCCGGGTCGCCGGACGCCCGTGGGCCGCGTCGCCGCTTTGCGGGGGAGGCGCGCTGATGGGCCAGAGCAACACGATCCGGATCCTGGACGGCAACACGTTCGTCGTCTGTGAGGACACCGGTGACATCGAGGCGACGCCGAGTGAGCCGACCGGGCTCTTCTCCATCGACACCCGGTTCCTGTCCACGTGGGTGCTGAGCGTGAACGGCGAACGCCTCAACTCGCTGTCGTACGACGACCTGCAGTACTTCGAGTCGCGGTTCTTCCTGGTGCCGGGGATGGCCACGCACTACGTGGACGCGAAGTTGTCGATCATCCGGGAGCGTGCGGTCGGCGGCAGCTTCCGGGAGCAGCTCACCATCCTCAACCACGACGAGAAGCCGGTCGACCTCGAAGTCCGGATGGACGCGGCGTCCGACTTCGCCGACCTGTTCCAGGTCAAGGACGAGATCCTGAACAAGAAGGGCGAGATCTACACCGAGGTGGAGTCGGACAAGCTGCGCCTGGGCTACCGCCGGGGCAACTTCCGGCGCGAGACGATCATTTCCTCGTCGATATCGGCGCGGTACGACACCCGGGGCTTCGCGTACACCGTCCACCTGGAGCCCAACGAGCAGTGGGAAGCGGCGATCGACGTGCAGACGCACGCCGTCGGCCCCGGCGGCCGGGACCTGCGTCTCGGGCTACGAGTGCACGGCGGCGAGCGGCTGGCCCTGCAACATGACCTGGAGCAGTGGATCGCGGAAGCACCGAAGGTCAACAGTCAGCACGGCCGGGTGGCCAGCACGTACCGGCGCAGCCTGATCGACCTGGCGGCGCTGCGCTTCTCGCCGCTGTCGCTGGGCGGCGCCACCCTGCCGGCCGCCGGCCTGCCCTGGTTCATGACCATGTTCGGCCGGGACAGCATCCTCACCTGCCTGCAGACCCTGCCGTTCACCCCGCAGTTGTCGAAGACGACGCTGCGCATCCTGGCGTCGCTGCAGGGCAGCCGGTTCGACGACTTCCGGGACGAGGACCCGGGGCGGATCCTGCACGAGATGCGCTACGGCGAGACCGCGGCCTTCGAGGAGCAGCCGCACTCGCCGTACTACGGCTCGGTGGACGCCACGCCGCTGTTCCTCGTGCTGCTCGACGAGTACGAGCGGTGGAGCGGGGACGTCGCGCTGGTCAAGGAGTTGGAGCAGGAGTCCCGGGCGGCGCTGCGGTGGATCGACAGCTACGCCGACCTGGTCGGCAACGGCTACATCTGGTACGAGCGGCGCAACACCGAAACCGGCCTGGAGAACCAGTGCTGGAAGGACTCCTGGGACTCGATCTCCTACTCCGACGGCACCCTGCCGCCGTTCCCGCGGGCGACCTGCGAGGTGCAGGGGTACGCGTACGACGCGAAGGTCCGCGCGGCGCGGATGGCCCGCGAGTTCTGGGGTGACCCGGAGTTCGCCAACCAGTTGGAGCGGGAGGCGGCGGAGCTGAAGGAGCGGTTCAACCGGGACTGGTGGGTGGCCGACGGCGAGTACTACGCGCTGGCCCTGGACCCGGACGGCCGCCAGTGCGACGTCCTCAGCTCCAACATCGGCCATCTGCTCTGGAGCGGGATCGTCCTCCCCGAGCGCGCGGAGAAGGTGGCGGCGCACCTGGTCGGGCCGCGACTGTTCTCCGGCTGGGGGGTGCGGACCCTCGCCGAGGGGGAGACGCGGTACAACCCGATCGGCTACCACAACGGCACGATCTGGCCGTTCGACAACTCCTTCATCGCCTGGGGCCTGCGCCGGTACGGCTTCGCCGAGGAGGCCGCCACCATCGCCAACGGCATCCTGGACGCGGCCACCTACTTCGACGGGCGGCTACCGGAGGCGTTCGGCGGCTACCCGCGGGAGCTGACGAAGTTCCCGGTGGAGTATCCGACGGCGTGCAGCCCGCAGGCCTGGTCGACGGGTACGCCGCTGCTGTTGCTGCGCACCATGCTCGGCCTCGAACCGCACGAGGGGCACCTGGCGGTGGAACCACGGTTGCCGGTCGGGATGGGCCGGATCGAGGTGCTGGACATCCCGGGTCGTTGGGGTCGGGTGGACGCCTTCGCCCGCGGCCGGCTCGATCTGAACAGCCTCGCCGACTGAGCCAGGACCGGCGGACCGGCGGACCGGCGGCGGCGCGCCACCCGCGTCGCCGCCGGGCCGCCGCCCAGGCGATCCCCAGCCGGGCAGGGTAGATTCTGCGGATGCCGGAGCTCGTTTACCCGCCCGTTATCGCCGCCGCCAAGACAATGTTCCGGGTCCTCGACCTGAAGATCACCATCGAGGGCGCTCACCACGTACCCCGCACCGGCGGGGCGGTGTTGGCCAGCAACCACGTCAGCTACCTCGACTTCATCTTCGCCGGGCTGGGTGCGAACGCGTCGGGTCGGCTGGTGCGGTTCATGGCCAAGCAGTCGGTCTTCACGCACCGGATCTCCGGCCCGCTGATGCGCGGCATGCGCCACATCCCGGTGGACCGGCAGGCCGGCGCCGCCTCGTTCCGCTCGGCGGTCGACGCGCTCAAGCGCGGCGAGGTGGTGGGCGTCTTCCCGGAGGCCACGATCAGCCGGTCGTTCACGGTCAAGGAACTCAAGAGCGGCACCGTGCGGATGGCCCGTTCGGCGAAGGTGCCGGTGCTGCCGGTCGCGCTGTGGGGCACCCAGCGGCTCTGGACGAAGGGCCGCCCGCGCACCCTCACCCGCCGGCACACACCCATCACCATCCTGATCGGCGAGCCGATCCACCCGGCGGACTTCCCGGACCCGAACGTGCTGGCCGCCGAGCTGACCACCCGGCTGAGCGCGCTCGTCGAGCGGGCCCAGCGCGAGTACCCGGACGCGCCGGCCGGCCCGGAGGACACCTGGTGGCTCCCGGCGCACCTCGGTGGCACCGCGCCGACCCCGGAGGAGGCCGCCGCGCTGGACGCCGTCGGCGAGGAGCGCACCCCGAGCGTCTGAGAATGATCAAGACCGGCCGCGCGGACCGGCTTCACCAACGCCCGGACGCCGCGCCGCCTGCGAAACCGTCCCAGGAGGTCGGCTCCGGTCCCGAGCGGTAGTAGTCGTCGCGGGAGCGGAACTCCACCGGCAGCGAGCCGGGCAGGGTGATCCGGGTTTCCCCGGCGGCCAGCGCGGGGCCGGCCCGCAGCAGCAGAACGTCGCGCTCCTGTGCGGAGAGGTCCACGAGTTGCGGGCGGGTGAGCCGGAACATGGCCGCCGCCCGGCGCACCTGCCGGGCCAGCGCGATGATCTCACCCGGTGACCCGCCGAGGGCCAGCGCCGGCTGCTGGATGGTGCGCAACGCGTCGCAGACGATCATGAGCTGCGCCGGATCGGTGCGAGGAAGCTCCAGCCGGGACGGCCACTGCCAGCGGATCTGGCCGGTCATCAGACCGGTCAGCCGCCCCGCCGGCCGGGACCGCGGGGTGTCGTCGTCGACCAGGGACAGCTGCGAGCCGGTGCCCACCCAGCAGATCCGCTGGTCGGTGACGGTCACCGAGACCGGCCCGGGAAGCTGCCAGCCGCGTCGTGTCTCGGTCGGCCCGAGCAGGTAGCCAGCGACGAGCAGCCGGTGTCTGCCGAGCACCTTCTCGCCGGGCAGCGGGCGCATGTCGTAACGCCGGTCGAGGGTCGGGCCCACGTCGTCGTCCGGCGCGTCGAACCGGTGTGGGCCGATGAAAAAGGGGGACGCGTCGGCGTGCATCGTCACGACCTCCCGGTCAGCTGGCTGTGGGTTGAGCCTCGCCGATGCGCCGGCCGCTGTCATGACGCCCGTTAGGGGGTCGGCCGGTCGTGCGTCGCCTGTGACCGGTAGATGCCGATCTCCTCCGGGCGGACGAGCCCGTCCTCGATCGCACGGGCGAGCAGAGCGGCCTTTGTGGCTGCCGGCCGCCCCGCCCGGGTGTACTTGATCCGCGCGCGGTCCACATACTGCTTCACGGTGTGTTCGCTGATCTGCATGCGACGGGCCACCGACGCCTTCGACATCGACTGGAACCAGAGCAGCAGCGCCTCTCGCTCCTTGTCGGACAGCATCGGCCGGTCCGGCCTCGGGTCGCCGACCATCGCGCCGGCGAGCGCCGGCGGCACGTACGGGCGGTCGCTCGCCGCGGCCAACACGGTCGCCACGCAGTGCTCCCGGCCCTCGTGCTTGGCCAGGAATGCCACCGCTCCGGCGTCCAGCGCGGCGAGCATCGTCTCCGGGTCGGTGTGCTCCGAGTAGACCACCACCCGTCGCCCCGTGGCACTCAACTCGGCCAGCTTGTCCAGTGCCATCCGGCCGTGCAGCCGCAGGTCGAGCAGGACGACGTCGGCGTCCGGCGCGGCGCGCAGCACCTCGTCCGGGTCGTCCCCGGTGGCCAGCACGGTCAGTCGCGGCTCGCTGGCGAGCCAGGCGCGCACTCCCTCGACGACCACCGGGTGGTCGTCGACGATCGACACCCCGACCAGCCGGTCACCGGTCACCCCAACCACCGGGTCTGCGCCCATCTGATGTCCCCGTCCCGTTCGTAGAGGTGCTGCACCGGCCCGTCCTCGTGCTCCCCGGGCGGAGGGCCGGTCGCGTCCGGCCCCTCCCGGTCCGGTGTGACCAGACTGACCACCACCTCGCCGGGGCCGGACACCACTGTCAGACGCGCCCACCCCCGGGCGTCGGCGAGCAGGCCGGTGAGCGGGTCGGCCAGCCGGCGGCGGATCTGAACCGGCAGCGGCGGTGGGGTGCCGATGGCGATCAGGTCGATCGGCAGCCCGTTGCGTTCGGCCAGGTCGGCGGCGGCCCGCAGCTCGTGCAGCAACGGGTCGGGCACGTCGTCGGACTCGGCGATCAGGCGGCGCAGCCGGGCCGCGGCCAGCACGCAGCGGCGCTGCGCCTCCGGGTCGTCCGGGGCGATCTCGCCGGCGGCCAGTTCGCCGAGCACCCGTCCGGCCGCCGCGCCGACCAGGGCGAGCCGGTCACGGCGTTCCTGCCGGCCCCGCTCGGCGGCCGCCCGCTCGGCGGAGAGCGTGTGCAGCGTGGCAGCCGCGGCGGCCCGGTCCCGGGCCAGGCCGACGATCACCGCGCTGCCGACGAAGACCGCCACCGGCAGCGAGAAGGTGCCGTAGACGTACATGGTGTAGCGGGCCAGGTCGGCCGGGCCGGGGCCGTGCGCGAGGACGGCGGCGAGCGCGATCAACGCGTGCGTGGTCAGCAGCGCGACCAGACCGCTGACCCGCCGACCCCACAGCGCCAGCACGAAGAACCAGCCGAGCGTGCCCCACACCCAGTTCGCGGCGGCGAACAGTTGCCGTTCGCCGACCGCGGCGAAGACGGCCGCGTCGACGGCGAGCAGCAGCCCGGCGAGCGGCCAGGGCGGCAGCGGCGCGCCCCGCAGCAGCCGGACGCCGGCCACCGCCCCGGTCACGGCGACCAGGATCCAACCGCCGAGCACCACCGTCGGCGCGGTGAACTGGGTCCGCGTCGCCAGCACCGCCGGCAGTCCGATCGCGACATGCCAGGCCAGCGCGATGGCGACGGCGACGATCCGGGCACCCCGGTCGGAGGCGTGCGCCACCGCGGCCGGCGCGGCGAGCACCGCGGGCTCGGGCGGCGTGGGCCCGTCGGCCGGGCCGGGCGGCGGCCCCGGGATGGGCGCCTCGCGGGTGCGGGTGCGCTCCGCCGAGGCGCCGAGGTCAGCCGACACCGGGCCACTCCAGTCGGATCCGGGTGCCCGCACCGGGCGCGGAGCGCACCTCGGCTCGCCCACCGACCGCCGCCATCCGACCGTGGATCGACTCGCGCAGCCCGTACCGGTGCGCGGGGACGGTGTCCGGATCGAAGCCGGGGCCGTCGTCGACCACCTCGACCACGACGGAGACCGCGTCGCGGGTCAGCCGCAGCGTGGCCCGCGCGCCCGGCGCGTGCCGGACCACGTTGGACAGTGCCGCGTGGGCGCTCTCGGTGATCGCGTCGGCCACCCCGGCGGGCACCGCGCAGGAGGCCAGCTCCAGGCCCACCGGCAGTTCGGGCAGCCGGTCGGGCACCGTCCGCAACCGACCGTCGAGGGGAACCGGGCCGTCGCCGGGCACCGGGCCGAGGTCGGTCAACGCGACGAGAGTACGCAGGTCGGCGGCGCACCGGTCGCGGAACGCGGCCGACGGGCCGGCCACCGCGCCGAGCCCCACCATGGTCAGCGTGCCGAGCACGGTGTCGTGCAGGTCCCGATTCTGTTGGCGCTCCGCCTCCCGGGCGGCCCGGGCGACCAACGCCTCCCGGGTCAACCGCTGGTGCTCGGCGAACGCCCGGTCGGCCCGCCCGATCCGGCGGCGCATCACGGCCGCCATCATCGCCGTGCAGGCCGTCTGCACCAGCAGGGTGGCGGCGTGCGCCCGGGACTCGGCGGGGTTGCCGGCCGCCTGCGTGCCCACCACGTAGGTGGCGGTGACCAGCAGCCCGGCCGGGACGGACCAGCGGGCCGGTGCGGTGGCCTGCGCGTTGATCACCGTGGTGCTGGCGAGCACCGCGATCCAACTGCCCTCGCCGGGCAGCACCTCGGGCGCCACCAGGCGAGGGACGAGCAGACAGGCCAGCGCGGTGAGCCCGACGTCACCGGCGACCAGTGCCGGGGTGATCCCGTGGCGCACCGCGCGGCCGGCGTACCAGAGCGACCAGCCGGTGAGCGCGGCCACGCCGGGCAGCAGCAGGGCCTCATCGACCGGCGGGGTACGCACCGACAGCGCCACCGCGGCGCCGACCAACCCGCACGTCAGCCGCAGCAGCGCCGGAAATGTGGTGAAGATGAGGCTCAACGCCCCGCCGGCCGGGCTGTCCAGGACGGGCGGTGGCACGGTCGGGGCGGCAGTCGCCGGCATCGGGAGCTGTCCTTCCGACAACGACCCGGTCCGGGTCCGCGCGGCATAGATCGACATCGGAGAATAGCATGGCGGACGGTGAGCGTTCACCCACCGTGCGCATGGTGTCGCCTTCTCGTCACTCTGCGCTGCGGGGCTGGATCAGGTCCCACCGATTGCCGTACAGATCGACGAAGACCGCCACCGAGCCGTACGCCTCGTGCCGTGGCTCCTCCAGGAACCGCACCCCGGCCGCGACCATCCGGGCGTGGTCCCGGGCGAAGTCCTCGGTGTGCAGGAACAGCCCGACCCGGCCGCCGGTCTGGTCGCCCACCCGCGCCTGCTGCTCGGCGCTGCTCGGTCGGGCCAGCAGCAGCGCCGTCTCCCGGGCCCCCACCGGGCGCACCACCACCCAGCGCGAGCCGTCCGGGCGGGCCGTGTCCTCCACCAGCTCGAAGCCGAGGCCGCCCACGTAGAAGTCGATCGCCTCGTCGTACTCGCGTACCAGTACCGCGACCAGTCCCAGATGTGCCATCAGGCCATCATGCCGACGGATGCGCCGACCCCGGCGGGCGGCGTCGGCCATGGTCGGCGACGTCACGCGGGAACCCCGCCGGACGGCCGCCCGTCTCATCCGGCGGTAGAGAGGTGGTGAGCGGGATGCGCTCGGGCGGAACGACACTGGTGGCGGCGCTGCTCGGCCTGGGGTTGTGCGGGCTGGTAATGGCAGGCTGCGCGGGCACGGTCAACACGCCGAACGATCCCGGCCCGGCCGAGATCGTCGAGAAGTGGACCTCCTGCGCCCAGGTCGCGCCGCAGGCAGGCGTCGTGCTGCCCGTACCGCCAGGGTCGGACGGGCCCGCGGCGCCGACGCCGGCCGGGGTCGAGCCGCGCGTCGGACGGATCGACCCGGCGTTCACCCCGGTCGCCGCAGTGCTGTGCGGCCGCGACGTCGTGCCGGGGGCCGCTGGTGGCCGGGAGGAGGTGGCCACCGAGCGCCGCGCTGGCGACATCGGCCCGCTGGTCGCCGCGCTGGGACTGGCCGACGAGGAACGGGGTCGGGGGGACATCGCCTGCACGGCCGACATGCTCGTCCCGCCCTGGCTGGCGCTGCTCGACGACAAGGGTCGGTGGCTGCGGCCGTACCTGCCGACGGACGTCTGCGGCAAGCCGCGCCCGGAGGTGCGCGCGGCGTTGGACGGGCTGCGCCCGACCACTGTCGACAGCCGTACGGTCGGGCTTGTCGAATCGTCGGCGGCCGAGACCGCCGGCTGTGAGCAGCGGTGGTCCGACATGGTGTGGGTGGAGACCACCCTCGGACGTCCCGGGCGTGTCGTGCCCGGCGCGACTCCGAAGGCCGGGCCGCTGCGCCTCTGCGTCTACGAGGTGCCGCCGTCCGAGCGGGGCGGCGGCAAACCGGCAGGTGACTTCGTGTACGGCGGGCCGCTGCCACCCGAGCGGCAGGCGAAGGTGCTCCCGGCGCTGGCCACCACCCGGCCGGCGGCCGACTGTGCCACCCCGGCGTCCCGCTTCGCGGTGCTCCGGTCCCTGGACGGCGGTGGGCCCGAGTGGTACGTCGAACTCGACGCCTGCCGGCGCTTCCTGGTCGTGGCACCGCCCGGCGGGACTCAACTCGGGCAGGGCGACGCCGCGTTGGCAGGGCTGCTGGGGCCGAGCTGAGCGTGTGCCGGCTCAGCCGATCGGCAGCGCCTTCGTGCCACCGCCGGCGATCGAGCGCTTGACGTTGGTGCCGCCGGACCAGAAGTAGCAGCGCACACCCCGGTCGCCGCGCGCCCACAGCTCCTGCGAGGGGAAGCGGTACGCGGTGCCGGTGCGGTAGCGCAGGCTGGCGTCGACGGGCACCTTGGCGTAGCGGGCGACAAGCGTACGGCAGGCGGGGTGGACCGCGTCCTCGTCGCGCACGGCGTCGGCGTAGGAGCGATCCGGGGCGGTCCAGACGCCGACGAACTCGTACTGGTGCCCGGCCGTGCAGGCGGCCGGCCGCAGTCGGCCCCACTCGTCCTCGTTCATGCAGCCGTACGTCAGCGGCGAACGGCTGCCGACCGCGTTGCGCAGCGTCCCGGACCGGTGGATGGCCCGGTCGGAGTCGCCGTTGGCGCCGTCCACCTCGTCCAGCTCGAAGATGTCGCACCGGTAGGAGCGGCTGCCACCCGCCCACCCGTCCGGCGAGGTCGGCGCGACCTGGACGGAGAGCCGCGCGGTGCGCCAGTCCCCGCCGACGAACTCCTTGGCCCGGGTGTCGCAGTCGGCGAAGACGCCACGCATGGCCGCCGACTCCACGGTGGGTGGGGTGCTGCGCGCGGCCAGGGCGCCGGTGAAGATGCCGACGTGGAACGTCTCGACCAGGTGGGTCTTCGCGCAGTCGACGGGGGAGTAGCTGCTCAGGTACGAGCTCGCCTCGGGGATGACGTGGCACTCGCCAGCCTTCGGGGTGAACTGCTGCGCCGCCGCCATCGGTCGCCAGTCGTCGGACAGGTCACCGTCCGTGCCGGCCGGCGTGCCGCAGCCCGCCAGCGCCACCGTGAGGAACGCAGCCGCGAGCGCTGCCCTGCCGTACCGTCGCATGTGTTTCTCCCCGTGGCCCCCGTGTGGACGCGCGCAGCATATGGCACCGGTGCGACGGGTCGGCATCCGCTTCCGGCGCGGGTTCGATCCGGTCGATCCCGCTGCCCCGGCCGTGCCCCCCCGGCCCGGTCGGACACCTAGACGAGTAATTCCTAACCTTTGCTGGGGCGGTGGGCGCAGCCGGCGGCCGGCCGTGACCCTCGGTCAG
Source organism: Micromonospora sp. NPDC005237 (assembly GCF_040607775.1). Classification (NCBI taxonomy): domain Bacteria; kingdom Bacillati; phylum Actinomycetota; class Actinomycetes; order Micromonosporales; family Micromonosporaceae; genus Micromonospora; species Micromonospora sp. NPDC005237. Next base: position 77,819 of record NZ_JBEXHJ010000008.1, on the reverse strand, counting down.
CTCCGTGGGGGCGGATGCGGTCGTAAGCGGTATACCTCAGAGTCATATCCATACCTCTGAGGTATACCGCTCAACAGCACATCGATACGGCGGGCAGCCAAGCGGATGACCAGCGCCCTTCGCCGCAGCCCCAGCCCCGTCTTGAGTGAGGACTTATTCGTCTAGGCCGTGACCGGCACGCCGTCGGCCCGCAGACGGTCGGCCTCCGACGACACGTGCCAGCGGTACGCCACCGAGCCGCCGGCCAGGCCCAACCCGGGCAGCAGCATGGCCAGCGCCAGCAGCAGCATCTGCATGCGCGGACGCAGGCCGATCGGAGCGGGTGCCGGCGCCTGACGCCGTCGCTTTGCCACCGGGCCATCGTCCACCGCTGGCGCAACCTGCTCTCAGAGTTGCTGGACGATCTGGATCGGGTTGCCGTCGGGGTCGGCCGTCCAGGCGATCAGCAGGCGGTCGAGCCACCGGTGCGGCGCAGCCAGGGAGGGTGCGCCGTTCGCGGTGAGGGCGGCGTACGCGCCAGCGGTGTCGTCGGTCCAGAGGACCACCGCGGCCCGCTGCCCCTGCGGCACGGGGTCGAGGCCGTGGTCGTCGCGCGTGGAGGCCACCGAGGCGATGCCGATCTTGTAGCCGTCGAGCGCGAGATCGATGTGGATCGGCTCGCCCTCGGTCGGCACCCGGAAGGTCTCGGTGAAGCCCAGGCCGGCGTAGAACTCGGCGGCTCGGCGGACGTCCTCGCTGAAGAGGATCACCTGAGGAGTCCGGAACATCGACACGCGGCGACGCTATCAGCGCAGCCGCTGCCCGCGAGCCCGTCCGGGTCACCGCCGTGGTCGGCGACGGTCTGCACCCACCTGATCATCCCGCTCAGCGTGTCCGCCATTGTCGAGTGGGCGCTCGGAGGCAGGCACTGCTGTACGGATGGCTGCACAGCCCTCAGGATGCGATTGTGCTCGCCGAACCAACGATGCTTCTCGTCCACAGCCCGCTTCTCACCGCAGCGACATGGGATGCCCTGCGTCCGCATCTCGAAGCGGCGGGGTGGCGTGTGGAAGTGCTGGACCTTCGCCCCCTCGTCGAGTCGACGTCCTTTCACGCGGCGGTCTGCACGGCGGCTGCCACCGTCACTCCTGGTGCGCACACCGTCGTCGTCGGCCACAGCCGCGCGGGCGCGTACCTGCCGGGCATCGCCGACGCGGTTGGCAGTGACCAGCTCGACGTCGTCTTCATGGATGCCCGCCTGCCACACCCGGGCACGAGCTGGATCGGATCACTGCCGGCAGAACGGGCCACCTGGCTGCGAGAGATGGCGGTGTCGGGTCGGCTGCCACCGTGGGGCACCTGGTTGCCCACGGCCTCCCTGGCCGATGTCCTGCCCGACCCCGAACAGCGGCGACGGGTGCTGGACGGCATACCTGAACTGCCGTGGCAGGTCGTCTCCGAGGTGCTGCCCACGCCGGGCGAGGCATGGGGCTCCGCCCGACACATCTACCTCCAGCTGAGCGCCGCGTACCAGTCCACGGCAGAGCAGGCGGAGGAACATGGGTACCGGGTCCGGAGCCTGGACGCCCATCACCTGGCGATGGTCACGCACCCCGCAGCGGTGGCGGATCTGCTCCTGTCGGCGTTGCATCCGTAGGCGGCGATTGCTCAACCCCACCACTGTCGACCTGTGGTGTGGTGGGTGCGCCGCCCTGCCCTGGTCAGGTCGAGCAGATTGGCCAGGCGGTACCGCAACACCCGCGTCTGCCGGACCGAGAGAAGCAGCCGGGTTGCCATGCGGTCCTCCAGGCGCACCATCGGCTCAGCGGCCTGGTGCAGGGCCTGTACCAGGACCGCTTGCACGGTGATCGCCTCCGGCCGGTCGGTCTCCACGCCGAGGATGCGGGAGTGGTGCTGACCCCGACTCTCACAATCGTCCCGGTCGCACCAGCGCGGATGCGTCAGACCGGCCGGGGCATCGGCAAGGGTGCCGGTCGGGAAGACGAACGTATGGCCGCAGGACCGTACGACGTCCGGTGCCATGCCGATCAGGTGGGCCTCCAAACCGGCGCGGGCGACGGCGGCCGTCGCGCGGATGGTGTGGTCAACACAGGTGTACGCGCAAGCGTCCAAAGAGTCCGCGCTGTACAGCTCGATGCGGATCGTCGCGGGTTCTGGGCAGGCGGGCAGGATCGGTAGGGTGCTCACGGGTCGCCTCCTTGCTAGGCGATCAAGGCCCTCGATCGGCGTGGCTGCGCTGGTCGAGGGCCGCCTCTGTTGGGCCCTCACAAACGTACAGGCTCTAGACGTCTAGTTACTAGACGTCTAGAGCCTGAACATCCCTGAACACGTACAGATCATGTGCGTGTCTAGGCTGCCGCCCATGACGAGCCCGCTCAACAACATGCCGCTCTACCGGCAGTTGGCTGACCTGCTCGCCCAGCAGATCGAAGAGGGCAAGCTCCGCCCTGGACAGCCGTTGCCGAGCGAACTCCACTTGCAACAGACGTACGGCGTGGCCCGAGGAACCGTCCGCATGGCGATGCGCGAGCTGCGCGAGCGTGGCCTGGTCGTCACCGTGCACGCGCGAGGCACCTTCGTAGCCGAGCAAGGCTAACCGCACCTGACGTCGTGGGGCCGGCCTGCGGTTCGTAGCGCTGCTCGGGACCCGTCCGACACTCGTCGACTTGTCCGACTTCTTGCTCGGGCAAGCTCGCACTTGCCCGAGGTCTTCCGCGCAGCCGTCAGCGCACGGGCGAACAGGCCACGCTTCACGCCTGGTCGAGGGAGGGCGGGTTTTGATGCACAGGCTCTGTGCTTGGCGATGAGTTGTCAGCCGAGCCGAGCACGATGTCGCCGGACGCTTCAACCAGGTCAACGAAACGACGCAGGATGGGCCAGGGGACGTCGCCAGTACCAGCGTTGAACATCACTTCGCTCGCCGGGCGCGGTGTGAACGGCCCATCGTCCGGCGTTGCATCGGGAATCGTGACGGTGATGTACGGCCCGGTTCCGGGTGCTCCGGTCAGCCCGACCAGCTCGTACTGCCACGCGTCGTCGGGCAGGCTGTAGTACGAGTTGACCTCGTACAGCTTGCCGTCGTGATCCCAGACTTCCACCGGAGCAGAATCACACATGCTCGACAGGCGAGGTCGTGAATATCCGGCCTGAGGCCGCCAGTAGGCGGGCCCCTGTACGTCTCCGTCTGTACCCAGCGGTCCGACGATTGTTGTCAACGGTTGCTCAGCTAGCGCTTCCTGTCCCGGCACCTGCAGCGATTGATACCGCCGGGGTAAGCGTTTACTCGCCCATCGAGCCGCTGGACCAGGAGGTGGTCGTCTTCGTGCCAGATCGTCTCGCCGGGATGCACGAGGACCGGTCGGTCCAGTACGAAGTGGCGCCAGTGATCGATCAGCGTGAGGCGGTCGGCCTGCTCGCGCAACATGGCTCCCTCCTCCTGGCCGTGCTTATGCTCAACATTATCGGCCAGCCGACAGGCGAGCTGCGCGGCCGCCGAGGGGTTCATCACCACACTGATCAGACCCTCGCCCTTTTCCGCGCGCATCGTCGGCAGCAAGCCGCGGATGGGTTGGCGGCGGCTGCCGGCCTGGACTGGTGCGGCTGCGAGGTCTGCGGCACGCCTGCGCGACGTTCCTGCTCGTCTCCGGGCCATGCCATGCCATGCCCGGGCGTGATGAAGGTGCTCGGGCACAGCCAGATCGGGTTGGCGAGGAACACCTACGACCTGCGGTGAGGTTGGTGCGCCCGGCAGGATTCGAACCTGCGGCCTTGGGATTAGAAGTCCCCTGCTCTATCCGCTGAGCTACGGGCGCGCGGTGTGGAGTCGCGCCCAGAGGGTACCGCCGTCCGGCTGCCCGACGACGAAAAGGGTGCCCGCGTCCACGTTGCCGAGCAGGGTCTCACGGAGTGCACCCGCCCGGCATCCGGGTTCCCACGAGGAGGCCGGCCGTCGGCCCGTACCCTCGGCTGGTGTTGCTGGACCCCGACGCCGAGAGCGGCGTCGCCTACGAGCTGTGCCAGGTCGTCGGCCGCGCCATCCTGCCCTACCGCACGTCCGACGCCTACGGCACCGCCTTCTTCTTCCAGGGCGGCGACGACCCGGTGGGGGAGGCGCTGCTGACGGCGGCCGACCTGGTCGGCCCTGCGGGCGGTGAGCTGGGCCTGCGGGCGAGCGTCACCGAGCCGGCCGGCGTCGCCCCGGACGTCATCGCGGAGGGCGAAATCGCGCCCGGCTGGGCGCGCTTCCCGGGCGACGGGGTCGCGGTGCTGCCGACCGCCGGCCTGCACCGGTACGCCGGCGACGGCGGCTGGCGATGGCGCGTGCAGCCGGTGCCGGCGGGGATCGCCGCCGGGCCCGAGGCCGTCGCCCGCCTCGGCGCCGACGCCAGTTCCGCTTTCGTGCTGGCCCATGGGGTACGCGAAGACGCCTCGCGCCCGCTAGAGGTCGGGATCGAGCGCGTGGTCCGCGACGGGGACGACGTGCGGATCACCACGGAACTGCCATCGGGGTACGTCGGGGCGCCCGTCTTCGTCGTGCAGGCCGACGCCACCGGCGAGGTCTCGCTGTACTGCCTGGGCCTGGTGCTGCCCGGCGTCGACGGTCACCCGGTGGCGACCTTCGACCGGATCCAGGCCGTCTTGTCGGCCGCGCACGGCGACGCCTGAACCCGGCTCGCCTCGCTGGGACGGGTCAGTCGCCGAGCGCTGTCGCCTCGGCGCGATCGGTCGTCGGAGGCCGGCTCTGCGGCAACCCGGGCGCGTCGGTGGCGGGGACGGATTCGGCCGGGGCGGTGGGGCCGGCGGCCAGGAACGCCTCGGCCCAGCGGCCGACCTCGTCGAAAACCTTTGCGCGTACGGCGGGGCCGGAGAGCGTGAGGTCGTGCAACCCGCCGTCGAAGCGGGCCAGGGTGACGTGCCGGCCGAGGCGGGGCGCGTACCGCACCATGTGTTCGACGTCCAGCACGGCGTCGGCCAGGGTCGCGTTGTCGTGCCACTTGGTGCCCCGGAAGGAGCGGGTCGAGCAGGCCAGCAGCACCGGCACCGGGATGTCCAGGCCGGCGCGCAGCCGGCGTTGACCGGCGCGGATCGCGTTCAGCCAGCCGGCGCGCACCGGGAACCCGGCCAGCGGCTTCCACGCCAGGTCGTAGGTCCACTCGCCGCGGTGGTCGGCGTGCAGGCTCTCGCCGTACACCGTGCCCAGGCCGAACGGCAGGATGCGGTGCGGCGCCCTGCGGCCCAGCCGGGAGACGGCGGCCGCGAGGGGTCGACGGACCGCCCAGGGGGCGTTGAGGTCGAAGAAGGGGCTGTTGAGGACCAGGCCGTCGACGGTGCCGGTGTCGCGGCGGGCATCCGCCCAGAGCGAGATGATCAGGCCGCCGGTGGAGTGGCCCATCGCCAGCAGGGTGTCGTGCCCGTCGTCGGAGCGAATGATCTCGGCGGCGGCGTCCAGCTCGGGGAAGTAGTCGCTGATGTCGCGGCAGAAGTTCGGCGTCTGGTGCGCGAGCAGGCTGCGGCCGTACTTGCGCAGGTCGAGGGCGTAGAAGTCCCAGCCGCGCTCGGCGAAGAAGTCGGCCAGGTGGGTCTGGAAGAAGTAGTCGACGAAGCCGTGCACGTAGAGCACCGCCCGCCCGGTGGGGCGCTCGGCCCGCCGCCGGACCAGGGTCGCGACAACGGGGCCTTCGTCGTCGGTGCCCAGGTCGATCGTCTGCCGCTCGTACGGCGGCCCCAACACGTCCGGTTCCACGAACGCGACGGTACGCCGGCAAGCTACCCGGCGGTAGCCCCACGCTGCCTGCCCCGACCGGCCGTGCCTCCCGGCCGGGGCATGACAGGGGTACGCGTCAGGCCGTCTCGGCGTCGGCGCGGCTCGGGTCGGCGGCGGGCAGCGCGTCCGACTCGTCGGTCGGGTCGACCTCGCCCTGCGGCTGCGGGATGTCCCGCAGGTGCTTGTTGTGCCGGGGCTCCTGCCGGGTCTTGGCGTCGTTGAGCCGCCGGCGCAGGTCATCGCGGACGTCGTTGAGGGCGGCGTGCAGGTCCTCCTCGGCGGAGGTGGTGACGATCTTCTGCCGGCCGGCGATCCAGCACTCCAGGGTGACCTTCTGGCCCCGGGCCTCCCGGTCCTTCACCGACACCTCAAGCTCGGTGGCGTCGGCGTGGAAGCCGGCCAGCCGGGCGTCGAGGGTGGCGAACTGCTCGGCGATCCAGTTGCGGTCGCCCTGGGAGAACCCCGCACCCACCCGCAGGCACTCGCCCACGGTCGCCGGGTTCGCCACGGCGCTCATCGCCGCACCTCGGAAACGGTTGCGGAGCCGAAAGTAGTGATCGTCATGGCGCTGACCTCTCGTCGACGTGGAGCTTGTCGGTGGTGCGTTGATCAAATCCATACCCAGTTCGGGCGGCTCCGGAACCGTCGGCGCCCGGACAGGTGGGTCGGCCGTACCACATCGGGGGTGTGATCAGGGCGTTGTCCACAGGTGGCCTCGTCATCCACAGGCCGGGGTGGTGGCGCTGGCGGCAGCCGACGAGAGCGCACAGGCTCGGTGCCGAGTCGACTCGCTGGCAGACCCCGGATCCCCTGGAGGGACGATGTTCGACACGTACGTCACGATTGTCGGCAACATTCTGACCGCGCCCGAGTGGCGGCGTACGACCCAGAGCAACACCCTGGTGGCCAACTTCAAGGTCGCCTCCACCGCCCGCCGGCTCGACCGCGACAGCGGTCGGTGGGTCGACGGCAACTCCCTGCGCGTCCGCGTCAACTGCTGGCGCAAGCTCGCCGAGGGCGTGGCCGCCTCGGTGATGGTCGGCGACCCGGTGGTGGTCTGCGGCCGGCTCTACACCCGCGACTGGACCGACGACGCGGGCAACCACCGCACCCTCTACGAGCTGGAGGCGGTCGCCGTCGGCCACGACCTGTCCCGGGGGCGGGCCCGCTTCCTGCGCAACCGGCCGACCATGACCACCAGCACCGTCGAGGACGCGGCCATCGAGAGCCGCGTGCACGGCGAGCCCACCGAACCGGTGCCCGACGAGCAGGCACCGGTGCTGCGCGACGACCGCCCGCTCGACGACGACTTCGAGTTGCCTGAGTACGGCTCGCTGCGTACCAGTCCGCTGGGCCACGGCCCGCTCGACGACGTCTCCCTCGAGGGCGGTGACTCTCTCGACGACGGCTTTCCCGGCGGCGGCGATGGGCACGCGGCCCTCGACGACGAGCTGACCCTCGCGGTGAGCGCGGACGACTCCGACCTGGAGGGCGACCCCGACGACGAGTTGGGCCCGGTGCCCGAGGAGGGCCGGCCGGAGGCTCCGCCGTCCGGTCGGGCGCGGCGGGGCCGGGGGCGGGTTCCGCAGCCGGCGTGACGGTTCGCATCCGGCCGGAGTCGGTGTGACAGTTCGGCCCGGTCGCCTGAGGTTGGTGTCGGCGACGGTGAGCGCCGGCGGCACGACGGGGGCGGGGTGGCGACGCGACCGGCGTCGTCACCCCGCGTGACGGAGGTGGGGTTCGATGGAGCACGGCGGCCGCGGCTGGCGCCCGGGTTGCTCGTCTAGGCTGGCCGGCCGGGGGGTGGTACGCGTGCGACGGACAGCGCCGGTGGCGAACGCGGTGGGCCTGGTGGCCGGTTACGCGCTGGACAGGCTGTTCGGCGACCCTCGCCGGTGGCATCCGGTCGCCGGGTTCGGCCAGGTGGCGGGCGCTCTGGAGAGTCGCCTCCACCGGCCGGACCGGACGGCCGGCGCGGTGTTCACGGCGCTGGCCGTCGGTGGGCCCGTGGTGCTCGGGGCGGTCGCCGCGGCGGCCACCCGGCACCGGCCGGTGAGCCGTGCGGTGCTCGTCGCCGCCGGCACCTGGACCGTGCTGGGCGGCCGTACTCTCCGACACGAGGCCGCCGTCATGGGCCGAACGCTTCGTGACGGTGACCTGCCCGCCGCCCGACGGCGCCTCGGCAACCTCTGCGGCCGGGACCCCTCGACCCTTGACGAATCGGAGTTGGCCCGGGCCACCGTCGAGTCGGTCGCGGAGAACACCTCCGACGCGGTGGTCGCCCCGCTGGTCTGGGGTGCGGTCGCCGGCCTGCCCGGGCTGCTGGGCTACCGCGCCGCCAACACCCTCGACGCCATGGTCGGGCACCGATCGGAGCGTTACGCGCGGTTCGGCACCCCGGCCGCCCGGCTGGACGACCTGCTCAACCTGGTGCCGTCCCGGCTGACCGGGCTCCTCACCATCGCCGTCGCGCCGGTCGCGAACGGCGATCGGAAGCAGGCCTGGCGGGTGTGGCGACGGGACCGCAACGATCACCCGAGCCCCAACGCCGGCCAGTGCGAAGCGGCGATGGCCGGCGCGCTCGGCGTCCGCCTCGGTGGCCGCAACAGGTACTTCGGGCGCTCCGAGGTCCGCCCGTTCCTGGGCGACGGCCCCCGTCCCGAGGCACGACACCTCAAGCGAGCAGCCCGCATCTCCGGCGCTGTCGGCCTGGCCGCACTCGGGCTGGCGGCCGCGTACCCGGTGACCGTCGGCCGCCTGGCCGGCGCCGTCGCCCGTCGGAGTCTGCGGGCCGTCGCGGCCGGGCCCGGGAGCCGCCTGCTGTCCGGCGGGGCCGGGAGCGGCCTGCTGTCCGGCGGGGCCGGGAGCGGCTTGCGGATGGCTGGGCGGAACGGCCGCCTGCTGTCCGGCGGGGTCGGGTCGGAGCGGGGCCTGTTCCACGGTGCGGCGCGGCGGGTGAGCGGGCGGTGAGCGGCGGGCTGCTGGTCGCCGGCACCACCTCGGACGCCGGCAAGAGCGTGCTCACCGCCGGCATCTGCCGATGGCTGCACCGGCAGGGCGTGAAGGTGGCGCCGTTCAAGGCGCAGAACATGTCGAACAACTCGGCCGTCGTGGTCGGGCCGGACGGGCGTGGCGGCGAGATCGGCCGCGCGCAGGCCATGCAGGCCGCCGCCTGCGGGCTCGCCCCGGACCTGCGCTTCAACCCGGTGCTGCTCAAGCCCGGCAGCGACCTGGCCAGCCAGGTGGTTCTCCTCGGTACGGCGGTCGACACGATCACCGCCGGCACCTTCCGGCAGGTGCGGCCGCGGCTCGCCGAGACCGCGTACGCGGCGCTGGCCGAGCTGCGGGCCGCGTACGACGTGGTGATCTGTGAGGGTGCCGGGAGCCCGGCGGAGATCAACCTGCGGGCCGGGGACTACGTGAACATGGGGCTCGCGCGGCACGCCAACCTGCCCGCCATCGTGGTCGGCGACATCGACCGGGGCGGGGTCTTCGCCTCGATGTTCGGCACGGTGGCCCTGCTCGACCCAGCGGACCAGGCGCTCATCGCCGGCTTCGTGATCAACAAGTTCCGCGGCGACCTCGGCCTGCTCCAGCCCGGGCTGGACATGCTGCGTCAGGTGACCGGCCGTCCCACGTACGGGGTGCTGCCCTGGTCGCTCGACCTCTGGCTGGACGCGGAGGACTCGCTCGCCTACGGCCGGGTGCTCGGCCGCCCCGCCGCACCGCACGGCACCGACTGGTTGGACGTGGCGGTCGTCCGACTGCCCCGGATCAGCAACGCCACCGACGTGGAAGCGCTGGCCACCGAGCCGGGCGTGCGCGTACGCCTCACCGTCGAGCCGGCCGAACTGGCCGCCGCCGACCTGATCGTCCTGCCCGGCTCGAAGTCGACAGTCGCGGACCTCACCTGGCTACGCGAGACCGGCCTCGCCGACGCGGTGACCAGACACGTGGCAGCCGGTAAGCCGCTGCTCGGCCTCTGTGGCGGCTTCCAGATGCTCGGCCGGGCCATCCACGACCCGGTCGAGAGCCGGCAGGGCAGCGTGCCCGGGCTCGGCCTGCTGCCCATCGAGATCACCTTCGATCCGCGCAAGACCGTCCGGCAGTCGGTCGGCACCGGCCCCGGCGACGTGGCGGTCCGCGGCTACGAGATCCACCACGGGTACGTCTCACAGACCGACCCCGCCCTGACCCCGTTGCTGACCGGGGCCGACGGCGACGGTGAGGGCGCGGTGCTCGGCGCGGTGCACGGTACGCACTGGCACGGGGCGTTCGAGTCCGACGGGTTCCGCCGCTGGTTCCTCACCGAGGCCGCCCGGCTGGCGGGTCGTACCGGGTTCCGGGTCGCGCCGGGCACCAGCTTCGCGGCAGCCCGGGAAGGCTCGCTCGACCTGCTCGGCGACCTCGTCGAGGAGCACCTGGACACCGACGCCCTCTGGCGCCTCATCGAGAGCGGCGCACCCCCCGGTCTTCCCTTCATCCCACCCGGCGCCCCGCAGCTCTGAGCAGGGCGGTTCAGGGCCGGATGTCGGCGGGGCGGTCCGTGGTGGGCAGGCCGGCGGCCAGCCACGCGTCGACGCCGCCGATCATGTCGGTGGCCCGGCGCAGGCCGAGGGTCTGGAGGCTGGCGGCGGCCAGGCTGGAGCTGTAGCCCTGGCGGCACACCACCACGATCTCCCGGTCGTAGGCGGTGGCCTCCGGGATGCGCCAGGCGCTGGCCGGATCGAGCCGCCATTCCAGCACCGTGCGGTCGATGACGACGGCGCCGGGCAGGTCGCCCTGTTCGCGGCGCTGTGCGTCGGTACGGGTGTCGACCAGCAGAGCGCCACCGCGGACCGCCTCGACGGTCTGCTGTGGAGTCAATCGGTGCAGCCCGGCGCGGGCCTGTTCGAGGAGGGCGTCAATGCCGGGGCTCATCACGTCTCGGAGCACCACCCGATCATGCCGACTCGGGTACCAAACCGCGCGGCGAACGGGCCGCCCGTCACCCGTCGCCCGCCCCAAATCCCCCGGTCGTGAGAATGACCGGCCCGGGGCGTCAGCCGGACGTGTCACCCCACCGAAACCGGCGTGATCGACTCGGTTTCCGTGATGTCGGGGTGTGCTGGCCGACGGGATACCCCGACATCAATGAGGCCGAGTTGATCTGGGCGGTGAACCCCCGTTGCCGGGGTGTGAGCGGGGCATACTTCGGTCGTGCACGACTCGTCACCAGAGGGCTTGCCCACAGGGGCCCGTAGCGGCGCGGCCCCGACCGCACGGGGCCGGCACGGGATGAGGGCGGGGCTCAGGGCGGGAACGAGGGCGTAGACGAGGGCGGGGCCGCGGGCGTGGACGGGGCTGAGGGCAGGGCTCAGGGCGGGAACCAGGGCGTAGACGAGGGCGTGGACGTCGGCGGGTCGACCGAGCGATCCGCCGCGCCGGTGCCGACGGTGGTGGTCGTCGAGGCGTACGCCGAGTTGGCCCGTCGGGTGCTCGCGGGCCCGGCGCGGTTGGGGCGGACCCGGCTGGTCGCGGTGGACGGGCCGAGCGGCGCGGGCAAGAGCCGGTTCGCCGCGCACCTCGCGGACGCCCTGGCGGCGCTGCCCGGCGGGCGCCCGCCGGTGGTGCACACCGACGACCTGCTCGACGGCTGGGACGACCAGCTCACCTTCTGGCCTCGTCTCGACACCGAGGTGCTGACCCCGCTGCGCCAGGAAGAGCCGGGCGCGTACCGGCGCTACAGCTGGGTGCGGCGGTGCTTCCTACCCCGCCCGGTGCCGGTGCCGGTGACGCCGGTGCTGATCGTGGAGGGGGTCAGCGCGGCCCGTGCCGTCGTCCGGCCGGAGCTGACCCTCGCCGTCTTCGTCACCGCGCCCGCGCCGCTGCGGCTGGCCCGTGCGGTCGAGCGGGACGGGCCGGAGATCCTGCCCGAGCTGCGCCGCTGGCATACCGGGGAGCGGGCGCACTTCGCCGCCGACGACACCGCGGCGCGCGCCGACCTGGTGGTCCACGGTGCGCCGACGCTGCCGCTGGACGCGTCCCGGTACTACGTGCGGATCCGCTGACCGGGCATGGACGCCGGCCACCCGCTGCGGCACGATGCGAGGAGTCACGGCGAAACGGGGGCCCCATCATGACGGCAGCGGACGCGCCGGCGCGGCGCCGGATCACCCTCACCGGCATCAGCTCGCGGGCCTGGGAGCATCCGGCCGACCGGGGCGCCCTGGTCGCGCTGCGTGAGCTGCGTGGTTTCGACGACGTGGTGCGGGCGTTCTTCGGCATGTGGAACGAGCGGGGTTTCCGGCTGTCGGTGCTGGCGTCCGGCATCCGCGTCGATCACCGGCAGTATCCGGCGGTGTGGCAGCGCTACACCGAGGCCGCGGCGGCGCTCGACGTCGCCGAGCTGCCCGAGCTGTACGTGACGCAGTCGCCCTGGCTGGGCGCCGAGGCGGTGGGTCTGGACCGGCCGTTCATCGTGCTGAACTCCGCGTGTGTGCAGCAGCTCGACGAGGACGAGCTGCGCTGCCTGCTCGGCCACGAGTTGGGGCACGTGGGCAGCGGGCACGCGGTCTACAAGACCATGCTCATGATCCTCACCCGGTGGGCGGCCAACCTGAGCTGGTTGCCGGTGGGCGCGTTCGCGCTGCGGGCGATCATCGCGGCGATGCTGGAGTGGTGGCGCAAGGCGGAGCTGTCCGCCGACCGGGCCGGCCTGCTCGCCGGGCAGGACCCGGCCGCCGCGCTGCGGCTGCTGATGAAGCTCGCGGGCGGCGGCGACCTGTCGCAGATCGACACGACCGCCTTCCTGGAGCAGGCCGCCGAGTACGCCGGCGGCGGCGACCTGCGCGACAGCCTGCACAAGATCCGGATGACGGCGTGGAGCACGCACCCGGCGCCGGTGGCGAGGGCCGCGCAGTTGCGGCAGTGGATCGACTCCGGGGCGTACGGGCGGGTGCTGTCCGGGGACTATCCGCGCCGCGACGACGACGCCTCGACAAGCGTCTCGGAGGAGATCAAGGCCGCTGCCGAGTCGTACCGGGAGGAGTTCAGCCGTTCCACCGACCCGCTGGTCGGGTTGCTGCGCCGCCTCGGCGACGGCGCCAGCGACGTCGGCGGGTGGGTGGGCGGCACGGCCGGTCGGGCCCGCTCCTGGATGGACGCCGCCACCGAGGCCGCCGGCCGCGCGCACCGCGCCGGCCGGGCCGCCCCGGGCGCGCGGGCGGGTTCCGGCCCGGCGGGCGGCGGTGACGGTACGGGCTCGGCCAACACGCCTGGGTAAGGCCGGCATACGATTCCGGTCATGACCTCACCGATCATGTCCGAGTCCGAGGTGCGGGCCGCCGTCGAGCGGGAGATGCCCGGCGTACGCGCCGACCTGGAACGCCTCGTCCGCATCCCCGGCATCGCCTTCGAAGGCTTCGACCACTCACACGTGGAGCGTTCCGCCGAGGCGGTCGCCGAGCTGCTGCGCGGCTGCGGCCTGGACGTCGACATCGTGCGCTCCGGCGGGCAGCCCGCGGTGATCGGCCGTCGGGCCGCCCCACCCGGTGCGCCCACCGTGCTGCTCTACGCCCACCACGACGTGCAGCCGGTCGGTGACCGGTCGCTGTGGGAGTCCGACCCGTTCGAACCGGTCGAGCGCGACGGCCGCCTGTACGCCCGGGGCGCGGCCGACGACAAGGCCGGCATCATGGCGCACGTCGCGGCGCTGCGCGCGTACGGGGACGCGCTGCCGGTCGGCGTGGTGCTGTTCATCGAGGGCGAGGAGGAGTACGGCTCCGACTCGCTGGAGCAACTGCTGATCGAGCACCGCGACGAGATCGCCTCGGACGTCATCGTGATCGCCGACTCCGGCAACTGGGACATCGGCGTACCGGCGCTGACCACCTCGCTGCGCGGCGTCGTCAACTGCTTCGTCGAGGTCCGCACGCTGGACCACGCCGTGCACAGCGGCATGTTCGGGGGTGTCGTCCCGGACGCGCTCACCGCGCTGGTCCGCCTGTTGGCAACCCTGCACGACGACGCCGGTGACATGGCGGTGGACGGGCTGGTCAGCCGGGAGGGCGCTGCCGTCGACTACCCCGAGGACCGGATGCGGGCTGAGTCCGGACTGGCCGAGGGTGTCCAGTTCATCGGCACCGGCCGGCTCACCGACCGGGTCTGGACGAAGCCGGCGGTGTCGGTGCTCGGCATCGACGCGCCGTCCACCGGCGAGGCGCCGAACGCCCTGGTCCCGGCCGCGAAGGCGAAGCTCAACGTCCGTCTCGCGCCGGGAGACGACCCGAAGCGGGCGTACGCGGCGGTGCGCGCCCACCTGGAGAAGCACGCGCCGTGGGGCGCCCAGGTGACCGTCACTCTGGAGCACGACGGCGACCCGTGCGTGATCGACGCGTCCGGGCCGATGTTCGACGCCGCCCGCTCGGCGTTCCGCGCCGCCTGGGACGGCACCGACCCGGTCGACATCGGCATCGGCGGTTCGATCCCGTTCATCGCCACGTTCCAGGAGATGTTCCCGGATGCGGCGATCCTGGTGACCGGTGTGGAGGACCCGCACGCCCGCGCGCACGGCCCGAACGAGAGCCTGCACCTCGGCGAGTTCGCCAAGGTCTGCCTCGCCGAGGCGCTGCTGCTGGGCAAGGTGGCCGCGGCAAGCAGTTAGATGTCGGAACGACAACTTTGCGTCTGATCTGGGAGTTTGCGGCGTGTCGCCGGGCGGCTTGTTATAGCCTTTCGAACATGAGTACGAACGAGGTGATGGCCCGGTTGGGGGCCGCCGTCAGCGCACTGGGGGACGTCGACGTCTCCGCGTGGTCCGAGGACACGCTCAACGACCAGCTCGGTGAGCTGTCCGCCGCCCTGGTCGCCCTCGACTCGGTGCTCTCCCGGGTCGCCGGCGAGGTCCGCGCCCGAGGGTTGCGCATCGAGGAGCCCGTCTCCGCCTGATTCCCGCCGCCCCCTCGTGGGCTGCGGCACCGCGCCGACACCGCCCGGGCACGGCAATGCCCGGGCGGTGTCGGAGGTGGCTGGCAGGATGGGCTTCGTGCGGTTCATCGACCTGGCGGCCACCTCCGCCGCCGTGGGCGCCACCAGCGGCCGGCGGGCCAAGGTGGAGCTGCTCGCCGACGCGCTGCGCCGGCTCGACCCGGCCGAGGTGGAGCCCGGCGCCGGCTATCTCGCCGGTGAGCTGCGCCAGCGGCAGACCGGCGTGGGCTACGCGAGTCTGCGTGACCTGCCGCCACCGGCCACCGAGCCGACGCTGACCGTGGCCGCCGTCGACGCGGCCATCGAGCAGATCGCCGCCGTGCAGGGCGCCGGGTCGCAGGCCCGGCGCCGGGCTCTGCTCGGCGGCCTCTACGCGGCGGCCACCGCCGACGAGCAACGGCTGCTCACCGGCCTGTTCGGCGGTGAGCTGCGCCAGGGCGCCCAGGCCGGGCTGCTCGCCGACGCCGTGGCCCGGGCCGCCGAGGTGCCGGTGGCGACCGTCCGTCGGGCCCTGCTGCTCGCCGGTGACCTGCGTGCCGTGGCGGTGGCCGCGCTGGCCGGCGGCGAGGCCGAGCTGGCCGGGTTCGGCCTGCGGGTCGGCCGGCCGCTGGCGCCGATGCTCGCGCAGAGCGCTCCCTCGGTCGACGAGGCGCTGGCCGCGACCGGCACGCCGGCGGTGGTCGACGTGAAGCTCGACGGCATCCGCATCCAGGTGCACCGCTCCGGCGCCGACATCGCCGTGTTCACCCGCAGCCTCGACGAGATCACCAACCGGGTGCCCGAGGTGGTCGCGGCGGTTCGCGCCCTGCCGGGCCGGGAGCTGGTGCTCGACGGCGAGGCGATCGGCCTGGACGAGACGGGCCGTCCGCTGCCGTTCCAGCAGACCTCCAGCCGGGCCGCCCGGCGCACCACACCGAGCACCACCGGGCGGACTCCGGTCGCCCCGGCGGTGCTCGCGGCCGCCGCCAGCACCGGCGCGACGGTGCTCACTCCGTACTTCTTCGACCTGCTGCACCTCGACGGCCAGGATCTGATCGACCTGCCCGGCCGGGAGCGGTGGGCCGCGCTCGCCGGCGCGGTGGACGCGTCGCTGCTGGTGGGGCGCATGGAGGTCGACGGCCCGGAGCAGGCCGGCGCGGCGTTCGCCGCCGCGCTCGACGCCGGCCAGGAGGGCGTGGTGGTCAAGGCACCGGACGCCCCCTACGACGCCGGCCGGCGCGGCGCCGCCTGGGTCAAGGTCAAGCCACGGCACACCCTCGACCTGGTGGTGCTCGCCGTCGAGTGGGGCAGCGGCCGGCGCAAGGGCTGGCTGTCCAACCTGCATCTGGGCGCCCGTGACCCGCGTACTGGCGACTTCGTGATGCTCGGCAAGACGTTCAAGGGGCTCACCGACGAGCTGCTGCGCTGGCAGACCGAGCGGTTCCTCGACCTCGCGGTGGAGCGCGGCGACTGGGTGGTCCGGGTCCGCCCGGAGCAGGTGGTGGAGATCGCTTTCGACGGGGTGCAGACGAGCACCCGCTATCCGGGTGGGATGGCTCTGCGGTTCGCTCGCGTGGTGCGCTACCGCGACGACAAGTCCGCCGCCGAGGCGGACACCATCGACGCGGTCCGCGCCATCCACGCCGGTCGGCTGAGCGGTTGACGGGCCACGCCGGCCCTCGTGTCGCGCCGGGCCGGCCGCCCGCTCAGGCGGACGCGCTCGGCGTCGGCTCGGCCGCCCGGTCCAGCGGGGCGGTCGCGCTGTCGAGCCCGGCGGCCCGGCGTGCCTCGCGTCGGGCCACCCAGCCGTAGCCGAAGAGCGCCATCGCGGCGAAGAGCCACCACTGCACGACGTAGCCGAAGTTCTGCCAGTTGTTGGTGTGCCCGACCGGCACGGCCTTGAACGCCCCGTCGGCGGCCGGGGTCTGGTCGTCCAGCAGCAGGTAGCCGCCGTAGACCGGGTAGGGCAGCTCGCGGGCCAGGCGCGGTACGGCGATCCGCCGCGTCTCCAGCCGGCCGTCGCGGCGGTCCACCGTGCCGGCGCCGCTCTCGGTCTCGTGCACCCGGCCGCTGACCGTCACGTCGCCGCCCGGCGGGGCGGGCACCGACGGCTGGGCGGTCGCCCCGCCCGGCGCGGGCGGGATCCAGCCCCGGTCCACCAGCAGCGCGCTGCCGTCGGGGAGCACCAGCGGGGTGAGCACCTCGAAGCCGACCCGGCTGTCGACCGTCCGACCACGGACCAGGACGGTGTTCGACGGGTCGTACCGGCCGGTGGCGGTGATCCGGGTCCAGACCTTGTCCTTCGCGGGGGCCGGGCCGGCGGTCCCGGGGCCGCCGGTGGGCGCGCGGAACGCGTCGGCCAGGGGCGCCGGGGCCATCCGCTCGCCCGCGTCGATCCGCTCGTTGATCTCGGTACGGCCCCGGTATCGGTCCAGCTGCCAGTTGCCCAGCCACACCATGACGGCGGCGGCGACCAGGGTCAGCGCGAGGGCGCCCAACCAGCGTGGGCTCAGCAGGAACCGGTACACGGCACCGAGGCTACCCGTATGACCGGGGCCACTCACCGCGACCGGGCCGGGACGGTCCGCCGACCCCCGGTTGGCGGTGCTCGCCCGTCGGACCGGACGGGTATCGTCACGCCGACGGATCGACCTCCTCGGTTGTCCGTCGCGTACCCGCCGCCGCCCGCGAGGAGTCGATGATGACCGTCGTGCCGCGCCTGGTGCTCAGCGCACCGTCCTCCGGGCACGGAAAGAACGCGCTGGCGATCGGGCTGCTCGCCGCCCTGGCCGAGCGGGGTGTCGACGTCGCCGGGTTCAAGCTCGGCCCGGATCATGTCGACGCCGCGTACCTCGGTCTCGCCGCCGGTCGGCCCGGTCGGGTGATCGATCCCCGGCTGGTCGGCGTCGACCGGCTCGCCGCGCTTGTCGCACACGGCGCCGCGGGTGCCGCGCTCGCCGTCGTGCAGGGCAGCATGGGCCTGTACGACTCCGTCGGTGGCCGCCCGGAGCAGGAGTCCACGGCCGCCGCGGCCACCGCGCTGCGCAGTCCGGTGGTGCTGGTGGTCGACGTGGCCGCGATGGGGCAGTCGGTGGCCGCTTTGGTGCACGGTTTCCGCTCGTACGACGAGCAGTTGTGGCTGGGCGGGGTGATCCTCAACCGGGTGGCGTCGTCCCGGCACGAGGCGATGCTGCGCGAGGCGCTGGACGACGTCGGCGTGCCGGTCTACGGCGCGCTGCGTCGCCAGGACCTGCCGGCCGTGCTGCCGTCGCGCCGGCACGGGGTGGCGCCGGTGGTCGACTCCTCGACCGACGCGGTCCGTGCGGTGCGCCGGCTGGGCGAGGCGGTCGCCGCCACGGTCGACCTGGAGCGGCTGCTCGGGTTGGCCCGTTCCGCTCCGCCACTGCCGGCGGCGGCCTGGTCGCCGCAGGAGGCGCTCGGCGAGCTGGTCGTCCCGGCGCAGCGCCCGCTGGTGGCGCTGGCCGGCGGGCCGGGTGGCAGCTTCAGCCACCCGGAGACCGCGGAGCTGCTGTCGGCCGCCGGCGCCGAGGTGGTCACTGTCGATCCGCTGCGCGACGAGGCGCTGCCGGTGGGCACCCGCGCGCTGGTCGTCGGGGGTGCGTTGCCCGAGTCGTACGCCGAGCAGCTGTCGGCCAACCGGCGGCTCTGCATCGCGGTGGCCGAGCTGGCCCGCACCGGCCGGCCGGTGGTCGCCGAGGGCGCCGGCCTGCTGTGGCTGGCCCGGGAGCTGGACGGGCTGCCGATGTGCGGTGTGCTGGACGCGGTGGGTGTGAGCCGCGACGGCCTCGTGGTGGGCTACCGGGAGGCGACCGCCCAGACCGACAGCGTGGTCGCCGCGCGCGGCACGGTGGTCGTCGGGCACAAGGTGCACCGGGCGGTGCTCACCCCGCGCGCCGGTCAGCGGCCGGCCTGGAGCTGGGACGGCGGCACGCCGGAGGGTTTCGTGTGGCGCAACGTGCACGCCTCGCAGCTCACCCTGCACTGGGCGGGACACCCGGCGACCGCCGCCCGGGTGGTGGCGGCGGCGGTCAGCGAGCCAGCAGCCGACGCGGTGCCCGCGCAGCCTCCCGTGGTGCCCGCGTGATCGGTGAGTTGGCGGTCCGCCGGTTTCCGGCGTTGACCGTCTCCACCCCGCGTACCGAGGTGCGTCGGCTCACCGCGGCGGACGCGTCGGCCGCCGGGGAGATCTTCGCCGACAAGCTGACCCGGCGGTGGCTGCCGCTGGCCGACGACTCCGGCCCGATCGACGGGCACGCCTGGTGCACGGATCTGGCCCGGCAGCGGCGCGACAGCGGCGAGGGCGACCACTACGCGGTGGTCCGCCGGGAGGACGACCAGATGGTCGGCTCCCTCTGGACGCGTCGCACCGACTGGGGCGCCCGGCTCACCGAGGTCTCCTACGCGATGGCCCCCCACGCGCGGGGCTTCGGCCTGGCCGCCGAGGCGGTGGACGCGGTGGCCATCGCGCTGATCCTGGAGCACGGCTTCCAGCGGGTCGAGCTGCGGGTGGCACCCGGCAACCTGGCGTCCCGCCGGGTCGCCGAGAAGGCCGGCTTCAGCTACGAGGGGCTGCTGCGCAACGCCGGTTTCGTCGGCGGTGGCCGGGCCGACCTCGAACTGTGGTCGTTCGTGGCCGCTGATCTGCGCTGATCCGCGCCGTCATCCCACGATGGCGTCCGACGGTGGCGTGAACTGGCGGGTCGGCGTGCCCTTCAGGCCGTCGCGCAGGGTCTCGGCCACCGCCGCGATCGGGATCTGGGACTGCCCGTCACCGACGGCGTTGAACGGGTTGTCCGGGTCGGAGATGAAGCTCGCCGCGGCCAGCTCCGGGGTGTAGCCGACGAACCAGGCGGACCGGGTGCTGTCGGTGGTGCCCGTCTTGCCGGCGACCGGGCGGCCGACCGTACCCCGCACGCTGTCGGCGGTTGACCAGCCGCCGCAGCCGCCGCGTGCCGGACTGTCCCCGGTCGGGCAGCGGGCGGCGTCGGTGGCCGCCCGGGCGGCGTCGGCGCTGACCACCTGGCGGCAGCGCGGCTTGGCGACCTCACGGTGCAGACCGCCCGGAGTGGCGTACGTGGCCGGGGTGCCGTCCCGGTTCATGATCGCCTGCACCGGGATCGCCTCGCAGTAGCGGCCGTCGGCCGCGACGGCGGCGTAGGCGTTCGCCATCTCCAGCGGTGTGGCGTCGGAGACGCCCAGGGTGAACGCGCCCCACTTCTTGGCCTTGCCCGGGGACGCCTGTTCCCGGTCGACGTCGGTGCGCCAGCGCAGCCCGAGCTGTTCGGCCAGCCGGACCGCCCGGTCCGCGCCCACCTTCTCCTCCAGCCACACGAAGTACGTGTTGACCGACTTGCCGAAGCCGGACCACATGGTCTGTTGCCCGGTCATCGCGCCGCTGGCGTTGGAGGGCGCCCAGCCGTCGTAGACCGACGACTTGTAGCGGTACGGGGCGTTGAACGAGGTGGACAGCGTCATCCCCGAATCCAGCGCGGCCAGCATCGGGAACATCTTGAACGTCGACCCGGCCTGGTAGCCCGGCAGGTCGCCGCCGCCGAGCAGCGGCGCCACCGTGTTCGGATAGTTCGCCTTCACCTTCGGCCCGGCCTCCGGGTTGGAGCTGGGTGGGTTGTCGGCCAGGTCCAGGGAGTAGTTCCGGTTCACCGCCATCGCCTTCACGCGCCCGGTCCCCGGCTCGGAGACCACGATCCCGTTGGCGAACGGGCTGCCGGTGCCCTCCTTGGCGCCGACGTTCTTCTCCGCCGCCTCCTGGATCTTGGGGTCGAGGCTGAGCACGATGCGGTAGCCGCCCCGACGCAGCTTGTCCATCCGCTCCAGCCGGTTGGCCCCGAACGCGGGCTGCGAACTCCACCAGTTCTTCAGGTAGTCGCAGGCGAAGCCCCAGCTCCGGTACTTCTCGATGAGCGAGGCGCAGTCGCTCGGCGGGGTGGTGAGCTTCAGCCGGATCGGCTCGGTCTTCGCGGCGGCGGCCGAGTCGGGGGAGAGGTAGCCGAGCTGGCTCATCCGGTCCAGCACGTAGTTGCGCCGCCCGGTGGCGTCCTTCTGGTCGGTGTCGGCCGGGTCGTACTCGGAGGGGGACTTGACCAGCCCGGCGAGGGTGGCCGCCTCGACCGGGGTGAGGTCCTTCGGGGTCTTGGAGAAGAAGATCTCGCTGGCGGCGTAGATGCCGTACGCCCGGTGGCCGAAGTACGCGGAGTTCAGGTAGCGCTCGAGGATCTGCTCCTTGCTCAGCTCCTTCTCCAGGTCCAAGGCCATGCGCATCTCCTTGACCTTGCGCAGGCTGGTCTGCTGGGTGGCCTCCTGGACCTCCTTCGGGGTGTTCGCGCTGTCCCGCAGGGCCATCCGGACGTACTGCATGGTCAGTGTCGAGGCGCCCTGGGAGCCGCCGGAGCGGGCGTTGGACACGAAGGCGCGGGCCACGCCCTTCGGGTCGACGCCGTGGTGCTGGTAGAAGCGGTTGTCCTCGGCGGCGACGATCGCCTGCTGGATGTTCGGCGACATGTCCGACAGCTTCGTGTACTGCCGGTACTCCTCGTAGAACATGGTCAGCACGGTCTTGCCGTCCGGGGCGTAGAGGTAGGAGGTCTCGGCGGGCAGGGCGGTGGTCAGCAGTCTGGTCTTCTGCTCCGTGGCGTGCGCGGTGGCCTTCGCGCCGAGCCCGGTGAAGGCGACCACCGGGTACGCGACGGCGGCGATCACGATGCCGGCGATGAGCCCGGCGCGGAGAAGAGGAACGAGTCGACCAGCGGCGGCAAGGGGTCGGTTGCTCACGTGGCCAAGTTATGACATTTCCGATTCGTACATGAGAAGAACTCATAAACCCGCGAGGTGGTGACATGGCTTACGCCGACATCGACTGTCCCGCCGGCCACCTTCCCGGCAGGATCGCGGACATGCGCGATCAGTCTGCTGCCATCACCCCGCCCACCAGGGCCGAGCCGGACCTCGCGCACCACGGCGACGCCGAGGTGGGCGCCGGGCTGATCGACCTCGCCGTCAACGTCCGCCAGACGCCACCGCCGGCCTGGCTGGCCGACCCGATCGCCGCCACCCTCACCGACCTGGCCCGCTACCCCGACCCGGCGCCGGCCCGCGCCGCCGTCGCCGCCCGGCACCGGCGTCACCCGGACGAGGTACTCCTCACCGCCGGCGCCGCCGAGGGCTTCGTGCTGATCGCCCAGGCGCTGCGTGGCATCCGCCGACCCGTGGTGGTGCACCCGCAGTTCACCGAGCCGGAGGCGGCGCTACGGGCCGCCGGCCATCCGGTCGAGCGGGTGCTGCTGGACCCGGCCGACGGGTTCCGGCTCGATCCGTCCCTGGTGCCCGACGACGCCGACCTCGTGATGATCGGCAACCCGACGAATCCCACCTCGGTGCTGCACCCCGCGCGGACCGTGGCCGCGCTCGCCCGTCCCGGCCGGGTGCTGGTGGTCGACGAGGCGTTCGCCGACACCACCGGCGGCGCGCACCCCGGCGAGCCGGAGTCGCTGGCCGAGCGGCGGGATCTGCCCGGGCTGCTCGTCCTGCGCAGCCTCACCAAGACGTGGGGCCTGGCCGGCCTGCGGATCGGCTACCTGCTCGGCGCCCCGGAGCTGCTGTCCCGCCTGGCCGCCGTCCAGCCGCTCTGGGCCGTCTCCACGCCCGCGCTGGCCGCCGCCGCGGCCTGCGCCACCGGAGTCGCGGTCGAGGCCGAACGCGCGATCGCCGCCGACCTCGCCGCCGACCGCGACCACCTGGTCGCGCGCCTGGCCGACCTGCCCGGCGTACGCGTCGCGGGCCGCCCGGCCAGCGCGTTCGTCCTGCTGCACCTGCCCGACGCGAACCGGGTCCGAGAGGGCCTGCGCGACCGGGGCTGGGCGGTACGCCGGGGCGACACCTTCCCCGGGCTCGGCCCGGACTGGCTGCGGGTGGCGGTACGCGACCGGAACACCACCGACGCGTTCATCGAGGTGCTGCGCGAGACCATGGAGGCATGATGCTGGAGACCACGATTTCGGCCATCCGGCCACTCGACGAGGCGGCGATGGCCGCCGCCCGCGAGCTGCACGGCCGGCTGACCAAGCCGCCGGGCTCGCTGGGCCTGCTGGAGGATCTGTCGGTACGCCTCGCCGGGCTGGCCGGGGCCTGCCCACCGCCGGTGCCCGAGCCGGCCGCCGTGGCGATCTTCGCGGGCGACCACGGGGTGCACGCCCAGGGGGTCAGCCCGTGGCC
Source organism: Micromonospora sp. NPDC005237 (assembly GCF_040607775.1). Taxonomy (NCBI): domain Bacteria; kingdom Bacillati; phylum Actinomycetota; class Actinomycetes; order Micromonosporales; family Micromonosporaceae; genus Micromonospora; species Micromonospora sp. NPDC005237. Next base: position 54,859 of record NZ_JBEXHJ010000008.1, on the reverse strand, counting down.
GCAGGAGGTCACCGGGCAGATGATCGGCAACTTCCTGGCCGGCGGTGCGGTCGTCAACGCGTTCGCCCGCCAGGCCGGCGCCTCGGTCACCGTGGTCGACGTCGGGGTGGCCACCCCGCTGCCCGTCCCCGAGGCTTCCGGTCCGGCCGACCCGTCCGCGCCCCGACTGGTCACCGCCTCCGTGCGCCGAGGCACCCGGGACCTCACGGTGACCGCCGCGCTCACCCGGGACGAGGCGCTGGCCGCGGTGCGGACCGGCATCCGGATCGCCGACGAGCTGATCGACGCCGGGGCGGGCATCCTGCTCACCGGGGACATGGGCATCGGCAACACCACCCCGGCCGCCGCGCTGATCGCCGCGTTCACCGGCGTCGACCCGCTCGACTCCACCGGCCGGGGCACCGGGATCGACGACCCGACGTACGCCCGCAAGGTGGCCGTCGTGCGGGCCGCGCTGGCCCGGCACACGCCCGATCCGGCCGACCCGCTGGGCGTGCTCGCCGCCGTCGGTGGCCTGGAGCACGCCGCGCTGGCCGGGCTGATCCTGGGCGCCGCGGCCCGCCGTACGCCGGTCCTGCTGGACGGCGTGATCGCGGTGTCGGCGGCGCTCGCCGCCGCCGCGTTCGCACCGGACGCGGTCGCGGCCATGGTCGCCGGGCACCGCTCGGCCGAGCCGGGCGCGACGGTGGCGCTGCGGCATCTCGGCCTCGACCCGCTGATCGACCTGGGGCTGCGCCTCGGCGAGGGCACCGGCGCGCTGTTGGCCCTGCCGGTGGTCACCGGCGCGGTCCGCGTGCTGCACGACGTGGCCACCTTCGACTCCGCCGGGGTGGCCGAGAAGTGACGGTGCCCAACGAGCGGGCGGTCCGGCTCGGTGGTGCGGCGTGAGCGCCAGCCCGTACCCGCTCGGCCTGCGGCTCGAGGGGCGACGTGTGGTCGTGGTGGGCGGCGGTGCGGTCGCCACCCGGCGGGTGCCGGCGCTGCTGGATGCCGGCGCGGACGTCCTGCTGGTGGCCCCGGAGCTGACCCCGGCGCTGCGGGCCCGGGTGGACGCGGGTCGGCTGCACTGGGTGCCGCGCCGGTTCGTGCCCGAGGACCTGGACGGGGCCTGGCTGGTCCAGGTGGCGATCGACGATCCGATGGCGGCGGCTGCGGTGAGCGCCGTCGCCGCCGAACGGCGGATCTTCTGCGTCCGGGCCGACGACCGGACCGCCGCCACGGCCTGGACGCCGGCGGTGACCCGTCACGGCCCGGTCACCGTGGCGGTGCTCGGCGGCGGAGATCCTCGCCGCGCGATGACCGTCCGCGACGCCATCCGCGACCTGCTCGCCGTGCGCGTCGCTGCTCCGACGCGGGTCCGGCCCGACGCCGAGGCGACGACCGGCGCGACCGCCGGGCGGGTGGCGCTGGTCGGGGCCGGCCCGGGAGACCCGGAGCTGATCACCGTGAAGGGTTGGCGGTTGCTCACCGAGGCCGACGTGGTGGTCGCCGACCGGCTGGTGCCGGGTCTGCTCCTGGACGAACTCCGCGCCGACGTCGAGCTGGTGGACGCCTCGAAGATCCCCTACGGTCCGTCCCGGGCCCAGGAGGAGATCAACCGGATCCTGGTCGACCGGGCCCTGGCCGGCGCCGTCGTGGTCCGGCTCAAGGGCGGCGACCCGTACGTCTTCGGCCGTGGCGGCGAGGAGCTACTGGCCTGCGCGGCGGCCGGCGTGCCGGTGACCGTCGTCCCGGGAGTGACCAGCTCGATCGCCGCTCCGGCGGCGGCCGGGATCCCGGTCACCCACCGGGGGGTGGCGCACGAGTTCACCGTCGTCTCCGGCCACGTGGCACCCGACTCGCCGGCCTCGCTGGTGCGCTGGGACGCCCTCGCGGGCCTGCGCGGCACCCTGGTGATCCTGATGGGGCTCAAGAACCTCGCCGCCATCGCCGAGACCCTGATCGCGCACGGCCGGTCGCCGCAGACGCCGGCCGCGGTCGTTCAGGAGGGCACCACGGGCGCCCAACGGACGCTGCGGTCCACGCTCGGCGCGGTGGCCGCCGACGCGCTCACCGCCGAGGTGCGCCCGCCCGCGGTCGTGGTGCTCGGCGACGTGGTGGGTGCCCTCGACGGGTGACCGGTGGCACGGTCCACCCGGGCGCGGAGCGGCCCCGGGCGGTGCGGGCGGCAGAGCGGACCCCGGGCGGTGCGGGCGGCGGAGACCGGCTGGTCCCCGCGCGCGTCCTTTGCTCTGCTTCAACCGACGCAACACCCAGAAGGCGTTTGTGTTGCGTGGAGTGAAGCAGAGCAAAGGACGCGCAGAGGGCGACGCGAGGGCCGTGACGGCGGCTCTCGGGTGACCGGTACCCGCCGGTGGGGTTCGACCGGCCGGCGTCGGCCGAATGACGAAGGGCCGGAGCAGCGCTGCCCCGGCCCTTCGTCGAACTGACTGTCGGCTACTGCTTGAGCATGTTGTCGAGCAGCAGGGCGCAGCGGATCAGCCCGAGGTGGCTGTACGCCTGCGGGTGGTTGCCCAGGCCGCGCTCGGCGAGCGGGTCGTACTGCTCGGGGAGCAGGCCGGTCGGGCCGGCGGTCAGCACCATCTGCGCGAACAGCTCCTCGGCGTCGGTGCGGCGGCCGGTACGCAGGTACGCCTCGATCAGCCACGCCGTGCAGATGTGGAAACCGCCCTCACGGCCGGGCAGGCCGTCGTCCCAGTGGTAGCGGTAGACGACCGGGCCGCTGCGCAGGTCCGCCTCGATCTTCAGGACGGTGGACAGGAAGCGCGGGTCGTCACCCGGGAGCAGGCCGGAGAGGCCGATCCAGAGCGACGAGGCGTCCATGTCCTCGTCCCCGTACGCGACGCTGTACGCCTCGACGTCGTCGTGCCAGCCGTGCTCCAGCACGTTGGCGCCGATCCGGTCGCGCAGGTCCTTCCACTCCGGCCGGTCCTCGCCGCCGTGCTGGCGCATCACGTGCAGCGCCCGGTCGACGGTCATCCAGCACATCACCTTGGAGAAGACGTGGTGCCGGGGTGGCAGCCGCGCCTCCCAGATCCCGTGGTCGGGCTCGTGCCAACGGCGGCGAACCGCCTCGACCATGTTCTCCAGGACCCGCCACTCGTCGTCGCGGACCGAGCCGCGCGCGTCGGCGACCGCCGCGATCAGGTCGGCGATCGGGCCGAACACGTCGAGCTGGAGCTGGTGGTTGGCGAGGTTGCCGACCCGGACCGGCCGGGAGCCGGCGTACCCGGGCAGCGTGTCGATGACCGCCTCAGCGCCCAGCTCGTAGCCGTCGATGGTGTAGAGCGGGTGCAGTCGCTCCGGGTGGCCACCGGTGCGCTCGATGCAGCCGTCGACCCAGCGCAGGAACGCCTCGGCCTCCTCGATGGACCCGAGGTCGACCAGCGCGCGGGCGGTCAGCGCGGCGTCACGCAGCCAGCAGTAGCGGTAGTCCCAGTTGCGGACGCCGCCCAGCTCCTCGGGGAGGGAGGTGGTCGCCGCGGCCAGGATCGAGCCGGTGATCTCGTGGCAGAGCCCGCGCAGGGTGAGCGCGCTGCGGGCCACCAGGTCGCGGGAGGTGGACGGCAGCCGCAGCGAGGCCACCCAGTCCTTCCACGGCTGCTCGGCCGTGGCCTGCCGCTCGTGGATCGGCACCCGGTGGTGCTCCAGGCTGTGCGTGCCGAAGCGCAGCTCCAGCACGACCTGCCCGCCGGCGGCCGACAGGTCGACGGTCGCCTTGGCGGTCTCGTACCCACCGTCGTTGTTGACCTGCCACTCGACCCCGGGGGAGTAGAGGGCGACCGGTTCGTTCGAGCCGAGCACCAGCAGGCCGTCGCCGAGCGGCTGCAACTGCACGGCGACCTGACCGAACTCGGGGCGCGGGGCGAACTCCACCCGGACCCGACCGCTGCCGGTGAGCACCCGGACCAGGGTCGAGTCGCCGGTGACCACCGCCGGGCCGTCCGGCGTCGTCTCGCGGGCCGGCTTGTCCAGCCAGTCGGTGACGGTGAGCCCGGACCACCGGGTCTCGACGGTCATCGTGCCGGAGCGGTAGCGCTGGCCCAGCGGGATGCCCCCGCGCTCCGGGGCGACGCTGAAGTGACCGGCCGGGCTGCCACCGACCAGGTCGGCGAAGATCGCCGCCGAGTCCGGCTTGGGGTGGCAGAGCCAGCTGACCTTCGCCTCCGGCGTGAGCAACGCGACCGTACGACCGTTGGCCAGCATCGAGTGCCGCTCGATCGGCACCGCCCGCTCGCCGAAGAGCCAGTGGCGGCGGGTCTCCAGCAGCAGCCCGAGCGCGCGGGCTGCCTCGATGGGCTCGGCCACCCGGAAGCCGGCCTTGGTCTCGCCGGGGCCGATCTTGATGCCGAGGTCCGGCCCGTGCAGGTTGCCGAAGGCGTTCTCGTCGGTGACGTCGTCGCCGATGAAGAGCACCGCGCTGGCCGAGAGCTGGGTCCGGAGCTGGTCGACGGCGGTGCCCTTGTGGGTGGCCACCACGGACAGCTCGATGACCTCCTTGCCCTGCGTCACCGTGACGCCGTCGAAGGTGGCCGGGCCGTTGCGGACCGCCTCGATGGCCGCGGCGGCGACCTGCGGGTCGACGCCCCGGGTGTGCACCGCGACGCTGGCCGGCTTGCGTTCCAGCCGGATGCCGGGGTGTTCGGCGGCGATCTCCCGCAGCGCGTTGCGCACCTGGGTGCGCACCGCGACCAGCTCGGGGGAGAGGCGCTCGACGAAGCCGATGTCGAACTCGGAGCCGTGACTGCCGACGAGGTGCACCTCGCTGGGCAACCGGGAGAGCGCGGCAAGGTCCCGCAGAGCCCGGCCGGAGACCACGGCCACGCTCGTCTGCGGCAGCGCGGCGAGCGCGCGGATCGCCGCAACCGACTCGGGCAGCGGTACGGCGGTGCTCGGGTCCTCCACGATCGGCGCGAGTGTGCCGTCGTAGTCGCAGGCGATCAGGAGCTGCGGAACCCGGGCGATCCGGCCGATGGCGGAGCGCAGCTCGGGGTCCAGCACCCCCGTGGTGATCGCCGCTCCGTCGGTGACGGACGTGTTCACGCGGCCTCCGCCTCGGGAACTCCGAGTTCGGAGAGGAAAGACTTGGCCCAGTGCCCCACGTCGTGGGTACGCAGGTGACGTTGCATTGTCCGCATCCGGCGGCGTGCCTCGGTTTTCTCCACGTGCACGGCCCGGAGCAGGGCGTCCTTGACCGCGTCCGGGTCGTGCGGGTTACACAGGAAGGCCTGGCGCAGCTCCGTTGCGGCGCCAGCGAACTCGCTGAGCACGAGCGCACCGCCCTGGTCGGCGCGTGATGCGACGTACTCCTTGGCGACGAGATTCATACCGTCTCGCAGCGGGGTCACCATCATCACGTCCGCAGCAACGTACATCGCGGCCAGTTCACTGCGACTGTACGACTGATGGAGGTAATGCACGGCCGGCACGCCGACTCGGCCGAATTCGCCATTAATGCGACCAACTTCGCGCTCTACCTTGACCCGAAGTGCCTGGTAGTGCTCGACGCGCTCGCGGCTCGGCGTGGCCACCTGCACCATAACGGCGTCCGGAACTGTCAACTTTCCGTCAGCGAGCAACTCGCGGAACGCCTTGAGCCGCAACTCGATGCCCTTGGTGTAATCCAGCCGGTCCACGCCCAGGATGATCGTCTTCGGGTCGCCCAGCTCGGCGCGGATCTGCTTGGCCCGCGCCTGGATCGCCGGGTCGGCGGCCATCCGTTCCATCTCCTGGGTGTCGATCGAGATGGGGAAGGCGCCCGCCTTCACCTGTCGCCCGTCGACCTGGATCATCTGCCCCTCGTAGCGCAGGCCGAGGAGGTGCCGGGCCAGCCGTACGAAGTTCTGCGCGGCCAGCCGCTGCTGGAAGCCCACCAGGTCCGCGCCGAGCAGACCGCGCAGGATCTCGGTGCGGAACGGCATCTGCATGAACAGCTCGATCGGCGGGAACGGGATGTGCAGGAAGAACCCGATCCGCAGGTCCGGACGCAGCTCGCGGAGCATCGCGGGGACCAGTTGGAGCTGGTAGTCCTGCACCCAGACCGTCGCGCCCTCGGCCGCCACGTCCGCCGCGGCCTCCGCGAACCGCGCGTTGACCAGGCGGTACGCCTCGCGCCAGCGCCGCTTGTACGCCGGTGTCTCCACGGCGTCGTGGTAGAGCGGCCAGATCGTCGCATTCGACTGGCCCTCGTAGTAGCGCTCCAACTCCTCGGCGCTCAGCGGCACCGGATGCAGCCGGATCCCCTCCAGGTCGAACGGTTCGGGGGCGGCGCCGGTGCCGCCGGCCCAGCCGACCCAGGTGCCATGCTGTTCGGCGAGCACAGGATGCAGCGCGGTGACCAGCCCGCCTGGGCTGCGTCGCCACTGCCGTCCCTCGGGTGTGCTCACCTCGTCGACCGGCAGACGGTTTGCCACAACGACAAAGGAGCTACGGACGGTCACGATCGGCCACCTCCGGGTGCTGACGGGTCCACCGCGATGAGCGTACTGAGCGTAGCTGCGGCGTCTTGTGCCCCGTGCCGGAGTCTCCTACCCGCCTCGGTCTGGCCGAATCCTACAGGTGATCTTGTCGACAGCCGTGGCGGTCAGAGATCGATGATCGGCCACTCCTTGGGCAGTACCTCACCAAGCAGTTCCCGCCGATCCGTCATGATCGGTACGACCGCTCGGGCTGCCGCTTCGATCGCAACCTGGGCGAGATCGATGCTGCCCAGGAGGCGGGACCAGCCGCCCAGGATGGGGCACATGTTGTGATCGACCGGCGCGACAACTACAGCTTCGAGATCGGAGACAATGTCCAGCAACGGCCAGCCGTCGCTGGACACTCGGCGATATGCGGCTGTCAGGCACATGGCCGGAATGATCACGGACTCCCGGCGGTAGGCAACCTTGGCGATCTGGATGCCCACAGCCGGCTCTCCTTCGGAGTAGGCCAGCAATGCGGTGGTGTCGAGTACGAGTCCCGCGTCAGTCACGAACCTGTAGCCGTCCCCGCGACGCCTCGTTCAGCAGCGCGGCGGCCTTGGCGCGCAACTCGGGAGTTATTGCCTGGCGAGCCTCATCCAACTTGCGCCCGGCCTCCTCGAGGCCCTCGTCGGTGATCTTGAAACCGATCTGCTCCAGAATCCGCCGGGTTCGTTCACCGACCATTCGTTGGCGGATGCTCTCCGTCACGAAGGCGGACACGTTGGGCTCGGTGGCCAGCCGTTCTGCGACGTCGTCCGGGATGCTGATGGCGATCTTTTTGGTCACACTCAAGACGGTAGTGAGTTATACCGACTCCGGCAATGCGGCTCGCCGGCGTACTCCTGGGGCGGGGTGATGTGGGCGAAGCGCGCCGTACCTGTCAGGATTGACGATGGCGTGCGCGCGGCCGGCTCCCGGCCGGCGGCGGCGGGTGCAGGTCCCAGCCCGCGCCGCGCCGCCGACTCAGGCGACAGCAAACCGACGGAGGTAGCCCGCACCGTGGCCCAGTACATCTACGTCCTGGAAAAGGCGCGCAAGGCGCACGGCGACAAGGTCGTGCTCGACAACGTCACGTTGAGCTTCCTGCCGGGGGCCAAGATCGGTGTGCTCGGTCCGAACGGCGCCGGTAAGTCCAGCCTCCTCAAGATCATGGCAGGGCTGGACAGGCCGAGCAACGGCGAGGCCCGACTCATGCCCGGCTACACCGTCGGCATGCTCGCCCAGGAGCCCCCGCTCAACGAGGCCAAGACCGTGCTCGGCAACGTCGAGGAGGCGGTCGCCGAGACCAAGGCCAAGCTGGAGCGGTTCAACAAGATCGCCGAGCAGATGGCGACCGACTACACCGACGAGCTGATGGAGGAGATGGGCAAGCTCCAGGAGGAGCTCGACCACCTCGACGCCTGGGACGTCGACTCCAAGCTCGAACTGGCCATGGACGCTCTGCGCTGCCCGCCGCCGGACGCCGACGTGACCCAGCTCTCCGGTGGTGAGCGCCGCCGGGTCGCGCTCTGCAAGCTGCTGCTGGAAGCTCCCGACCTGCTGCTGCTCGACGAGCCCACCAACCACCTGGATGCGGAGAGCGTCTCCTGGCTGGAGCAGCACCTGGCCAAGTACGCCGGCACCGTCATGGCGATCACCCACGACCGGTACTTCCTCGACAACGTGGCCAACTGGATCCTGGAGCTGGACCGGGGCCGGGCCTACCCGTACGAGGGCAACTACTCCACCTACCTGGAGAAGAAGGCCGCCCGACTGGCCGTCGAGGGTCGCCGCGACGCCAAGATGAAGAAGCGCCTCACCGAGGAGCTGGAGTGGGTCCGCTCCAACGCCAAGGCCCGCCAGACCAAGTCGAAGGCCCGCCTGGACCGGTACGACGAGATGGCCACCGAGGCGGAGAAGACCCGCAAGCTCGACTTCGAGGAGATCCAGATCCCGCCGGGCCCGCGCCTGGGCAGCACGGTGATCGAGGCGAACGGCCTCAGCAAGGGCTTCGGCGACCGGCTGCTGATCGACAACCTGTCGTTCTCGCTGCCCCGCAACGGCATCGTCGGCATCATCGGCCCCAACGGCGTCGGCAAGACGACGCTGTTCAAGACCATCGTCGGGTTCGAGGAGCCGACCGACGGCGAGGTCCGGGTCGGCCCCACCGTCTCGCTGTCGTACGTCGACCAGAACCGTGAGGGCCTCGACGGCGACAAGACCGTCTGGGAGGTCGTCTCCGACGGGCTGGACTACCTGATGGTGGGCAAGGTCGAGATGCCCTCGCGGGCGTACATCGCCGCGTTCGGCTTCAAGGGACCGGACCAGCAGAAGCCGACCAAGGTGCTCTCCGGCGGTGAGCGCAACCGGCTCAACCTGGCGCTGACCCTGAAGATCGGCGGCAACGTCATCCTGCTCGACGAGCCGACCAACGACCTCGACGTGGAGACGCTCTCCAGCCTGGAGAACGCCCTGCTGGAGTTCCCCGGCTGCGCCGTGGTCATCTCCCACGACCGGATGTTCCTGGACCGGGTCGCCACGCACATCCTGGCCTGGGAGGGTGACGACCAGGACCCGGCCAGGTGGTTCTGGTTCGAGGGCAACTTCGAGGCGTACGAGAAGAACAAGATCGACCGCCTCGGCGCGGAGGCCGCCCGGCCGCACCGGGTGACCTACCGCAAGCTGACCCGCGACTGATGTCCGACCGGTTCGTCTACCACTGCACGCTGCGCTGGTCCGACCTGGACGCGTACGGCCACGTCAACAACTCGCGCTTCCTCACGCTCTACGAGGAGGCGCGGGTGGCGTTGATGTTCGCCGGCGGCCGGGCCTGGGGAGTGGGCTCGTTCGCCGACGGCGTGGTGATCCGCCGGCACGAGGTCGACTACCTGCGCCCGGTCGACTACGCGCTGGGTCGGGCCACCGCGGAGGCCGCGCCCACCGTCCGCATCGAGCTGTGGGTGGAGGAGATCAAGGCTTCACGGTTCACCGTCGCGTACGAGCTGTACGACGGCGAGGTGCTGGCCAGCCGTGCCCGCTCGGTGCTGGTGCCGTTCGACCTGACCCGCCAGGTGCCCCGGCGGATCACGCCCGAGGAGCGGGATTTCCTGCTCACGTACGCCCCGCAGGGCGGCGGGGCGTGACGCTGCCCGGCACCGCCGGCCCGGACCGGGTGGCGGCGTCGCCGTCCGGGCACGGCGTGACCGGCGTGGCCGACGCGGGTGCCTTCCTGGCCCGGCTGGTCCGGCTGGACCCGGCGGCGCCGGTCCGGCTGCGGCCGGCCGGCGCTCCCGGCCGGGTCGCCCTGTTCGCCCGGCTGCCCTGGCAGGTGCTGGTGGCCCGGACGGTCGCCGGTGGGGCCGCCGGAGACGTCACGGTGGGCGCCGCCGACCTGCTGGCCGAGCTGGAACGCGGTGGCGCGACGTTGCCGGCCCGCCGCGACGCGCAGTGGCGCTGGCCGCTGCCACCGGCGCGAAGCGAGCCGGTGGAGGTGCTGCCCGCAGTCGAGCTGCGGCGGATCGCCGACGCGGCGGCGGGCACCCTGCGTACCGCGAGCGAGCAGGGGGTGGCGGGCCGCGCGGTGGGTCAGCGCGCGTTGCGCGACGCGCTGCTCGACCACGTGGCCGTGCTGGTCACGCCGGACGATCCGCCGGGCCCTGCCGTCGAGGTGCCGCAGCGGCTGGTGCAGGGGCTGGTCCGGATGGGCTTCCTCGGCGCGATCGACGATCCGGCCGGTCCTGGCGCGCGCTCCGAGGTCCAGGTGCGGGTGGCGGGCCGTTGGGTGGGCCTGGTGGGACCATACGGAGCGGCCTGGTTGCAGAAGGCCACCGATCTTGCCGTGACGCCCCTCGCCACTCGTCCGAACGGATGACCCCTGCTCATTCTTCTGGGCCGGTGCGGCCGTTGGGGGGATGCTTCAACCCGGCTGTCCGGGTACCGTCCATCCTCGGATCCAACGCACCGTAGGCGGCTGGATCCGCTGGGGAGTGAGGTGCGACGAGCGATGCCGTGGTGGTCATGGCGCCCCGGTCCCGCCGACGGCGGCGATCCGGAAACCCGAAGCGGGATCACAGTGGAGAGCGCGGTCCGGGTCGGCCCGCCGAGCCCTCGCCAGCCGGGGGACGACTGCCCGGGCAGCGACCGGCCCGTACTGACCGAGATGCCGGCGACCATCGAGCCGGTGAGCCTGCGCCGCGTCTGTGACGCACTCGACCTGCTCGACGTGCGCTACCTGGCCGACGGCGACGGCAACCTGCTGGCCATGTGGGAGCGGCACGCCGTGCTGGTGACCCTCGAAGGCCCCGAGGACGAGATCCTGGTGATGCGGGCCCGCCCGCACGCCACGGTTCCGCCGGACTGGGCCGACCGGGCCTACCGGGTGGTCAACGAGTGGAACCACACCCGCCGCTTCTGCAAGGCGTACATCGGCGACCCGACCGAGCGCGGGCAGCTGCCGATCTACGCCGAGTTGCAGGTGCCGCTGGGCGCCGGCACCCACGACGCTCTGCTGGTCGAGATGCTCGACTGCGGCGCGGCCGTGGCCGCCAGCTTCGTGGACTGGCTGCACGACGAGGGCGCCCTGCTCTGAGGCGCCCCGCGGCGTCCGTGCCGGAACGCGCCGTCAGGCGCCCTCGGCCGGGTCCTCCATCACGTTGACCATGAAGTACGCGGCCCGCTCCAGATAGTCCCAGAGAGCGACGGCGAGCTGCGGCTCCAGGTCGAGCCGGTCCACCGCCTGGCGCATGTGCCGCAGCCAGGCGTCCCGCTCGGCCCCGCCGATCCGGAACGGCGCGTGCCGCATGCGCAGCCGCGGGTGCCCGCGCTGTGCGGAGTACGTGTTCGGCCCGCCCCAGTACTGCATCAGGAACAGGGTGAACCGGTCGGCCGCCGGGCCCAGGTCCTCCTCCGGGTACATGGGTCGCAGCAGGGGATCGGTGGCGACGCCGGCGTAGAACTCGTCCACCAGCCGGCGGAAGGTGGGTTCGCCGCCGACCGCTTCGAAGAGGGTCATCGACGCATCGTTACGGTCGGATTCACCTGCGGGGTTCACCGTTCCATCCTGCCAGGTGCGTCGGCCGTCGGCCCGACCCGGAGGCCGTGCGCCGGCTCACGCGGTGGATCAGGTGACCGCGTGCCGGCGGTGGCCGTCCGCGGGCCGGAGGTCGGTGCCCGCCGGCGTGCCGTCGGCGATGGTGCCGCCCGGATCGGGGGTCGGCTCGGCGTTGGCCGCGGCGGCCTTGGCGATGGCGTCGTCCACCGTCTGCTTGCCCGGCCAGCGCAGGGCGGCGATCGTCATCAGCAGCACCCCGGCGGCGCTCCAGACCCCCACCACCACCGGAATGGAGAACCGCTCGGCGAGCAGCCCGGTGACCAGCACCGCGAGACCCTGGATGACCTGGACGCCGGTGGCCATCACGCCGAACGCGCGGGCCCGGAATCCGTCCGGCAGCGCCTGGACGAAGAGCCCGTTGGCCATCGGCATCATCCCGGCGACCGCGAACCCGCACAGGGCGGCCAGCAACGCCACCACCAGCGGTGGAGGGTCGAACAGCGCCGGCACCAGCACCAGCGGGGAGAACACCGCGAGGGGCCGCATCAGGGCCAGTCGGCGGGTCGGGCCGAACAGCCGGCTCACCAGCAGCCCACCCAGGACGTAGCCCACCGGGTTGGCGACCATGATCACCGCTTGCGCGGTGCCCGGGGCCATGCCGCCGGAGGAGCCCTTGTTGGCCCAGGCCGCGGCCAGCCCCTCCGGAACGATCGAGAACAGCAGCGCGCTGAACACCAGCACCGCGATGGCCCGCAGCACCGGCGTGCCGAACACGATCTGGAACCCCTGGGCGGTCTCCCGGAGCAGGTGAGAGCGGTGCGCGCTGGTCATGGTCGCTGGCCGGTTCCGCACGCCGAGGCGGACCAGCAGCGCCGAGAGGCCGAACGTGACCGCGTTGAACAGCAGCGCGACCGTCGGGTCGATGGAGGCGACGGCGGCGCCGAGCAGGTAGCCGACGACCTGGGCCGCCTGACCGATGCTGGCGTTCAGCGACAACCCGACCACCAGCCGGTCCCCGGCGAGGATCTGTGGCATCAGCGCGGACTTCGCGGCCTGGCTCGGCGGGTTGGCGAGCGTGGCCGCGAAGATGAGCACCAGCAGCGCCGGAACGGGCAGGTCGGGGAGGGCGATGAGCAGCATCAGCGCCATCCGGATGACGTCACACGCCACCATCACCCTGCGGTACGGGTGCCGCTCGGCCAGGGCGGCGAGCAGCGGGCCACCCAGCAGCCACGGCAGGTAGCTGACCGCGAACGCGGCGGCGGAGAGCGCGACGGACCTGGTCTGCTGGTAGACGAGGAGGGTCACGGCGGCCTTGGCGACGTAGTCACCGACCCAGGAGAGAGCCCCGGCCGCGAAGACGGCCCGGAACTCGCGCTGGGCGAACACTTCGCGAAAAGTGGCCGGGCCTTCCGCGGAAGGTCGCTCGTCGGGCACCGTCGCCTCCATCGGCCCCCGGAACGGCAGCTCGTGGCGGCCGGGCCGGGAACACTCGTCAGATCTACGGATCAGCGAGGATGTGACCACGCTCCGGCGGGAACGCGTGCTCCGGATTCTGCCCGATCGTCTGACAACTAGCTAGGGCGAACGGATCGTTCGTCGCATCCCCGACTGAACGAACGGACGATACTCCAGGGGCCGGGCGGCTGGCGACCCCTGTATTGCCGGCCAGTCTCGCCGGTGTCAGGTGGCGCCGCCCTGGCCGGTCTCACCCTCCGGCGACGGCCGGCTCGACACACCGGGATAGATGCGGGCGGCGGCGATCTGCGCGGTGATCCCCGAGTTCTCCAGCGCCTCCGCCAGCCTGCGGCGCAGCTCCCGGCTCACCGCGAACTGGCCGTCGGCCGTCGTCTTCACCACCGTACGGATCACGGCGCCATCCACCGTCATCTGCTCGACACCCAGCACCTCCGGGGCCTCCACGATCTCCGGCGACAGCTCCGGGTCCAGCGCCACCGAGGCGGCGGCCGTCCGCAGCACGGCGCTGGCATCCTCCGTACCGCTGAAGCCGATCGGCAGGTCCACGACCACCAGCGCCCAGCCCTGGCTCTTGTTGCCCACCCGGATGATCTCGCCGTTGCGGATGTACCAGAGCACGCCGCGTCCGTCGCGGACCGTGGTGACCCGCAGCCCCACCGACTCCACGACACCTGTCGCCTCGCCCAGGTCGACGTTGTCGCCCACGCCGTACTGGTCCTCGATGAGCATGAAGAGCCCGGCGATCAGGTCCTTGACCAGGCTCTGCGCGCCGAAGCCCAGGGCGACGCCGGCGATCCCGGCGCTGGCCAGCAGCGGGGCGAGGTCGAAGCTGAACTCGCGCAGGATCATCAGCAGCGCGATGCCGAAGACGAACGCGGTGGTCAGGCTGCGCAGCACCGAGCCGATCGCCTCGGCCCGTTGCCGGCGGCGCTCCGGCACGAACTCGGCCGGGTCGACCGCGGCCGTGGGCACCCGCTCGCGCAGCGGCCGCAGCATGGTCGGCACGGCGCCGTTGGTGGTCGTCCGGACCAGTCGGTCGATCGTCCGGTGCAGCGCCCAGCGGGCCACCATCGCCAACGCCACTATCAACAGCACCCGCAGCGGCTTGAGCAGGATCCAGTAGCTGCCCTCGGCGAACCATTCCGACCTGGTGATCCCGTAGATCCACTCGCAGGAGGTGCTGCCCTGACAGTTCACCGACACGGCGTCGGACAGGGCAAGGGGCGTTTCGCTGGCGGCACTCACCCTGTCTTCGTACCGCAACGCTCCGGACCGGCCGCCGCCGACCCACCGGCCGGGTGAGATGCGCCCGAGCGCCGGGTCGGACCGGGGCGAACCGGCCATCGTGACAGGTGCGGGAAAGAGCTTCACGTCCGACCCCGGATTAGTACGTGCAATCCGGGGTCCGATCAGGGACTATTGGCGCAACGGACGTCGGTGATCGAGCGGGCGTCGACGGTGCGGGCCCTCGTGCCCAACTCCGGTCGGCGGCGGTTCGCAGCAGCCGCTGAACCGGGAGGGTGAGCGCGATGCCTGACATACGACCCACGGTGGGCTCCGGCGCGCTGGTCCTCAACGCCACCTACGAGCCCCTGTGTGTCGTGTCGGTGCGACGCGCCGCGATCCTCGTCCTCTCCGCCAAGGCCGTCTGCGTCGCCGACGGTGACGGCATCCTGCACAGCGCCCGCGACGCGCTGCCCGTGCCGTCGGTGGTCCGTCTGACCCGCTTCGTCCGGGTGCCCTACCGCACCCACGTCGGGCTGTCCCGCCGAGCGATCTTCGCCCGGGACGGCTGGCGGTGCGCCTACTGCCGAGGGCCGGCCGAGACCATCGACCACGTCTTCCCGCGCAGCCGGGGTGGGCGGCACGCCTGGGAGAACGTGGTCGCCGCGTGCGCCCGGTGCAACCACACCAAGGGCGACAAGACCCCGGCGGAGCTGGGCTGGCGGCTGCACGCCCTGCCGACCGCGCCGAAGGGCACCGCCTGGCGGGTCCTCGGGCACCGCGCTCCGGACCCGCGCTGGGCCGACTGGCTCGACCTGCGCGAGCCCGAAGCGGCCGCCTGACCAGTCTGCGCGAGCCCGAAGCGTCCGCCTGACCTGCCCGGCGGCGCGGAACCGCCGGTCGGGCTCAGTCCTGCTGCGCGGCCGCTCGGCGGGTCGCGCGCTCGTGCCGGTCGACCGCCCGGGTGTGCGCGACGGTCAACAGCCGGTCGATCTCGGGCAGCATCTGCGGCCCCGGCATCACGATGCTGGCGAAGCCGTACAGCGCGTACCCCGGGTGCGGCGTGACCGTGTCCAGCCGGGCGAAGTCGAAGGCGTCCCGGTGCTCCTCGAACGCCTTCGGTGGGAAGCCGAACATCCTCTCGAACTCGGCCCGGCCCAGGTCCAGGTTGAGGCGGAAGACGCCGGGGCGGTCCAGCTGCGCGGCTTCGTCGAAGCCGGGCACGTCGTGCTCGACGATGGTGGCGAACGGCTGGCGGCGGTCCGGGCCGACGTAGAAGAACCGGTCGCCCCAGGCGCCCTCGGGTGATCCGTCCTCCTCGCTCGCCATCACCTGCTCGACGTCGGGCAGCGCGCGGATCCGGTCGGCGAGCACGGTCGCGTCGACGCCGGTCGGGATGTGCAGCACCGCGTCGGCGTGGTCGATGGTGGCCTGGTCCAGCGGGAAGTAGCGGTAGTCGTGCGCTCGCCGCTCGGCCGGCCCGATCTCGGCCGCCCGGACGTACCCGGGGAGGGTGAGCTTCTGCTGGAGCCTGCCCTCGTAGGTCGACGCGGCAGGCACGTCGATGCCGAGCGCGGGGCTCGCGCCGAGGCTGCCGACGATCACCGCGTACCGCTCGCCCAGCAACGCTCCGACGATCGCGCCGGCACCGGCCCACGACACCTCCGTCGCGCCCACCGTCATCGTGCTCGGGTGGCGCTGGAGGTGCGTGTTGTGCGCGAAGACCAGCGTGGGTCCACGGTGTGCCTCGACCGCCCGGATCGCGAGCAGGTTCTCGGCCATCAGCGCGTCCCGGACCGCGGCCAGGTGGGCGAAGCGTTCCTCCTGGACCAGTGGCGCCGCGGCCGCCGCGTGGTAGCGCAGCACCGCGACCGCCGACGTGGCGTGGACGAATGCCGCAGGCCAGCCCTCGGGCCGTCGGTGCGCCCGCAGGTACAACTCGGTCAGCAGGTCGTCGGTGAGCACCCGCAGTCGCTGGGCGTCGGACGAGCGTCCGACCGACCGGCCCGGCTCCCAGATCGCGGCCGTGTCGCTCCAGCGGGCCTCGTCCCCGACGAGGTCGTCGATCTCGACCGACCGGTCGAGGTCGAGGTCGAGGAATTCGCACACCCGCAGCAGGTGACGCCGCGGGCTCGGGGCGCCCTCGATCTCCAGCGGGGCGTCGAAGCCATGAAATCTCAGGCGCTCGGCGGCGGGCCGTCCGTCGTTCCACTCGCGCATCCGCAGCAGCAGGTCACGGTTGGCCGGCGCGGCGCCGAACCCGTGGCTGAACCCCTCGGCGAGCGCGCGGTCGAGCGGCACGGCCGCGCCCTGCACGAACGCGTCGGCGAGCAGTCCCGCGGCCCGGTCGCTCTCCAGGGCGATCGACCGGTAGCCGTGCTCGGCCAGCGTCAGGAAGGCGTCGTTGCGGATCTGGAGGAACGCGGATTCACCGTGCGTCGGCTCGCCGAGCGCGAGCAGCGTCGGCGAGCCGGCAAGCAGGTCAACAAGGGTGGTCATTGCATCAACCGTATCGTTGCACCAGCGGTGGAGACTTCAGAGCGATGGAGCGCAGGTGACAACCACAAAACCCTCAAAGCCCGGGGTACGCCGACCGGTCGATCTCGCGCGCCGGCACGGACTGTCGGCGCAGGCCGTCCGCAACTACGAACGGGACGGCGTGCTGCCACCTGCCGAGCGCACCGCGACCGGGTACCGCCGGTTCACCGAGGTGCACGCCACAGCACTGAGCGCCTACCTCGCGCTCATCGTCGGTCACGGTCACGCGGCCAGCGGCGACATCATGCGCGCCGTCAACCGGGGCGAGATCGACACGGCGTTGCGCACGATCGACAGCGGTCACGCGCTGCTGCAACGCGACCGGGAGACCCTGGACGCGGTCGAGGCGGCGGTCACCACTCTCACCGCGAGGGAGCCCGCGCCGCAGGGCCGGAGAGCCGTGCCGATCAGCGTGCTCGCACACCGGCTCGGCGTACGACCCGCGACCCTTCGCAAGTGGGAGGCGGCCGGAATTCTGCGGCCGGAGCGCGACCGGGTGACCCGCCACCGCGTCTACTCGCCCGACGACGTCCGGGACGCGGAACTCGCCCACCTGCTGCGCCGGGGCGGGTATCGGCTCGACCACATCGCCGACGTGCTGCGACGGGTACGCGACGCCGGTGGCGCCGAACCGCTCGCCGCGTCGCTCGGCCAGTGGCGCCGACGGCTCACCGAGCGCGGTCGGGCCATGCTCACCGGGGCCGCCCGGCTCGCCGAGTACCTCGACGCCGGCGCCGGCGATCAACCACCGCGGGCCTTGACCAGCGAGGCGAAGACCACCAGGTTGTCCGAGTAGCCCCTCTCGCCGCCCACCCACCGGCCGCCGCAGGTGATCAGCCGCAGGCTGGGGCGGCTGAAGTCGCCGTACACCTCGTCCACCGGCAGTCGGTCCTTGTCGAACCGCTCCATCGAGTCCACCTCGAAGACCGCGACCCGGCCGTCGGAGCGGGTGACCTCGATCTGGTCTCCCGCGCGCAGTTCCCGTAGCTGGTGGAAGACGGCCGGTCCGGTGGTGGTGTCCACGTGTCCGACGATCACCGCCGGCCCGTACTGGCCGGGGGTGGGGCCCTGGTCGTACCAGCCGGCCTCCTGGGCGCGGCCCACGTCGGGCACGGCGATGGTGCCGTCCGGGGCGATGCCCACGTCGTGCAGCGGAGCCCGCAGGTCGATCTTGCTGATGGCGAGAGCGGTCGGGCGGCTGGCCGGCAGCACCGGGAACTTCTTCGGCGGCGGCCGCAGGCCGGCGCTGATCCGGTCCGGCAGCAGACTCACCCCGGTCACCTGCTCGACGCCCAGCATCGCCACGATCAGCACCATCAGCGTGGCCACGGCCAGGACCGGCAGTCCCGGCCCGGTGCCGAGCCGACGCCGGAGCAGCGGCGACCCGGCGGGACGGCTCGGCGGCAGCGGGCGGGCGTCCGGATCAGTGGTGGCGATGCTGGCGGACACCGCCTGCCCGGCGACCCGGCGCAGCCGAACCGAGACCCGGGCCACCAGCCGTCCGGAGGCGCGCAGGGCCGCTGCGGCCCGGAGGCGGGCACGGTGGTCCGACCGCGCACGCGCGGATCTGCGGGTCATGGCAGGTCCGGCTCAGGAGCCGGCTCCGGTCCGACGCCGACCGCCCACCATGCCGAGCGCGACCGCGGCGGCCACCACTGCCACGCCGCCGACGACCAGGATCGATCCGATGCCCCGGCCGCCCGCGGTGCCGCCGCCCCCCGTCGCCGGCCCCTTGCTGGGCGAGGCCATGTTCAGCACGGTCAGCATCGTCTGGGCCGTCTGGTTGTTCTGGCACCGCAGGTCGACCTGGTAGTCACCGGGTTCCTTGTTGCCCGGAACGGTGACCTCCCCCTTGAGGAAGCCGTTGTCCGGTCTGAGCACCACGCGCCCGAACGCGTCGGACTGCACGGTGGCCTGTCGATTGTTGCTGTTGTTGTTGTCGCAGCTCGCGCGGATCGTGACCCGGCTGCCCGCCGGGACGCTGTTCGGCGTCACCTCGACGAAGGTGTTCTCACCGGCACGCGCCGGTGCGACCGACAACAGGACGAACGCCCCGATGAGCCCCACCAGTGCCAGTGCGGACGAGAGTGCGCGGTTGATCGTGCGAAGTCCCTGCATGATTTCCCCCCAACCGGCGACGACCGCCGGAACCCTCCCCTGGGCACGCGGGCTGAGTTCCCGTTGGCCCGGAGGCAAACCAGCGGGCGGGCAGGGTCAGCGGCGGCGGGAGCTGGCACCGGCGGGCGGGAGCGGGGTGATCGGCTGCCAGTCCAGCGGGGACGACAGGACCATGGTGCTCGACGGCTGCCCGTACGGGGCGAGCCGGTCGATGACCGCCTCGAAGTCGCCGATCGAGCCGGCGGCCACCTTGAGCATGCTGCACGCGTCGCCGGTGATCCGGTGGATCTGGAGAATCTCCGGCCAGCCGGACACCTCCGGGTCGTGCAGGATGCACCGCGCGCCGTAACAGGACATCCGGATCAGGGCGACCACCGTACGGCCGGCCCGGGTCAGGTCCACGTGGGCGTGGTAGCCGGTGATCACCCCGGCCTCCTCCAGCCGGCGGACCCGCTCGGCGACCGCTGGTGGGGACAGGTGCACCCGGCGGGACAACTCACTGAAGGAGAGCCGGGCGTCGGCCTGCAACTCGCGCAGCAGCGCCCAGTCCATGTCGTCCACGCTCGAACCTTACTTTCGTGAACCGGATTCGCCCAGCTGCCTTCGGTTCGTCAGGTCAGGCCGACAAGTGCCGTTGATCCGGCATTCCGCAGGCCGATCCAGCCGCGAGATCATGGCGTCGGCAGCTTCGGGGGAAGGGAGACGACTGGTGGATCAGACGGACCGGCGGGCGCCGAACCGCGTCGCCACGGTACGACCGGTGACCCCGCGCCAGCGGGCAGCCCGCGCCGCGCGCAACGGCGGCGAGCCGACGCTGGAGTTCGCCGAGCTGGTGCCCTACGACGCGTACGTGCGGGCCACCGCCCTGCACCAGTTGCAGCAGCCCCTCAGCGACGACCCCGGCGAGATGTCCTTCCTCATGGTCAGCCAGATCATGGAGCTGTACTTCGGGCTGACCTGCCACGAGCTACGGGAGACCCAGCGTCTGTTGCGTGCCGACCGGATCTGGGACGCGCTGGCCCCGCTGCGCCGCGCCACCCTGCACCTGGAAGGGCTCAACGCCGCCTGGCAGGGCCTGCGCTGGATGACCCCGGCCGACTTCAACCGGTTCCGCAACCTGCTCGGCGAGGGCTCCGGCTTCCAGTCCGCGATGTACCGGCACCTCGAGTTCCTGCTCGGGCTGCGCGACCCGGCGCTGATCCGGCCGTTCCGCCGGCAGAGCGAGGTGCACGCCGCGCTCAGCGCCGCGCTGGCCGCCCCGAGCCTCTGGGACGACGTGGTCGCGCTGCTGGCCCGGCGCGGCTTCGACCTCCCCGCCGATCTGTTGAACCGGGACGTGGCGGTCGAGCACGACCCGCAGCCGGAGGTCGAGGCGGCCTGGGTGCGGATCTACGCCGACGGCGGCCCGGACAACCACCTGCGGCTGCTCGGCGAGGCGCTGAGCGGCGTCGCCGAGGAGTTCGGCGACTGGCGGTGGAACCACGTCAAGGCGGTGCAGCGGACAATGGGCGCCAAGGTCGGCAGCGGCGGCTCCGCCGGGCTGGCGTGGTTGCAGCGCAGCATGGCCCGGGTGGTCTTCCCGGAGCTGTGGTCGGCCCGCACCGCGATGTGACCGGAGAGCGAGACATGCACACCCCAGAGAGCGAGGCACACCGCCTCGACCAGGCCGACCCGGGCCACCGACACCTCTTCCATGTGCCGCCCGCCGACGGCGGCGACCACCCCGAGTCGGCGTACCTCGCCGGCAACTCGCTCGGCCTGCAACCCCGGGCCACCCGCGACGAACTCCTCGCCGACCTGGACGCCTGGGGGCGGCTCGGCGTCGAGGGGCACCTGGAGGCGGAACGCGCCTGGCTGCCGTACCACGAGCTGTTGACGGGCCCGGCCGCCCGACTGGTCGGCGCCCGGCCCGCGGAGGCCGTGGTGATGAACTCGCTCACGGTCAACCTGCACCTGCTGATGGTCAGCTTCTACCGCCCGGCCGGCGTCCGCACCCGCATCGTCATCGAGGACAGCGCGTTCCCCTCGGACAGCTACGCGGTGCGCAGCCAGGCCCGCTTCCACGGGCTGGACCCGGACGACACGGTGGTCCGGCTGCGCCCGCGTCCCGGCGAGGACGCGCTGCGCACCGAGGACGTCACCGGCTACCTGGCCGCCGAGGGTGACCGGGTGGCACTGGTGCTGCTGGGCGGGGTCAACTACCTCACCGGCGAGCTGCTGGACATCCCGGCGATCACGGCGGCCGGTCGGGCGGCCGGCGCGGTGGTCGGCTGGGACCTGGCGCACGCCGTGGGCAACGTGCCGCTCGCCCTGCACGACTGGGACGTCGACTTCGCCGCCTGGTGCTCCTACAAGTACCTGAACTCGGGGCCGGGCGCGCTGGCCGGCGTCTTCGTGCACGAGCGGCACCTCGGCGATCCCGACCTGCCGCGCTTCGAGGGTTGGTGGAGCACTGCGGCGGCGACCCGGTTCGAGATGACGCCGGTGTCCCGGCCGCCGTCCACCGTGGAGGCCTGGCAGATCTCCAACCCCCCGATCTTCGCGATGGGCCCGGTGCGGACCTCGCTGGAGCTGTTCGACGCGGTCGGCATGCCGGCGCTGCGCGCGCGCAGCCTCCGACTCACCGGCTGGCTGGAGTCACTCCTCGACGAGATCACCGCCGACCGGCCGCTGCGCGTGGTCACCCCGCGCGATCCGGCCCGCCGGGGTTGCCAGCTGTCGGTACGCGTCGGCGCCGGCAACGCCGCCGAGCTGACCAAGCGGCTGCGGCACGAGCACGGCGTCATCGCCGACGCCCGGGAGCCAGACATCGTCCGCTTCGCCCCGGTGCCGCTCTACTCCACGTACCTCGACTGTTGGCGGGCCGCCGCCGCACTCGCCGCCACCGTCGGGCCGGTGACCCCGTGACGAAGCGGCGCGACGAGATCGCGATCATCGGCGCCGGCCTGGCGGGCTGCCTGGCCGCCTGCTTCCTGGCCCGGCGTGGCTACCCGGTCGCCCTCTACGAGCGTCGGCCGGACCCGCGTGCCGGCGCGGCCGAGCGGGGACGCTCGATCAACCTGGCGCTCTCCGAGCGCGGGTTGGACGCGCTGCGCCGGATTGGCCTGGCCGAGCAGGTGATGACCGACGCGCTGCCGATGCGCGGCCGGATGATCCACCCGGTCGAGGGGCAGCCGCAGTTCCAGTCGTACAGCGCGGCCGGTGACCGGGCGATCAACTCGATCAGCCGGGGCGCACTCAACAACGCCCTGCTGGACGCGGCCGCCGCGCTGCCCGGGGTCCGGATCGTCTTCGACCACCGGCTCGTCGGGCTCGATCCGGCCGACGGCGCCCTGAGCTTCGACACCCCGCAGGGCACGGTTGGCGCGAAGGCGTCGGTCGTGTTGGGCGCCGATGGCGCCGGCTCCGCGGTACGCGGACAACTGCTGGCGTACGGGCTGCTGCGCGAGAGCGTGGACTTCCTCGACTACGGCTACAAGGAGCTGACGATTCCGCCGCTGGGCGGCGACTTCGCCCTGGATCCGGACGCGCTGCACATCTGGCCGCGGGGCACCTCGATGATGATCGCGTTGCCGAACCCGGACCGGTCCTTCACCTGCACGCTGTTCTGGCCCAACGACGGCGACGGCAGCTTCGCGTCGCTGACCAGCCCGGCCCAGATCGAACGGCACTTCACCGAGCACTACCCGGACGTGGTCCCGCTGGCCCCGAACCTGGTCGACGACTACCAGCACAACCCGGTGGGCGTGCTCGGCACGGTGCGCAGCGCTCCCTGGCAGGTCAACGGGACTGTCGGCCTGCTCGGCGACGCGGCCCACGCCATCCTGCCGTTCTACGGCCAGGGCGCCAACTGCGCCTTCGAGGACGTCGTCGAGCTGGACCGCTGCCTCGACGAGTGTGCCGACGAGTGGTCGGCGGCGTTGCCGCTGTTCCAGCGCCGCCGGCAGGAGAACGCCGAGGCCATCGCGCAGATGGCGCTGACCAACTTCGTGGAGATGCGCGACAAGGTCGCCTCGCCGGTGTTCCAGACCCGGCGGCGGGTGGAGCACGCACTGGAACGGGCACTGCCCGGCCGGTACGTTTCCCAGTACGAGCTGGTGTCCTTCTCCACCACCCCGTACGCCGAGGTGCGCCGCCGGGTCCGCCGGCAGCACCGGGTGCTCGGCGCGGTCGCGGGTGGGGCCGCGCTGCTGCTGGTCGGCGCGATCGGCGCTGCACTGAGCCGAGGGAGGCGCGCATGACGGGCACCTGGGATCCGCGACTGATGGCCGGCCACGCGCCACGTGGCCCCCAGCGGCTGCGCAACTTCGTGGGCGGCGAGTTCGTCGACGGCGGGTCGACGTTCACCAAGGTCAGCCCGGTGACCGGCGAGCCGGTCTTCGAGGTGGTCGAGGCGGCACGGTCCACGGTGGACGACGCGGTGGCCGCCGCCCGCGCGGCGCTGCGCGGGCCGTGGGGCCGGATGGGGGAGCGGGAGCGCGCCGAGGTGCTGCGCCGCGTCGCGGACGAGCTGGAACGTCGCTTCGACGATCTGGTCACCGCCGAGGTCGCGGACACCGGCAAGTCCATCGCCCAGGCCCGCACGCTGGACATCCCGCGCGGCGCGGCGAACTTCCGGGCGTTCGCGGAGATCGTGGCGACCGCGCCCACCGAGTCGTTCACCACGGTCACCCCGACCGGCGGCCGGGCGCTGAACTACGCCGTCCGCAAGCCGGTCGGCGTGGTCGCGGTCATCGTGCCGTGGAACCTGCCGCTGCTGCTGCTCACCTGGAAGGTCGCCCCGGCGCTCGCCTGCGGCAACGCCGTCGTGGTCAAGCCCAGCGAGGAGACGCCCGCCTCGGCGACGCTGCTCGCCGAGGTGATGGCCGCCGCCGGCGTACCGGACGGGGTGTTCAACCTGGTGCACGGCTTCGGACCGGACTCGGCCGGCGAGTTCCTCACCCGCCACCCGGGCGTCGACGCGATCACCTTCACCGGCGAGTCGGCCACCGGCGGCGCGATCATGCGGGCCGCCGCCGACGGCGTGAAGGCGGTGAGCTTCGAGCTGGGCGGCAAGAACGCCGGCCTGGTCTTCGCCGACGCCGACCTGGACGCGGCGGTGGCCGGCTCGATGCGCTCCAGCTTCACCAACGGCGGGCAGGTGTGCCTGTGCACCGAGCGCATCTACGTGCAGCGCCCGGTCTTCGAGGAGTTCACCGCCCGGCTGGCGAAGCGGGCCGGCGAGCTGGCGTACGGCTGGCCGACCGACGAGGCCACCGCCACCATGCCGCTCATCTCCCCGCAGCACCGGGCAAAGGTGCTCGGCGCGTACGAGCTGGCCCGCGCCGAGGGCGCCGAGGTGCTCACCGGCGGCGGCACGCCCACCTTCGGCGACGCCCGTGACGGCGGGTCGTACGTGCAGCCGACAGTGCTCACCGGTCTCGGCCCGGATGCCCGCACCAACCGGGAGGAGATCTTCGGCCCGGTCGTGCACGTGGCGCCGTTCGACACCGAGGACGAGGCGTACGCCCTGGCGAACGGCACCGAGTACGGCCTGGCGGCGACCGTGTGGACCCGGGACGTGGGTGTCGCGCACCGGGCTGGGATCCGGCTGGACGCCGGCATCGTCTGGGTCAACACCTGGTTCCTGCGGGACCTGCGCACGCCCTTCGGTGGGGTGAAGGCGTCCGGCATCGGCCGCGAGGGCGGCGTGCACTCGTTGAACTTCTACTCCGAACTCACCAACGTCTGCGTGGACCTGTCGTGAGCCGTAGCGAGGGAGCGGGCATGGAAGCCGACATCGAGGCCGCCAACCGGGAGCTGGCCGAGGCCCGCAGCACCGGCAAGCCGTGTCCGCCGCTGCGCGGTCGGCTGCTGCCGGAGGGCGACGTCGAGTCCGCGTACCGCGTGCAGCAGCTCCAGGCGCGGGCCTGGCAGGGCCGCGGTGAACGCCGCGTCGGCGCGAAGATCGGGTTGACCTCCCGGGCGGTGCAGGAGACCTTCGGGGTGTTCCAGCCGGACTTCGGGATGCTTACCGACGCGATGGCGGTCGGCGACGGGGTCGAGGTGCCGATCGACCGGCTGCTCCAGCCGCGGGTCGAGGCGGAGATCGCGTTCGTGCTCGACAAGGATCTCGCGGATCCGCAGATCACGACCGTCGACCTGATCCGCGCCGTCGACCACGTGCTGCCGGCGATCGAGATCGTCGACTCGCGGATCGCCGGGTGGGACATCTCCATCGTGGACACGGTCGCCGACAACGCCTCCAGCGGGCTCTTCGTGCTCGGCACCACGCCACGCCGCCTCGCCGACGTCGACCTGCGGCTGTGCGGAATGGTGCTGGAGCACGCCGGTGAGCCGGTCTCGGTGGGCGCGGGCGCGGCCTGCCTGGGCAACCCGCTGCACGCCCTGCACTGGCTGGCGAGCACCCTCGCCCGCGCCGGTGACCCGCTGCGCGCCGGGGACGTGGTGCTCTCCGGGGCGCTCGGCCCGATGGTGCCGGTCACCCCGGGCGCCGCGTACGAGGCCCGGATCTCCGGCCTCGGCTCGGTACGGACATCCTTCAGCGACAGGGGCGGGCAGTGACCACTGACGTGGCGGTGCTGGGATCGGGAAACATCGGCACCGACCTGATGATCAAGGTGTTGCGGCTGAGCGACAGCCTGCGGATGGTGGCGATGGCCGGCATCGACCCGGCCTCCGACGGCCTGGCGCGCGCTCGCCGGCTCGGCGTCGCCACCACCGCCGACGGAGTGGACGGGCTGGTCGCGATGCCCGAGTTCGCCGACGTCGAGCTGGTCTTCGACGCCACCTCGGCCGGCGCGCACCGACGCCACGACGAGGTGCTGCGCGCACACGGCCGGACGGTGGTCGACCTGACCCCGGCCGCGCTCGGCCCCTACGTGGTGCCGCCGGTCAACCTCGACGAGCACCTGCACGAACCGAACGTCAACATGGTGACCTGCGGCGGGCAGGCCACCGTGCCGATCGTCGCCGCCGTCCGCCGGGTCACCCCGGTGGCGTACGGGGAGATCGTCGCGTCGATCGCGTCGAAGTCCGCCGGGCCGGGCACCCGGGCCAACATCGACGAGTTCACCGAGACCACCGCTCGCGCCATCGAGGTGGTCGGCGGTGCGGAGCGGGGCAAGGCGATCATCGTGCTGAACCCGGCGGACCCGCCGCTGCTCATGCGCGACACCGTCTACTGCCTCTGCCCGGACGTCGACGCCGACACCGCCGCCATCGCCGCCTCGGTGGCGGACATGGTGGCGACGGTCCAGGAGTACGTCCCCGGCTACCGGCTCAAGCAGGACGTGCAGTTCGACCGCGTCGAGGCGTACGTGCCGACGCTCGGGCGGCAGCTCACCGCGTTGCAGGTGTCGGTCTACCTGGAGGTGTCCGGGGCGGGCCACTACCTGCCGGCGTACGCCGGGAACCTGGACATCATGACCTCCGCCGCGCTGCGCGCCGCGGAGCGGCTGGTCGCCAGGCGTCCTTCGGAGGTGACCGCGTCATGACCGACCTGTACATCCAGGACGTGACGCTGCGCGACGGCATGCACGCCATCGCCCACCGGTACACCGTCGAGCAGGTGCGCACCATCGCCGCCGCCCTGGACGCCGCCGGGGTGGCCGCGATCGAGGTGGCGCACGGCGACGGGCTCGCCGGCTCCAGCGTCAACTACGGCCACGGCGCGGCCAGCGACGCCGAGTGGATCTCCGCCGCCGCCGAAGTGCTGACGAACGCGAAGCTCACCACCCTGCTGCTGCCCGGCATCGGCACGATCGCGGACCTGCGGGCGGCGAAGGCGCTCGGCGTGACAAGCGTCCGCATCGCCACGCACTGCACCGAGGCGGACATCTCCGCCCAGCACATCTCCTGGGCCCGGGAGAACGGCATGGACGTCTCCGGGTTCCTGATGATGTCGCACATGAACGATCCGGCCGGGCTCGCCGGGCAGGCCAAGCTCATGGAGTCGTACGGGGCGCACTGCGTCTACGTCACCGACTCCGGCGGCCGGCTGCTGATGTCCGACGTGGCGCAGCGGGTCGACGCCTACCGGCAGGTCCTCGACCCGGAGACGCAGATCGGCATCCACGCCCACCACAACCTGTCGCTCGGGGTGGCCAACAGCGTGCTCGCCGTCGAGCACGGCCGCATCCTCGGCGCCGGGCCGCTCGGCTCGCCGTCCGGCCGGACCGTGCGCGTCGACGCCTCCCTCGCCGGCATGGGCGCGGGCGCCGGCAACGCGCCGCTGGAGGTCTTCGTGGCGGTCGCCGAGCTGCACGGCTGGAAGCACGGCTGCGACGTGTTCGCGCTGATGGACGCCGCCGACGACATCGTCCGCCCATTGCAGGACCGGCCGGTCCAGGTCGACCGGGAAACGCTCTCCCTGGGGTACGCGGGCGTCTACTCCAGCTTCCTGCGGCACGCCGAGCGGGCCTCGGACCGCTACGGCGTCGACGTCCGGTCGATCCTGGTCGAGCTGGGCCGCCGTCGGATGGTCGGCGGCCAGGAGGACATGATCGTCGACGTGGCACTCGACCTGGCCGGCAAGGAGCAGCAGTCATGATCGGCGTGGACATCACCGGGATCGCCGACAAGCTGGGCGCGGCGGCCGACACGGCCACCGCGATCGGTCAGCTCGCCGCCGAGACCGGTCTCGACGTGGACACCGCGTACGGCGTGCAGGCAGCGCTGGTGCAGCGCCGACTGGAACGCGGCGAGCGGCTGGTCGGGCTGAAGATGGGGCTGACCAGCAGGGCGAAGATGGCCCAGGTCGGCGTGGACGAGGTGATCTGGGGGCGGCTCACCGACGCGATGCGGGTGCCCGACGGCGGTGCCGTGGACCCGGCCGCGTACATCCATCCCCGGGTCGAGCCGGAGGTGGCGTTCCTGCTGGACCGGCTGCCGGAGCCGGGCGAGCCGGTCGGCGACTTCGCCACGGCGGTCCGCGCGGTCGCCCCGGCCATCGAGCTGATCGACTCCCGGTACGCGGATTTCCGTTTCTCGCTGCCGGACGTGATCGCCGACAACACCTCGGCCGCCGCGTTCGTGGTCGGGCCGTGGTCGTCGGTGCCGTCGGGGCTCGACAACCTGGGCGTGCTGCTGGAGGTCGACGGGCGGGTGGCCCAGGTCGGCTCGACGGCGGCGATCCTCGGCGATCCGCGGCGGGCGCTCGACGAGGGCATCCGGCTGGCCGGCCGACACGGGGTGCGGTTGCAGTCCGGCTGGGTCTTCCTGGCCGGCGCCGCCACCGCCGCGGTGCCGCTGCGTCCCGGTGCCCATGTCCGCGCCGTCGTCGAGAAGCTCGGCACGGCTTCGCTGCGGGCGTCGTCGTGACCGCCCGGGTGGTGGCCGGAAAGGCCGTGCCACGGGGGGCTTTTCCGCACGTCAAGGTCGCGGGTGGGTTCGTCTTCGTCTCCGGTACGTCGTCGCGACGGCCGGACAACAGCTTCGCCGGTGTCGAGGTCGACGCGTTCGGCACGACGAACCTCGACATCCGGGTGCAGACGCGGACCGTGATCGAGAACATCGGCGATCTGCTGCGCTCGGTCGGCGCGGACCTCACCGACCTCGTCCAGGTGACCACGTACCTGGTCAACATGAACGACTTCGGTGGTTACAACGAGGTGTGGGCGGAGTTCTTCGACGCGTCCGGACCGACCCGCACCACGGTGGCGGTGCACCAGTTGCCGCACCCGCACCTGCTCATCGAGATCCAGGCCGTGGCCCTTCTTCCCTCGGGAGGTCAGTCGTGAGTGAGATCGCCGAGCCGTTCAGCTTTCCGGGCTGGATCGCGGAGAACCAGCACCTGCTGAAGCCGCCGGTGGGCAACAAGGAGATGTTCCCCGGCGGGGACGACTTCATCGTGATGGTGGTGGGCGGGCCCAACCAGCGCACCGACTTCCACGTGGACCCGTACGAGGAGTTCTTCTACCAGGTCAAGGGCAACATGCACATCAACCTGATGACCCCCGAGGGTCCGCGTACGGTGCACGTGCGCGAGGGTCAGATGTGGATGCTGCCGCGCAACACCCCGCACTCGCCGCAGCGACCGGAGGCCGGCTCGATCGGTGTGGTCGTCGAGCGCGTCCGCGAGGAGGGCACGCTGGAGACGTTCCAGTGGTACTGCCCCGAGTGCGGAAACCAGGTGCACGAGGTGGAGTTGCAGGTCCGCGACATCGCGGCCGACCTGCCGCCGGTGTTCCAGGCGTTCTACGCGGATGAGCAGGCACGCACCTGCGCCAACTGCGGCACTCTGCACCCGGGCAAGGGCTGATGCCCGCTGGTGTCGTCGACGTGCACACGCACGTCGTACCGAAGGGGTGGCCGGACCTCGGCGCGGCGTGCGGCGGGTCCGGCTGGCCCTGGTTGCGGGTCGACTCCGAGCGCGCCGCCATGATCATGGTGGGGGAGACGGAGTTCCGTCCGGTCGGCGCCGAGTGCTGGGACGCGTCGACGCGGCTGGCCGACATGGACGCCGACGGCGTGGCCGTGCAGGTGGTGTCGCCGACGCCCGTCTTCTTCAGCTACGACCGTCCGGCCGACCAGGCGGTGAAGGTCGCCCGGATCTTCAACGACCTCACCCTGAAGGTCACCGCGGCCGGCGGTGACCGGCTGGTGCCGTTCTGCCAGGTGCCCCTGCAGGACCCGGACGCCGCCTGCGCCGAGCTGGATCGCAGCCTGGCCGCCGGGCACGTCGGCGTGGAGATCGGCAACCACGTCGGCGACCGGGATCTGGACGACGCCGGGGTGGTCACCTTCCTGCAGCACTGTGCCGAGGTGGGTGCGCCCGTCTTCGTCCACCCGTGGGACATGCCGGACGGCCCGCGTCTGAACCGCTGGATGGCCCGGTGGCTCACCGGGATGCCCGCCGAGACGCACCTGTCGGTGCTGGCGATGATCCTGGGCGGCGTCTTCGACCGGGTGCCCGAGACGCTGCGGATCTGCTTCGCGCACGGCGGCGGCAGCTTCCCGTTCTGGCTCGGCCGCGCCGACAACGCCTGGCACCGACGTGGTGACCTGGTTCGGGGCGCGTCCGTCGCCCCGCCCAGCAGTTACGTCGACCGGTTCAGCGTCGACTCGGTGGTCTTCGCGCCGCCCGCGCTGCGGCTGCTGGTCGACACGATGGGGGAGGACCGGGTGCTGGTCGGCAGCGACTACCCGTACCCGCTGGGGGAGCGGCCGGCCGGTGCGGTCGTCGACGCGGCCGACTTCCTCACCGACGCCCAGCGCGACAAGCTCCGATCCACCAACGCCCTGCGCTTCCTGCACGGGCGGCGCTGACGGCGTACCCGTGGTAGTGCCCCCGGACGACGGACGGCCGCGACGGGCCGACGGACCCTGTTCTGTTGCCTTTGCTCTGCTTCAATCCACGCAACACCACGTGTCCGATAAACGGACATCGGCTGTTGCCTCCGTTGAAGCAGAGCAAAGGACGCCGGCAGGAGTCGGCCCGCCGCCGGGCGGGCGACCGGTGAGGGGGGTTGCCTCCCGACACGGCCGGTTCGGTATCGGGAGCAGTACCCTCCGCCGCGAAGGGCGACCGCCGTGTCGACCCGCCGACAGCCGCTCCCACCGGGCAGGATGAGGACATGGCCGAGCCGCACGACCTGACCGCGCTGGAACAGGCCGCCGCCATCGCCCGCGGCGAGCTGTCCAGCGTCGAGCTGGTCGAGCACTCCCTGCGCCGGGTGGCGGCGCTCGGCGACACCGTGGGCGCGTTCGTCACCGTCACGCCGGACCTCGCCCGGCAGGCCGCGCGCGCCGCCGACGCGGTGCCCGTCGAGGGGCGCGGCCCGCTGCACGGCGTGCCGACCGCGATCAAGGACCTCACTCTCACCGCCGGGGTACGCACCACCTTCGGCTCGGCGGCGTTCGCCGACTTCGTCCCGCCGGTCGACGCCGACGTGGTCCGGTTCATCAAGGCCGCGGGCCTCGTCAGCCTCGGCAAGACGACCACCTCCGAGCTGGGCTGCTCGCTCTACTCGGAGGGCCGTGTCGCACCGCCGGCCCGCAATCCGTGGCAGCTCGCGTACACCGCCGGTGGGTCCAGCGGCGGCGCGGCGGCGGCGGTCGCGGCCGGGCTGGTGCCGATCGCGCAGGGGTCCGACGGCGGCGGCTCCCTGCGCATCCCGGCGTCGCTCTGCGGCCTGATCGGCTACAAGCCCAGTCGTGGCGTGGTCTCCGGCGGGCCGCTCGGCTCCGGCGCGTTCGGGCTGCCCACCAGCGGTCCGCTCGGGCGGACCGTCGCCGACGTCGCCGCGCTGCTCGACGTCATGGCCGTGCCGGTGCCGGGCGAGCCCTACCTGCCGCCGCCCGCGCCGCCCGGTGGATACCTGGCCGCCGCCCGCCGGGCCGAGCCCGGCCGGCTGCGGATCGGCCGCTTCACCACGCCGATGCTCGCCGACGAGCCGGTGCACCCCGACTGCGTGGCCGCCGTCGACCGGGCCGCCGCCCTGCTCACCACCGCCGGCCACGAGGTGGTCGAGGTGCCGCCGCCGCTCGGGCCCCAGGCGTGGCCGCTGTTCGAGATCATCTGGTACGTGCTGGCACTCGCCCCCGTGCCCCCGCACCGCGAGGCGGAGCTGCTGCCGCTGACCCAACTGCTGCGGGCCCGGGGCGCCAGCGTCTCCGCGGGCGCGCTGGCCGCCACCCTCGGCGAGCTGCAGGCGCAGGTACGTCTCGGCGCCGCCCGCACCGCCGGCTGCGACCTGCTGCTCTGCCCCACCCTGGCCGCACCGCAGGCACCCGTCGGCTGGTTCACCGCCGACGGCGACCCGGCGGCCGATTTCGACCGGCAACGCCGCTTCTCGCCCTACTGCGCCATCTTCAACGTCACCGGCGATCCCTCCATGTCCCTGCCGGTGGGCGCCACGGCCGACGGCCTGCCCGTCGGGGTGCTCCTCACCGGCCGGTACGGCGACGACGCGCGGCTCATCGCGACCGCTGCGCAACTGGAGCACGCCAGTGACGGATGGGATCGGCACCCCGCAATCTGGCGGGCCGTCGACTCCGCTAACGTGAATGGTGACGGAGTTGGCCGGTCACCATCATGATCGTCCATCCGACCCGATTGTTCGAGGTCCTTCTTCCGCCTGGGGGCGTTGGGATTGTCTGTTACCGAGACGTTGCTGGTCTTCGTCGGCATCCCGGTGGCCGCGGTGCTGGTCATCGCCGGCCTGTCGTACGCCGGTAGCCGCGGGAGTGCCACCGGCGGTGGCGGTGGCGCCAAGCGCTACCGGCCGGGCCGGCCCTTCGACTTCACTCCGGTCTGGTTCCTGGGCCGCCCGGAGCAGCTGGCCGACTCGGCCGGCACCGCGCTGACCGCGGGGGCGCAGGCGCCCGCGCTGACCAGCCACAAGCTAGAGCAGGCCAGCGTCGAGGCGCCGGCCGGTGGAACCGGAGGCGCAAGTGACCGTTGGTGAGAAGCAGACCGGGACGGAGAATCCGCCCGAGGTGCTGGACGGGCCGTTCTCGACCCGCCAACTGCTGCGCATCGACGAGGCCCTGCGCCTGGCCGACCAGGGCACCGGCCTGGTCTTCTCGGTGTTCGTCGGCGGCCTCGACGAGCCGATCCGTGAGCACGCCCAGCGGCTGCACCGCCAGCTCGCCGAGCCCGACAAGTCGGTGCTGATCGCCGTGTCGCCCAACCAGCGCCAGCTGGAGATCGTCACCGGGCGGTACGCCCGCAAGCGCATCCCCGACACGTACGCCAAGCTGGCCGCGCTCTCCATGGCCGGCGCGTTCAGCGGCGGCGACCTGGCCGGCGGCATCATCAACGGCCTCGACCAGCTCGCCAGCCACGCCGGCAAGGGCTGAGCCCTTTCTCGTACGTCGAAGCCCGACCCGCCGCACGGCAGGTCGGGCTTCGTCGCGTTGCGTGCCGTTGCAGCGCGCCAGGTCAGCGATATGGGGGTGTCCGCGCGGGCGGACACCTCCATATCGGCGATGTCGAGTCGATCAAGCGAGCTGGTCAGCTCTGCTGGGCGTCCTTCGCGCGGGCCTTGAGCGCCCGCACCACACCGTCGCGGCCCTCGGCGACCAGTCGACGCAGCGGGCCGGGGTTGCCGTCACCGGCCAGCCACGCGTCGGTGGCCGCCACCGTGTCGTCGTCCACCAGGTACGTCGGGTACGCCAACTGGGCGAACTCCTGCGCCGGCTCGCTGTCCCGCGTGGCCCACACCTGGCCGACCGCCGCGAAGTACTTCTCCCGGTACGGGGCGACCAGCTCCACCTGCGCCGGGTGGGCGAAGCCCTGCAACAGCGCCCGGTGCCGCCAGTTCGGCAGCGCGTCCGGGCCGGTCAGCAGCGCCCACACGGCCGCCTTGTTCTCCGCCGTCGGCACCAGCGCGTGCGCGTACGCGGCCTCCCGCTCGCCGCTGGCGGTGCGGTCACCGGCCAGCTCCGCCTCGATCTCGGCGGCACCGGCCGCGCCGTTGGCCACCAGCGCCCCGAGCACCGTCCAGCGCAGCTCGGTGTCCACGGTCAGCCCGGCCGGCACGCCGGTGCCGTCCAGCCAGCCGCGCAGCGTGGCCAGGTCCTCTTCGGACCGGGCGGCCGAGGTGTACGCCCGGGCCCAGGCCAGCTGGAAACCGCTGCCCGGCTCGGCGGAGGCGAGCGCGTCCTTCGCCGTACGAGCCAGCCCCGCCCAGCCGGTGGCCGCCCACGCGGGGTCGGCGTAGAGGGTGAGCGCGGTGGTGGCCTGGCGCAGGGTGGCGGTCACCAGGTTGATGTCGGTCTCCGCGGACAGCCCGGCCAGCACCAGCGCCACGTAGTCGCGGGTCGCCAGCTCGGCGTCTCGGGTCATGTCCCACGCGGCCGTCCAGCAGAGGGCGCGGGCCAGCGACGAGTCGAAGCCGCCGATGTGCTGCACCACCGTGGCCATCGACCGGTCGTCGAGGCGCAGCTTGGTGTAGCTCAGGTCGTCGTCGTTGAGCAGCAGCACGTCGGCGGCTCGAACGCCGCGCAGGTCGGCGAGGTCGGTCCGCTCGCCGGTCACGTCCACCTCGTAGCGTTCGCGGCGGACCAGCCGTCCGTCGGTCAGGTCGTACAGGCCCACGCCGATCCGGTGGGTGCGCAGCGTCGGGTACGCCGCCGGCGCCTCCTGCCGGACGACCACCTGCTCGTACGTGCCGTCGGCGCCGATGGTCACCTCCGGCCGCAGCGTGTTGACCTGGGCGGTCTCCAGCCACTGCGCGGCGAACTTGCGCAGCTCGCGGCCCGAGGCCGCCTCCAGCTCGGTGAGCAGGTCGTCGAAGGTGGCGTTGCCCCAGGCGTGCTTGCCGAAGTACGCCCGCAGCCCGGCCACGAACGGCTCCTCACCCACGTACGCGACGAGCTGCTTGAGCACGCTCGCGCCCTTGGCGTAGGTGATGCCGTCGAAGTTGACCTCGACGGCCTCCATGTCCGGCATCTCGGTGTAGACCGGGTGCGTGGAGGAGAGCTGGTCCTGCCGGTAGCCCCAGTTCTTCCGGATGGACAGGAACGTCGTCCACGCCTCGGTGAACCGGGTGGCGTTGGTGTTGCACCAGTGGCTGGCCCACTCGGCGAACGACTCGTTGAGCCACAGGTCGTTCCACCAGCGCATGGTGACCAGGTCGCCGAACCACATGTGGGCCAGCTCGTGCAGGATCGTGTTGGCCCGCTGCTCGTACTCGAAGTCGGTGACCTGGGAGCGGAACAGGTAGTGCGACTCGGCGTGCGTGACGCAGCCGAAGTTCTCCATCGCGCCGGCGTTGAAGTCGGGCACCCACAGCTGGTCGTACTTGGGCAGCGGGTAGCGCACGCCGAACTTCTGGTGGAAGAAGTCGAAGCCCTGCTTGGTGATGAGGAACAGATCGTCGGAGTCCAGGTACTGAGCCATCGACGCCCGGGAGAACACCCCCAGGTCGATGCCGTCGTGGCTGTCGCGCACCTCGTGGTACGGGCCGGCGCACAGCGCCGTGATGTACGTGCTCATCCGCGGCGACTCGGTGAAGTGGAGGGTCTTGAGCCCCTCGCCGGCCGGCTCCTCGCGCTGCACCGGCATGTTGGACACCACCCGCCAGTGCTCGGGGACGGTGGCGTGCCAGGTGTAGACGCTCTTCAGGTCGGGCTGGTCGAAGCAGGCGAACACGCGCTGCGCGTCGGCCGTCTCGAACTGGCTGTAGAGGTACGTCTCGCCGTCCACCGGGTCGACCGTGCGGTGCAGTCCCTGCCCGCTGTTGGAGTAGGCGAAGTCCGCGTCGACGACCAGGGTGTTCTCGCTGTCCAGCCCGGACAGGGTCAGGCCCTTCTCAGCCGACCAGTCGGACAGGTCCACCGGGGCGCCGTTCAGGGTGGCGGACCGCACCGACTCGGCGGCCACCTCGATGAACGTGCTCGCCCCCGGTTCGGCGCAGCGGAACCGGACCTCGGTCGTCGAGGAGAACGTGCGGCCGTCGGCCGCCAGCACGGCGGTCGACAGGTCCAGACTGATGTCGTACCCGGTCACCTCGAGCAGGCGTGCCCGCTCGGTCGCCTCGACCTGCGTCAGGTTACGCACTCCCGGCACTGTTCGTCTCCATCCCACGTCTCGCCGTACGCCCGGCGGCGCCCGTCTGCCGACCGCTCGTGACGTCCGGCCCGATCCGAGTCTTCCACGTACGGGCAGCCGGCGGTGGGCGAGGTCACGCTCTCATTCGGGTGCCGGTCGATGGGCCGTGGGGTGAGGATCGAGGTGAGACGCCGGACTACCGGCGTCACCCGTCGCGAAGGGACCTCACCGTGACCGATCGTGTCACCGCCGACATGTGGTTCGACCCGATTTGCCCGTGGGCGTGGATCACGTCCCGCTGGCTGCTGGAGGTCGAGCAGGTCCGCGAAGTGGACATCCGCTACCACGTCATGAGCCTGTCCGTGCTCAACGAGGGCAGGGACCTGCCAGAGCAGTACCGGGAACTGATGGACAACGGCTGGGGCCCGGTGCGGGTGTGCATCGCCGCCGAGCAGCGCTACGGCAGCGACGCGCTGCGCAAGCTCTACACCGCGCTGGGCACCCGCATCCACCTCGGTAAGGAGCAGCTCGGGCCGGAGCTCTACGTCGCCGCGCTGACCGAGGCCGGCCTGGACCCGGCGCTGGCCGCCGCCGCCGACAGCACCGAGTACGACGAGGCGCTGCGGGCCAGCCACGAGGCCGGCATGCGCCCCGTCGGGCAGGACGTCGGCACCCCGGTCGTCCACGCGCCCGGCCCGGACGGCAGCCCGGTCGCGTTCTTCGGCCCGGTGATCACGCCGCGCCCGAAGGGCGAGGCCGCCGGCCGGCTCTGGGACGGCGTCCTCCTGGTCGCCGGCACGCCGGGCTTCTACGAGCTGAAGCGCACCCGCGAGCAGTCCCCGATCTTCGACTGACCGCGACCGCCACGCGCCCCCGTCCGGTCCCCAGCTCGTGGGACCGGGCGGGGGCGCGCCGCGCCGGGTGGTGGGTACGCCTCGCGGTCACAGCGTCACCGCTGGGCGGGCGGCGTCGTTTCCCTCGGTGTCCGCCGCAGCGACCCGCAGGGCCGCACCCCGCAGCTCGTGGAGGCAATCCCGATGGCCAAGCACCGTGCGTCCGGTGACGATCAGTTGACCCGACAGGGGGTGATCGAGACTCCCGGCGCGGCGTACTGGTCGGTAGACGACTCCCGCTGGCCGACGGTCCGCCCCGACCTTCCCGCCCACGTGGTGGACCTGCTCGCCCCGCCCATCGTGGTCGGCGTGGCCCGGGTGCCGGTCACCTCGCGGCTGACGCCCGCACCGGTCACACCGGCGCCAGCGACGCCCGTCGTGTCGACGCCGGTGGTGCCGGTGGCGCCGGAGTCGGTCGTACCGTCGGCCGTGGAACCGGTCGTGGTGGCTGCCGCGCCGGCTGAGCCCGCCCCGCCCCCGCCGGCACCCACCGCCCCGCGTCCCGTGCCGACGCCGCCGCTGAACCCGCGACCCGTTCCGGCGCCACCGCCGGAACCGCGTCCCGTGCCGGGACCGCCGGCCGCACCCCGGCGCAACGCCATCACCGGGCCCGTCGCGAACGGCCGGCGCGGCAACGCCGGACCGGTCGTGGCCGGCCGACACCGGCGGCACAACGGCGCGTCCGGCCGCGCCGGCTGACATCACGTCCGGGCCCGGCACTTTCATCTGGTGGACGCCGCGCGGGTCCCCGTCGCCGGCGACGTCGCCGCCGGTAGCGTCAGTGGGCATGACGGTCGTACATCCGATCGCCCGGGCCTGGATCACCACTGGCGGCACCGGCGCGCAGAACTACGACGAGTTCGCCGACGACGCGGAGATCACCGCGATCATCGAGGCGAACCCGCACAGTGCCCTCGGCATCGAGATGCCGCATCGGGCCCCCGGCAGCCTGGGCAAGTCGTTCCTCGACGCGCTGCCGGACTCGGTGGCCCGCCTCGCCGAGGCCAAGGCCGACGGCAGTTACACCCCCGCCGAGCAGGTCATCGTGCTGTACCGGATCAGCGCCCCGGGCGAGGAGCCGGCGTACGGGCTGTTCGCGATGGTCGACACCGACCAGATCTCCACCCGGGCCGACGAGCCGGGCCTGGTCATCCGCAACGAGGACGTCTTCATCGCCAAGGTGCGCGAGCGAGTCGCGCTGGCCGATGCGCTGGGTCACCTGCTCTCACCCGTACTCCTGCTGCAGACCGGGAGCGGCGACGAGCTGCACGCCGCGCTCGCGGCGGCGACCGACGCGGCCGGGGTGCCCGCCGCGACCGACACCGACCAGGCGGGGCGCACCCACGCCATCTGGCTGGTCGGCCCCGGCCCGGAGCAGGACGCGCTGACCGCTCTCGCCGGTGGCGGCGAGCTGGTCGTCGCCGACGGCAACCACCGCAGCCTGGCCGCCCAGACCGGCGGGTTGTCGCGCTTCCTGGCCGTGGTCACCACCCCCGCGTCGGTGGCCATCCAGCCGTACAACCGGCTGGTCAGCGAGCTGACCACCACGCCGGCCGAGCTGCTCGACCGGTTGCGCGCGGCGGGGGCCGAGGTCGAGCCCATCGACGGCCCGGTCGAGGTGCCGGCGGCCGGCGGCACCGTCCACCTCCGGCTGGCCGGCCAGGGGTACGCGGTGCGCCTGCCCGCCACCGCCGACGCCCGCCTGGAGAACCTGGATCACGCCCTGGTCGAGCGGCTGCTGCTGCGCGACGCCCTGGGGTTGGATCCGGGCGACAAGCGGATCACCTACGTGGGCGGTGACTACCCGGCGAGCTGGCTCACCGAAGAGGTCGACGCCGGGCGGGCCGAGCTGGCCGTCCTCATCGCGCCGGTGACCGTGGCGGACTTCGTCGCGGTGAACCTGGCCCGGGAGAAGATGCCCCGCAAGAGCACCTGGTTCACCCCGAAGGCGCGCGGCGGCCTGGTGGTCGCCGAACTGCCGCGCTGAGTGACCATCCGCCCGACCGTGTGACGAACCCTGCTCTCCGACGCCGCCCCTGCGGCGTCGGAGAGCGCGGCCTGACAGACTGCCCGGTATGCGCGTCTACCTGGGATCCGACCACGCCGGTTTCGAGTTGAAGGTGCACCTGGCCAATCACCTGGCCAAGCAGGGGTACGACGTGGTCGACGTCGGCCCGCACAGCTACGACCCGGACGACGACTACCCGACGTTCTGCCTGCACACGGGTGACCGGGTGGTGGCCGACGAGACCTCCCTGGGGGTGGTCATCGGCGGGTCCGGCAACGGCGAGCAGATCGCCGCGAACAAGGTCGTCGGCGTACGCGCCGCGCTGGCCTGGAGCGTCGAGACGGCTCAGCTCGCCCGCCAGCACAACGACGCGAACGTCGTCGCGGTGGGCGCCCGCCAGCACACCCTGGACGAGGCCACCGGCATCGTCGAGGCGTTCCTGAACACGCCGTTCTCCGGCAACGAGCGGCACGCCCGCCGGATCATCCAGGTCGCCACGTACGAGCAGACCCGGGAACTGCCCGACCTGCCCTGACCCGGGCCGCCGCCCTCAGCGCGGCGAGCGGGGCAGCTCCTCGCGGGGCACCCAGTTGCGGCGGACGACGACCACCCGGGCCTCCGCCTCGGCAAGGTCGTCGTCGGTGGGCCGGGCGGCGTCGCGGGCCCGCAGCGCGGCGCTCAGCCCCACCTGGGACGAGCCGGAGCCGACCAGCCCCCGTAAACCCCGCTCGCCGTCGCGGTCGTCGCCGCCGGGCCCCCGACGCCGCGGCGGCGACTCCACGCCGTCGTGTACGCCGGCCGTGCTGACCGTCGAACCGTCGGCGCCGCGCCCGGCCGGGTCGGAGTCGGACTGGTGGCGCAGCCGTCGCCTGCGTCGCTCCGGATCACCCATCAGCCGACCGTACCTCGCCCGGTGTGGAATTCGGCACGTCGTGCCGGGTTCGCGCCGGACGGCGGTCGGCGACCGATTTGCCGGCTGGCTACCCTCGGATTCGGGCGGTGATCGTGCCGCCGGTCGGGTTCGCCGGCTGGCTCCTCGAATTCGGGGGTGCCGCCGGTCAGGGGGAGGACGAGATGGCAGACCAGACGCAGCCGTGGGCGGAGCGAACCGTGGAGGTCCCACCGCAGGCCGGCGTCGGGGTGCCGCCGCAGCGGGACGGGTTCCGCCGGGGTGTGGCGCCGGTGGGTCAGCCGCGTAACCCACGGACCGAACCGTTTCCGGTGGTCGAGCAGGAGCCGACCGGTACGGGCTGGCCGGGGGAGCCGGCGGCGCGCCGGCCGTTGAGCTGGCGCCTGGCCCAGTTACGTCGCGGCGGCGAGTGGAGCGCGGCGGGTGGCCTGTTCGCGTTCGTGTGCTGGGGGATCTGGGCGCTCTCCGGTGGCGGCGATCTGTCGGGCCCGCTGCTGGTGCTCGTGTTGAGCCTGCTGGTGGCGGTGGGCCTGTTCGCGCTGGCCCGGGTGATCGGTCGGTTGGTGCTGGAGCGGCAGCTCGGGCGGGTCCGGCGCAGCGCGCGGGGGGCACACCTGGCCACCGCTGTCTTCCTCGTCGGTCTCGGCGTGGCCTGGCTGCAGCAGACCGAGTGGGTCGTCTCGGCCTGGAACTGGATCACCTCGAACTGAACCGGGGTGCGCACGGGCGGGCCGGCCAGGCCGCCCGCCCGTGCGTCGGCGTCGCGCGACACCGCGACGCCGGTCGTCTCCCCACCAGGCAAGGCCGCTGCTTACCCGGCCGGCCACGGATCATCCGTGGCCGGCCGGCGCGTCCGTCGTTCGGGTCAGCCGAGTCGACCCGGCATCCCTGCCGGGTCAGCCGGTGGCCGCCTCGGCGGCGGCGTGGTCGCGGGCCACCCGGACCAGTTCGACCAGCCCGCCCGCGTACTCCTGGGACTCGCCGTGCGCCTCGTCGAACGGCGGCTGGAAGCCGACGCCCTCCCACTCGCCGGTGGCCGGATTCCAGCGGTCGTTGCCGACCTCGAAGTCCCAGGCGAAGATGCCCAGCTCGTAGTAGAGCTGGTCGGCCGAGTTGCCGGCGGCGGAGTAGAGCACGTCGGCGACCGGGCCGGTCTGCGACGGCCAGGTGACGGTGCCGCGCTCCTGGGCGATGGCACCGACGATGCGCCGGGCGCTGTTCAGGAACAGCGTCGACTCGTCGATCGACGGTCGGGGCAGGGTGATCCGACCGTCGGCCCGGTACGCCCCCGGCGGCCACATGAAGTACCCGCCGTAGGAGTGCACGTTCATCGCGAATTTGATGTTCGGGTGGGCCTTGGCCAGCGCGATGACGTTGCCGCTCTCCGCCTCGGACAGCTCCGCC
Organism: Micromonospora sp. NPDC005237; assembly: GCF_040607775.1. Taxonomy (NCBI): domain Bacteria; kingdom Bacillati; phylum Actinomycetota; class Actinomycetes; order Micromonosporales; family Micromonosporaceae; genus Micromonospora; species Micromonospora sp. NPDC005237. Next base: position 14,294 of record NZ_JBEXHJ010000008.1, on the reverse strand, counting down.
GTGCCGGCGTAGTTGCCGGAGAGACAGTTGGCGCTGGCCCCCACGTACCCGTCGAAGTACGACCCGACGGTGTAGTTGCGGTTGACGTCGACGCCCCACGAGGTGCGGTAGCGCGGGTCGCGGGCCGGCCCGGTGCAGTGGTTGACCAGGTTCTTGCGCTGGAAGTTGAAGTCGTTGAACGAGTAGTTCGCCCCGTCCGGGTTGACCGTCGGGATGACGAAGACGTCGACCTGTTCCAGCAGCTGACGGGTGGCCGGGTCGGTACGGGCGTTGGCCAGCATCCGCTCGGCGAACTCCAGCGTCACCAGCGGGGTGGCCCATTCCCGGGCGTGTTCCTGGGAGTACGCCAGCACGCCGACCCGGGAGCCGTCGCGGTGCACGCCGAGGCGCAGCGCCTGCACCGTCCACGGCTTCGCCGGCACCTCGGTGCCCTGGAGGCCGTCGTCGAGGCGGGCCGGACCGGCGACCGGCATCGGCAGCCCGGTCGAGCCGTCCTCGACGGTGGCCCGGAACCGGTTCTTCTGGCGGGCGTTGATGGCCGCGGCGACGTCGTCGGTGGTACTCACCGTCTTGCCGGCCGCGTCGGTGGCGAGCGTGACCGTGAGGACGCGGTCCCGGTAGCCGACGGTCAGCGGTCGGGAGGGCCGGCCCGGGTCGACCGTGCGCACCTGCACACCGTTCATGCCCTGGTCACCGAAGCGGACCGACTCGACCACCACGGCGGAGACTGCCGGGTCACCCAGGTACGCGACGGCGGTGCGCCGGTACCCCTGGGTCTTGTTCGGCAGGTCGATGACGTCCACCAGGTCCCGGTACTGGCGGGCCAGCCGCTTGATCCGCGCCTGGATGTCCACCGGCGTCAGGTACGCGTCGATGAAGTCCTTCTGGTAGCCGGCGGGCAGCGGCGGCGGGGTGGCGTTCGGCCACAGCGACGGCGTGACCGCCCGGCTGACCCCGCCAAGGCTGGAGGTGGCGGTCAGCTGGACCGGCCGGCTCGGCACCGGCTGGGGGAGGTTGTAGTGGTACTGGTACTCACCCGAGTCCTCGAACCGGTAGAGCGGGAACGATCCGGTGGTGCCGTCCGCGGTCCGCCAGCTGACGGTGATCTCCACGTCCGGGTCGTCGGTGGCGGTGGTGGCCACCTGCGCCTGCAGGAACGTCTGACCACCGGTGGTCCACCAGTACGCCTGCTGCACCGCGAGGGTGTCGACCCCGACGGCGGCGGTGGTGCGCTGTCCGGTGGCCGGGGCGCGCAGCCCGGAGGCGGTGCGGGCCTGCGCCGCGCGGACGCTGTCCGCGAAGTGCCGGCTGCCGTCGCCGGCCCGTTGAACGATCTGGGTGGCTGTGGCGCCCTGGGCGGTCAGCTCGGCGAGCTGCGCGCCGGTCAGCACCAGGTCGGCGAGGATCCGCCCGTCCCGCGCCCGGGGCCGGTTGGCCAGGTCGGCGCCGGCGGCGACCAACCTGTCGAGCTGGGCCTGGTCGCGCAGCTGCACCCGGACCAGAGCGGTCTCGGTGGCGGTCAGGGTGATCGGTGTGGCCGCTGGGGCGGGTGCCGCCGCCGCGGAGCCGGGATGGGACAGCGCCGCGCTGATCAGGATCGCTGTGGTGGCGGCAGCCGTCCACCGTCGTCGGACGATCATGTGCCCTCCTGTGACGGACGTCGATGTGCTTGGTCCTTACACCAGTGCACAGATCGACACCTGTCAAGGGATCTCGCTCGTGGGCACCACGACGGCGGCCCCGGAGGTTAGGTTGGAGTGATCTTCCAGATTCGATGGCGTCGGTCGCTGCACCAGCGACCCGACCCGACAGCGATCGCCAGCGCGTCCGACTGCGTGGTGGTGCACGAGCGCGGAACTCGTCTCGTCTGCCTCGACCCGGTCGATGGCGCGACCCGCTGGGACGTCCCGATCGGTACCTGGCCCCGGGCGGTGGTCGTCGACGGTACGCAGTGCTGGGTGATCAGTCAGGACCGCGCCGAGTTGCGCTGCCTCGACCTGCACACCGGAGCCATCCTCTGGAGCGCCGACCTGCCCCGTTCCCCGGTCACATCGTGGTTGCCGGGGACCGCGTCCTTGCGGGGGGCTGGCGCGGGTATACCCGGCTCCGGGCGTACGACCGGTGGACCGGGAGCCCGCTCTGGACCGACCCGCAGCGAACGGCGACCCTGCTACCCAGGGTGGTCGGCGGACAGGTGCTCGTCGGCGAGCCGGGCGGTACGTCGGTGCGACTGCTCGACGGGCGCGATGGAGGCGAGGTGTTCCGCTGGACTCTTCCCGAGCCGCTCGTGGCCGGCGACGGCCAGTGGCCGGCGTTCGTCCCCGCTGACGCCGACCGCGTTTTGCTGCGCTGCGGAGCACGTACCGTCTGGCAGCTCCAGCCCGCCGCCGGCGCCTCGGGCGAATTCTTCCGGCACGACCGCGATCTGGCCCGCCACGGCATCGGGGTCGCGGACGCGACGGCGTGGGTGCCGGAACTCCGGGACGGGCTCGTCGCCGTGGACCTGAAGACCGGCACCAGGCTCTGGCGGCTCGACGTGGGGTCGGACGTCGCCGGGAAAGCCGTCCGGGTCGGCGCCGGGCAGGTCGTGGCCACGAGGCGGCCGGGAATGCTGATGCTCGTCGACCACAGCGGCCGGCCCCACGCCCGAGCCCTGGTCGACAAGCAGCTCAACGGCATTCGCCGCCTCACGCCCGACCTGCTGCTCGTCCTCGGCAAGGGCACGCTCGCCGCGGTCACCGTCACGGGTTGACGCGCAACCGGCCTCGACTCCGGCGAGTTCTTCCTTTCGCGATGCAACCCGCTGGGCCGGACCCGGCGTGACTATCTCGAATCGGGAATCGGAGGCCTGGATGAGCGATCGCGACGCGGCGTTCGCCGACTATTTCGCGGCGAGGTCGGACGCGATGCGTGGCACGGCGTACCTGCTGTGCGGCGACTGGCATCGGGCGGAGGACCTGGTCCAGACCGCGTTCGTGAAGCTCTACCTGGTCTGGAACCGCGTCTCCCGGCACGAGGTGCTCGACAACTACGTGCGGCAGATCCTGATCCGCACGTTCCTCGACGAGCGCCGCCGCGGCTGGTGGCGGCGTGAACGGGTGGGCGGCGACAACGCCGAGCAGGCGGCACCGTCCGACTCGCCGGAGACCCGTCTGGTGCTGCTGCGGGCGCTCGCCTCGGTGGCGCCGCGTCAACGGGCGGTGCTGGTTCTCCGCTACTGGGAGGACCTTTCGGTCGAGGACGTCGCGGCGCTGCTGGACTGCTCGCCGGGGACGGTGAAGAGCCAGGCGGCGCGCGGGCTGGACACGCTGCGCGGCCTCCTGGCAACCACGAACAGCGGGATCGAGATGGGGAAGTGATGAACGGAGAAGACCTGCGTGAGGCGCTGTGCCGCGAGATGGCGGACGCCGCCTCGCCACCACCGTTGAGTACGGCGGCCGCGCTCGACGCGGGACGACGCGCCCGCAGTCGCCGCCGTACCGCCTGGGCGTGCGCCGGATCGGCGGCCGTGGTGCTGGCGGTCGCCGGCCTCGCCGCCGTGGGCACACCCAAGGGCGACGTCTACCAGCCGGCAGGGGGTCCGCAGGCCATTCCGAACCCGTCGGCGTCAGACACCAAGAAGCCGTGGCCGGCCGGGCCGGACGGTCAACCACAGGAGGACCGGACCGCGCGGGCAGGGTCGAAGTACGACCAGGGGATACGGCTGCTCGACGAGGTCGTCTCCGTCGTGCCCGCCGGCTACACCGCGCCGGAGGACCCGGCGAACCAGCCCGCCGACCAGAGGACGCTGCGGACCCACCAGGCGCAGTTCGAGGACACGGTGAACGGCGTCGACCTGTGGAGCTACCTGACCTCGGTTGCCGTTGCCCAGGGGCAGGGCACCGGGCGTGTGGTCGTCGAGGTGCACGACGCTGGCAACCAACTACCCACTGAACCCTGCGCGCTCGCCCGCCAGTTCTGGGGCATGCAGGGCGAGTGTCAGGTCGAGGCCGTCGGGGCGGCGAAGGTGGGCGTGGTGGTCCGGCCGGGTGACGACGATCGGCTCGACCAGTGGGCGGCCTACCGGCACCCGGACGGTGTAGTGGTGTTCGTCGCGCAGGGCACGAAACTCGACGAGACCCGGCCGGAGTTGACGGAACTGCCGTTCTCCGTGCCGCAGTTGGCGGCCCTCGCGGTCGACGAACGGTTCCACCTGAGGTGACACGGTGACCCTGCCCTCTCGGGCCACCCGCCGATAACTCGGAGGCGGGCCGGGCCGCTGGTCCGGCAGCATGATCACATGACGTGGACGCCGAGGCACCGGGAAGAAGCCAGCGCCGAGATGAAGCCGGCGCTGGAGGCGGCAATCGCGGCGGCCGCCCAGCGTTCCGCCGCCGGCAGGAAAACCGTGGAGCACCTCGCCTTCCTGCTGGCCGATGTCGGCGCCAACGCCGACCACGACCTGGGCCGGGCAGCACTGCGGGCGCTGGCTCGATCCCCGAAAATGGTGGCCCGGCTCGACGAACGCGCCCGCCAGGTGCTGTGGTGCCTGCCGGACCAGTCGCCACCGCTCGTTCGGCTGGTGGCCGGTCTGTCCCAGCCCACTGTCAACCCGCTCGCCGTGGCGATGGCCAGCACCCACCGCGACGGACGCGTCCGCGAGCGCGCGGTCCGGTCCATGCTGGACGATCCCCGCCCTGATCTGGTGCCGTTTCTGGTGCTGCGCACCGGCGACTGGGTCCGGCAGGTGCGGGACCGGGCCCGTGCGGGCCTCGCGCTGCTGCTGGCCGACGACCCGGCCACGTACCTTCCGGCGGCCATGCCGATGGCACTGTTGGTGGACGCCCGGTCGCGCGGCGGCTTCGCCGCCAACCAGGTCACGGCCGCGCTGCTCAACGCGTCGCCAGCCGTACGCCGGGTGGTCGGCGCCTCCGGCGCCGCGGCCCAGCGGCGGCTGGTCTTCGAGGTCGAGGTGGCGCAGCGCTGGCTGCGGATCGACGACCTGGTGGACGTCGCGGAGTCCGACACCCATGTACGCATCCGCTCGCTGGCGGCCGAGGCGGCCTGTAGGGAGGCGGTGTGGACCGGGCGGCTCCCGATCCTGCGGCGGCTCGCCCGCAGCCGCTGGCCGGACGTACGGGCGGTCGCTCTCACCGGCCTGCTGCGGGTCGGAGAGCCGGCCGAGGTGGCCACCCGTCTCGATGACCCCGCGTCGCTGGTGCGGGCCATCGCCAGGGAGGCCGCTCGGCGCGTCGGCACCGACGCGCAGGCGCACTACCGGGCGGCCGTCACCGGCCCCGCGCCCACACCAGGTGCCGTCCACGGGTTCAGCGAGAGCGCTTCGGCTGCCGACGCGCCGCTGCTGAACCGGCTCCTCACCCACCCGGCCGCGACGATCCGCGCCGCGGCCGTACACGGCCTCCGCCAGCTCGACGTCGTTGACACCGGCCGGGTCCTGCCGTTGCTGACCGATCCCGCACCGTCGGTCGTCCGCGAGGCCACCACGGCGCTCCGACCCGTCGCGGCAACCCTGCCGGCGGAGCTGCCCTGGCAGTTGCTCACCGGCGCGCGGGTGGAACTGCGGCGCGCAGGCTATCGGCTGCTCGGCACGGCACCCGAAGCCGTGCGGTTGCGTGCCGCCCTGCTCCTGGCCGTCGACCCCGATCCGGGGTTGTCCCGACGCGGTCGTGCCGACGTGACCGGGCTCGTGCGAGACGCCAGCCGTACGACCTGGCGTCGCACGCCGCTGCCCTCTCTCGACGTGACGACCGACCACCGTGCGGACCTCCTCGTGCTGGCCCGGCGTGCGGCGCCCGCCCTCGGGGAGGAGGTCAGTGATCTGCTCTCCGCATGGCTCACGAGGTCTCCTTAGGGCGCGCCGCGGCTGGCTGTGGAGGTCGGACCAGCGGGCCGCGACCCCTGTGGTCAAACCATCAGGTTCAGCACGCCCAGGACGATTGACACGGCGATCGCGGCCAGCGTGATGCCCGCGACGGCACGTGTGACGGCACGGGCCAACCGGCTGCCTCCGGCGCCCTCGGCGAGGCGGCCCATCATCTCCGCCCGCGCGTCGACGGAGTACTGATCGGTGCTCGCATCCACCTGGGCGCGCTTCAACCAGCCACGGTCGGGGGTGGGGTGCTGAATCGTTCCCATGCACCCAGTCTGCGTCGCTGTGCAAGCCCAATGCGGGAGAGGCGAACGGCCCAGGTGCCGCGATCATGCGGTCTGCCTGGGCCTTCATGGGTGGAGCGGGCGACGGGAATCGAACCCGCACCGTCAGTTTGGAAGACTGAAGCTCTGCCATTGAGCTACGCCCGCGCTCCGCCCCGCCGAAACGGGACGCGCCGACAGCGTACCCAATGGCCGTGTCCGGTGCGCAGCCGCGCTGCCGCGGCGTCCCGACCGCCCAAGATCCGCACAACTTCGGGGAAATGGTGGTGTCCCGGCTGGCGGATACCCCCATATCGGCGAAGTGTTGCGGATCTTGGAGCGGCGTCGGGCGCAGGACCACCTTGGGGTCTTTCGGGGGATCTGTCCGGGTGGGGGACGCCCCGGCACCGCCTGAGGCGCGGCGACGGCATAGACTGCACGTCGCCACGGGGTGTGGCGCAGCTTGGTAGCGCACTCGCTTTGGGAGCGAGGGGCCGTGGGTTCAAATCCCGCCACCCCGACTGTCGTCCGCGTCCGGGTCGCCCCGGGCGCTGCGGGCCGGCCCCGCCGGCTCGCCTACACTCGATGGGCCAATCGAAGGCCCAGAATCAAAACCAAGATCCGTCAAGGAGTACGCCTGTGAAGAGCACCGTCGAGACTCTGAGCCCGACGCGCGTGCGGCTCGCCATCGAGGTGCCGTTCGTCGAGCTCGAGCCGAGCCTCAAGAAGGCGTACCGGGAGATCGGTTCGCAGGTCCAGGTCCCGGGCTTCCGCCGGGGCAAGGTGCCGACCGCGGTGATCGACCAGCGGGTGGGCCGGGGCACCGTCCTCAACGAGGCGGTCCAGGACGCCATCCCGGAGAACATCCTCGCCGCGGTGCGCGAGCACGACCTGAAGACGCTGGGACGTCCCGAGGTCGAGATCACCGAGTTCAACGACGGTGACTCGCTGAACTTCACCGCCGAGGTCGACGTCCGTCCGGAGATCACGCTGCCCGACGCGAGCACCATCGAGGTGACCGTCGACGAGCTGCAGATCGACGAGAGCGAGATCGACGAGCAGGTGAAGAACCTGCGCGAGCGGTTCGCCACTCTCAAGACCGTCGAGCGCGCCGCCGCCGAGGGCGACTACGTGCAGATCGACCTGAACGCCACCGTCGACGGCGAGGACGTGCCGGGCGGCCAGGCCAGCAACATCTCCCACGAGGTGGGCAGCAAGCAGCTCCTGCCGGGCCTGGACGAGGCCGTGGTCGGTCTCGCCGCCGGCGACAGCACCACCTTCACCACCCAGCTGGTCGGCGGCGACTTCGCCGGCCGGGACGCCGACGTGGCGGTGACCGTGCGCACGGTCAAGGAGAAGGAGCTGCCGGAGCTGAACGACGAATTCGCCCAGATGGCCAGCGAGTTCGACACGATCGAGGAGCTGCGCGGCGACCTGCGGGCGCGGGTCACGCAGGGCAAGCAGGTCGAGCAGATCTACGCGGCCCGGGACAAGGCGCTGGCGCAGCTGGTCGAGGCCGCCGAGGTGCCGGCGCCGGAGGGTGTCGTCCGCGAGGAGGTCGCGAGCCGCAAGCAGGCGATGGTCGACCAGCTGGAGCGGATCGGCGCCTCGCTTGAGGAGTACCTGGCGGCCGAGGAGAAGACCGAGGAGCAGATCGACGCCGAGCTGACCGAGGCGGCGACCGAGGGCGTCAAGGTGCAGCTTCTGCTGGACACGCTGGCCGACGCCGAGGACGTGCAGGTCTCCGACGACGAGTTCGGGCACGAGATCGTGCACCGGGCGCAGCGCGCCGGGATGGCCCCGCAGCAGTACTACGACCAGCTGGTGCGCTCCGGCGCGGCCGCCGCGGTCTTCGGTGACGTGCGGCGGGGCAAGGCGCTCGCGGCCGTCATGGAGCGGATCACGATCAAGGACTCGGCCGGCAACGAGGTCACCCTGGACGCGCTGCGCGCCGCCAACGAGGCGGAGCACAACCACGAGCACTGATCGTCGGGTGCGGCCGCCGTCCGCCGCTGCGCGGTGCACGGCGGCCGAATCCTTTCCGGGGTACGCCCGGACGCCCGCGCCGCGGGTGCGCCTGACACAGCTGCGCTGAGAGCGAACAGTGCCCCGACCGGGGCTCTGCCGCCCCGTACAGCGGTTAGTGTCGGGAAAGACGGTACGGAGAGCGAAGGGCTGCCATGACCGACATGCACATCCCCAAGAAGTCGCTCCGGGCGATTGACGCGCGCGGTGGCGACTCCATTGGCAACCTCGACGACTCGGTCTACAACCGGTTGCTCAAGGAACGCATCATCTTCCTGGGCAGTGAGGTGACCGACCAGGTCGCCAACCGCATCTGCGCGCAGCTGCTGCTGCTCGCCGCGGAGGACCCGGACCGCGACATCAACCTGTGGATCAACTCGCCGGGTGGCTCGGTCTACTCCGGCATGGCGATCTACGACACCATGCAGTTCATCGACAACGACGTGTCGACAGTGGCGATGGGCATGGCTGCCTCGATGGGTCAGCTGCTGCTCTGCGCGGGCACCAAGGGCAAGCGTTACGCCCTGCCGCACGCTCGGATCATGATGCACCAGCCGTCCGGTGGTCTGGGCGGCACGGCGTCCGACATCGCCATCCAGGCGGAGCAGATGCTCTACACGAAGCGGATGTTCCAGGAGCGCGTCGCCCACCACACCGGCCAGAGCCAGTCGCAGATCGAGGCCGACTCGGACCGGGACCGTTGGTTCACCGCCCAGGAGGCCATGGACTACGGCTTCATCGACAAGGTGATCATCGGGGCCGCTCAGGTTCCGGATGGCGCCGGGACCCTGAGCTGAGGAGCTGACGATGACCGATCTGAGCTTGCCGCCCCAGTTCGCGGCCGTGCACAACCGCTACGTGCTGCCGTCGTTCGTCGAGCGCACGTCGTACGGGGTCAAGGAGTCGAACCCGTACAACAAGCTCTTCGAGGACCGGATCATCTTCCTCGGTGTCCAGGTGGACGACGCGTCGGCCAACGACGTGATGGCCCAGCTGCTGACGCTGGAGGGCACCGACCCGGACCGCGACATCATCATGTACATCAACTCGCCGGGTGGCTCGTTCACCGCGATGACGGCGATCTACGACACCATGCAGTACGTCCGTCCGGACATCTCGACGGTCTGCCTCGGGCAGGCCGCCAGCGCGGCGGCGGTGCTGCTGTCGGCGGGTACGCCGGGTAAGCGGATGGCCCTGCCGAACTCGCGGATCATCATCCACCAGCCGGCCACCGAGGGTGGCTACGGGCAGGGCTCGGACATCGAGATCCAGGCTCGGGAGATCCTGCGGATGCGGACGCAGCTGGAGGACATGCTGTCCCGCCACTGCAACCGCCCGATCGAGCAGGTCCGCAAGGACATCGACCGTGACAAGATCATGACGGCCGAGGAGTCCAAGGAGTACGGGCTGGTGGACACGATCCTGACCAGCCGCAAGAAGGGTCTGCTGGCTGCCAACGCGGCCAGCTGAGTCAGTACCGGGTCAGGGGTTGGCCGGGGCGTTGGTTCCCGGCCGACCTCTGACACACCCGTTTTGGGGGTCGGAGAATGTCCCGCCAGCGGGTAACGTCGGGTCCGTACCGCTTCGCCGGTTGGGCCGGTGTGGCGAACCAAGCCGGGCGGCGCGCAGCGTCCGCAGGTCAGGGCCGGGTCTCCGGCCGATGAGTGCAGGGAGAACGTAGGTGGCACGGATCGGTGACGGCGGCGACCTACTGAAATGCTCCTTCTGCGGCAAGTCGCAGAAGCAGGTGAAGAAGCTCATCGCGGGCCCTGGGGTCTACATCTGCGACGAGTGCATCGATCTCTGTAACGAGATCATCGAAGAGGAGCTGGCCGAGTCCGGCGAGGTGAAGTGGGAAGAGCTTCCCAAGCCGATGGAGATCTGCCAGTTCCTCGACAACTACGTCGTCGGGCAGGATCAGGCCAAGAAGGCGCTCGCGGTAGCGGTCTACAACCACTACAAGCGCATCCAGGCCGAGGCGGCCGGCGCGCCGGGCTCCGGCAGTGACGCCGTCGAGCTGGCCAAGTCCAACATCCTGCTGCTCGGGCCGACCGGGTGCGGCAAGACCCACCTGGCGCAGACGCTCGCCCGGATGTTGAACGTCCCGTTCGCCATCGCCGACGCCACGGCGCTGACCGAGGCGGGCTACGTCGGTGAGGATGTGGAGAACATCCTCCTCAAGCTGATCCAGGCCGCGGACTACGACATCAAGCGCGCCGAGACCGGCATCATCTACATCGACGAGGTCGACAAGATCGCCCGCAAGTCGGAGAATCCGTCGATCACACGGGACGTCTCCGGCGAGGGTGTGCAGCAGGCGCTGCTCAAGATGCTGGAAGGCACGGTGGCCAACGTGCCGCCGCAGGGCGGTCGTAAGCACCCGCACCAGGAGTTCATCCAGATCGACACCACAAACGTGCTGTTCATCTGTGGTGGTGCGTTCGCCGGTCTTGATCAGATCATCGAGTCCCGCACCGGCCAGGGCGGCACCGGTTTCGGCGCCCGGCTCCGGTCGGTGTCCGACCGGTCGACCGATGACATCTTCAGCCAGGTCATGCCGGAAGACATGCTCAAGTTCGGCCTGATCCCCGAGTTCGTCGGCCGGCTCCCGGTGATCACCAATGTGCGCAGCCTGGACCGCAGCGCCCTGGTGCGCATCCTCACCGAGCCGCGCAACGCGCTGGTCCGGCAGTACCAGCGGCTCTTCGAGCTGGACGGGGTCGAGCTGGAGTTCGACGAGCCGGCGTTGGAGGCGATCGCCGACCAGGCGATGCTGCGGGGCACGGGTGCCCGTGGTCTGCGGGCCATCATCGAGGAGGTTCTGCTCTCCGCGATGTTCGAGGTCCCGAGCAACCCGGACGCCGCCCGGGTGCTGATCACCCGCGAGGTCGTCCTGGAGAACGTCAACCCGACGATCGTTCCGCGCGAGTTCACCGGGCGTCGGGCCCGGCGGGACCGCGAGGAGAAGTCGGCCTGATCCTCCCGCGTCCACGCCGGCCGTTCGCTACTGACGCGGCCGGCGTGACCGCGTTCGGCGGTCCCACTCGCCCGACGGGGTGACCGTCACCATCATCAGGCGGGCCGGTTCCGCGGCGTCGTTGCGGTAGCCGTGCTCCCGGTCGGCGTGGAACTCGATCGTGTCACCGGCCCGGACGGCGTGATCCTGCCCGTCGACGTGGACGATCACCGCGCCGGCGAGGACGTGCAGCACCTCGCGGGTCCCGCGCGGGTGGTCGGAGGAGCGGTGTCCTTCCCCGGGCTCCAACCGCCAGTCCCAGAGCTCGACCAGGTCGGGCTCGCCCAGCCCGCTCAGCAGGTGGCCGGTGCCGCCGTGTTCTCCGTGCCAGAGCACTGGCGCCTCGGCCGTGGAGCTGATCCGCACCGTCCGCTCCTCGTCCGGCTCGACCAGTCGGGCGATGTTGACGCCGAACGCGTCAGCGACCCGGCACAGCGTGCCGACGCTGGGGTTGGTGCGGGCGCTCTCGATCTGCACGAGCATCGCCTTGCTCACCCCGGAGCGGCCGGCCAGTTCCTCGAAGGACCAGCCCCGGGCAGCGCGCAGTTCCCGTACCTGCCGGGCGACGGCGGCGGTCACCGCGCCCACCCGGCCACCTGTGTCGGTCATCAAACTATCCTTCACGGTCACTATTGTGGTACGACAGTGGCATGCTACCCATTCTCCTGGCCGCGGTGTCCGCGATTGCCTTCGGCACCGCCGACTTCTCCGGCGGCAAGGCGTCCCGCCGGGCGGACCCGATCGCGGTGACCGTGGTCTCCCAACTGCTGAGCGTCCCCCTGCTGGTCGCTCTGGTGCTGGTGGTGCCCGGGACCCCGAACCTCGCCGACATCGCCTGGGGGCTGCTCGCCGGGGTGGCGGGCGCTGGCGGCGTCATGCTGCTCTACCGGGCGCTCGCCGGCGGAATGATGGCCGTGGTGGCGCCGGTCACCGCGATCACCGCGGCGGTGGTGCCGATCGTCGCCGGCCTGTTCACGTCGAGCTTCCCCGGCGCGTTGGCGCTCACCGGCGCCGGCCTCGCCGTGGTGGCGATCGCCCTGGTCAGCCTGGGTGAAGGGGGCCGCGGTCCGGGCGCTCCCGCGCGGCTGGTGGGTCTCGCCCTCGCCGCCGGCGCGCTCTTCGGCGTCTTCTTCACACTGCTCGGCCAGGCCAGCGAGAGTGCCGGCATGTGGCCGGTGGCGGCGGTCCGGGCCAGCTCGATCGCCTTCGGCCTGATCCTCGCCGCCGGCACCGGGGTGCGGCTCCGGCTCGACCGGCGGGTGCTGGTTTGGGCGGCCGTCGCCGGTCTGCTCGACAGCGCCGCCAACGCGCTCTTCATGGCCGCCGCCGCGCGTGGTCACCTCAGCATCGTGGCGGCGATCGCCGCGCTCTACCCCGCCAGCACGGTGCTGCTCGCGCTCGCCGTCGACCGGGAACGCCTGCGGCCGGTCCAGATCGCCGGCCTCGGGTTCGCCGCGGGGGCGCTGGTGCTGGCCAGCATCTGACGCTGTCCGCGCCGGCCGTCCCGGCCGTACTCTGGGCTCATGCGCGTCGCCGTCTGCCAGCTCAACGCCCGGGATGACCGCAAGGCCAACCTGGCCGCCGCCGAGGCGCTGCTGGAACGCGCCGCCGACGGCGGCGCGGACCTCGCCATCCTTCCGGAGTACGTGGACTATCTCGGCCCCGCGGCCGGCCTGCCCGAACCGGAGCCGGTCGACGGCGAGGTGGGCGGCTTCTTCGCGGGGGTCGCTCGGCGGCTGGGCATGTGGGTACTGGCCGGGTCGTTCCACGAGGCCGGCCCGGACCCGGAGCACACCTGGAACACGTCGCTGGTCTTCGACCGTGCCGGCAGCCTGGCCGCGAGCTACCGCAAGATCCATCTGTACGACGTGGAGATCCCGGGCCGGGTCTCCTACCTGGAGTCGGCGAGCGTCGCGCCCGGCGTCCAACCCGTCGTCGTGGACGTGGAGGGTCTCCGGGTCGGGCTGTCGATCTGCTACGACCTGCGCTTCCCGGAGCTGTACCGGCGGCTCGCCACCGAGGGCGGCGCCCAACTGCTGGTGGTGCCGGCGGCGTTCATGCTGCACACCGGGCGGGACCACTGGGAGGTCCTGCTGCGGGCCCGCGCCATCGAGAACCAGTGTTTCGTGGCGGCCGCCGGTCAGACGGGCGACCACGAGCCCGGCCGCACGTGCTTCGGGCGCAGCATGGTGGTCGACCCGTGGGGGACGGTCCTCACGCAACTGCCGGACGGCCCCGGGGTTGCCGTCGCCGACCTGGACCTCGCCCGCCTCGCTGCCATCCGGGCCGAGCTGCCCAGCCTGGCCAACCGCCGGCTCTGAGCGCTTAGCCCTCCAACAGGACGCCGATCGTCGCGAAGCCGGCGATGACCACGGCGGTGACCAGCAGAGCGGTGGTCATCCGGGATCTGCCCCGACGGGCCAGCCGTCCCACCGAGAGCACGAGGACCACAAGCACGACCGCGCCGATCACCAGTTGCCAGAACGGCAGGAGGACGCCGAGCAGTGCTTCCTCGGCAAACACCGTGGCGCCCAGCCCGGACTCATCCATGCCTGACACTCTGGCACGCCGACGCGCGCGGCGTCGCCGACCGCGGGTGCAGACCACGCCGATCCGCTCGACCAAACCAGTGATGAACCCTGATTTGCCTTCTCCCGGCGGTCCGCGTAACTTTCTCTCTGCACGGGGGAGGCCGGACAAACCGGCCGAGAACGGGCACCGGGCTCGTGGCGGAAACGCCGAGCGAGACCGAGGATCGGGCGGTGCGGGACACTCCGGCAACGGGGTTGCGAACGCGAAGCCGACCGGGTAGAGTTCTGAAGCCGGCAGGAGCCGGGCGGAGAGCCGCGAAGCGGTGATCGGCCGGTCTGCGGCTTCCCACGACAGAAACGACCGCCGGGTACGGCGTGCGTCATCGCGGGTCCGGACGAACCAGATTGATCGCCTCGGATACGAGGTTGACAACGAAAGTTCGACCAAGTAGGTTTGAGCGGTTGCCCCGAAACGGGGTTCCACGGAATGTGGAGCTTCTGATCGGTGTGTGGTTGTTCTTTGAGAACTCAACAGGGTGCTTGTAAAGCCAGTGCCAATTATGATTTATACCCCGGATTGGTCGAGCCTT
>NZ_JBEXHJ010000007.1:0-489412 GCF_040607775.1 Micromonospora sp. NPDC005237 | reverse complement strand
TCACATCGTTCTGTGTCGCGGTCATCACGGCACCCTCCTCACCAGGCACAACGCCTGGCAGGTCAGGCCGGAAACACCGTTAGATCCACAGTCCCCGCGGTTCAGCCACTGGTCGACCGTCTCGCCGCGTAGGACGCTGAGTAGAGCCTGCTTGTTGTCGTAGCTCTCGACCTTGTCTCGATCCTCACTTAGGTGAATATGCCATAGATGGGATGAGTCGGATGACGCTGCGCGATGGTAGCGGAAATCCCAGCCCTCGACGGTCGTGTCATTGTCGGTTTGGCCGAAGAACTCTTTCCACCCGTTCAGGCGCGGATCATTGGCGTTCTGCCCGGAAGCCAGCAGGCGGTTGGAGAACCGGGCAATGTTGCTGTAGTTCGATGCTGCTGCCGTAATTCCTGCCGGAAGCTTCTTGTCCGCGCTCGGATCGACCTGCAGGGAACTCAAGGCCAGGCTTTGAGCCTCCGGAAACGTCCAGTCATAGGCAGCGGCCTTGTCCGATGGGCCGCCCTTGTCCTCGGCGTCCCGGACGGAGTAGTTGTCTGAGCTGTTTGCCGCTCGGGTGTTGTGGTACCCGGGCTTGTCGGCGTAGATGCCGCCGTTCTGCGAGCCGGGCTGAAGCTTGAGCAGCTCCTCCATCAACCACCAAGAGGCCGAGGTGATTCGCGCCGGGTTCGGGTTTGCAGCTGCACTTGCAGGGGATGCAACGACAACACCTGCGAGAAGTGCCACCGAGGCAACGGTGGCAGCACAGAAAGAGCTCTTGGTTTTGCCGGACGTCAGGACCGATTTGAACGTTGCGCTTGGCGCTCTGAAAAGAAATCTGAGCACGTTGGACCGTCTCACTGCCTCTCCTTCGAATTCTAGCTCTGTCGCCCTGAACCGGGCCGTGGCCGCTATGCCCGAGGGCGGGTCAGCCCACGAAGCAGTCGCGACTCCACCCAGGACGAGAGCGGTGGCCCGGAGCCGACGATGAGGACTGGTGAAATCCATCGATTCTCCCTGATGTCGGACCGGCAATGCCGGTGACTGGGAGAAGAATCGCGGGACGTACATGAACGTTTCTTGATTCGGCCCTGACCGGCCGCCGGGCCGGTGGGCGCGCCGGGCGGGGTAATCGAGGCGTTGGCCGCTGGGGCGCCCAGGGCGAAATCGCCGCTAACTCAGTGGACCTGGTGCTCCTGGGTCGTCGGACCACTCCCGGTACGGAGCGTCGCGAGGCGCAGGTCCATGAGCTTGCGCCTGACGTCGGCGGCCTCGGCGTAGCCGAGGTCCACCAGGATCTTCAGAGCCTGCAACCATGCCACAGAGGCGGCCTCAAGGTCGTTGGTCGCACGCCGGACGTCGCCCAGATCGACGAGCACCCGCGCATTGTTGTACCGGTCGACGCCGCGTTGAAGCAGCGCCAAGGATTCCTCGTACGAGCGGCGTGCGTCGTCAAAGCGTCCGAGCTGGTGCTGGGCGTACCCGATGGTGTGCCAGGTGGCCGCCTGGCTGTTCGGATCTTCGACGGCGGAGGACAAGGACAACGCCCGCAAGCCGTGTTCGATAGCGGAATCCGGGCGGCCCATGAGGGTCAACGTCCACGCCATGCTGCCCCAAGCTGCCGCCTCACCCGACGTGTTGCCGGCCGCGCGGTACAGATCGGCGGCGAGACGGCCCTCGCGCAGGGCCGCGGGATAGGCTCCCTCGCGTGTCAGCACACTGGCAAGCGTGCCGTGGATGTTCGCCTCAGCGCTCCGGTCCTCCAGCTCAGCCTGGAGGCGGACGGCCCGCTCGAGGTTGATCCGCGCCTCGGCCGACTTTCCGATACGGCTCAGCCCCATCGCGGTACACAGTAAGACCAACGCTTCACCAGCGCGATCGCCGTGTCGTGCTGCCGCATCGAGGGCGGCCTTCATCGCATCCTGATGGTCCTGCCAATAGCTCCCACGGATCAGGAACGTGGAGAGCGACCAGCCCAGCAACCAGACATGCCGGAACGCGCCGGACTCCGCCGCGCGTCGTAGCGTGCTCATCAGCACGCGATGTTCGGCCGCGAACCAGGCCATCGCGCCGGCATGATCGAGAATTTCCGCGACTTGGGTGCCGGGCGAAGGTTCGCCCAATGCTCGTGGCAGCTGGTAAGGGCTCATCGCTATTCGTGCCGCGCAGCTCGTGTGCAGGTAGTGGTCGAACAGTCGCCGCTCGGCCAGGTGCTGCTCGGCCGCGCTGTCCTCGGTGCCGGCCAGTTCGACCGCGTAGGCCTGGAGCAGGTCGTGCAGCTTGTAGCGCCCGGGCCGATGTTCCGAGAGCAACTGGGCGGTAGTCAGTTCGCGAATGAAAACTCGGACCGCCGGCACGGGGACTGCCAGCAAGCTTGCCATGGCGTTGGCGGTGATGTCTTCGCCGGGATGAACGCCCAGGAGCCGGAACAACCGCGCGGCCGGGGCGCTCAAGATCCGATAGGACCAGGACAGCACGCTACGCGCGTCGGTGGCCGGGTCGTCGCTGGCGAAGGCGTCGAGGGCGTTGCCGGTCTCACGCAGCTCGACGGCCATGACGGCCAACGGCACGTCCGGTCGCATCGCCATCCGGCTGCCCAGTACCGCCAAGGCCAAGGACAGTCCGGCACAGCGCGCGATCATCTCGGTCAGCAGTTGCGGTTCCTGGGCGCCCCGGGCGGCCCCGATCCGGTCCACGACCAGGCTGCGTGCCTCGCCATCGTCGAGCAGATCCAGGCATACCAACTGGGCACCGTATGTCACCACCAGCCCCGCCAACTGGTTACGGCTGGTGATCAGGGTGACGCAGGACGGCGCGCCCGGCAGCAACGGCCGGACCTGTTCGGCGTCGCGGGCATTATCCAGTACGACCAGAGTTCGCCGGCCGCTCATCAAGCTCCGGTACATTGCGGCGCGGTCGTCCAGCCCGGCGGGGATGCGTCCCGCCGGCGTGCCGAGAGCTTCCAGAAAGCCACGTAGAACCGTCGCGGGGTCGGCGATCGTGCTGTCCGCGCTGAACCCGTGCAGGTCGACGTATAGCTGGCCGTCCGGGAAGCGGTCGGCGTTCTGACGGGCCCAGTGCACGGCCAAGGTTGTTTTGCCGACGCCGGCGGTGCCGTGGATCGTGGCGATCATCGTGGTGGTGGGCTGGTTCTCCGCCTCCGCGAGCAGAGCCGCTAGACGGGACAGGTGTGACTCCCGTCCCACGAAGTGCGAAAGACCAGTCGGGATCTGGGCCACTGCCTCCGGCTTGGGGCCGGTCGACGGCAATTCACCGCGGAGGATCGCTTGATGTACTTGCTGGAGCTCCGGACCGGGCTCCATGCCGAGTTCCTCGGCGAAGACGCGCCGGATGGCCGTATAGCGGTCCAGTGCTGCCGAATCGCGTCCGGCGGCGTGCATCGCCCGCATCAGCAGTGCGAGAGTCGACTCGTTGAAGGGATGCTGCCGGCACAGATCCTCCAACGGTCCCACTGCCTCGGCCCCCTGGCCCAGGTCGATCGAGGTCCGTGCCCAGCCCGCCACCGCTTCGCACCGTTCCATCTGCCAGGCGTCGCGTGTCTGTGCCGCCCATTCGCCGGCCACTCCCGCAAGCGGCTCTCCGCGCCACAGGTCGATAGCTTCCCGCAACAGCCGCGCCCGGTCGGGTTGACTGGTGCGCGCCGCGGCCGCCTCGCCGACCCGCGAGCGGAACAGCAGTAGGTCGACATCTCGAGCGTCCAGGTCCAGCACGTAGCCGGCCGGCTGTTTGAGCAGTTGCGGCCGCCGGCCAGGCGAACCGGTGGGCAGCCGGGCGAATACGCTACGGAGCCGGGTGACATAGGTGTGCACAACGTTGCGGACCTGGGCCGGACGTTTGTCGCCCCAGACACGGTCGGTCAGGACATCTGGGCTGATCGGTCGCCCGGCATCGACGAGGAGCGCGGCGAGAACCGCACGTTGCTTCATCGGGCCGATGTCAACCCGCTGGTCTGCCTCCCACAGTTCCACCGGCCCCAGCAGACGAAATTGCATGATCCCCCGATGCGCCTGCTCGTTGCTGGTCGCCCCCATCTTCGCAACACTGCCCGCCCGGCGCTGGGACAACGGCAGCGACAGGAAAGTATCAATGAGTTATGGCAATATCCAGGGCGCGATCCCAGGGCCGTCGCAAGGTCGAGATTTGACCGTTTTAGGTGAGTCCATGGAGTCGTAGGGATCGTTACGGATCTTGGCCGTTTCGGCGTAAGGCTGGTGCGATCGAGGTGACGCCGTCCAGGCGGAGAAGGCTGACCGCGGTGTTGCGCAGGGTGGCCAAGTCCGAGAGGAACGCCGGCAAGCTCCGCAAGGCACTCGATCCCTACCCGACTTTCGCCTTCAAGGTCGACCGTGCCGGCGCGAACGGGCGGATTGCCTGCCGCAGCGCGGCAGCACCGAGCCGGTCGAACCCAGGGCCCCGGCAAAGTGTGCTCGGCACAGGGTGACTCGTTGGTCTTGCCGTCGACGTCGATGCTGGCCAGGACCACACTGGTGGCCTGGTCGCAGGCGGTCATCACGTGCCGGGCGGCGGTGTCGGCGCTGCGGGAGCCGCGCAGGGTCTTACCGTCGACGGCGATTCCCGCGGGGTCGTCGAGCCTGCGGCGGAGGCCCTGCCGGCGAGCCAGACGCCGACCGCGACGGACAGCAATACGTCGGTATCGATCTGCATCGTCGCCGGTCGGTGATCGTGCGAATGAACGAGGCCGGGAATCGCCTGGACACCGCGTCCGCACCATCAGCGAAGCGTTGACGGCCGGCTGTGGAGACAGCATCGACGTGCTCTGCCTGCGTCATGCAGCTCAGTATGGCGAGTCCGCTGGTACGCCCACGAGCGTGCGTCGGTCAGCACGAGTAGCCGTCGCGCCTTGTGACGCGCAACTTGCGGCAGATGAGTTATACGTTCAAGGCTGCTCGGGCAGGAACGGCGCGAAGTGCTCGGCCACTAGGTCGGCCACGGCTTCGGCGTCCCGTGATCCGTCGACCTCGATGACGCGGACCCCCAATCGGTGCGCGTTGCGGACCGCGTCTGCGGCGATCAACCGATCACGCTCGACGCGGTTGCGTTGAGCGAGTTGCGAGTCGCTGACCTGATGACCGATGGCGCCGGCACGGGGTAGCCGAGCGACCTGGCGTTGCCGGAACTCCTCGGCCGCGACCATGACCACCATCCGGCCGATAGAGCCGGCGACCGGCGCGACCAGTTCTGGGCGTAGCCCCCAGCCCTCAGCAAGGATGGGCCGAGGGGAGACGAGGGCACGTAGGTCGTCTTGCACCCACTGGAAACGGTCCGGGAAGTCGGCGATGACCTGATCGGCCATCTCCTCAGGCGTTGCTTGGATCCAGACTGCCTCCCAGTCCGGTCCGGTTGGGGACTCACCGCAACGGACCCGCTGTGCTATCCGCCGATCATCATGGCCGCGAGCGTCGTGGTAGTCGTAGTGGTAATGGGTGAGGCCGTACCGCTCAGCGAGAATGCCAGCGACAGTGGATTTGCCGGCCCACTGGCCGCCGCCGATCCACAGGGCGCGTTGGAGCGTGGTGACGGGGTCCCATCTCATGTGTCACAGCGTGGAACCACCGCGCTACAAGATCAAGTCTTGTTCTTCGTCGGAGGACCTGATTATCTGAAGATAGGCCGGGCGGCACTTGATGCCAGGTGACGAGGGAGTCGACACCGCGACCTGCCATACCAGCGACATCTGTGAGCGCTGAACCCTGGATGACCTCTCATCGGCAGATCCGCGCACACTCAGCGGCACATCAGGACGTCTGACCTGGGCGCCTCGACTGACAACTGCGGCGACGTCATGCGCATCCGAGTAGGTCCCACCGGTTGCCGGCGATGTCGAGGAAGACCGTGACCCGGCCATAGGGCTCGGCCCTTGGCTCCCGGACGAAGGTGACACCGGCCTCGGCCATCCGTCGGTAAGTGGCGTCGAAGTCGTCGACTCGGAGGAAGAACCCGACTCGGCCGGCTACCTGGTTACCAGTTGCGGCACGTTGGTGTTCTCCGTCGGCGCGAGCGAGGAGAATCCCGGTCTGGGCACCCGGCGGCCGGACGACGACCCAACGCTTGGGCCGCCCGTCAGTGGTCAGCGATGGGGAATCCTCGACGAGATCGAAGCCGAGTACGTCGGTGAAGAACGCGATCGCGGGTTCGTACTCGTCAACGATCAGGGCAACCAGATCGATCTGCACCACGGCAGCGTACGCAGGGTCCATCGTGCTCGCCGCCCGCGCGCCGACAGCGGCAGGTGAGCGCACCCGATCACGTGTTCCGCCACGGGTGGGATCTCCACCCCGAGCGCTGTCGTCGTCGGCACGATCCGGCGCGGCGACCTGGTTAGATTCATGCCGTGACGAAGGTCGACGAGTTGCTGGCGACCGCTGCGGTCGATCCGTACGCAGATGCTTGGGACTCGCTATACGAGAAGGCGTGCCACGAAGGTTTCTCCGATGCGGACGAAGCCTTCCTGATCCCGCGTATGGCCGACCTCGCGGGCCGGTACGCACCGGCCGACCGCGACAACGTTCTGATGCTTGCCGGCAAGATCGCAGCGGATCTTGATGAGGCTAACTGGCCGCGATACGCCGAAGTGTTCGCAACCATGCACCGGCTGACCAACGACTGGCTTGCCACACCGACCGACCGGCACTCGTTCGTCTTCCGTCTGCAGGCGGTGATGGCGCTGGAGGGTGACGAGCTCTGGGGGGCGGAGCTCGATCGGATCGTGCACGACGAGATCGAGGTCGAGTGCCCGCAGTGCGAGACGTCGCTGTTCGTGGCCTTCGGCGAGGATGGGTGTTTCGCCACCCACGAGGACTACGCCACGAAGCCGGATGTCGAGCAGACACCGCTACTGCCGACCGAACCGGACGAGTTGAACGGCGTCGGTCAACGGCTGCATCTGATGAGCGTGCAGGCCGGGCAGCAGTCCGTCGCCATTGCCCTCACCTACCTGTTCGGCCGTGCCACCTGCACGCAATGCAGCACGACGTTCCGAGTGTCCGAGCAGGTCTTCCGGTACTGACGTGGGTGAGCCGGGAGCCTGGCCACGCGGGCCTGGCCGACGGCCCACCGAGGTACGCCTGCGCGATCCGACATACGACTTTCGGCAGATCCGCGCACACTCAGCGGCAGATGCGGATACCGGTCCACCATTCGCAAGCGGCTGACGCTCTCGGTACGTCGGGCGCTGGTGGCGATGCGAGGATGGCAACCGTGCTGACCATTGACTCACTGACCGAACTCGACCGCGGCGAGTGGGAAGGGCTGACCCGGAGCTTCCACGCCCACTGGGCCGGTCGGCCGGGTCGGCCCGCGACTGAGGTTGACGACGGCGGCTACGAACGCACGTGGCAGCGTCTGGTCAACGGAGAGCAGATCCGGGGCATCTGTGCACGGCTCGATGGCAAGATGGTTGGCATCGCGCATTACCTGTTCCACGCCAGCGTCTGGGGTGCCGGGAGATGCTACCTGGCAGAATTGTTCGTA
This sequence comes from Micromonospora sp. NPDC005237, assembly GCF_040607775.1. Classification (NCBI taxonomy): domain Bacteria; kingdom Bacillati; phylum Actinomycetota; class Actinomycetes; order Micromonosporales; family Micromonosporaceae; genus Micromonospora; species Micromonospora sp. NPDC005237. The sequence goes on along the minus strand of NZ_JBEXHJ010000007.1, from coordinate 481,915 downwards.
GACCCGCAGGCACGACGCCGAGGTATCGCCACGGCGATGATCGAGCGGGTCGCGAAGGATGGCGATGAGCATGGTGCCCCGCGTCTGTACTGGAACACCGAGATCGACGCCGACGCCCGCGCTTTGTACGACAAGCTCGCCGTCTACAGAGGCTATATCGTGTACAACTACTCGTGGCCTGCCACTACCGCCGTGACGTAAACAGACCACCCACCCGTTACGCAGACGCCTCTGCTGAGCAAGTCCGGGGTGCCGCATAGGCATCATGTGCGTTCCATTGAAGCGTGACCCGTGCCCACAGTACCGGGTTGACTACGGCGGTGATCACGATGGAAAAGGGCCATCGAGATTCCTGCGGTCACCGAGAAGTCGTTGCCGCCGCTGCCGGTGGCGGCGACGGCGCCATTCCTCAGTGATGGGCATGCTCCGCGTTCCCTCGGAACCGCCGTGATCTCCTACGCTGACGCGTTCCACGCCACTCAGCTCACCACGGCCCGTCCCCGTAGAGCGTTGCGCACGCCTCAGCGACCTTGAGTGCGGCTTTGCTGATCTCCAAGTTCGCCTCCACCGCAGTCGACTGCTCCCCGTTCAGGTCAGCGGTCTCCCGGGCGTTCACCGCGTCCCGCAGGTCCCGACCGTGCGCCGACATGATCCGGTCCGCCGACTTCAACGCGTGCTCGGCTGCCTTACGAGTGTCCGCAAGGTTGTCAAGGATTTCCAACATGTCCGTGGGCAGGGTGTGGCAGGCCAGGCGGTTCCAATCCTGGGTTGGCAGCGGCGCCGAGGCTGTACTGGCGGCGGCCGTGTTGGTGGGCTCGCTGGCCTTGCCGCCTTTGCCGCGCACACGCAGGACCCGGTGTCCGTGTTCCTCGCCCAGGTCGGCGATGTTCGACCCGCAGGCTTCGAAGATCCGCAGGCCGGGAACCGGCAGATCAACCGGGTGCTGCACATCATGGCCACCGTCCAGTTGCGCAATCCCACCGAAGGCCGCACCTACTTCGACCGAAAGAAGACGTCCGGCAAGACGTCCATGGAGGCGATGCTCGCCCTGAAACGACGCCTGTCCGACATCGTCTACCGGCGCATGATCAACGACGCGGTGGCCGCGGCAGCGGGCCCGGGAGGACAACGGGGAACGACAACTGGCTCCAGCGCGACCGACTCTCATCCCCCAGCCGGCTCTTCGGAGAAGTCACTTCCCGGACCCGCCGAAACCCAGGATAGAACTCTCCTCCTGGCGGTGTCTTGACACAGAGGGGAGCCAGATCCGGACGCCGAGCGGCGCGGCGCTCGGCGTCCGACCGTTACGCGTCCTGAGCCACCCGTACCTGCGGGGGCGGCGAGAAGAAGCCTCGCCGCCCCCGCGTCCCGCGTCGGGTACGAGGGTCAGGCGACCGCGCAGGCGGTGCCGTTGAGCGTGAAGGCGGACGGCCGACCGGCGTTGCCGGTGTGGGTGGCCTGGAAGCCGATGTCGACCGACGTGTTCGGGGCGATGGTGCCGTTGTAGGAGACGTTGCGCGCGGTGACCGCCCCGCTCGACGGGGAGTAGGTGGCGTTCCAGCCGCTGGTGATGGTCTGGCCGTCGGGCAGCGTGAACGCCAGGGCCCAACCGTTGACCGCGCTGCTGCCGGTGTTGGTCACCGACACGGCCGCGGTGAGCCCGCTGTTCCAGGCGTTGACCGTGTACGTGACCCGGCATCCCCCGGACGGCGGGGGCGTGGTCGGCGGCGCGGTGGTGGGCGGTGCCGTGGTCGGCGGGGGCGTGGTCGGTGGCGCGGTGGTGGGTGGTGCGGTGGTCGGCGGCGTGTCGCCCCCGATGCTGCCGGGCACCGTGCGCAGGGCGTCGTACCAGGCGACGGCCATCTTGCGGTAACCCGTGGCGTTGGGGTGTACGCCGTCGGCCAGGTCGCTGAGCGTCAGCGCGCGGTACATGTCGACCAGGTGGACGCGCTTGCCGGCGGCGGCCCGGGTCTGCACGATCCCCGGGATCGCCGCGTTGTAGCCGCGGACCTGGGTGTCCGCGCCGGACTTCGGGATGATCGTCGCGACGAACACCTCCGCGTTCGGTGCGGTGTTGGTGATGCGATCGACCAGGGTGGCCAGACGAGCCGGGGCGCCGGACGTGTCCCCGTACATGTCGTTGGTGCCGATGTGCAGCAGCACGGTCCGCGGGTTCGTGGCCCGCAGCCAGTTGACGACGTTGGCGTCGATCTGGGCGATCGTCCACCCGGAATGGCCCTCGTGGTCGTGGTCACCGAGGCTGGCCGGGCCGTTGAACCCGGAACCGACGAAGTCGATCCGGTATCCGCCGGAGACGAACCGCTGCCAGAGTTCGATCCGGTAGCCACCGGCGACGTTGAAGCCGTCGGTGATCGAGTCGCCGAGGGGCATGACACGTACCCCGCCGTTGGACTCGGCGCTCGCGGGCGCGGTCGCCACCGGGACGGCCGCGGTCATGGCCGCGACGGCGGCCAGGGCCGCCCACCACAGTCGGGCCCGGCGGGGCCTCGACGTCGTCGCGGTGGTGGCGGGCAGCGGGGGGACGGGGTTGCCAAGGATCGGTCTGCTCATGGGGCTTCCTCAGGTGGTGGGGGCACGACATCGGCGGCCCACCGACGAGGCGGAACCGCGCGGTACGCGAGAGTGAGCTGCGCGAGGACCAGGAACCCGGACGTCATCACCGCTGGTCGTACGCTCTGGTCATCGACGGTCGGAGACGACGGATCGATGAGCCCTGGCCGGGATGTGCCCTGCACCCCGCCTGGACGCACCATAGCTTGTTATCGCTAACACCGGCAATGCATCGAACGTGGGCGATGGTCGGGAGTGGACGAGGCGGTCAGTCCTGGCCCGTCACCTCGGTCGGCGCGAGCCTCGCGGCGAGCCAGCGCAGCTGCCGCCGGACGTGCACGGCCTCGCCGCCCTCATGGCCGTTGAACGGGTAGACGTGCATCTCCCGCTGCGGTGGGACGGGCCGTCCGGTCGCGGCGCCGTACTGGTTGTAGGCGGCGAAGCCGGTGCTCGGCGGGCAAACGGTGTCGCGCAGGCCGACGCCGAAGTGCGCCGGCGCGGTGGCCCGCCGGGCGAAGGTCACCCCGTCGACGTAGGACAACGTGCGCCGGACCGCGTCCTCGGCCTCCCGGTGCACCGCCAGGTACCGGCCGATCTCACCGTACGGCGACACGTCGCTGAGCGTGATGGCGCGCTGGACGTCGCAGAGGAACGGGGCCGTCGCCAGCACCGCCGCGAGGTCGTCGACGAGGCCGGCCACCGCCAGGGCCAGGCCGCCGCCCTGACTGTTGCCGACCACGGCGACCCGGCCCGCGTCGATTCCGGGCAGGGCGCGAACCGCCTCGACGGCCCGGACCGCGTCGGTGATCAGACGTCGGTAGTGGTAGTCGTGCGGGTCGAGGATTCCCCAGGTGGCCGGCCAGGGGCCGCCGGGCCTGCCGTGCGGGTCGGCGGTGTCGCCGGCGCCGTGCTGCCCCGCCTGGCCCCGGTTGTCCATCAACAGGTGCGCGTACCCGACGACCGGCCAGGTCAGCCGCTCGTGCGGCAGGCCGCGTCCACGCCCGTAGCCGGCGTACTCCACCACGGCGGGCAGCGGTCCGCGTACACCCGCCGGTCGGGTGTACCAGGCGCGCACCGGGTCACCGCCGAAGCCGGCGAACGTGACGTCCCAGGAGTCGAGCAGGCGCAGGTCGGTGGGTTCGGGACGGACGTCCACGAGCACCGGACGGGTGGCCGCCTCGGCGAGGGTGCCACGCCAGAAGTGGTCGAAGTCCTCGGGCTCGGCGACGGTCGGCACGTATCGCTCAAGCTCGGCGAGGGCGAGGGCGAGGGCGGGGTCGGAGTACGGCACGGTTCCTCGCAGGGTCAGAGCTGTTGGGCGGGGGGTGCGGTGCTCTCCCGGACGACCAACTCGGTCACCAGGTCGATCCGGCTGGTCGCCGGGGCGGTGCCGCCGACCAGGCCGAGCAGCATCTGGGTGGCGATGCCCGCCATGTCGCGCAGCGGCTGGTTGATTGTGGTGAGAGCCGGATCGGTCCAGGTGGCGACCGGCAGGTTGTCGTACCCGATCACGGAGAGGTCCTCGGGGACCCGCAGGCCGCACTGCCGGGCGGCCCGGAGCACCCCCATGGCCTGCGTGTCCGAGCCGGCGAAGATCGCCGTGGGCCGGTCCGGCCGGTTCAGCAGCTCAAGCCCGTGGGCGTGCCCGGCCCCGGCGGAGAAGCTGCCGTAGCGGACCAGCTCGCGGTCGACGGTCAACCCGATCTCCTCATGCGCGTGCTGGAAGCCCGCGGCTCGGGCCCGGCTGCACAGCACGTCGGGCGGCCCGGAGATGACGGCGTTTCGGCGGTGGCCCAGCTCCAGCAGGTGTCGAGCGGCGAGCAGGCCGCCGTTCCAGTTGTTCGACCCGACCGTGGGCACGGAGGCCGAGGTCGCGCTGTCGGTGTCGATCACGACGAACGGGACGCCCTGGCGTCGCAGTTGCTGTTGCTGCGTCTCGGTCAGGTGGCAGAGGACGAGCAGCACACCCAGCGGGCGTTGGCTGAGCAGCGTGTCGAGCCACCGTTGCGGTGGGCGGTGCGCGCCGTCGAGTTGGGAGACCGCGAGGCCGATGCCGGCGATGCTGGTGACCGCCTCGGCGCCGCGCAGGACCTCCATCGCCCAGCCGGTGTCGAACTCGTGGAACACGAGATCGATCCGCCCCGCGCCGGACGATCGCCGGGCGCGGCGCTGGTACCGGTGACGGTCGAGACTCTCCTCGACCCGTGCCCTGGTGCCGGGGGCGACATCCTCGTGGCCGTTGAGGACCTTGGACACCGTGGCGACCGACACGCCGACGTCGTGGGCGATCGTCGCGATGGTGGTGGAGGCGGGTGGGTCGAGCGGGCGGTGCTCTGTCATCGCAGCCTCATGCAGCGTCGAAATTTTCGGAAGACCTTAACACGATCAGTCGGTCAGGACGGTCGATGTGGCCGTAGCTCAGGCGCGGCTGCGGCGGTTCCCGGGCCCGGTCATGACTGAGCGCAATGGCCAGTGCCACTGACCGTACGAAGGAGCCGTTCCGCGACCGATCGAGCCCCTTGACTACATCCGGGCGGTGGACTTAGGTTGCCGAAAAGGTTGCTTGGGTTTCCGGAAAGTTTCGGATCGCACACGTCCGCCACGGACCGGTCCCACGAGGGTGCGGGAACGTGGCCGGAGCTAAGGGGTCTCGGCATGAGAAGTCAGCTGCCCGCCGACGGCGAACCGACGTCCCGCGACGCCACACCGTGGCGCGACGCGCGGCTGTCACCGGCCGAGCGGGCCGAGGCGCTGCTCCCGCTGATGTCGGTGCAGGAGAAGATCGCCCAGCTCGTCGGCGTCTGGGTCGGCGCCGACGCCTCCGGCGAGGGCGTCGCCCCGCACCAGTCCGACATGGTCGCCGAGACGCCGGCCTGGGACAGCGTGATCTCCCACGGGCTGGGCCAGCTCACCCGGCCGTTCGGCACCGCGCCGGTCGACCCGGTGCTCGGCGCCCGGTCGCTGGCGGCCTCCCAGGCGCAGATCGTCGCCGCCAGCCGGTTCGGCATTCCCGCCCAGGTGCACGAGGAGTGCCTCACCGGGTTCGCGGCCTGGCGGGCCACCGTCTACCCGACCCCACTGGCCTGGGGCGCATCGTTCGACCCCGACCTGGTTGAGGAGATGGCCGGCCGGATCGGCCGGTCGATGCGCGCCGCTGGCGTACACCAGGGGCTCGCGCCCGTCGTCGACGTCACCCGCGACTACCGCTGGGGCCGCACCGAGGAGACGATCGGGGAGGACCCGTACCTGGTGGGGACGACCGGCGCGGCGTACGTGCGGGGCCTGGAGAACGCCGGCGTGGTCGCCACCCTCAAGCACTTCGCCGGCTACTCCGCCTCCCGGGGTGGCCGCAACCTCGCCCCGGTGTCGATGGGGCGCCGCGAGCTGGCCGACGTCATCCTGCCGCCGTTCGAGATGGCCCTGCGCCTCGGCGGCGCGCGGTCGGTGATGAACTCCTACGCCGAGATCGACGGCATGCCGGCCGCCGCCGACGAGCACCTGCTGACCGGGCTGCTGCGCGACGAGTGGGGTTTCACCGGCACCGTGGTCGCCGACTACTTCGCCGTGCGGTTCCTGCAGACTCTGCACGGTGTCGCCGAGGGCGCCGCCGACGCCGCCCACCTGGCCCTGCGCGCCGGGATCGACGTGGAACTGCCCACCGTGGACGCCTTCGGCGACGCGCTGGTGGAGGCGGTCCGCGCCGGCGAGGTCGACGAGGCGCTGATCGACCGGGCGTTGCGTCGGGTGCTGATCCAGAAGATCGAGCTCGGCCTGCTCGACGAGGACTGGCGCGAGGTGCCCGACGACGTCGCCGACCTGCGCCTCGACGACGAGGCCAGCCGGGACGTCGCCGTACGCCTGGCCCGCGAGTCCGTCGTCCTGCTGCGCAACGACGGTGTCCTGCCGCTGCCCGTCGCGAGCCGCGTCGCCCTGGTGGGTCCGGTCGCCGACGACCCGATGGCCATGCTCGGCTGCTACTCCTTCCCCAACCACGTCGGCGTCAACCACAGCGACCATGGCCTCGGCCTGGACATCGCCTCGCTGCGCGAGGAACTGGCCCGCCGCGTCCCCCTGCTCACCCACGAGCCGGGCTGCGCCATCACCGGCGAGGACACCTCGGGCATCCCGGCCGCGGTCGCCGCGGCCACCGCCGCCGACGTGTGTGTGCTCGCCGTCGGCGACCGGGCGGGAATGTTCGGCCGGGGCACCTCCGGTGAGGGCTGCGACGCCGCCGATCTGCGGCTGCCCGGGGTGCAGGCCGACCTCGTGCGGGCCGTCCTCGCCACCGGCACCCCGGTGGTGCTGGTGCTGATGACCGGCCGGCCGTACGCGCTCGGCCCGGAGTTCGACGCCGCGGCGGCGGTCGTGCAGGCGTTCTTCCCCGGCCAGCTCGGCGGGCAGGCGCTCGCCGAGGTGCTCATCGGCGCGGTGAACCCGTCCGGGCGGTTGCCGGTCAGCGTTCCCCGCGACGCTGGCGGACTGCCGGGCACCTACTTGTCGCCGCCGCTCGGGCACCGCAACAAGGTGTCCTCGATCGACACGACCCCGGCGTACCCGTTCGGCCACGGCCTGAGCTACACCAGCTTCGAGTGGTCCGACGCCACGGTCGTGCCGTCGGCGGATGGGGATCGGGACGAGACGACGGACTGGCCGGTCGACGGCGAGGTGCGGGTGCGGATCACCGTCCGCAACACGGGTGACCGGGCCGGCACCGAGGTGGTGCAGCTCTACCTGCACGACCCGGTGGCGCAGACCACCCGCCCGGTGATCCGGCTCGTCGGCTTCGCCCGGGTGCCGTTGGAGCCCGGGGCGGAGGCGCACGTGACGTTCGGCGTACCGGCCGACATCGCGTCGTTCACCGGTCGGTCCGGTCGGCGCGTCGTCGAGCCAGGCGCGGTGGAGCTGCGGTTCGGCCGGTCGAGTGGGGAGATGGCGGCGGCCCTGCCGCTGCGGCTCGCCGGGGCCGAGCGCGAGGTCGGCCACCAGCGGGAACTACTCACGTCGGTGCGGATCGAGCCCCTGGTGGCCGTACCGCACTCCGCATAGGAGGCGAGGATGACATCCGGAACGTTACGGCCACCGCCACCGGCGCCACCCGGCCCTCCGGCGGCGGTCACCGTCGGGGCCCCGCCCGCACCGCGCCGGCGCCGCACCTGGCGGCAGGCGCTGCGCCGGGACTGGCAGCTCTACTCGCTCGCCATCCTGCCTCTGCTGTTCTTCCTGGTCTTCCGGTACCTCCCGATGATCGGCAACGTCATCGCGTTCCGACGGTTCAAGCCCGGCGGCAGCATCTTCGGTGAGTACTGGGTGGGGCTGCGGTACTTCCGGATGTTCCTCACCGACCCGACGTTCTGGGACGTCTTCACCAACACGCTGGTGCTCGGGACGCTGACCCTGCTGTTCTGCTTCCCGCTGCCGATCGTCCTGGCGCTGCTGCTCAACGAGGTGCGCGCCCGCCGCCTGCGGCGGTTCGTCCAGTCCGTGTCCTACCTGCCGCACTTCCTGTCGATCGTGATCGTGGCGGCCATGGTCATGCAGCTGACCTCGGTCGACGGCACCATCAACCAGATCGTGCAGGCCACCGGCGGCGACGCGGTGCCGTTCCTGCAACGAGCCGAGTGGTTCCGGACCATCTACGTGTCGTCCGAGGTCTGGCAGACGGTCGGCTGGGGCACGATTCTCTACCTCGCCGCGCTCACCACCGTCGACGACGACCTGTACGAGGCGGCCCGGATCGACGGCGCCAACCGGTGGCGGCAGACCTGGCACGTGACGCTGCCGGGCATCCGCCCCACCATGGTGACGTTGCTGATCCTCAACATCGGCAGCTTCATGGCGGTCGGGTTCGAGAAGATCCTGCTGCTCTACAACCCGCTGACCTATCCGACCGCCGACGTGCTCTCCACGTACCTGTTCCGGATGGGCTTCGGGTCCAGCAACTTCAGCTACGCCGCGGCCATCGGGTTGTTCGAGGCGGTCATCGGGCTCACGCTGGTCCTGACGGCGAATCTGATCGCCCGGCGCACCGTCGGGACGAGCCTGTGGTGAGCGTCGACGCCACCGACACGGCCAGCGGCAGCGGCCTGCCCGCCCGCGCCCGGCCGCGCGGAATCCGCCCGAGCCGGGGCTACCGCGTGTTCCAGGCGTGCAACGCGGTAGTGCTCACCATCGTCGTGGTGGCGACGCTGTTCCCGTTCGTCAACGTCGTGGCCCGTTCGCTCAGTGACGAGCGGTACCTCATCGCCGGCAAGGTCAACCTCGTGCCGCGCGGGTTCAACCTGGACACCTACCGGCTGGTGCTGAACGACTCGCTGTTCTGGACGAACTACCGCAACACCGTCTTCTACACGGTCGTCGCCACGGCCATCTCGATCGTGCTGACCACCTGTTACGCCTACGCGTTGTCCAAGAAGCACCTGCGGGGCCGTACGGCTCTGATCGGTATCGCGGTGTTCACCATGTTCTTCACCGGCGGCCTGATCCCCAACTACGTGCTGGTCACCAGCTTGGGCATGAAGAACAGCGTCTGGGCCATCGCGGTGCCCAACGCGATCAACGTGTTCAACCTGCTGGTGATGAAGGCGTTCTTCGAGAGTCTGCCCACCGACCTGGAAGAGGCCGCTGCCGTCGACGGGCTCAACACGTACGGCATCCTGCTGCGCATCGTGCTGCCGCTGTCGAAGGCGATCGTCGCCACGATGGTGCTGTTCTACGCCGTGGCCTTCTGGAACTCCTGGTTCGCCGCCTTCCTCTACATGGACCAGCAGGAGCTGTGGCCGGTGACCGTCTATCTGCGCAACCTGATCGCGGGGGCCACCGGCGCGGAGAACGTCGGCGTCATCGCCGAGGCCGACGAGGTGCAGGCCGACGCGACGCTCAAGGCCGTGACGATCGTGCTCACGACCCTGCCCATCCTCGTGGTCTATCCCTTCGTCCAGCGGTACTTCGTCCGCGGCGTGATGCTCGGCGCCGTCAAGGGCTGACCGGCACGTCCACCATTTCCTCCACCGAACCCGAAAGGACCGCCATGCTCCACCGATCGTGGCGCCGCGCCGCGACAGCGGCGGTAGCCGCTCTGCTCGCGGCCACCAGTATCGCCGCCTGTAGCGAGGATCCGTCCGACGCCAAGGACCTGTCGGAGAACCGGGCCGGCGCGATGGCCGACTACGGCATCGGCAAGCAGTTCAAGGCGAGCGAGCCGGTCTCCTTTTCGATCCTCTACAACAACCATCCGAACTATCCGCTGCGCGAGGACTGGCTCTTCTGGAATGAGCTGAAGTCGCGGGCCAACGTCACGCTCTCGCCGGTCGCCGTGCCGCTGAGCGACTACGAACAGAAGCGCAGCCTGCTGATCGGCGCCGGCGACGCCCCGATGATCATCCCGAAGACGTACCCCGGCCAGGAGGACGCCTACGTCTCCTCCGGGGCGGTCCTGCCGGTCAGCGACTACCTGGACCTCATGCCCAACCTGCAGGACAAGATCTCGCGGTGGAACCTCAAGCCCGAACTCGACGGGCGGCGCCAGGAGGACGGGAAGTTCTACCTGCTGCCGGGGTTGCACGAGAAGCCCTGGCAGGACTACTCGCTGGCGATCCGGACCGACATCCTCGACGAGTTGCACCTGACGGCCCCGAAGACCTGGGACGACCTCTACACGGTGCTCAAGGCCATGAAGGCCAGGTACCCGAACGTGTATCCGTTCTCCGACCGGTGGAGCAAGCCCAACCCGGCCGGCAACCTGCTCAACATCCTGGCCGTGTCGTACGGACTGCAGGGCGCGGGCTGGAACTTCCAGCACACCTCCTGGGACGCGAACGCCAAGAAGTTCGTCTACACCGGCGCCACGGAGCAGTACAAGCAGATGCTCCAGTACCTCAACAAGCTGGTGTCGGAGAAGCTGCTCGACCCGGAGAGCTTCACCCAGACCGACGAGCAGGCCCGGCAGAAGCTCGCCAACAGCAAGTCCTTCGTGATCAGCGCCAACGCGCAGGCCGTCGTGAACGACTACCGACCCGACCTCGCCAAGACCAACCCCAAGGCGACGATCGCCAAGATCCCACTGCCGATCGGGCCGGCCGGTGAGGTCAACCCCGCCAGCCGGTTGGAGAACGGCGTGATGATCTCCTCGAAGGCCCGCGAGAGCAAGAACTTCGTGGCGATGATGCAGTTCATCGACTGGCTCTGGTATTCCGACGCCGGCCAGGAGTTCGCCAAGTGGGGCGTCGAGGGAACGACGTTCGTCCGGGACGCCGCCGGCAAGCCCAAGCTGGCGCCCGACGTCAACGTCATCGGCCTGAACCCGAAGGCGTCCAAGCACCTGCAGAAGGACTTCGGCTTCTACAACGGCGTGTTCGCCTACGGCGGCAAGCCGGAGCTGGTGCAGGGCTTCTTCTCCCCGGAGGAGCAGGAGTTCCAGAAGGTGCTGAACGCCCGTCCGTCGGTCGCGGTGCCACCGCCGCACCCCCTGACCGACGATGAACGGGAGCAGGCGTCACTGTGGGAGACGCCGCTGCGTGACCACGTCTACCAGGCGACCCTGCAGTTCGCACTCGGCCAGCGCGACTTCTCCCAGTGGGACGCGTACCTCGCCGAGTTGAAGGGCAAGAACATGGACACCTACCTGGCCATGATCAACAAGGCGTACGACAGGTACCAGAAGGACCACGGCTGACCGCCGGCCGGTCCGGTGGTGCCCGTCACGACCGGACCGGCCGAGCACCGTCAGCCGCGCACCGCACCGAAGAGGACCAGATGACGCGCATGACCGTGTCGGCGGATCCGCAGGGCCGACTGTCCGATGCCTGGCGCTTCGCCGTCGGCACCGGCCGCGCGTACCTCGACCTCGGCGCCGAGCCGGGAGAGCACTGATGAGCACCGCGCACGCCGGGCGGCAGTTCGGCGACGGGCCCCTGTCCCGGTTCGCGTCCCGCGTCTACACGCTGCTCGTGATCGAGGTGCTGCTCCTCGTCACCACGCTGCCCGGCCTGCTCCCGCTGCTGCTGCTCGGCCGCGACCCCAGCAACCTGCCGCTGGCCGCGCTCCTGCTGCTGCCGGTCGGTCCGGCGGTCTGCGCCGCCCTGTACGCCCTGCGCCACCAGCGGCCCGACCTGACGGACCTGCGGCCCGCCGCCCTGTTCTGGCGCGGCTACCGGATCAACGTCGGGGGCGCGCTGCGGGTCTGGGCGCCGACGTTGCTGTGGCTGACCGTGCTCGCGCTGAACCTCGCGTACCGGGGCGCGGTCGGCCTCGGGAGGTGGTGGGTGGTGCCGCTGGTCCTGATCGCGGTCGGGGTGACCCTCTGCGCGGCCAACGCGTTGGTGATCACCTCGCTGTTCGAGTTCCGCACCCGCGACGTCCTGCGCCTGGCCGTGCACTTCCTCGTCCGTACCCCCGGGGTCACCGTCGGCAACGCCCTGCTGCTCGCCGCGGCGGCCGGGGTCACCGCGGTCTTCTCCGAAGCGGTCCTGGCGCTGCTCGCCTCGGTCGTGGTCCTGGCGGTCCTGCGCGTCGGCGACCCGATGATCCACCTGATCCGGAAGGAGTTCACCGCATGAGCCTGTCCGCGACCGCCGAGGTGCGCTTCGGCCGGGAGGACGCGTGAACGCGCACGAGTCGATGGACCTGGAGGAGCCGGTGTTCGTGGCAGAACCGCCCGACATCGAGCAGCCGCGCGTGTACCCCGCCTGGCTTCCACCGGAGGCCTTCCGGGCGCTCGGCGCGCGCCGCGTCCTCGTGCACGGCGACGGGCTGCTCGTCGACACCGTCCTCGACGAGGTGACGCGCGCCTGCACGCGCTACGGCGGGCGGGTCTGGCATTCCCCCTCCTGGGACGTCGACGCCGACCTGGTGCTCACCCTGCGCGACGCCGACGAGCTGCCCAGCTCCGCGGTCGAGGCGGCGCGGTCGGCGGGGGAGGCGGCGCTCGTCGACCTGGGCGACGGTGCGACGCTCGGCGACGAGGGGTTCCTACTGGCCCGCGCGGGCGAGGTGACGGTGGTGCTGGCCGACGCGCCCGCCGGCCTGCTGTACGGGCTGTTCCACGTCGTACGGCTCTGCGCGGCGGCGTTCGACCCGGCCCGTCCACCCGAGCTGCACCGGCCCACGCTGCGCCGACGGATGCTGAACCACTGGGACAACGTGGCCGTGCACCCGGTGATGGGTCAGGTCGAACGGGGGTACGCGGGCGGCTCGATCTTCTGGGCCGGTGGCCGTCCGCGCGGGGATCTGGCTCGGATCCGGGAGTACGGGCGGCTGCTGGCCGCCAGCGGGATCAACGCGATCTCGGTGAACAACGTCAACGTGGGTCGCGTCGAGGCGCTGCTGCTCACCGACCGGCTCGGCGACGTGGCCGAGATCGCGGACGTGCTGCGCCCGTACAACATCCGGGTGCATCTGTCGGTCACCTTCGCCGCGCCGATGGTCCTCGGCGGACTGTCCACCGCCGACCCGTTCGACGACGAGGTACGCGCCTGGTGGGCGGCCACCACCCGGCGGGTGTACGAGCGCATCGACGACTTCGGCGGCTACGTGGTGAAGGCCGACTCCGAGGGGCAACCCGGCCCGTTCACCTACGGGCGCGACCACGCCGACGGGGCGAACCTGCTCGCCGAGGCCCTCGCCCCGTACGGGGGAGTGGTGCACTGGCGGGCGTTCGTCTACAACCACCACCAGGACTGGCGGGACCGCTCCACCGACCGGGCGCGGGCCGCGTACGACCACTTCGCCCCGCTCGACGGGCGGTTCCGCGCCAACGTGGTCCTCCAGGTGAAGTTCGGCCCGGTGGACTTCCAGACGCGCGAGCCGGTCTCGCCGGTGCTGGCCGCCATGCCGGCCACCCGGATCGCCGTCGAGCTGCAGGTCACCCAGGAGTACACGGGTCAGCAGCGGCACGTCTGCCACCTCGGGCCGTGCTGGGGTGACGTGCTGCGCTTCGCGCCCTGGGGTCCCGGCGGGCGGACGATCGCCGACGTGGTCACCGGGGAGGCCGGCAAGGGCGGTGGCCTGGTCGCCGTCGCCAACACCGGCGACGACCCCTTCTGGACGGGGCACCCGCTGGCACAGGCCAACCTCTACACGTTCGGCCGGCTCGCCTGGGATCCGCGCCTCGATCCGACGGCGGTTCTCGACGAGTGGATGACGTTGACGTTCCCGCCGTCGGCCACCGCCGAGCCGGAGCTGGTGCGGCGGACGCTGCACGAGATCATGGACGACTCCTGGCGGACGTACGAGCGGTACACCGCCCCGCTGGGCGTCGGCTTCATGGTCCATCCCGGCGACCACTACGGCCCCGATGTCGACGGGTACGAGTACTCGCGGTGGGGCACCTACCACTTCGCCGACCGTGACGGCGTCGGCGTGGACCGCAGTCGCGCCTCGGGCACCGGTTTCGCCGGCCAGTACCCGCCCTACTGGGCCGAGGTGTACGAGTCGCCGCGGACCTGCCCGGACGAGCTGCTGCTCTTCTTCCACCACGTCCCGTACACGCACGTCCTGCACAGCGGGTCCACAGTCATCCAGCACATCTACGACACCCACTTCGCTGGCGTCGAGGAGGTGGCGGTGATGCGGCAGCGGTGGCAGACCCTGAACGGGATGATCGATCCGGCCGTGTACGAACGGGTGGCCGAGCGCCTCGACGAGCAGGTGCGCTGCGCCGCCGAGTGGCGGGACCAGATCAACTCGTACTTCTTCCGCAAGTCCGGGGTGCCCGACGCGCGGGGGCGGCGCATCCACTGATCCGGCCGGCCCGATCGGGCCGGCCGGAGCACCGGCGCTGTCGCGCTCACCAGGGGTGTACGGTCCCGTCCTCCAACCGGTTCACCGGCAGGTACGCGGGCGCGTACGGGTAGCGGGCCGCCGCCTCCTCGTCGATGTCGACGCCCAGCCCGGGGGTCTCGGCGGGATGCAGGTAGCCGTCGGCGTAGTGGTAGCCGTGCGGGAACACCTCGTCGGTCTGCGCGGTGTGCCGCATGTACTCCTGCAGGCCGAAGTTGGGGATCGAGATGTCGAGCTGGAGCGCGGCGGCCATGCACACGGGCGACAGGTCGGTGGCGCCGTGTGAGCCGCTGCGGACGTGGTGCAGCGCGGCGAGGTCGAAGATGCGCCGCAGGTGGTTGATGCCGCCGGCGTGCACCACCGTGGCCCGGATGTAGTCGATGAGCTGTTCCCGGATGAGCTGCGCCGCGTCGAAGACGCTGTTGAAGACCTCGCCCACGGCGATCGGGGTGGTGGTGTGCTGCCGGATCAGCCGGAAGCCCTCCTGGAGGTCGGCGGGGACCGGATCCTCCATCCAGGTCAGCGCGTAGGGCTCCAGACTCTGGCCGAGCCGAGCCGCCTCGATGGGCGTGAGCCGGTGGTGCACGTCGTGCAGCAACCGCAGGGTGGGGCCGAACTCGTCGCGGACCCGGGCGAACACGGTGGGCACGTGGGTCAGGTAGCGCGGCGTCGACCAGGTGGCCTCGCTGGGCAGCGCCGCGTCGGCCGGCTCGTAGAAGAGCTTGTCGGCGCTGACCCCGTACGTCTTGGGCAGGCCCGGCACACCGCACTGCACCCGGACCGCCCGGTAGCCGAGGTCGACGTAGCGGGCGACCTCGACCAGGACCTCCTCGACGGTCTCGCCGTTGGCGTGGCCGTACACCGTGACGCCCTCGCGGGACCGGCCGCCGAGCAGCTGGTAGACCGGCAGGCCCGCCACCTTGCCCTTGATGTCCCACAGCGCGGTGTCCACCGCGGCGATCGCGCTCATCGTGACCGGCCCGCGCCGCCAGTACGCGCCCTGGTACAGGTACTGCCAGGTGTCCTCGATCCGCGCCGGGTCCCGGCCGATCAGCAGCGGCGCCACGTGGTCGGACAGGTACGACGCGACGGCCAGCTCCCTGCCGTTGAGGGTGGCGTCCCCGACGCCGGTGACGCCCTCGTCAGTGACGATCTTGAGGGTGACGAAGTTGCGGCCCGGACAGGTCACGATGACCCGGGCATCGACGATCTTCACGCGATCTCCTTCGTGCCTACGGGGGTCGTAGGGGGGTGCACACGAGGACGTTCTGCTTACCGGGAACGTGCCGATAATATCCCGCCGGCGGCCGGCGGTCGGCGCCGAACGGTTCGGCGGGCCCGCACCCGTGCGCAGGTGACCGCCCAATCCCTTGTCCCGAAAGGTTTCCGGAAGCCTTGACAATCGAGTGTGCTCGATCGAAGCTGACATCGGTCACGCGAGCCGCGGTCACGGTCGGGCGAAGGGCAGTCCTCGACTAACCCCCTTCCATGCGCCATTCTCCCGAGGAATCGCGAACCATGACACTGAAGACAAGGCTGCTCGGCGTCCTCACGGCGGTCGCGACAGTCGCCGCCGCCGCGCTGGCGTTCGCCACCCCCGCATCGGCCGCGACGCTCACCCAGGTGACCGGCTTCGGCAACAACCCCACAAACCTCCAGATGCATCTGTACGTCCCGGACCGGGTCGCATCCCGGCCAGGAATCCTGCTCGCCCTGCACTACTGCACCGGAACGGGCCCCGCCTTCTACTCCGGCACGCAGTACGCGTCCCTCGCCGACCGGTATGGATTCATTGTCATCTACCCGTCGGCGACGCGCAGCAGCAAGTGCTGGGACGTGGCCTCGCCGCAGGCGCTGCGCCGAGGTGGCGGCAGCGACCCGGTCGGGCTCGTGTCGATGATCGATTACGTGAAGCAGCGGTACTCCGCCGACCCGGACCGCGTCTTCGCCACCGGCACCTCGTCGGGCGCGATGATGACCAACGTCATGCTCGGCGACTACCCGGACGTGTTCGCGGCGGGCGCGTCGTTCGCCGGGGTGCCGTTCGCCTGCTTCGCCACCGGGGGCACCTCGGAGTGGAACAGCGAGTGCGCGAACGGGCAGTCCATCAAGACCGCGCAGCAGTGGGGTGACCTGGTCCGCGGGGCGTACCCCGGCTACACCGGCCGGCGACCGCGGATGCAGATCTGGCACGGCACCAGCGACGAGACGCTGCGCTACCCGAACTTCGGCGAGCAGATCAAGCAGTGGACGAACGTCCACGGTCTGAGCCAGACCCCGACGTACACCGACTCCCCGCAGTCCGGGTACACCCGCACCCGGTACGGCAGCAGCGGCCCGATGGCACCGGTCGAGGCGATCAGCATGCAGGGCGTCACGCACAACATCCCGGTCGACGCCGCCCAGGTGATCCGCTTCTTCGGCCTGGACGGCACGACGCCGCCCCCGACGACGCCGCCGCCGACGACGCCGCCGCCGACGACTCCGCCCCCGACCACGCCGCCCCCGACTACGCCGCCACCCACCACGCCGCCCCCGACGACTCCGCCGCCGACCACGCCGCCGCCGAGTGCGGGCGCGTGCCGCGTCGGATACACGGTCAACGCCTGGAACTCGGGTCTCACCGCGAGCGTGACCATCACCAACACCGGAACCGCCGCCGTCAACGGGTGGGCGCTGACCTTCACGCTGCCCAGCGGCCAGACCATCACCAACGGCTGGAACGCCACCTACTCCCCGACGAGCGGAGCGGTCACCGCCCGCAACGTCTCCTACAACGGCACCATCGCGCCGAACGCGTCGGTCGAGATCGGTTTCCAGGCCACCCACACCGGCGGCACCGGCAAGCCCTCGTCGTTCGCCCTCAACGGGGCCACCTGCGCGGTCTCCTGACCACCCACCACCATTGACAAACGGAGTCGCACGATGAGCAGAACGAGATGGAAGGCGGCATCGAGAGCCGTGATCGCGCTGAGCGGCGCGGGCGCTCTCGCCGCCGGCATGGCGCTGGTCCTGGTGACGCCCGCGTCCGCCGGAACCACCCTGGGCGCGTCCGCGGCGGAGAAGGGCCGCTACTTCGGTACGGCGGTGGCCGCGAACAAGCTCTCGGACAGCGCGTACACCACGATCTTGAACCGCGAGTTCAACATGGTGACGGCCGAGAACGAGATGAAGATCGACGCGACCGAGCCGCAGCAGGGTCAGTTCCGCTACACCCAGGCGGATCCGATCGTCAACCACGCACGCAGCCACGGAATGCAGGTACGCGGTCACACCCTGGCCTGGCACGGCCAGCAGCCGGGGTGGATGCAGGGCATGGAGGGCACCGCGCTGCGCAACGCGATGCTCAACCACGTGACGCAGGTGGCGACCCACTACCGGGGACAGATCTATTCCTGGGACGTGGTGAACGAGGCGTTCGCCGACGGCAACTCCGGTGGCCGTCGAGACTCGAACCTGCAGCGCACCGGCAACGACTGGATCGAGGCCGCGTTCCGCGCCGCGCGAGCGGCGGACCCGGGCGCGAAGCTCTGCTACAACGACTACAACATCGACAACTGGACCTGGGCAAAGACCCAGGGCGTCTACAACATGGTGCGGGACTTCAAGGCCCGTGGCGTGCCGATCGACTGCGTCGGATTCCAGTCGCACTTCAACAACGACTCCCCGTACGCCAGCAACTACCGCACCACGCTGTCGAGCTTCGCGGCGCTGGGCGTGGACGTGCAGATCACCGAGCTGGACATC
Source organism: Micromonospora sp. NPDC005237 (assembly GCF_040607775.1). Classification (NCBI taxonomy): domain Bacteria; kingdom Bacillati; phylum Actinomycetota; class Actinomycetes; order Micromonosporales; family Micromonosporaceae; genus Micromonospora; species Micromonospora sp. NPDC005237. The sequence continues at coordinate 463,822 of NZ_JBEXHJ010000007.1, read as the reverse complement.
CAGGGCGCTCCGGCGAACACGTACCGCGCCGTGGTCGAGGACTGCCTGGCGGTGCCGCGCTGCAACGGCATCACCGTGTGGGGCATCCGCGACAGCGACTCGTGGCGGTCCTCGCAGACGCCGCTGCTGTTCAACAGCAGCGGGCAGAAGAAGGCCGCGTACGACGCCGTGCTCGCGGCGCTGAACAGCGGTACCAACCCGACGACCCCGCCGCCCACCACTCCGCCGCCGACGACGCCTCCGCCCACCACCCCGCCGCCCACGACGCCTCCGCCCACGACGCCTCCGCCCACGACCCCGCCGCCGGGGCAGACCGGCTGCTCGGCGTCGGTGACGGTGAACCAGTGGAACGGCGGCTTCGTGGCGAACGTACGGGTGACCGCCGGCTCGTCGGCCCTCAACGGGTGGACCGTGACGCTCACGCTGCCGTCCGGCGCGACCGTCACCAACGCCTGGAGCGCCGACCGCAGCGGTAACAGCGGCACGACGAACTGGACGAACGTGTCCTACAACGGCCAGGTCGGGGCCGGACAGTCCACGGAGTTCGGCTTCCAAGGCACCGGCACCGCCGGCACCCTGACCCCCACCTGCGCCCCCCGCTAAAACCCACCCACCCCACCCCACCCCACCCCACCCCCACCCGGTCCCATCCCCGCTCCACCCTCGTGATCAAGAGGTTTGCGTCACCCGTCCCGGCGTGTCGTGACGCAAACCTCTTGATCACCGGGGCCGGGGCCGGGGCCGGGTCCGGGGCCGGGGGTGGGGGTGGGGGTCCGGGGTCAGTCGTCGATGCGGGTGATGTTGCGGATCTTGTTGGACGCGTCCAACGCGGCCACCTTGTACGCCTCGGCCAGGGTCGGGTAGTTGAACACGGCGTCGACCAGGTAGTCGATCGTGCCGCCGCAGCCGATCACCGCCTGCCCGATGTGGACGATCTCGGTCGCCGCGGTGCCGAACACGTGCACCCCGAGCAGTCGGCCGTCCTCGGGGGAGACGAGCAGCTTCAGCATCCCGTACGAGTCGCCCACGATCTGGCCACGGGCCAGCTCGCGGTAGCGCGCGATGCCCACCTCGAACGGCGTCGACGAGTCGGTCAGCTCGGCCTCGGTCTGGCCGACGAAACTGATCTCCGGGATGGTGTAGATGCCGATGGGTTGCAGGCCGTGCATCTCCCGGATCGGCTCGCCGCAGGCGTGCTGCGCGGCCAGCCGACCCTGCTCCATCGAGGTGGATGCCAACGCCGGGAAGCCGATCACGTCGCCGACGGCGTAGATGTTGTCGACCGGGGTGCGGTAGTTGGCGTCGACAGCGATCCGGCCGCGTCGGTCCGCCGCCAGCCCGGCCGCCTCCAGAGCCAGGTCGTCGGTCTGGCCCTGCCGGCCGGCCGAGTACATGACGGTGTCCGCGACGATCTTCTTGCCGCTCTTGAGGATGCACAGCGCCGCGGTCTGGTGCTTCTCCACCGCGGCGACCTCCTCGCCGAAGCGGAACGCCACGGACAGGTCGCGTAGGTGGTATTTGAGTGACTCGACCACCTCCTCGTCACAGAACTCGAGCATCCGCTCGCGGCGCTCCACGACGGTCACCTTGGTGCCGAGGGCGGCGAACATCGACGCGTACTCCATGCCGATCACACCGGCGCCGACCACGACCATGCTGCGCGGGACGGCCTGGAGGTTGATGACGCCGTCGGAGTCCACGATGGTCCGGTCGTCGAAGTCGACGCTGTCCGGGCGGGCCGGGCGGGTGCCGGCCGCGATGATGGCCTTGTCGAACGTCACCTTCGACTCGCGTCCCGAGCCGGCGTCGACCCAGATGGAGTGCGCGTCCGCGAAGCGCCCGGTCCCGGTGATCATCGCGACCCGGTTGCGGGCGAGCTGGTTGCGGATGACGTCGGTCTGTCGGGTGATCACGTGCTGGGTGCGGGCGGCCAGGTCGCTGACCGTGATCTCCTCCTTGACCCGGTAGCTGCTGCCGTACAGGTCGCGCTGGCTCAGGCCGGTCAGATAGAGCACGGCCTCCCGCAGCGTCTTGGACGGGACGGTGCCGGTGTTGATGCACACCCCACCGATCATGTCGCGGCGGTCCACGATGCCGACCCGCCTGCCGAGCTTTGCGGCGGCGATCGCGGCCTTCTGACCGCTGGGTCCGGAGCCCAGCACCAACAGGTCGTAGTCATACACGATCGTTAGCGTCGCAAGATGTCGCCATCGACGCCAGACCCCGGACGTGAGCGTTACTTGTCTGCCACCACGCAGATGCCGCCGTTCAGCGTGACCTCCTCCGGCACCTGCGTCCCGGTGGCGACGACGCCCAGCGACACGGTGCCGCCGGGCCTGATCACCGCGTTGTGGCCGGTGTTGCGCACCCGCAGGTAGCTGTTGTTCGGCCGGTCGACGACCTGCGCGCCCCAGAGGGCCCGCAACTCCTGACTGGCCCAGAACCGCCAGGTCATCGTCCAGCCGTTCACCGCCGTGGTGCCGGTGTTCTCGACGGCGAGGTACGCCACGAAGCCGTCCGACCTCTGCCGGACGACGGTGTGGACCGCGCAGCTCGGCGGGGGCGGCAGGGTGGTCACGGTGACCGGCGGCGACAGCGCCGACCAGTTGCCGGCCTCATCGCGGGCGCGGACCACGAAGGTGTACGTCGTGTTCGGCGTCAATCCGCTGACCTGGGTGCTGGTGCGCCCCGGCGGGTTCTGGTACACCTCGCCGACCCGGGTCAGCGCACCACCGGCGTCGACCCGGTACACCTCGTACCGGTCGAGCACGACGTTGTCGGTCGACGGGGCCCAGTACGCGGGCATCCTCGCCGACCGTGCCGACCTGGACCGGATCGGCGGGCCGACGGCGTACACCGGTCTGCTGGCCGACGCGGCGCACGCGGGCGAGGACGGCCGCACCGCCGGGGTGCGGGCGCTGCGGCAGGCGATCGGGAACGGCGCCGGGCTGGGCATCGGGGTGCTCGCCGACGAGCGGGATCGCAACGACGCGGTGCTGAGTGCCCTGGTCTGGATCACTGCCGGCCTGGTCAGCCTGACCGTGCTGATCGCGGTCGTCGGCGTGGGTTCCACGACCGCGCTGTCGGTCGTCGAGCGGGTCCGTGAGTCCGGGCTGCTGCGCGCCGTCGGCCTGTCCCGGGCGGGGCTGCGCACGATGCTGACCGTCGAGTCCGGCCTCTACGGGGTGATCGGTGCGAGTTTCGGTCTGCTGCTCGGCGTCCCGTACGCCTGGTTGGCGGTGCGGGCGCTCGGGCTCAACGCGCCGCTGTCGCTGCCGGTGCTGTCGCTGGTCGGGCTCTTCGCGGCGCTTGTCGGGCTGACCGCGCTGGCCGGCGTGCTGCCGGCGCGGCGGGCGTCGCGGGTCAGCCCGGTGGTGGCGTTGGGCGTCGAGGGCTGAGCGCGCCCAGGTACGGGGGTGGGCCGGCGTCGAGGGGGTTCGACGCCGGCCCGCCGCGGCGCGGTCAGTTGGGGTTGCTCGCGTGGGTCAGCGTCTCCCAGGCGACGAAGAGGTTGTTGGTGCCGGCGGGTCGCTGTTGCAGCGTGAGGGTCTGCGTGTTGGTCATGACGGTGCCCAGCCGGTTGCTCAGCGCGTTGAAGCCGACCTCGGTGACGGGGCCGAGGCCCCGGGTGAGGGTGCCGCCGCAGAGCCAGGAGGGTGCCGCCTCGCCGAGTTGGTAGCGCGAGTGCAGGCCGAGCGCCTGCCGCAGCCGCTCACCGACCTGCGGGTACAGGTCGCGGCCCTGGATGCGGGAAGTCTCCGCGACGTGCGAGATGGCGGAGATCCCGTACCCGGTGTGGACGAAGTCCCGGCAGGTCTCCTGCGCGAGGCCGGCGACGAAGGTGGACTGGCCCTGCCAGTAGCCGATGATCTCCGAGCTGGTGTCCAGGCCGCTGCCGGGCACGGTGTACGGCAGCGCGCCGTCGCTGGGCAGGTAGATGAAGGCGCGGGTGCGGTTGAGGAAGCGGGTGACCGCCGCGTCGTAGGCGGTGCGGTCCTCCAGGAAGACGGCGATGCCGACGGCGGCCTCCATCATGGTCAGTTCCCAGTTGCCGTTGCTGTTCGAGCCGTTGCGGACCACCGGCAGGTAGACGTTGCGCAGCATGGTGGCGAACCGGTTGGCGTTGGGCCAGCTCCCGTAGGTGTACTTGATGATCTCGGCGGCCCGGGGCCAGGTCGAGGCCGCCCAGCCGGTCTGCAGGGGTCCGTTGCTGCCGGTGTGCGAGGTGATCGTCGCCGACCAGGCGTCCATGATCTGGATCGCCTTCTGCGCGTACCGGGAGTCGCCGGTGAGGTACCAGGCGAGCGCGTCGGTGTACGCCGCGATCGCGTCCTCGCGCTCGTCCGTGCAGCCGTTGTTGGGGTTGGAGTAGGAGCCGCACTCGACGACGGCGCGGGGCGCCGGGAGTCGTACCCATTGATATCAATGTCTTCGCCGCGCCGGATGGGCTCACGGGTGCATGGCCGCGCCCTTGAGGACCTTGTCCACCACGGTGCGCGGCGCGTGCAGGGCCAGCCCCACCAGGTCGAGCTTCTCCCGGCCGACCGCCTGCACGGCGGCCCGGTTGTCCCGGTCGTTGCCGGTGGCGAACAGCTCGGACGTGAACACCGCGAGCCGCAGCCCGCGAGCGAGAGCCCGCGAGTGCGCGTTGGTCAGGGTCGCCCGGTCGCCGGCGAAGACCAGCACCGGCTGGCCGAACATCGGCAGGTACGAGGTGCCGTCCGCGTCGCGGTACTCCTCGCCCAGCAGCTCCGGCTCGGCGTGCGCGATGCCACTGACCAGAAAGGCGGTGACGTTTAGTCGCTGCCAGCCGACCAGGTCGTTGCGGAGCAGCACGGCGATCTTGGTGGGAAATCGGATCGGTTCGGTCATGGCGTCGAGCCTGCCGGTGCCGACACCCACCGGTCTTGTACGTTCTTAGCGTGGCCACCCGCCCGGCCGGCTCGCAGGTCAGCGCGTGGCGACCCGCCGTCGCCGGGGTCGCCGAGGTCTTCCACGCCCATTTCGTGGACCACGCGTACCCACGGCACGTCCACGACGTGTGGACGCTGCTGATCGTCGACGACGGCGCGGTCCGCTTCGACCTGGACCGGCACCGGCACGGCGCGCTGCGCACATCGGTCACCCTGCTGCCGCCGTACGTGCCGCACGACGGCCGCTCCGCCACGGCGAGCGGCTTTCGCAAACGGGTCCTGTACCTCGACACCTCGGCCCTCGCCCCCGACCTGGTCGGCCGGGCGGTGGACGAACCGGACCTGGCCGATCCGCGTCTGCGGGACCGGATCCACCACCTGCACCACGTGCTCGCCACGCCGGGTGAGGAGTTCGAGGCCGAAAGCCGACTCGCGCTCATCCTGGACCGGCTGCGCACGCAACTCCGCGGACGGGCGCCGGTCAGCACCGCGCCGGGGATGCCCGGCCTCGCCGACCGGCTACGTGAGCTGCTGGACGCCCGAACCGTCGACGGCGTCACACTGCGCGAGGCCGCCGAGCTGCTGCACGCCCACCCGACCCACCTGGTCCGGGCCTTCACACGCGCACACGGGCTGCCACCACACTCGTACCTGACCGGTCGCCGGGTCGAGCTGGCGCGTCGCCTGCTTCTCGCGGGTCAGCGCCCCGCCGAGGCCGCCACAGCCGCCGGGTTCTTCGACCAGGCGCACCTGAGCCGTCACTTCCGGCGTTTCCTGGGCGTCAGCCCGGCCCGCTACCCGGCGGCCCCCGGGCTCAGAGGCGCTGACCGCCGATGACCGCGAGCAGCCGCAGCTTCTCGTTGCTCTCCGAGCCGGGCACGGCGGTGAAGCTCGGCGGGGGTGTCGTGCATCCGGTCGAGGCTCAGAGCGCGAGGACGATGCGGCCGGCGGCGGTGCCGGAGCTCTGGCGTTCCCAGGCATCGGCGACCGAGTCGAACGGCACGATCTCGTGGTCGACGGTGAGCCGGCCGGCCGCGGCGTGCCCGGCCACCAGCGCCAGCGACGCCGCCCGATCGTCGGTCGACAGGCCGTTGTTGGTGTAGCCGACCATGCGCAGCGACCCGCCGCGCAGCACGGCCGACTCGATCGGCGCGGTCGCGCCGGCCGCGCTGCCCAGGTTGACCAGGCAGCCACCGGGACGCAGCACCCGCAGCGCCGCCGCGGCCGGCACACCGAACACCGGATCGAGGACGAGGTCGACCGGGCCGTCGGCGCCGTCCCGCAGCCGCTCGGCCATCGACGCGACGTCGTCGTCGGGAAGCAGCGGGATCGCGACCGCCGCGCCGAGCTCCTCGGCACGGGACCGCGCCGCCGCCGACCGGGCCACCGCGACGACCCGGCGGGCCCCGCCGAGCAGGGCCAGCTGGATGGCCGCCTGGCCGACCACACCACCGGCGCCGAGCACGACGACCTGGTTGCCGGCCGCCAGGCCACCGGCGTACGTCAGGCCGGCGTGCGCGGCGACGGCGGAGAGGCCCAGGGCCGCGAGCAGGGTCAGCGGTACGCCGGTCGGCAGCGTCACCACGTCGGCGGCGGGCACCGCGACAGTTGTCGCCATGCTGCCGTCCACCCCGGACCGCATCCCGGCCGACGTGCCGAACCAGACGGGCGTGCCGTCGACGAGACGGCCGACGCCCTGCACACCCGGCACGTACGGGGTGGCCGGCCTGCCGAAGTAGCTGGTGCCGCTGGCACAGAGCAGGTCCAGCGGGGTGATCGGCACGGCCTCGACGGTGACCGTCAGCTCGCCGTCGGCCAGCTCGGGGGCCAGCCGCTCGACGACCGTCGGTGGGGCGCCGCAGGTGGTGAGCAGGGCCGCGCGGATCACGTCGCGATGTCCGGGTAGGGCATCGAGAAGTGGGCCAGCCGCGCGCCGTACGACTTCTGGTACTCCAGCGGCTCGGTGTTGTCCCGCTCGAAGAGGGCGATGAAGAGCGTCAGGGTGAGGAACGGGTGCGCCCCCAACTCGAAGAGCTTCACGTGGTCGTGGTTGGCCAACGCCTCCCGCTCCGTGTCGTCGAAGCGCAGCCAGGTGCTCGCCTCGCCGGTGTGGCAGTTCAGCACCGTGTTGGCGCACTCGGCCTCCCACCAGGCGACCAGCTCGCGCGGCTCGCTGCGGTAGCGCTCAACCAGGTCAGGGTCCCGGTCGACCATGAACAGGAACTTGTCCAGCAGGTACTTGCTCACGCCGCTGCTCCGTTCGGGTACCAGGTGAAGTACGCCTCCATGGTGTGGAACAGGTCGAGGGTGTCGACGTAGTCGGCCTTCACGCCGGCGCCGGCCACACCCATCATCAGCATGAAGTCCATGAAGCCGTGGGTGGCGTTGCCGGGCGAGTGCAGGCTGTCCAGGGTGACCTCGCGTAGGCACCCGTCGAGGTCCCCGTTGGCGATCCACTCGACGGCCCGCCTGTCGAACTCCGGGTCCGGGCCGTGCGGGCCGAACTGCCGGGGGCCGCCCAGCTCCAGGGAGAGGTGACCGGTGCCGATGACGGCCACCCGCAGGTGCGACGGCCAGGACTCGACGATCTCCCGGATGGCCGCACCGAGCTGGACGAAGCGCTTCGGCTGCGGCAGCGGCGGAGCGAAGATGTTCGTGTAGATCGGCACGATCGGCAGGTCGGCCTCGGGCCGCAACGTGATGATCGGGCAGGTGATGCTGTGGTCGATGCGCAGCTCGTTGCTGAACGCCAGGTCGAAACCGGAGTCCAGGCCCGCCCGCAGGATGTGCGCGGACAGGTCCTCCTGGCCGGTGAGCAGCATCCGCGGCAGCCCGAACTCGCGCTCCTCGTTGTACCAGTTGGCGTCGTAGAAGGGCGCCTTGCCGACCAGGAACTGCGGCATGTTGTCCAACCAGAGCTGGTGGAAGTGGTCGGAGCCGACCATCACCAGCACGTCGGGTCGGGCCCGGGTCAACGTCTCCCGAAAGGCCAGGATCTTGCGGGTCCACTCGTCGGCGAACGGTGGCCGGTCCTCGCCGGTCGCGGTGCTGGCCCGGTAGTAGAAGGGGTGGTGGGTGGAGGCGATGACCGCGACGATGGAGGCCATTCCCACTCCTTTCGGGGGCGGAAGAGGGGGAGTCAGGGTTCGTAGACGGCGTTGCGGTCCACGGTGCGGTAGATGTCCATGCCGAGCGGCCGACGTCGCTCCTCGGCGAGGTGCCCGAGCAGCCCCGCCGCGCGGGCCAGCAGGGCGAAGCCGCGCAGCATCTCGACGGGGAGCCCGAGGTCGGCGAGCGCCGCGCCGCACACCCCGGCGCCGTTGAGCGGCAGGGTACGACCGAGCACCTGCGGGTGTACGCGGCCGATCGCCTCGAACAGCCGCAGGTGCTGGCCGTGCAGGCCCTCCTCGGTGGCGATCCGGATCAGCACGGGGGTGCGCGGGTCCTGGTCCTTGTGCACGGGGTGCCCGAGGCCGGGGACCAGCCGGCGCTCCCGCTTCGCCCGGGTGACGGCGTCGAGGGCCAGCGCGTCGTAGTCGGTCACGTCACCGGCCTGCGCGAGCGTGTCGGCGAGGAACCGTCCACAGTCCTCGGTGACGCCGAGGAAGCGGGAGCCGCCGCCGAGCAGCCCGGCGGCGAGCGCGCCCTGCAACGACTCGGGCGCGGACAGGTACGTCAGTCGGGCGGCGATGGCCGTCGGGGTGAAGCCGTGGTCGGCGAGCGCCACCAGCACCGCCTCGAAGACCCGTACCTCGCCGGGGGTGGGTCGGCGGCCGGCGACCAGCCAGTACGCCAGCTCGCCGAAGCCCACCGTGCCCATCAGGTCGGCGGCCAGGTCCTGCCCGAGCAGGGAGATGGTGGTCGGGTCGGAGGTGCCGATCCCGGTGGGGAAGCTCAGCTCTTCAGCCACGCGCGGATCTCCTCGCCGTGTTCGTCGAGCCCGGGCGGCGGCAGCTCGTACCGGGCCGGGGTGTCGGAGAAGGTGATCGGGTTGCGGACGCCGGGCACGGCGCCGACGGTGACGACCGGGTCGAGCCCAAGCTCCTCGGCGAGGGCCACGCCGCCGTCGATGGTGTTGATCGGCGCGCAGGGGACACCGGCGGCGAGCAGGTCCCGGAACCACTCGTCCTTGGTCCGCTTGGCGAGCCGTTCGACAAGCAGGGGCCGCAGCTCCTTCCGGTTGGCGGTGCGGTCCTGGTTGCGCCCGAAACGCCTGTCGTCCGGCAGGCCGGGCAGGTCGAGCACCTGGCAGAGCTTGCGGAACTGCCCGTCGTTGCCGGCGATGACGATGAGTTCGCCGTCGGCGGTGGGCAGTGGCTCGTACGGGAAGAGGCTGGGGTGCGCGTTGCCCATCCGGAACGGGACGGCGCCGCCGGCGACGTAGCCGCTGGAGTGGTTGACCAGGCCGGACAGCGCCGAGCTGAGCAGGTTGACCTCGACGTGCTGTCCGCGTCCGGTCTCTCCACGATGGTGCAGCGCGGCGAGGATGCCGATGCTCGCGTGCAGCCCCGCCATCACGTCGAAGACCGAGATCCCGGCCCGGTATGGCGAGCCGTCCGGGTCGCCGGTGAGGCTCATCAGGCCGGAGATCGCCTGCACCATCAGGTCGTAGCCGGGGAAGTCCCGCCCGGCGCCGGTGCCGAAGCCGCTGATGCTCGCGTACACGATCTTCTCGTTGTTCGCGGTGACGGTGTCGTAGTCGAGGCCGAACCGGGCGAGGCCGCCGGGCCGGAAGTTCTCGATCAGCACGTCGGCGCGGCGGGCCAGCTCCTGGGCGGCGGCCAGGTCGTCCGGCTGTTTGAGGTCCAGGGCGACCGACCGCTTGTTGCGGTTGATGCCGAGGTAGTACGTCGAGACGCCGTCGCGGGTGGGTGGCATCCAGGTGCGGGTGTCGTCGCCGCCCGGGCTCTCCACTTTGATCACCTGTGCGCCCAGGTCCGCCAGGAGCATCGTCGCGTACGGCCCGGCGAGGATCCGGGAGAAGTCCGCGACGAGCAGGCCGGCCAGCGGCCCGGTCGATTGCTGCACCATGTTTCCGCCCGTTCTACGGACACCTGTCCGCCGAGTCAGCTTGCGGCACCACGCGAGCACTGTCAACGGGCAATTCATCGCGATGAAACACGCTCTTGACACGAATCGTGGCCGGGACCACACTTGCGCCACTCGGGCTGGCCGCACAGCGGACAACAGTCCGGACACCTCGTACCCGGAGAGGAATGGGTGGCGATGAGCGCAACCGACCGGCCGGTGATCTTCCGCAACGGCCTGGTTCTCACCATGGACGACGCCCACACGGTGCTGCCCGGCGCCGACGTGCTGGTCGTCGGCGACCGGATCGCGGAGGTCGGCGTCGGTCTCACCGCGCCCGACGACGCCCTGGAGATCGACGCGACCGACGGCATCCTCATGCCGGGCATGGTCGACACCCACCGGCACATGTGGCAGACCGCCATGCGCGGGTACGGCGCCGACTGGACGCTGACGCAGTACTTCGTCTGGTACTACCTCGAATCCGGCAAGCTGTTCCGCCCCGAGGACGTGTACGCGGGAAACCTGCTCGGCGCCATCGAGGCGATCGACGCCGGCGTGACCACCACTGTCGACTGGTCACACGGCCTGCAGACGCCCGCTCACGCGGACGCGGCCGTCGACGCCCTCGAAGCGGTGCCGGGCCGGTTCGTGCTGGCCTACGGCAACATCCAGCAGGGGCCGTGGGAGTGGGCCACCTCGCCGGAGTTCCGCGACTTCCACCGCCGGCGGATCGACGGCGGCAAGCTGGCCGGCTTCCAGATGGCGTTCGACGTCACCGGCGATCCCGCGTTCCCCGAGCGGGCCGCGTTCGAGGTGGCCCGGGAGTTGGGCGCCGCGGTGACCACGCACGCCGGCGTGTGGGGCGCCACCAACGACGACGGCATCCGGCTCATGCACGAGGGCGGCTTCATGACCCCGTCGACCGTGTACGTGCACGCGGCCACGCTCACCCACGACTCGTACAACCGGATCGCTGCGACCGGCGGCTCCGTCTCCGTCTCCACCGAGAGCGAGCAGAGCGCCGGGCAGGGGTACCCGCCCACCTGGCAGCTGCGCCACCACGACATTCCGGTGTCGCTGTCGATGGACACCAGCGTGTGGTGGAGCGGTGACCTCTTCTCGGCGATGCGGAGCACGCTCGGCGCCGACCGCTCCCGTGAGCACCTGGAGGCGCACGCCAAGCAGGACACGATCACCCACTGCCACCTGCGCGCCGAGCAGGTCGTCGAGTGGGCCACCCGGGGCGGCGCCCGTGCCCTCGGCATGGACTCCACGGTCGGCGCCTTGACCCCCGGCCGGCAGGCCGACATCGTTCTGATCAAGAACGACGCCTCCCCGGTGATGTTCCCGATCCTGAACCCGCACGGTCACGTCGTCTTCCAGGCCCAGCGCGGCGACGTGCACACCGTGCTGGTGGGTGGCCGGGTCGTGAAGCGGGACGGCCGCCTCGTCGGTGTCGACCTGGCCGCCGCGCGGGCCCGGGTGGCGGCGACCATCGACCACCTGCGCGAGACGATGGGGGAGGAGGCGTGGCAGCGTGGCATGAACCCGGACGTCCCGGAGACCGCCATCCTGGAGAACCCGTACCAGTACACCGAGTGGGACGCCGGCTCGGCCCAATGGAAGCATTAGGACATGAGTGACAACGGAAGGGGCGCCGGGCCCGACTTCATCGAGGCTCTCGCCCGTGGCCTCGACGTCCTGCGCTCCTTCCGTCCCGCCTGCCCGTCGATGACGCTCAGCGAGATCGCCGCCGCCACCGGCCTGGCCCGGCCCACCGTCCGACGCATCCTCATCACGCTCGAGTCGCTGGGCTACGTCCGCGCGGTCGGCCGTGGCCACGCCCTCACCCCGCGCGTCCTGGAGCTGGGGATGGCGTACGTCAACGCGCTGAACATGTGGGACGTGGCCCGCCCGCACATGGAGAAGCTCGTCGCGCAGACCAACGAGTCGACCTCGATGGCCCAGCTCGACGGCAGCGACATCGTCTACGTCGCCCGGGTGGCCGTCCCGAAGATCGTCACGCTCGGTGTCACCATCGGCACCCGCTTCCCCGCGCCCGCGACGTCGATGGGCAAGGTGCTGCTCGCGGCGCTGCCACCGGAGACCCTGGCCGCCGTACTCGCCGAGCCGACGCGCTCCGGCATCACGCCACGCTGGCAGCCCTCGCCGGGCGAGCTCGACGCGGTGCTGCGGGAGACTCGGGCGAAGGGCTGGGCACTCGCCGACCAGGACCTGGCCCCGGGAATCCGGTCCGTCGCCACCGGGGTGCGCGACGGCGACGGGCGGGTCGTCGCGGCGATCAACGTGACCGTGCACGCGGCCGAGACCTCCCTGGAGACCCTGCGCGAGGAGCACCTTCCGAGGTTGCTCCGCGCGGCGGCCGACATCGGGCACGACTGGGCGCTGACCGCCGCCGTCCCGGTGGTCACCGCCTAGCTGCGCTTCGGGTGCCCATGAGCTCCGCGGATCGTCCGGGGCAACGCCGACACCAACAGATGCCATAGTGCCGGCCATGAAGGCAGACCTGCACAGCTACTTGAAGGGCGGCCGCGACTCGCTGCTGTGGAAGCTCGACGGGCTCGGCGAATACGACATTCGGCGGCCGTTGACCCCGACCGCGACCAACCTGCTCGGTCTGGTGAAGCACTCGGCGGCCATGGAGATCCTCTACTTCGGCGTCGTGTTCGGCCGACCGTTCGAGCAGGAGCTGCCGTACATCGGCGATGGTGCGGAGACCAATGCCGACATGTGGGCGAGCGCGGATGAGACCCGCGAGGAGATCGTCGAACTGTATCGCCGCGCGATCGTCCACGCCGACACCACCATTGACGCCCTTGCGCTGGATGAGGTCGGACGCGTGCCGTGGTGGGGCGACGCAGCGGTCACGTTGCACCACGTCCTGGTCCACGTCATCGCGGAAACCCAACGGCACGCCGGCCACGCCGACATCGTGCGCGAACTCATCGACGGCGCGGCCGGGCTGCTGCCCAGCAACGACAACCTGCCCACCGGGCACGAGCCATGGTGGCTGGACCACCGCCGGCGAGTGGAGCAGGCAGCCCTCGACGCCAGCAAACTCCCACCGATGCTGCCCTAGCCGGGCGGTGGGCGCCCTGGTCCGAGCGTTCCGGGATGATGGCGGACTGCCCCCGCGACCAATCGATCATGGTGACTGAAAGTGTCGTACACCCGTTCTAGTCTCGGGTCATGGTCGAGGAGTTGGCGCAGGCAGAGGACGCGATCGCAGCCTGCGCCGACGCCGCCGCCTGGGCTCTGCCCGAGCAGGAGTTGATCGCGGCGCTCGACGCCGCGCACCGCATTGAGCAGCGCCTCGCCGCCGTGACTCTCGCCCTGGTCCGTGAGCTCGACGGCCGCGGCACGGCCCGCACCCAGGGCGCGTCGTCCACCGCGGTGTGGCTGCGCGAACGGCTGCACCTCACCATCCCGGCCGCCCGCCGGCTCGTCGATCTCGCCGCCGCCCTCGACGCCGCACCGCCCGCCGTGCGGGACGCCCTCGCGGCCGGGACGGTCACCGCCGAGCAGGCCCGCGTCATCACCGACACGATTGGCGCGGTGGCGGCGTCGGCCGGCGCCGAGGCCGCCGACAAAGCCGTCGGTGTTCTGGTGCAGTGGGCCGGGCAGTTCGACCCCACCCTGCTGCGCAAACTCGGCACCCGCATCCTCGACCACGTCGCACCCGAGGCCGCCGACGCGGTCGCCGCCGCGGCACTCAAGGCCGAGACCGACCGGGCTGCGCGCGACCGGCACCTCACCATCTCCGAACGGACCGACGGACGACTGCGGCTCAGCGGCATCCTCGACACCGAAACCGCCGGCCTGCTGCGCGCCGCCATCGACCCGCTGACCGTGCCCACCGGCCCCGACGACGCACGCAACCCCGGCCAACGGCGGCATGACGCCCTGGCCGACGTGTGCCGCCTCGCCCTGCGCACCGGCGAACTACCCGACAACGGCGGCGACCCCGCCCAGATCGTCGTCACCACCAGCTACGACGGGTTGACCCGGCAGTTGGGCAGCGGTTCCCTCGACATCGGCCCGCAACTCACCCCCGAGACGGTGCGTCGGCTCGCCTGCGACGCCGCGATCCTCCCCGCCGTCCTCGGCAGCGCCAGCCAACCACTCGACGTGGGCCGACAACGCCGCCTCATCACCGGACCCCTACGCCGCGCACTCGTCCTGCGCGACCGAGGCTGCGCCTTCCCCGGCTGCGACCGACCACCACGCTGGTGCGACGCCCACCACATCCACCACTGGGCCGACGGCGGCACCACCACCCTCCACAACGCCGTCCTCCTCTGCGGCCACCACCACCGACACCTGCACCACACCGACTGGGTGGTGCGCCTCGGCGGCGACGGCCACCCCGAATTCGTACCACCCGCCTGGCTCGACCCCGACCAGATCCCCCGCCGCAACCAGTACCACCGACGAACGTAACCACCACCACCACCGATCACCCGGAAAAGCAGGCCGACCGAGTGACGCCGATCACGTTGGTCTCCATCGCCGTGCGTCCGACCGCGAGGTCGACCGTGGTGGGTTCCTGCGGCATTCCGCCGGTCACGCCGGCGTTGTTGACGAGCACGTCGAGGCCGCGAGTGTGACGACGGTCAGCCCAACGACCTGATTGCCAGCCCCACGACCTGGTCGCCACCCCGACGACCGGCTGTAAATCCACGGCCATTCGGATGCGCGGCCGGGCGGTCACGAATCCGGCGGCAAATCGTCACCACCGGCGGTTAGTCTTCCTGCGCGCGTCGTCGTCCTGGCACGCCGCGCCCCGCGCCTGGTCGGCGCGGCTTCGCCGCCACCGCCCACCAATGGCCGGCTCAATCGACTTCAGGAGAATTTGTGACACAGCAATCCGTCGCGACATCGGACAAACTCGACGCCGCGGTGCTCAAGGTGGCCGGCGTCGTCGTCCTCGGCGCGATCATGTCGATCCTCGACGTGACGGTGGTCAGCGTGGCGCTGCCCACATTCCAGAACGAGTTCGACGCGTCCTACGCCCGCGTCGCGTGGACGATGACCGGCTACACCCTCGCCCTGGCCACCGTGATCCCGCTCAGTGGCTGGGCCGCCGACCGGTTCGGCACCAAACGGCTCTACATGGTGGCGCTGGCGCTGTTCACGATCGGGTCGGGGCTCTGCGCCACCGCCGACTCGATCGGCGAGCTGATCGGCTACCGCGTGCTGCAGGGCCTCGGCGGTGGCATGCTCATGCCGCTGGGCATGACCATCATGACCCGCGCGGCCGGGCCCCACCGGATCGGCCGGCTGATGGCCGTCCTCGGCATTCCGATGCTGCTCGGGCCGATCGGCGGCCCGATCCTCGGCGGCTGGCTGATCGACACCGCGAGCTGGCACTGGATCTTCCTGATCAACCTGCCGATCGGTGTCGTCGCGCTGATCTACGCACAGTTCGCGCTTCCGAAGGACGCGCCCGAGCCCTCCGAGTCCTTCGACTTCGTCGGCATGCTGATGCTCTCGCCGGGTCTCGCGCTGTTCCTCTACGGCGTCTCGTCGCTGCCGGAGGCGGGCACCTTCGCCGAGGCCAAGGTGTGGGCGCCGATGCTGGTCGGCGGCGCGCTGGTGGTGGCGTTCGTGCTCTACTCGTTCAAGCCCCGGCACCCGCTGCTCGATCTGCGGCTGTTCCGCAACCGCAGCCTGACCATCGCCTCGGTGACGCTGTTCGTGTTCATCATCGCGTTCATGGGCGCCGGCCTGCTGTTCCCGAGCTACTTCCTGCAGGTGCGCGGTGAGTCGACGCTGGCCGCCGGCCTGCTGATGGCCCCGCAGGGCATCGGCGCGATGCTCACCATGCCGATCGCGGGCACGCTTGCCGACCGGGTGCCGATCGGCCGTACCGTTCCGTTCGCGTTGGCGCTCATCGTCGTCGGGTTCTTCAGCTTCACCCAGGTCGACCCGCAGACCTCGTACTGGCTGCTCGGCGGGTCGCTGTTCGTGATGGGTCTGGGCATGGGCGGCACGATGATGCCGATCATGACGTCGGCGCTGCGGACGTTGCAGGCGCAGGAGGTGGCCCGCGGCTCGACGCTGGTCAACATCCTCCAGCAGATCGGCGGCTCGGTCGGCGCCGCCGTCATGTCGGTGATCCTCACCAACGAGCTCAACGGATCCCGGCCGATCCCCGGACTGGTGGACGAGAGCGGCAAGCCGATCACCGAGGCCGGGCTGGCCATCGCCTCCCAGCAGCGGCCGGAGCTGCTGCAGCAGATGCCGGTGGACCCGTCGATCATCGAGCGCGGGCTCGACTTCGCCGCGAATTCGTTCGCCACCACGTTCTGGGTCGCGTTCGCGCTTGTCGTGCTCACGTTCATCCCGGCCGCGCTGCTGCCGCGCCGGCGTCAGCCGGCGCAGCTCGACGACCCGCAGGGCGAGCAGGTCAAGACGCCCGTCGTCATCCACTGACCGACCCGCCGCGCTCAGCGTCCCTTCCGGATGCTGAGCGCGGCGGGTACGGCGTCAGCGCAGTGGACCGTCGCCGGGTCCGTCCGGGTCCTCGACCAGGTGGATCGCCGCTTCCTCCGCGCTGGCGGCGCCCGTGTCGATCCCGTCCCAGGCGACCGAGTCGGCCTCGTCGTCCTCGCGGACGCCGGGCAGGATGAGGGGGTGGACATCGAACCGGTCGACCACTCACCCCGGCAGGTGTTCCCCTGGTCGATGCTGCGGCAGCGCTGGGAGGATCTCACCTTTCTGCACTGGGCCGTCGACCCGGCACTCGTCGCGCCGCTGCTGCCCGCCGGCACTCGTCCGGACACGCTGGACGGTGTGAGCTACGTCGGCCTGATCGGCTTCCGGATGGTCGGGCTGGGCTTCGGTCGCGGCCCGGGGGTGCCGTACTTCGGCACCTTCGCCGAGACGAACGTACGGCTCTACTCGGTCGACGACACCGGTCGACGGGCCGTCGTGTTCCGCTCGCTCGACGCGTCCCGACTGGTGCCGGTGCTGGTGGCACGGGCGACGCTGCGTCTGCCGTACCTCTGGTCGTCGATGCGGCTGGACCGCGACGGCGACCGACTCACCTACCGGTGCCGGCGTCGCTGGCCCGGCCCGGCGGGTACGACGAGCCGGATGGCGGTCCGGGTGGGGGAGCCGATCGCCGACCCCACCCCCCTGGACCATTTCCTCACCGCCCGGTGGGGGCTGCACACCCGGGCGTACGGTCGCACGCTGCACCTGCCGAACTGGCATCCCCGCTGGCCGCTGCACCGGGCCGAGCTCCTGCACCTGGACGACGGGCTGGTCGCCGCCGCCGGGCTGCCGGCGCCGGTCGGACCGCCGGTCAGCGTGCTCTACTCGCCCGGTGTCGGGGTGCGGTTCGGCCCGCCGGTGACGCTCCGGCGGCCCGGCTGAGCGCCGGGCCGCCGGACGCTCAGTAGCGACCGCCCTCGGGGGCGGGCAGCGCGTCGAGGTCGGCCAGTTCCTCGGCGCCCAGCTGCACGTCGCCGGCCGCGCAGTTGTCCACCAGGTACTTCGGTGTCTTGGTGCCGGGGATCGGGATGACCCGGTCACCCTGGGCGATCACCCACGCGAGCGCGACCTGCGCGGGAGTGACGCCGGCCCGGTCGGCGATCTCCCGGACCCGGGCGACGATGGCCAGGTTGGCCCGCAGCGCGTCCTGCTGGAACCGCGGCAGGCCGCGTCGGAAGTCGTCGGCCGGCAGATCGTCGAACGACGAGAACCGGCCGGTCAGGAAACCCCGGCCCAGCGGGGAGAACGGCAGGAAGGCGATGCCGTGCGCGACGCAGTACGGCAGAACCTCGGCCAGCGGGTCCCGGGTCCACAGGGACAGCTCGGACTGCACCGACGCCACCGGGTGCACGGCCTGGGCCCGCGCGATCTGGTCCACCGTCACCTCGGACAGGCCGATCTGACGGGCCTTGCCCGCCGCGACGACCTCCGCCATCGCGCCCCAGGACTCCTCGATGGGCACCTCGGGGTCGACGCGGTGCAGCTGGTAGAGGTCGACATGGTCGGTGTTGAGGCGGCGCAGGCTGTCGTCGATCGCCGCGCGGATGTGCTCCGGCCGGCCGTTGTTGCCGATCTTCGGCGAGTTGCCGGGGCCTCCGGTCAGGGACGTGGCCACCAGCCCGACCTTGGTCGCCAGGACGGCCCGCTCCCGGTGGCCGTCGGCCAGCGCCCGGCCGACCAGCTCCTCGTTGGTGTACGGCCCGTACACGTCTGACGTGTCGATCAGCGTGGCGCCCAGGTCCAGCGCCTGCCGGATCACCGAGATCGAGGTGTCGTCGTCGCGGGGGCCGGTGATGTCGTATCCGTGGCTCATGCCCATGCACCCGAGACCGATGACGCCGACCTCGGGCCCTGCACTGCCCAGCGTGGTGGTTCTCATGGGCACCACGCTACGACCGTCCTCCGCCTGCCGCCCGGCGGCGTCCAACGGCGGTCCATCCCGGCTCATGGCAGCTTCGAGCACCTCTTCCAGTGGTACGGCAGCGGCGACGTCGAGACGCCGACGGCCAACCCCGAGATGACGTTCCGGACGTCCGCCGCGAGCGCGCGCCACCTGCGGGACCTCACCGAACGAACCGGCGCGCTTGTCGTCGGCCGGCGGCTGTTCGACATGACCGGCGGGTGGGGCGGCCGGCACCCGATGGACGTACCCGTCGTGGTCGTCACGCACACCGTGCCGCAGGGCTGGGAGCCGGAGAATGACTCGTTCGTCTTCGTCACCGACGGCATCGCCAGCGCCATCGACCGCGCGAAGGCGCTCGCCGGTGACAAGGAGGTCGGCGTCAACGGCTGCACCATCGCGGCCCAGGTCGCCGCGGCCGGCCTGCTCGACGAGGTGCACGTCGACCTCGTCCCGGTCGTGCTCGGCGCCGGCATACCGTTCTTCGCCGGCCTGACGATCGCGCCGCTGCACCTCGACGGCCCCTTCCGCGTCGTCGAGGGCGACGGCGTCACGCACCTGGCCTACCGCGTACGCCCGGCGGCCTGACCACCTCGGGACCGGGCGTCGTGGAGCGAGGAGGTGGACCGCGTACCGAACGCGCCGCCGCAGTGGGCGCGGGGGGTGACCATCGGGGCGACCTAGAATCGACGAGTCTCACTGCTTTTGGCGGTGTGGGCTGGGGGCGACCACGAAGGGCGGTGCGCACGATGGGACCGGACGAGCGGCGACGGTTGTTCGAGCAGGCGCGGGAGCGTTCAACGCGACAGGACACCTGGGCGGAGGCGGACCGGTTGTGGGTCCGGGTGATCGAGGCGTACCGGGAGGCTGTGCGCGGTCCGGGTGGGGTCCGCGAGGACCAGCAGCAGTTGGCCCGGGCGCTGTGGCGGCACAGCATGCTGCTCTCGGCGCGCGGCAGGGCCGCCGACGGGATGGCGCCCGGCGGGGAGGCGGTGGTCGTCTTCGAGCGGGTGTACGACGCCGTGGCGGCCGAGGGCGGCAACGTGGCGGCCGCACCCCGGGACGACGCCCTCGCCGAGCTGATCACCGCACTGGTGGACCTGGCCGAGGTCTCGTTCGCCGCCGGTCAGCCCGCCACGCGCAGGGACCTGCTGGAACGGGCCGTGACGGTGGGTCTGACCTCCGCCGGATCTCCGCCGTCCGCTGGGCCCCGCACCCGGGAGGCGATGGGCACGGCCTACCACAACCAGGCGGCGGCGCTGCTGCACCGGCACCTCACGCGGCCGTCGTCGGGCGACGGTGCCCAGGAGGCGGCGCTGGCGGCGTCGCGGGCCTGCGAGCTGCGGCAGGGGCTGCTCGACCTGGCGCGTCCGCTGACCTTCTGGGAGATGGCCAACACCTACGGGGTGTACGCCCAGTGCCTGGTCCTGATCGGCGACCTCGACCGGGCGGCCATGGTGCTGGCGATGGGCAACCGCTTCGTGGAGACGCTGGGCCCGGCCGCCGCGGAGCCCGCCCAGAAGCTGCGGGTCGCGGCCGAGATGCTGGCCCGGGAGAAGGGTGGGTCGGGGCACGCGACTGGTTCGCGCCGTTGGGGCTGGCGGCGGGGTTGACCTGCCGAGCGGCGGGCACCGGCGCGCCCGTCTTGCCGGACATCGTCGTTGATCGATACTGTGCGTGAAGGCGCCGCCCCGCCTCAGACCATCACCGTCGAAGAGAAGCGGGTTCCGCATGCGCACACTGAGACTTGTCACGTCGCTGGCCGTCGCCGGCCTGCTCGCCGGCGCGGTGGCGATGATCGCCACGCCGGCCAGCGCGGCAACTGTCGTGTTCTCCGTGACCAACAACTGGGGCAGTGGCTATCAGGGCCAGGTCACGGTCACCAACGACACCTCCGCGCCGATCAGCAGTTGGCGGGTCGAGTTCGACCTGCCGGCCGGGTCGAGCATCAGCCAGTCGTGGAACGCCCAGCAGGTGACCTCGGGCAACCACTACACCTTCAGCAACGTGTCGTGGAATGGCACCCTCGGGGCCGGCGTTTCGACGTCGTTCGGCTTCCTCGTCAACGGCTCCGGCACTCCGGTGAACTGCACCGTCAACGGCAACAGCGTGTCCTGCACCGGCGGCACACCGCCCACGACCCGGCCGCCGACCACCCCGCCGCCCACGACCCCGCCACCGACCACTCCGCCGCCCACGACCCCGCCGCCCACCACTCCGCCGCCGCCGACCGGCACACCCGTGCAGCGGTACGGGCAGCTGCGGGTCTGCGGCACCACGATGTGCGACAAGAACGGCGCGCGGGTGCAGCTGCGTGGCGTCAGCAGCATGTGGCTCAACTGGGAGACCGCTCCCTACGCCGAGAACCTGTCCGCGCTGACCTGGATGCGCGACAACTGGAACCTCCAGGTGATCCGCGCGGCGATGGGCGTGGAGCCGGCCGGGGCGTACCTCAGCGATCCGGGCAGGGCGCGGGCGCAGGTGGAGACGATCATCAACAACGCGGTCACCGCCGGGGTGTACGTGATCGTCGACTGGCACGCGCACGAGGCGCAGAACAACCAGTCCCAGGCGGTGGCGTTCTTCGGTGACCTGGCACGTCGCTACGGTCACCTGCCCAACGTGATCTGGGAGACGTGGAACGAGCCGTTGCAGTTCAGCTGGACCGGCGTCATCAAGCCGTACCACCAGGCGGTCGTGTCCGCGATCCGCGCCGCGGATCCGGACAACATCGTCGTGCTCGGGACGCCGACCTGGTCGCAGGACGTGGACGCCGCCGCGGCCAGCCCCGTTGCCGGCACCAACCTCATGTACACGCTGCACTTCTACTCGTGCACCCACGGCGGGTCACTGCGCGCCAAGGGCGACGCGGCGATCCGGGCCGGCCTGGCGCTGTTCGTCACCGAGTGGGGCGCCAGCAACGCCGACGGCGGCCTCGACGGCCGGGCCTGCCTGCCGGAGGCGCAGTCCTGGATCGATTGGATGAAGGCGAACAACATCTCCTGGACCGCCTGGAAGCTCGACGTCGGCACCGACACCACCAACCTGCTCAGCCCCGGCGCCCCGGTGACCGGCGGGTGGAACAACTACCTGCACGGCCACGCGCCGTTCGTGGTCGCCAACATGAGGTGACCTGACCGCTTGATCACCTCCAGATCGCCGATGTCGGGGTATCCGGGCCAGTGGGATGCCCCGACATCGCCGATCCCGCGTCGATCACGGGACCAAATGTCCGAAGAGGATCAGCGGCGCCCCTCGTCGGTGCGCGGCCACGGGGGCAGAACGGTGCGTCACCTTAACGCGCCGGAAACGCCCCCGGTACCAAGCCTGGGAACGCTCGTCGGACAGTCGAGACCACCGACACGCGAATCGGGGTGACCATGGTCGACAACACCACGAACGCGGCGACGTTCGACGGGCCGGTGGGCCGGTCCGGCAACGGTCGGGCCGTGCCCACGTCCCGTCCCGCCCCGGCGATGGCGGTGCACGACGACCCGGCCGACCTCGCCACCATCGGCGTGGAGGAGGAGTTCCACGTCGTCGACCTGCACACCCGGGAGCTGGTGCCCCGGGCCGGGGAGCTGCTCGACCGGCTGCCGGCCACGTCGTTCACCGCCGAGCTGCACCGCAGCGTGGTGGAGACCAACACCGCGGTCTGCCGCACCCTGGACGAGATCCGCGCCGAGCTGACCCGGCTGCGCCAGTCGGCGGTCCAGGTCGCCGACCGGGCCGGGCTGGGCATCGTGGCGGCCGGCACGGTGCCGCTGCGCGCCGACGGCGACCCGAGCGTCACCCCCACCTCGCGCTACCGACGGATGCTCGACGAGTACCAGATGCTCGCCCGGGAGCAGTTGATCTGCGGCGCGCAGGTGCACGTCGGGGTCTCAGACCGGGACCTGGCGGTGGCCGTCACCCGGCGGGTGCAGCCCTGGCTGCCGGTGCTGCTCGCCCTGTCCACCAGCTCGCCGTACTGGATGGGTCAGGACAGCGGCTACGCAAGCGTCCGCTCGCTGGTCTGGCAGCGCTGGCCCACGGCCGGTGACCCGGGCGAGGTGACCAGCGCGGCCGACCACGAGGCCCTCGTAGCCGAGCTGATCTCCTCGGAGACCATCACCGACCCCGCGATGATCTACTTCGATGTTCGGCCGTCGGCGCACGTGCCCACCGTGGAGCTGCGCATCACCGACGCCAATGCCGACGTGGAGACGATCGTCCTGCTCACCGGGCTGTTCCGGGCGCTGGTGCGCCGGGAGGTCGCCGCCCTGCGCGCCGGAGTCGAACGCACCGCCGTCCGGCCGCCGGTGCTGCGCGCCGCCGTGTGGCGGGCCGCCCGCTCCGGGCTGGAAGGCGACCTGCTCGACCTGCCTCGCTCGGCCCGGCCGGTGCCGGCCGCCGAGGCGGTCGGCCGCCTGGTGACCGACCTGCGACCGCAGTTGGAGGCGACCGGTGACTGGGAGCAGGTCCGCGAGCTGACCCGGTACGCGCTGGAGCGCGGCAGCTCCGCGGCGCGGCAGCGGCGGGCGTACGAGCGGCGGGGCCGGTTGGCCGACGTGGTCGACCTGCTGCTCGACGAGACGCGGGGTCGGGTGCGTACGCCCCTGCCCGGAGTGCCGCCACCGCCCGCGCTGTCCGCGTACGCCGATGCCGGCGACGAGGTCTTCGGCCCGGATGGGCCGGAGCCGACGTTCCGTCCGCTGCTCGCCGCCCTGCGCACTCTCGGCGCCGCCGGCCTGCGCCAACGCGAGCACGACCGGGACGAGGAGCAGCGCGCCCGGGGCGTGACGTTCAGCGTGGCCGGTGAGGCCAGCACCCGGCTCTTCCCGGTCGACCTGGTGCCCCGGGTCGTGCCCGCCGACGACTGGCGGGCGCTGCGGACCGGCCTGGTGCAGCGCGCCCGCGCGCTCGACGCGTTCCTGCGCGACGTGTACGCCGACCGGGCGGTGGTCGCCGACGGGGTCGTCCCGGCCTGGGTGGTGGAGTCCTCGCCGGGGCTGCGCCCGACCGGTGCGCTGATGGGCCGGCGTGGCGCGCGGGCCCAGGTGTCCGGAACCGATCTCGTCCGCGACCCGGCCGGCGGCTGGTACGTGCTGGAGGACAACCTCCGGGTGCCCTCGGGCATCGGCTACGCCGTGCAGAACCGCCGGCTCACCCGGGCGGTGCTGCCCGAGCTGCCGGTGCCCGATGACCTGCTGCCCGCCGACGAGACACCCGCGATGCTGCACCGGGCGCTGCTCGCCGCCGCCCCCGCCTCCGCCGACGACCCCGCCGTGGTGGTGCTCAGCAGCGGCCCGGGCGACCCGGCCTGGTTCGAGCACCGGCTCCTCGCCGACGAGATGGGCGTGCCGCTGACCGAGAGCGGCGACCTGCTGGTGTCCGACGGCCGCGTCCACCTGGTCCGGGAGGGCCGCCGCAGCCAGGTCGACGTGCTCTACCTGCGGATGGACGAGGACGCGTTGCTGCACGCCCCGGGCGCCGACGGCGTGCCGCTGGGCTGGCCGCTGCTGGCCGCGGTGCACGCCGGGCGGCTCACGCTGGCCAACGCGCTGGGCAACGGCGTCGGCGACGACAAGGCGCTGTACGCGTACGTGCCCCGGCTCATCGAGTACTACCTGGGGGAGAAGGCGCTGCTCGGCGACGTGCCGACGTACCTGTGCGGGCTGCCCGAGCAGCGCGCCGAGGTGCTGGGCCGGCTCGACGAGTTGGTGCTCAAGCCGGTCGACGGGTACGGCGGGGACCGCGTGGTGATCGGCCCGCGTGCCGAGGCCGAGGAGCTGGACGCCGTCCGGGAGCAGATCCTCGCCGCGCCGCACCGGTGGATCGCCCAGGAGGTGGTCGCGCTGACCACCCACCCGGTCTTCGACGGTACGGCCCTCGCGCCGCGCCACGTCGACCTGCGGGCCTTCGTGTTCCTCGGCGAGACGGCCGAGGTGGCCCCGGTGGCGCTGACCCGGGTCGCGCCGGCCGGCAGCATGATCGTCAACTCGTCGCGGGGCGGTGGGTCGAAGGACACCTGGCTGCTCGGCGGAGCCGAGCAGCCCCCGGCGTAACTCACGCTTGACCCGGATGTCATCGGGACGCAATCCGGTCCGCCAAGCCTGGACCGGTCAGCGGCCCGAGCGAACCGAGCCGATGAGAGGTGTGTGCCATGTGCGGTATCGGAGGCGAGTTCCGCCTCGACGGGGCGCCACCGGATCAGGCGGCGCTGGAACGGATGCTCCCGGTCCTGTCCTCCCGGGGCCCGGACGGCGAAGGGCGGTGGCAGCACGGCCCGGCGGCGCTGGTGCACCGCCGGCTGCGCATCATCGATCTGTCCGACGCCGGCGCCCAGCCGATGGTCGATCCCGAGCTGGGCCTCGCCATGGTCTTCAACGGCTGCATCTACAACTACCGGGAGCTGCGCGACGAGCTGACCGCTGCCGGCTACTCCTTCCGGTCCACCTCGGACACGGAGGTGATCCTCAAGGCGTACCACCGGTGGGGGACGGCCTGCGTCGAGCGGTTCTACGGGATGTTCGCGTTCGCCCTGGTGGAGCTGGCCACGAACACCCTGGTGCTGGCGCGCGACCGGCTCGGCATCAAGCCCCTCTACCTGGCCGAGACGCCGGGCCGGATCCGCTTCGCGTCGACCCTGCCGGCGCTGCTCGCCGCCGGTGACGTGGACACCGACCTCGACCCGGTGGCGCTGCACCACTACATGAGCTTCCACGCGGTGGTGCCACCACCGCGCACCATCCTGGCCGGCGTCCGCAAGCTGCCCCCGGCCACCGTACGGGTGATCACCGGCGACGGCCGTAGCACCGACACCGTCTACTGGCGGCCGGAGTTCACCCGCGCCGCCGCGCCGGCCATGTCCCCCGACGAGTGGCAGGAACGGATCATGGCGGCGCTGCGCACCGCCGTACGCCGGCGGATGGTCGCCGACGTGCCGGTCGGCGTGCTGCTCTCCGGCGGCCTGGACTCCAGCCTGATCGTCGCCCTGCTCGCCGAGCAGGGCCAGACCGGCCTCGCCACCTTCAGCATCGGCTTCGAGGCGGCGGCGGGGGAGAGCGGCGACGAGTTCCACTACTCCGACCTGGTGGCCCGCGAGTACGACACCGACCACCACCAGATCCGCATCGGCGCGGCCCGGTTCGTGCCGGGAGTGCACGAGGCCATCGCGGCGATGAGCGAGCCGATGGTCAGCCACGACTGCGTGGCGTTCCACCTGCTCTCCGAGGAGGTCTCGCAGCGGATCACTGTGGTGCAGTCCGGGCAGGGCGCCGACGAGATCTTCGCCGGCTACGACTGGTACCCGCCAATGGCCAACGTGGCCCGCGCGGACGCCGTCGAGGCGTACGCCCGGGTGTTCTTCGATCGTCGCCACGACGCGCTCGCCGGGCACCTGGCGCCGGAGTGGATGCTCGACCACGACGCGAGCCTGGAGTTCGTCACCGCCCACTTCGGCGCGCCGGGGGCGGACACCGCGCTCGACGCGGCGCTGCGCCAGGACAGCCTGGTGATGCTTGTCGACGACCCGGTCAAGCGGGTCGACAACATGACGATGGCGTGGGGGCTGGAGGCCCGGGTGCCGTTCCTCGACCACGAGGTCGTCGAGCTGGCCGCCGCCTGCCCACCGGCGCTGAAGCTGGCCCAGGGTGGCAAGGGCGTGCTCAAGGCCGCGAGCCGGGGCATCGTGCCCGACGAGGTGATCGACCGGCCGAAGGGTTACTTCCCGGTGCCCGCCATCCGGCACCTGTCCGGCCCGCTGCTCGACGACGTCCGTGACGCGCTGACCGCGCGGCCGGCGCGTGAGCGCGGCCTGTTCCGCAAGGACTACCTGGAGGAGTTGCTGGACGCGCCGAACGCCCGGCGGACCACGTTGGGCTCCAACGCGCTCTGGCAGCTCGGGCTGCTGGAGCTCTGGTTGCAGCGGATCGGGGTTTAGATGAGCGTACGGATCGAGGTGCCGCGCCGGGTCCGACCCGTGCGCCACCGGCCGGTGCCGCCGCTGCCGGCCGGCGAGGACTTCGCGCCCGCGCCGTCGCCGGACGGCCGACGGGTGGCGTACCTGTCCGACCGGGCCGGAATCCCGGCCGTCTGGGTCCGCGACGTCGACGCGGCCGAGGCCGTCGCGCTGCCCAGCGGCGACGCACCGGTCCTGGCGGTGAGCTGGTCCCCGGACGGGCAGTGGCTGGCCTGCGTCGTCGCGCCCGGCGGCGCACCCCGCACCGAGCTGTGGGTGCTGCGCCCGGACGGCACGCAGCGCCGCCAGGTCGCCGGGTTCGGCCGCCGCAGCGCAGCCCTGTCGGGTTGGCTGCCCGACGGCGCGCTGCTGGCGGTCACCGAGACCGCCGAGCGGGGTGCCGCAGTGCTGGTCGACGCCGGCACCGGGCACCGGCGGGTGCTCGCCGAGGGCGACCTGCTCACCCTCCTGGACGTCAGCCCGGACGGCGGGTCCGCCCTGCTGCGTCGCGGTCCGCGTAACGCCCGCTGGCTGGAGCTGCTGGACGTGGCCACCGGCGACCGGGTACGGCTGCTGCCGGACACCGGCCGGGGCAGCACCGACCAGGGCTGCTTCGGTCCCGACGGGACGAGCGTGCTGGCGCGTACCGACGCGTTCTCGGAGCTGGCCGCGCTGGTGCGCGTCGACCTCGCGCGACCGACGCTGGCCCCGACGCGGCTCGCGGCGCGTCCGGACGCCGAGCTGGAGCACGTCGCGCTCAGCGCCGACCGGCGACGTGCCGCGCTGCTTTGGAACACCTACGGCGGGCGCGGCGAGCTGAGCCTGCTGGACCTCGCCAGCGGCGTGCAGCGGGCCGTCGCCGCCCCGGGTGAGGTGCTCGACGGCGCCGTCTTCGCCGCCGACGGCGACCTGCTCTGCGTCACCGCGCAGGGGCCGGTGCAGCCCCGGGAGATCTGGCTGGTCGATCCGGCGACCGGCACGCCCCGCCCGCTGCGGCCGGACACCGGCGCCGCGCGTACGGGCGACAGCGGTGTCGCCCCGCAGCTTGTCGACCTGCGCGCCCGCGACGGGTTGCCGCTGTCCGGCTGGCTCTACCGCCCGCCCGGTCCGGGCCCCTGGCCGACCGCGATCAGCCTGCACGGTGGCCCCGAGGCGCAGGAACGTCCCGGCTACAACCCGCTGTTCCAGGCCCTCGTCGCGCAGGGCGTCGCGGTGTTCGCGCCAAACGTGCGCGGCTCGTCGGGTTTCGGCCGCACCTTCGTCGCCGCCGACAACCTCGCCGGCCGCTACGGGGCCATCGCCGACGTGGCGGCGTGCGCCGACCACCTGCTCGACAGCGGCGTCGCGATCCCGGGCCAGCTCGGCTGCCTGGGCCGCTCCTACGGCGGCTACCTGGTCCTCGCGGTGCTGGTGAACTTCCCGGGCCTGTTCGCCGCGGGTGTGGCCGAGTGCGGCATCTCCGACTTCCGTACGTTCTACGCCGGCACCGAACCGTGGATCGCCGCCGCCGCCGTCAGCAAGTACGGCGACCCGGTGCGCGACGCCGACCTGCTGCGGGACCTGTCGCCGATGACCCACATCGACCAGCTCGACGTGCCGGTGCTGCTCATCCACGGCGCCAACGACACCAACGTGCCGGCCGGCGAGTCGGCCCAGGTGGCGCAGGCCCTCGCCGCGCGGGACGTCCCGCACGGGCACCTCGTGCTCACCGGCGAGGGGCACGACTTCCTGGCCCGCGACAACGCCGAGACGGCGCGTACGGCCACCACCGCCTGGCTCACCCGGCACCTCGCCGCGACGCCGGCCACCCTCGGCTGAGGCGTTATCCTGCGCCGGTGGACGTCACGGAGCAGGGTGAGCGGCTGGCCGCCGACCTGAGCCGATGGCTGACCGACGTGACCTTCGTCGACCTGGACGCCGACGAGGTGACCGCGCGGATCATCGCCGCGGTGGTGGGGTGGGGTCAGGCGCACCGGTGGCGGGTCTACCGGCGCGCGCCCAGCGTCGTACCACTGCCGCCGCCGATGCAGCAGCGGCACTCCGTCCTCGACGTGGCGTGCGCCCGACCGGACGGCCCACCGGTGGTGATCGAGGTCGACCACACCGACCGGGCGCGTACGGTGCAGAAGCTGACCGCCGAGGCCGACGCCGGCCGGATCCCGATCTGGGTGCGCTGGGGCGTCGGCCGCTTCACCGCGCCGCCACCGCCGGTGCGGATGGTGACCGTCGAGGTGACCCGCCGCGCCGGGCCGGCCGGGCGCGGACGCCTGCACAGCCGCACCGGCGACCGGCCCGCGCCGGCGCACTCGCCCGGCGGCGGCACGGCGGCCCCGCAGGCGCTGCCGATCCCGCTGACCGACCCGGGTAAGGGCATCTGAAGCGAATCGTAAGCGGAGGCCTGCAGTGTTCCGGGTGTCAGCAGAACACGACAGACACCCAGGAGATTCCGATGCGCAAGCTCATCAACTCGACCTACCTCACCCTCGACGGTGTCATCGAGAACCCGATGTGGACCGCGCCCTACTTCGACGAGGAGGCCGCCGCCTTCGCCGGCTCGCAGACCGAGGACGCCGACGCGCTGCTGATGGGCCGGGCCACCTACGACGGCTTCTCCCAGGCCTGGCCGACGATGGACGAGAGCGACCCGAGCACCGGCGCCGCGTTCTTCAACAACGTCAAGAAGTACGTCGCCTCGACCACCCTCACCAACCCCACCTGGAACAACACGGAGGTGCTCCAGGGGGACCTGGTCGAGGCGGTCGCGAAGCTCAAGGCCCAGGACGGCAAGGACATCATCCAGTACGGCTACGGCTCGGTCACCGCCCAGCTGGTCAAGGCGGGCCTGATGGACGAGGTCCGGTTCTGGATCCACCCGGTGCTGGAGGGCGCCGCCAACCTGAGCACCCCGCTCACCGACGTGAAGGCGACGTTCGAGCTGATCGACACCCGGGTGCACAAGAGCGGCGTGATCATCGCCTCGTACCGGCCGAAGTCGGCGAGCTGAGCGGCTGAGCGGCGAGCTGAGCGGCTGATCAGAGCTGGGCCCGGGCCTCGCCCGGGCTCAGCTTCGCGCCCTCGGCGACCAGCGCGTCGAACCGTTCCCGGCCGAGCACGGCGAGCACCCGCTCGGTCACCCGGTCGGTGTCGTCGCGCTCCGCCGGCGCGGCCGGAACGCCGGCGGCCTGCCGGGCGGCGGCCGCGGCGCCGAGCAGCCGGGCCGCGACCTCGGGCGACCGTACCGCCGACGCCATCCCCTCCAGCGGGCCGAGCACGTCGCGCGCGGTGGCCATCGCCTCGGCGACGTCGAACGCCTCGAGGTGCAGGGCCAGCGCGGCGGCGGGGTCGCCACTCTGCTCGACCGCGTAACCCAACTCCACGAGGACCATCGGCAGGTAGAGCGCCGGCTGGGCCTCGTTGCGCCCCTGCTCGGCGAGGCGGGTGAGGTGGGTGGTGGCCAGGTCGAGCTTGCCGTCGCGGCGGGCGGCGAAGCCGAGGCCGAGCTCGGCAAAGACGATCGCGCTCGGCGAACCCTGTTCCACCGCCAGCTGGTACGCGCGCTCGGCCAGCTCCCGGGCCTGCGCGTAGTCGCGGGTCTGCACCGCGATCCAGGCCAGCCAGGACAGCTTGCCGGCCACGTGCGGCCACAGCCCCAGCTCCTCGGCCCAGCGCAGCCCCTCCCGGTGCAGGGCTGCCGCGCGTTCGTACTCGCCGCGAATCTCGGCCAGCCCACCCACCCAGTCGTTCGCCTGGAGGCGGCCCCACCGGTCATCCACCTCGGCGAACAGCGCGGTGCTGCGCGTCGCCGCGCTCTCCAACGCGGCCAGGTCACCGCCGGCGTGCGCGATCATGGCCCGGGAGCTGAGCACTGCGGCCTCGGTCCACGGATCGGTGGCGGCGGTGGGCAGCAGCTCCGACGCCAGCGGCAGGTCACTGCTCTCGAGTACCGCGTTCGCCGCGAACCAGACGGCTCGGGCGTCGGTGACACCGGCCAGGGTGGCGCGCACCTCGGCCGGTGGGATCTGCTCGCCCTGCAACAGCGCGAAACCGATCCGCCAGGCTGCGGCGCGGCTCTCCTGCGTCGGATCGCCGGGCGTCGCGAGGGCTCGCCGCGCCTCGGTGAGCCGGCCCCGCAGGTACCAGTACCAGCTCAGCGCGACGGCCAGCCGCAACCCGCCGCCGTGCACCAGCGCCGCGCGCAGGTTCACCGTCTCCGCGTCGAGCAGCGCCAGCCACCGCTGCTGGTCGGGGCCGCGCAGCTGCGGGTCGGCCTGTTCGGCCAGGTCGGTGTAGTACCCGGCGTGCCGCGCCCGGGTGTCGTCGGCGTCGACCAGGTGGTCCAGGCAGAACGCGGCGACCGACTCGAGCAGCCGGTAACGGGGGCTGGTGCCGGAGTCGCCGAGCACCACCAGCGACCGGTCCACCAGGCGAGCCAGTGTGTCGAGATCGGTCCGGCAGACGAACTCGGCCGCCTCCGGGGTGCAGCCGTCGCCGAACACCGCGAGCCGGGCCAGCACCGCGCGGTCGGCGTCGTCGAGCAGGTCCCAGCTCCAGCCGATCACCGCGGTCAGCGTCCGCTGTCGCGGCGGCACGTCGCGCTGAGACGTGGTGAGCAGCCGGAACCGATCGTCGAGCCGGTCCACCACACCCCGCAGACCCAGCGCGCGGACGCGGGTCGCGGCCAGCTCCAACGCCAGCGGCAGGCCGTCCAGGCGACGGCAGAGCTGGGCGACCGCCGGCGCGGTGCGCTCGTCGAGTCGGAAACCGCGGTGCTGGGCGGCGGCACGGGCGGCGAACAGCCGGGCCGCCGCCGAGCGCCGCACCGCGTCCGGGTCGCTGTCCGAGGGCAGGGACAGCGGGGGTACCTCCCAGAGCAGCTCCCCGGTCAGGCCGAGCGGCTCCCGGCTGGTGGCCAACACGTGCACCCCGGGCGCGTCGCGCAGCAGCCGGGCCACCAGCGCGGCGACCGGCTCGATGACGTGTTCGCAGTTGTCCAGCACGAGCAGCAGGTGTCGCGCCCGCAGCGCCGCGACGAGTCGGTCGGTGGCCGACAGGCTCGTGCCAGCGGCCTCGCGGGCGTCAAGCGCGCCGAGCACCTGCTCGGCGACGCCCGGGTCGCCGGTCGGCAGTGGCGCCAGCTCGACCAGCAGGACGCCGTCCGGAAAGGACTGGCCGCGGGCGGTCTCGGTGGCCAGCCGGGTCTTGCCGACGCCGCCCGGCCCGATCAGCGTGACCAGGCGCTGCGCGGGCAGCAGGGCTCGCAGCTCGGTCAGCGCCTCGGCCCGGCCGACCAGCTCGTCGAGCTGGGCCGGCAGGCTGTTGCGGATGATCGCGGCCTTCGGCGGCGCGCTCAGGCCGGCGTCCTGTTCGAGGATCCTGCGGTGCAGGGCGACCAGTTCGGGGCCGGGGTCGAGGCCCAGCTCGTCGGCGAGCCGGTCCCGCAGGTCGGCATAGCTGTCCAGGGCCTCGGACTGGCGACCGGCCGTGTACAGCGCGCGCAGCTGCACCGCCCGCAGGCCCTCGCGCAGCGGGTGTCGGGCGACCAGCTCGGCCAGGTCGGCCGCGACCAGGTCGTGTTCACCTCGGGCCACCCGGGCTTCGGCGAGCCGTTCGTGCACGGCGAGGCGCTGCTCGGCGAGTCGGGTCGCCTCGGCGCGGACGAACTCGGCGTCGGCCACGTCGGCGTACGCCTCGCCCCGCCACAGCCCGAGGGCCTCGGTCAACCGGTCGACGTCGGTGTGCCGGGCCAGCTCGGCGAACCGGTCGGCGTCGACAGTGCCGGCCCGCAGCAGGTAGCCGGGAGCGCGGGACTCGACCAGGTCGCGGGCGCCCGGCTCGGCGTCGTTGAGCGCCTTGCGCAGCTGCGACACCCGCACCTGGAGGGCGCCGGCCGGGTTGGCGGGGGAGTCGTCACCCCACAGGTCGTCGATGAGCCGGTCGGCGGAGACGACCTGATTGCGGTTGGTCAGCAGGTCCGCCAGGAGGGCGCGCACCTTGGTGCCGGGCACCACCACCGGCTCGCCGGCGTCCGTGGTCACGGCGAGCGGCCCGAGCACCCCGAACTGCACGGCGGACATTTTAGCGCCGGTAAGACGACCTGAAGCAGACCGTAAGCGCGCCGGCGCACCGTGTGGGCATGGAGATCTATCACGAGACACATGGCAGTGACGAGGGCCGGCCCCTGGTGCTCATCCACGGCGCGCTCTCCGGCATCGGCACCTCGTTCGGCACGATCCTGCCGTTCCTGGCGAAGGCGCGGCGGGTGATCGCCGTGGAGTTGCAGGCGCACGGCCACACCCCGGACGTCGACCGTCCGCTGACCGTGGAGCACTTCGCCGCCGACGTGGTCGAGCTGCTCGACCGGTTGGGTGTCGAGCGGGCGGACGTGTTCGGCTGGAGCATGGGCTCGGCGGTGGCGCTGCGCCTGGGCACCGACCACGCCGAGCGGGTCGGGCGGCTCGTCCTCGCCTCGGTGAGCTTCGACGAGGACGGCCTGCACCCCGGGCTGCTCGACGGGATCCAGGACCTGCAACCGGAGCATCTGCACGGCTCGGAGTTCCACGAGGAGTACCTGCGGACCGCGCCGGACCCGGCGGGCTGGGCCACCCTGGTCACCAAGATGAAGGTCCTGGACGCGAACCTGCCGCGGTGGACGCCCGAGCAGATCCGGGCCCTGGCCGCGCCCGCCATGATCGTGCTGGCCGACTCGGACATCGTCCAGCCCGAGCACGCGGTGCGGATGTTCCGGCTGCTCGGCGGCGGGGTGCCCGGCGACCTGACCGGTCTGCCGCCCTGCCAGCTGGCCATCCTGCCGGGCACCACCCACACCACGATCCCGCAGCGCGCCGACTGGCTGGCCCCGATGATCGACGAGTTCCTGACCGAGGCCGGCTCGAACCTCTAAAGCGCGCTCAACCCCGCACCCCGTCCCGCACAGCATCGATCATGGACTCGTGGTGGCTATTTTGGCAGCCAAAGTCTGTTTCGCGCACCACCACAACTTCATGATCGACAGGGCGGGAGGGTTACCGCTGTTCGGGGGAGCGTCGGAGCCACAGCCAGACGCCGCCGAGGCCGCACACCACGCCAACGACAACGATCGCCGTCCGTGCCGCCGCCGGAGCGTCATCCAGGAACGGGGCGGCTTTCGAGGCGGCCAGGCTGAGCAGTGCGACGACCAGCAACAGTCCGGCGATGAATCGAACACGCGTCATGGCGATCTTTATAGCAGCAGGGCGCCGATCCACAGCACCGTCGTGTTAGGACGGACGCCCGTTGGGGGCGGAACTGGGGGTGGAGAGCGGAGGGCGGCGGACGTTCAGGTCGCGCTTTGCTCTGCTTCAACCCGCGCAACACCGGGAGACCCAACCTGTTGCGTGGGTTGAAGCAGAGCAAAGGGGTGCGATGGGCAGGTGCCTTCCCTTAGCTGCTGCCGTGACATAAGGTGCGAAAGCCGCGTGCCGGCCGCACAAAGTGCAAGACCGTGGGGGTGGGCGGGTCAGGCGCCGACTGGCTGGCCCCGATGATCGACGAGTTCCTGAGCGATGCCTGACACCAGCGCCGGAGTGGCTACTTCGCCAGGAGCAGCGCTTCGGCTCCCACCGGGCGATAACCGGCGGCCTGGAAGGCCCGCACACTGCGCGCGTTGCCGGCGGCCTGCTGTGCCCAGACCGGCTGCCCGTCGGGCACCAGGTGCCGGGCGGCGGTCGCCAGCGCCCGACCCAGGCCCCGGTGGCGAACGTCCTCGTCGACCTCAATCGCCGCCTCCCAGCGACCCGCCACGCCACGGCCGAGTACGACCACGCCGCCGTCGGCCGCCCAGACGCGGACGTCGTCACGACGCCTGCGCGCCCGGGTCTCGCGGGGATGATCGGCGTCGGTCAGCTCGCGCAGCGCCAGCGGGGGCGCACCGGCGAGCGGGGAGGCGACGGTCAGCAGGTCGATGGTGTCCGTCGACCGTCCGGTGCGGTCGAGCAGCGCGCTCAAAAAACGCGGATTCATCGTGGCCGCCAGAGCGTCGCAGTCGAGGGCGGCCAGGGTACGGCGGACCCAGTCGGGGTCCTCGTCGGTGAACACCACGGAGTGGGCGGTGAACGCGATCACCCCGGCGTCCCGACGGCTGTGCTGCGGCACGATGGTGGTCCCGCCGTCCGGCGGCGGGAAGTGCCCGCGTGCCGCCGCGTCCAGGACGTCGGCCAACGTGCCACCCACGATCGTCGCCTCCTTGAGTTGCGAGCCACCGTCCATTCTCACCGGTCCGGCCCGAAGTTCGCCGTCCCCGGTCATGGCGTGGGGCCGCCGGACCGGGTAGAAACACCAGAGAGCGCTCTCACGCCCCAGCTGCGCCGGGAGTACCACCCGGTCGCGGAGAGGACGAACCACATGACAACCCCGTCCCGACGTACCCTCCTGCTCGCCCTTCTGGTCACCACCGCCCTCACGACGACCGGCACCGCCGCCAGCGCCGGCCGCCCGACGCACGGCGCACCCGACTTCGGGCCGAACGTGACGATCTTCGACCCGACCATGCCGGTCAGCGAGATCCAGCAGACCCTCGACGCCGCGCACGCCCGGCAGGTCGACAACGAGATGGGCACCGAGCGGCACGCCTACCTGTTCAAGCCGGGCGCGTACGGCACTGCCGAGCAGCCGTTGCAGGCCAAGGTCGGCTACTACACCGAGGTCGCCGGCCTGGGCGCGTCGCCCACCGACGTCGCCGTCAACGGCAAACTGGAGGTCTACAACCGCTGCCTGGCCGACGGCGGCACTAGCAACTGCCTCGCGCTGGTCAACTTCTGGCGCACCCTGTCCAACCTCTCGCTCACCGTCAACGCCGCCGGCCAGGACGGCTGCCGGTCGACGGCGAACTTCTGGGCGGTGTCCCAGGCGGTCTCGATGCGCCGGCTGAACATCACCGGCGGCGGGCTGTCCCTGATGGACTACTGCACGGCCGGCCCGCAGTACGCCAGCGGCGGCTTCATCGCCGACTCGCGGCTGCCGGCCACCACCAACGGCTCGCAGCAGCAGTGGCTCACCCGCAACAGCGAGGTCGCCGGGTGGTCCAACGCCGTGTGGAACCAGGTCTTCGCGGGCGTCGAGGGCGCACCGGACGACGCCACGTTCCCGGACCCGCCGTACACCACCCTCGACACCACGCCGGTGAGCCGGGAGAAGCCGTACCTGTTCGTCGACGGCAAGGGCCGCTACAACGTGCGGGTGCCGTCGGCGCAGCGGGACACCCGGGGCGTCTCGTGGGCGAACGGGATGACCCCCGGGCGGACCATCGGGATCGACGACTTCTTCATCGCGAAGCCGTCCGACCCGGTTCGCGTCATCAACAGCCAGCTCGCGCGCGGCAAGCACCTGCTGCTCACCCCCGGTGTCTACGACATCGCCCGCAGCATCGAGATCCGACGCGCCAACACCGTGGTCCTCGGCATCGGCCACGCCACCCTCACCGCCGTTAACGGCGCGGTCCCGCTGGACGTCGCAGGAGTGCCCGGCGTGATCGTCGCCGGCGTCACGATCGACGCCGGCACGGTCGAGTCGCCGGTCCTGCTGCGGGTGGGCCGGCAGCACGGGCACGACGCCAGCAGTCCGGCCAACCCGACCACGCTGTCCGACGTGTACTTCCGGGTCGGCGGCCCGCACATCGGCCGGACCAACACGGCCCTGGAGGTCAACAGCGACAACGTGCTCATCGACCACACCTGGGTGTGGCGCGGCGACCACGGCGTCGAGGGCTTCACCGAGGGT
Organism: Micromonospora sp. NPDC005237; assembly: GCF_040607775.1. NCBI lineage: Bacteria > Bacillati > Actinomycetota > Actinomycetes > Micromonosporales > Micromonosporaceae > Micromonospora > Micromonospora sp. NPDC005237. The sequence continues at coordinate 427,764 of NZ_JBEXHJ010000007.1, read as the reverse complement.
GTCAACGGTGACACCGACCGCTGGCGCACCAACACCGGCCGCTACGGCGCTGTCATCAACGGCGACCACGTGACCGCCACCGGCCTGTTCGTCGAGCACTTCCAGCGCTACAACACCGTCTGGAACGGCGAGCACGGCACCACGATCCTCTACCAGAACGAGCTGCCGTACGACCCGCCGACGCAGGCCGACTGGATGAACGGCCCGGTCGAGGGCTTCGCCGGCTACAAGGTCGGCGACCGGGTGCGCCACCACGACCTCTACGGCGGCGGGGTGTACGTCTTCAACCAGAACAACCCGTCGATCCACACCGAGAACGGCTTCGAGGTCCCGAACCGGCCGGGGGTGCGGCTGCACCACATCATGACCGTCAACCTCAGCGCCGGCACGATCGATCACGTGGTCAACGGCGTCGGCGACGCGGCCGACACGACGAAGGTCGGCGTGCCGGTCTACATCGCGCGGTACCCGGCCTCGTAACGCTTCGGGGCGTACCAACGAAAGGGCCGGCGCCGGCGAGCGGCGCCGGCCCTCCGCGCGCCTGGGCCACGATGGCGCTCGGTTCCTTCCGACGCCTTGACGAACATTTTCATCGATCAGTCTCACTCTTGCGGGGTCACATCGACTGCTGCCACGATGGCCGTCAATGCCTTCCGTCCCGAAGGAGTGGTCCTCATGGCGGTCTCCCGCCGCAGGTTCGTCACGTCCGTGCTGGCCGGGTCCGCCCTCGCCGCCACCTCCACCACCGAGCTGCTCACCACCCTCGCCAACCCGGCGTACGCCGCCAGCCCGGTAGGCGACGTGGTCGGCAAGGTGACGGTCGGCTACCAGGGCTGGTTCAGCGCTCCCGGCGACTCCGCGCCCATCGGCGGCTGGTGGCACTGGAGCCGCGACCGCTTCCAGCCGCCGTCGCCGTCCAACACCACAATCGTGTCCTGGCCGGACATGCGCGAGTACACGCGCAGCTATCCCACCGCGTACCCCAACCTCGGCAACGGCTCGCCGGCCACCCTCTTCTCCTCCTTCGACCAGCAGACCGTGGACACCCACTTTCGCTGGATGCAGGAGTACGGCTGTGACACCGCCGCGCTGCAACGGTTCAACCCGACCGGCGACGAGGGGCCGACCCGCGACGCGATGACGCAGAAGGTCCGCGCGGCAGCCGAACGCTACGGCCGCAAGTTCTACATCATGTACGACGTCACCGACTGGCTGACCATGCAGACGGACATCAAGACCGACTGGACGACGAAGATGTCCCCGCACACCGCGTCGGGCGCGTACGCCCGCCAGAACGGCAAGCCGGTCGTCTGCATCTGGGGCTTCGGCTTCAGCGAATCGAGCCGGCCCTTCGCCCCCGGGCCGTGTCTGGAGGTCGTCAACTGGTTCAAGGCGCAGGGCTGCTACGTCATCGGTGGCGTCCCCACCTGGTGGCGGCAGGGCATCGAGGACTCCCGCGCCGGCTTCCTCGACGTCTACCACGCGTTCCACGCCATCTCGCCGTGGATGGTCTACCGGGCCAGGACGGTGGAGGAGCTCGACTCGTACTACAACAACGTCAACGTCGGCGACATGGCCGACTGCGCCGCGCGCGGCATCGACTACCTGCCCTGCGTGATGCCCGGAGACCTCGCCGGTGGGCACCGCAAGCACGGCGACTTCTACTGGCGGCACATCTACAACATGGTCCGGCTCGGCTCCCAGGGCCTCTACGTGTCCATGTTCGACGAGTACAACGAGGGCAACCAGATCGCCAAGACGTCCGAGACCCAGGCCACCACCCCGGCCGGCGCGAACATCCGCGCCCTGGACGAGGACGGCGTGGCCTGCTCCTCCGACTACTACCTCCGGATCACCGGCGACGGCGGCCGGATGCTCAAGGGACAGCTCGCGCTCACCGCCGTACGCCCGACGCCGCCGACGCTCGGGACCCCGCCGCCGGCCAGCGGGAACCTGGCCGCCGGCCGACCCACCTCGGCCAGCAGCCAGGGCGGCGGGTTCCCGGCGTCGAACGCGGTGGACTCCGACGCCGGCACCTACTGGGAGAGCGGCGGCGGCTCGTTCCCGCACTGGTGGCAGGTCGACCTCGGCGCCAGCCACCAGGTCAACAAGCTCGTGGTGCGGCTGCCCGCCAGCTGGGGCGCGCGTACCCAGACCATCACCGTGCTGGGCAGCGTCGACGGCAGCTCCTTCGCCACCATCGCCGCGGCCTCCGCGTTCACCTTCGACCCGGCGACCGGCAACACCGTCACCCGCACGCTGACGACCACCACGGCCCGCCACATCCGGCTGAGCATCGCCGGCAACACCGGCTGGCCGGCGGGCCAGCTCGCCCAGGTCGAGGTGTACGCCGCCAGCGGCTCCACGGACAACCCGCCGACCGCGCCGAGCGGTCTCACGGTGACCGGCCGGACGGCCAGCAGCGTGTCCCTGGCCTGGACGGCGTCGACCGACGACAACGGCGTGACCGGCTACCAGGTGCGCCAGGGCGGCACCGTGGTCAGCACGGTCACGGGCACCACGGCGACCGTGAGCGGGCTCAACGCGTCCACCTCGTACACCTTCACCGTCACCGCCCGCGACGCCGCCGGCAACACCTCGGCGGCGTCGAACGCGGTCACCGTGACCACCGACGCCCCGGCCAACGCCGACCTCGCCCGCGGGCGGTCCACCAGCGAGAGCAGCCACGTCCAGAGCTACGGCTCGGGGAACGTGGTCGACGGCGACGCGAACAGCTACTGGGAGAGCGCCAACAACGCCTTCCCGCAGTGGGTGCAGGTCGACCTGGGCGCGACGCGCACGGTCGGGTGGGTGGTGCTGAAGCTGCCGCCGTCATCGGCCTGGGCCACCCGTACGCAGACCCTCGCCGTCGCGGGCAGCACCGACGGGGGCAGCTTCGGCACGCTGGTCGGGGCGGCGGCGCGCACCTTCGACCCGTCGACGGGTAACCAGGTGACGCTGACCTTCAGCGCCGCGCAGACCCGCTACGTACGGATCACCGTGACCGGTAACACCGGCTGGCCGGCCGGGCAACTGGCGGCACTGGAGGTGTACGCCAGCTGACCGGACGTGGGGCGGCCGCCGGACGCCGACCGGCGGCCGCCACCTGTCCGGCGAGCGGGCACGTGGACTCGACGCCTCCCACGATTCTCGACCGTGACGTCGGCGCAGGTGCCCAGCCGACCCGGCCCAAATCGGTTGTTCACCTCGTAGCCGCTGGTTACGGTGCCCCGCGTGACGGTGCATGCCGCGGATTGGTGGTGAAGCGAGTGGCGAAGAACAAGCCGCCGTTCAGAATGAAGGCGATGCTCAGGCTGGAACGCGGCACCGCGACCGCCACCGACACCCTGCGCCGTTACGCTCCGCTCGCCGACGAGCTCGGCGCCGACGGGATCGACGTCGACGTCGACCGCGCGGACCTGCTGCTGTCGGGCTACCGGGTCGCCGGGAATGAGGAACGCGCCATGCACGCCCTGGCGCAGCCGCTGCTGCACCGCTTCGGCTGGCGCGATCAGGATTTCAGCTACTCGCGCAACGTCCGCTACGCCGAGACCGTCGTACCCCCGTCCGGGCCGCCTGCCACCCGCCTGGTGATCGATCGGGCCGACCAGGATCTGGGCTGGGAGGGCGCGACCCACGGCTCCGGCCTCACGCCCGACCGCACCCTGGACATCGGGCCGGCCGAAGCTGATGTCGTCGCCCGGCTCTTCGTCGCCGTTCCGGGGGCGGGGATCGCCGCGAGCGTGCAGGCGCTGGGGCCGTGGCTGGCCCGCGTCGAGCCGGCCGCCGTCAGCGTGGGCCCGGGCCGTGCTGCTCTGCTCTACCTTGCCCGCGCCGACCTGCGCACCGAGGCGGAGAGGCTGGGCATGGGCCTGGTCGAGACCGGCCGCATCGAAGCGGACGCCGAGCACGTCATCGAGACTGCGACGGCCACCGACGGCACGACCCTCTGGCTGCGCCGAGGCACCGACCCGGTCTCCCCGCACTGGCCCGGCATCATCGAGACCCGAGAGCTGGTCATCAACGACTCCTACCCGGACTAGTCATGCCGGTAAGGGTTGATGAAACCGCCACGGCTCGACCGATGAGCGGGAGAACGCCACTGCGCAGTCTTCGCCTATGTCGACGGTCTACCCGCGGAACCATCCGACCGCTGGCCCACTGGCATGGTCGGGCCGCAGCTCCCAAGGATGATCGCGGTGCCAGGCAGCAGCCGCGTCGGCATCACCGAGGCCGCGGGGGCAAGCGGGTGTGTGTACGCACCCAGGCCCACCGACCACTGCCACAAAATTGCGGTGCTCCGCCCACTCCGCCCGTGCCTGCTCCTCCGAGATCACATGAAGCACGTAGCAGCGCCGTTCCTGATCAACGGGACAGCCGTGCTCATTGGCAACGGCGATGAACCAGTACTCCCTGCCGTCGAGCAGCGCGAGACCATCCAACGGTCCGTCGTAGTAGTCGGCGAACCACAGCATCTGCACGCCGGTCATCTCCGCCAGACCGTCCAGCACGGATGGGTCATGCACCGATGCACCGTATACACCTGGCGACGGCCCGGCCAGACCTAACACTGGACAGACACCTGATCAGCACCACCTCCGTGGGTGGTCGCGCGGGCCATCCCGCCAGCCGGCGGCCCGCTGGCAAGGCGGGCAGACCACCACCCGACCCGCCAGCGTCCGACCCTGCGTCAAGTCCGCTTGACGTAGCAGGCCGGGCGGCGGCCCGCTTTCCATGAGGCGGGTCGGCGGCAGACAGTGAGGATGGTGGGGTGGGTCGCCGGGTTGGTCTGACTCATCGGCAGACCGACGGTTGTTGTCCTCATCCCGATTCGTCGGCCGGCCTGGTGGCCCCGGTAGCTGCATGTCACCGGTCAGGCGTCGTGACGTGATAGAAGCCTGTGCGAGAGGCGCCCACTACTGTGTTGTCCGCATCGTCTGACCGGTGACGTGTCCACGTGTTCTCGACGCGACCGAGAAAGGCGGACCTCACCAGCATGGCAGCCAAGGAGCGATCTCTCATCGGTGGTGTCGACACCCACCGCGACACACACCACGCCGCTGTCATCGACAGCACCGGCGGGCTCCTCGGCGACGCCGATTTTCCCGCGACCACCGCCGGCTATGCGGATCTGCTGGCCTGGATGCGCTCCTTCGGGCGGGTAACTGCCGTGGGCGTGGAGGGCACCGGCAGCTACGGGGCCGGCCTGGCCCGTTATCTGACCAGCAAAAAGATCGCCGTCGTGGAGGTGGACCGGCCGGACCGCCGCGCTCGCCGCGCACAGGGCAAGTCCGATCCGATCGACGCGATCGCCGCCGCCCAGGCAACCCTTGCTGGCACCGCGATGGGCACGCCGAAGACCCGCACTGGGCCGGTCGAGGCGATCCGCGCCCTCCGGTTCGCCGGCCGAGGAGCGGTCAAGGCCCGCACCGCCGCCCTGAATCAGATGCGCGGCCTGGTCGCCGCTGCCCCCGAGCAACTGCGTGCCCACCTGACCAGGGCCAGCGCGCCATGCTGGTCAGCCGGTGCGCTGCGCTGACCTACGACCCGGCCAGACTTCACGAGCCGGAACACGCCACCGCCGCAGCCTTGGTCGGGCTCGCCCGCCGGGTCACCATCCTCACGGAGGAGCTCACCACACTCGACCGGCAGGTGACACCCATCGTCCAGCGCGCAGCGCCCCGCACCACGGCCCTGTTCGGCGTTGGCCCCGACGTCGCCGCCCAGCTGCTCACCACCGCCGGCGACAACCCCGACCGGCTGCACTCCGAAGCGGCTCTGGCTCACCTCTGCGGCGCAGCCCCCATCCCAGCGAGCTCCGGACGGGTGCGCCGCCACCGCCTGCACCGAGGAGGCGACCGCGGCGCCAACCACGCCCTGCACACCATCGCGCTGTGCCGCATGCGCTACGACCAGCGCACCCCCGCCTACGTCCACCGCCGCATAACCGAAGGCCTCAGCAAGCAGGAGATCCTGCGCTGCCTGAAGCGCTACATCGTCCGCGACGTCTACACCGCCCTACGCGCTGACTTCGCCGCCCTCGCCCCTTGACCTCCATAGGAGCATCGGGAGGGCTTCCGAGGGTGCTGCCGGATACAGGCGATTACGGTGGCTCCTCGTCGGGCGATGGCCTAGCACCGAGCAGCAGCGCCGAACTACGTGTTGCCCCATCCGGCAGCTGCAAAATGTCAGCACGGTCGAGAAATAGAATACGAACGGCTCTAATGGCAACATCGAGCGCCTCGTAGCAAAACGCATACTCGGAAGGCTTCAGGTGCCCGCTGCCATGGACGACCTTGCTTCTAAGGCCGTAGATTGTGGACAGCCTGGTCTTGATCTCCATTCGTTCTTCGAATGTCTCACCTAGCAGTATGGCGATAGAAGTACTAATGCGGAAAGTGGGCTCGCCCTCCTTTGTTCCGAATAGTCTCTCCCATGCGATAACTGAGTCGATAAGAACATCTGATGGATCTCGCCGCTCCCCACTCGCCTTGAGTATGCGACTGAGCGCGAGGTCGATTTTCGCCACATATGGCTTGCTAAGTCTCTCGTACCACGACGCCCAGGAAGTTACTTCGTCTGCAGTTAGCTGTGTGGGCATGAAGCCCGCGCCCTCGCGCGGATCCGACCACGACAAACTCATCGTTGTGTCCAACGGATCGTCAAAGTGCCGCCATGTAGGAACGAGAAGCGCACGGGCCTCCCGTTCCACCGCCATGATTAGCCCAAAACGCAACCTATTGATCGTCGCCTCGACTTCATCGGGGAGATGCATGTCATCCGGCCATCTCAGATTGCCAGACGACCCGTCGACGACACGTATCGTGAGTGGAATCTGCATCTCCAGCACGATGTCACCGTCGTAACTGACAGTGGTGGTGACTCCTGAAAAGTCAGTAGCGCTGGCCTGACCTTTAAGGGACGGAGGCGCGAGTTTGCGATCGTCATCCGTTGTGCTCCGAACAGAGGCACCCTTCAGGGTCAGTCCACTGCCTTCCGGAAGGAGGATTCCGGCAAAGGCGATCTTCCCTCTGGTTATCCCCCGCTTGCGACTCAGGATACTGCGAATATTCCGAAGCTCTTTCAGGGCGGCCTCGACGAACTGCATCGGGCCCTGTTCCGCGAGGGGGATCGAGTGCCATGCCCGAGTCAAAATAATCTCGGGCAACCTTAGCAGTTGGATCGAGTGAGCGGTGCCGGTGCTGAGATAGATGCGCTTCGTAACTCGGCCCGTGCGCTCTCCTTCGATGGCAAATAGCTGACCTAGGGTCGAGTCATTCATTACGGCTTCGCGGAAACCGCTGGCGCTAGGATGATCGAAGATTGCTCGACTGGCGTAGATGCCGACGCGGAGGTTGTAGTGGTCGAACATCTCCGCGAACTCGTCCGGCAGAAGCAACGCTGAATAAACGGCATCGGCAAGATCGGCAATGGACTCTTCTAGGTCGTCGGCCGCAGGCACCGAGATCTGCTGGCCGCCCGCGTTGAGATAAAGCATCTGCGCGGTCAACTGGCCGTTCGCCTGGCATTCTGACAGCCAGCTCAGGGCGGCGCGAACTCGGACTGTTTGGTCTATATCTTCAGGGAGTCCTCGTAGGGTTCGGTCGAGGATTTCGGTGTTGGCAGCTTGTTCGGGCGTTAGAGTTGTGATCCCCGACAAGATGGAGTCGAGGTTTTCGCCGCAATTCAGTATGTACGTCACAAATTCTCTTCCGGCCACTTCCATAAGCCATACCAGACTGGAAAGCTTGGTCCCGGCGGCTAAAGCTTGCTCGGAAGGCGGCTGAGAAGAACTCATAGCTAGAGCGTGCCCTACGGCCGGGTGCATGTCCAGTTTGCGAGAAGTATTTGCTGCCCAAAGGCGGCCGTTCCTTCGGCCTAAGCGGCCAACCGATACATGAGCCGGCCGGTCAGCACCGACCACGGTCCCGCTGGTGGCAGGGCAGCAGCTCTGAGTGCCGCTTCAGCGTCTTACAGTCGTGCTGTGTGACCAACTGGGTGACGACGAGCCCGAGCAACGCTGGATGCCCATGGACTGCGGTGGACCGTTCGGCCGGGTCGGCCATGCTGCTGACGGAGCTCATCCACGACCGGTGGTTCCTCTGGGACGAGGAGGTCAGGCCGCTGGTGCGTAGAAGCATCGACGCCAACGCTGGGCTGAGCCCGCAGCTGCGGGTTCCGTCGCTCCTGTTCATGGTCGCCGGCTGGCTCTTCACGTTCCTGGCAGTTGCACTCGAAAGAGTGGCTGAACTGACGGAGGAGAAGTCCATGGGGATTCTGAAGCTGACTGCTTTGTCCGTAGCTCTCGTTCTAGGAGCCTACGCGGTAAATCTCTCGGCAGCGGCGGGCTGAGTCCAGCGGCCCGGGGGCGGCATTGCGAATCCGCAGGCTGTCGGGGTCTGTTCAGTTGCCTGGGGGCAAGGAGTCTCCGGGGCACATACGGGGCATAAGACAGTGTGAATCGTCGGCAATCAGCCATCAACGACGTGAGGCCGGGAGCGAGCGTGACCAGCGCGCCGACCAAATCGCCGCAGGTCACGAGAGAGACCGTCTAAGTTCCGCTTTAACTTGACAGCAAGGGTGCTGCCACGGTCCGGCGAGAGCTGTTTGTGCTCCGCAAGGCCGTAATCCTGCCAACGTTTCGCTTACAACCAGGATGAGTCCTCTTTTTCGAAGTCATCAGACAGCCCCACACCTACGCGCAGACGATGAAGGAGGCGGGATTTACCGCTGATTGACAACCGCGCCAGATTTGCTGCGGATGGGCATGATTACCCGTCGATGAGAAGTCTCCTGAGGGGAGGTAACCGAAACAGCCACCTGTGAGTTCTCTATTCCCAACCGAATCGTAGGAGAGCGAAATCCCTCTAGCGCATTCAGTAAGTACGAAGAATTCAGGGCTACACGCACACGCCGCCCGCTCACCACCGCCGGCACAACGAAAGATTCGCGCCCGACGTTCATCGAATCCCATACGCGGATCTCGTCAGGAGCAAGACCATACTCCAAAACAATCCACGGAAGATAACCATCCAAAGTGAGGCTAATGATCTTATTGACGGCATCAAGAAGCGCAATCCTGCTTATCTCAACAATAGTACCCTTAGGTCCAGCATTTAGGATTGATTGAAGTGGCGGGTATGCCTCCGGATCGAGATGGCAATCAAAGGCAATGAATTTATTTCCGGCGATTACCTCTACCCGATGCACGTCTGCAAGCAGCATTACCTCGGCGCTTCGACGAAACGCTCGAAGTGAAAGAATATCAAAGCCGCTTAGCAAACCCTTAAATTCGACTTCACCTTTCATTACCGGCAGGTCCAGGGAGATAGCCTGATACTTGTCAGTTGCCATCAAATTCAAGCACTCGCCGTTATGCACAACTAGGACATTCGCGATCAACTGCTCTCGCTCCGACCGATAGTAGGGGCCGTTATCGGCACTAACGACGTTACTTACCAGCTCGGCCGCCTTGGCCAGCGCTTCACCTCGAACAACGGCCCACTTCTGCGCAGTCGTGTTTTCGCTCGGACGCTCCTGTATCTTCAGTGTCCGACGACGCTGCTTCGGCCCCCGAAACAGAGCACGGCCAGCTTCATCTCTCACCGCCGGGTGTTCATCGCTTCGCAGCTTACGAAGTAACCCCTTGGCAGCTGATGCCCGCGAATGGTCCCGGCTATACATTAGCCCTTCAATGATCTGGACCGCCGCCAAACGCAGAAGGTAGTGATGACTTTCTAGTGCGATGGCAACGTCATCGTCCAATGAATCAGCGGGTCTGACGACAGTCGGCGCTCGGGCGATAACAATATCGCCGTTCAGCCCCACTAAATTCAACTCGGGGGTTTGCTCAGAATTTCTCTTCCTGACTTCGGCGCTGGCGAACTGATACAGCTCAGTTAGGGTAATCCATCCATCACCATTTAGGTCCGCCAAGCCTGTTAAGAGGCCATCCGCCAACGCTTGAGTAAAGAGCGACGCAGCGACATCCTCCTGAGTGTACTCTAAGGCGATCTGGATAGCGCTGCTCGCAGTCATCACCGCTCGCCCGCTTCCACTCAACTCTTCTGGAAGGCCCACAACGTTCGTGATCGATTTTGCAACCAGATCACGGCCAAACGCTCCCGAATAACAGCAATCCAAAGCAAGTACAATCTGACGCGCAGACGTATCGTTTAGCTGCTCTCGCAGATATCTTCCAGATAGAGCCGTCGCCGGGAGTGCGTTTACGTCCGTGTCGGGGACTGCGAAATAGAACCGACCATTGGCATCTTTGATGCCATGGCCAGACAAATGGACGAATGCAAGGTCATCAGCTCTAACATTAGCAAACACTTCATGGATAGCGATTTGCGCATCACGCAGAGTTGGGTTAGCAACTATCGTCACATCGAAATCACCCACCCCGCTTCGGCGGAGGGCTTTAGCAAGGCGGGATGCGTCAGCAACGGGGGATGCAAGCTGAGGAAGCCTCCGATCACCGAACTCCGAGCAGGCAATCAATAGAGCCTTCTTAGGCATCCTTGGCCTGCTCTAACTCCGGGGAAGCTGAACTACCCTGAGGGAGATTTTCCAACCAGGCTTCGATAACGGCAGCCTGGTGCGCCCCTGACGCCGATTTGATCTCCAACCGATCGGACCCTACGGAAAGGGTAATGGAACGGGCATGCTGTCGCTGGATCCAAAGGCTTACAACGTTGGCAACGATGCGGACCGCCTGGAGTGAAGCCCCCACGACAAGGACAGCCATCGCCGGATCCATCGTTGCCTTTGGCACCCAACCATGCGGCAGTCGATATTCCGGCGCTTCTCGACTAAGCAAGGCCATCTCTGCGTTTACGGACGACCCAATCGCTCTCAAGTCGTCCCTTAGCCCTAGCAGCGCATCATCTTCGGCAGCCTCGATGACGACCTCTACGCGCGACCACTCATGATTCACATTGCGCATTATGCCTCGCGCTTGCAACTGCCGAATAGTCCTGTAGAGGATCAAGGCACCGCGCTCCGCGCGGTGCTGGGCGGCAAGCCCGGCCGGCGGCAAGCCGCCCCGGCCGCCTACGGCACCGGGGCGGTGAGCCACCGACAGCCGCCGGGACACCGCCCTCACGGCAGATGACGGCAGAGCCTTACGGGGTCGCAGCATGGACGACCCAATCGAGTTGCGTCTCGACCTCGCCACCGCCGAGGATCTTCGCATCGCGCTGTACGACCTGGGCGAGCATCAGGCCGCAGGTAGGCCGATCCCCTACATGGACGCCGAGACCAGCAGACGGCTCCGCGCCCTCCTGCGGGACCTGGACATCCGGTTGGGCGGCACCGGCAGATTCGCGTAGCCGGCTTGCCAGCAAGCGGTACGGAAGCCGGCACCTCGACCGCCGTCGGGGTCGGGGCTTCCGCCTGCCGCGCCAGTCCAACCCCGGGACTGGCTTGCCACCGAGTCACCGGGTCGCGGCGCCAGTTCCACCGTTAGGACGTGAAGAGCCCTCTCCCGCAGCGCCGGCTCCGACTCCGGCTCCCGAACAACCGAGCGCCGCCCGGAGAGGCCCCACAGCGGCACAGCCAGCCCGACCCGAGACGAGGTCAACTGAGCCGGCGCTCAGGGCGCCTCCAGGGCGTCAAACGCCGCCCAATGTTGACCATGAACGACCATCGACGCCCGAACTAGAACCAGCTCAGAGCCTTGATCGCGGCTCTGGCCTGGTGGGCGACGGACGAGTCGACCTGTACGCCGGATCCTGTTCACGCAGTCTGCGACCGAGGTTCTGCGTCGTGTTCCGCTCGATCAACAGGGGATGCTGGAACGACCGAGCCGCCAGCGAAGTACACCGGCGCGCGACGGTCACGGGCTCCCATTGCGGCAGGGATTCGCGTGGCGACGTTGTCGGGAAGTCGCTGCTCGGCTTCTCGCCACGGGAGAAAGGCGACGTCCTCCAACTCCTCCTTCGGCAAGCTGACGTCATCGAGATTGGCGATCGACCCGCAGTCGAACGTGAAGCTGATGATCGCCCGTGGCCGCTGCCCGGCGGACGGTGCCCAGTCGACTACGAGAAGGTCACCCACCACCACGGAGATTCCCAACTCCTCTCGGATCTCACGGGCGCAGGCAACATGGGGATATTCGTCCTCGTCGACATAGCCGCCGGGGAGGGCCCAGTGGTCGCGGTACGTGGGTTTGACAAGCAGCACGTTGCCGGCCGGGTCGGTGATGAAGGCTGCGGCGGCGGCGTAGAAGGACGCCAGGTTGGCGTACCAGGTGGCAGGCTCCGTCCAGGTCACCCAGGTGACGCTAGCGGAGAGGCTGAGGGCGACTACGGCTCTATGTGGCTGCGGGCATGGCGGCGAGGGCGCGGAGGACGTCGTTGACCTGGGGAGACGTGCGCTGTGGGCTGAGTGCGATAGCGAGTTCGCGGACGCGCTGCTGAACACGCGACGACTGGATACCCTCAGCGTGCTGCGCCAACTCTCGACCCCAGATGCAGGCGGCATCGGTGTCCCCGGCGCGGGCATGAGTTATGGCGACGAGGGCAGTGTGTAGGGCACGCGTCCGGGTGTTCTGGCTGTCGAGCGTGAGCGCCTCCGGGGCGTGTCGGAGGGCTTGCGAGTACTGACGTAAATCCGCCAGGCACCTGAGTGCGGCTCCGGCGAGGTGGGCTGGACTGAAGTAGCTGACCCAGCGCGGGCCGGGGTCCGCGCCGATGCGGTCGAGAGCCCGCTCGGCTCTGGCAAGCGCGAGCTGGCAGGCACGTCGCTCACCTGACTGCCCGTATGCGGTGGCGGCGGTGGCGTGCAGTCGAGTGAGCACCGCGGCTGGTGCACCGCCTGCTCCGTCGATGGCCGCTTCGGCGAGCCGTATCGCCTCCCGGGAGTGACCCAGGTGCACGGCCTGGGTGGCGAGATTGGCCAGCAGGTGAGCGCCGTAGAGGCGATCGTCGGCGGCCTTGGCGAGCCGCAGGGCGATGGTCACGTGCTGTTGGGCGTTGGCTTGGTCGCCCGCGTCATACGACATGAAAGCGAGCTGGCCGCATAGCGTCGCGGCTGCTCGCATGAGGTCGCGACCCACGGCATCCGTGTAGGTGCCGCGCAGCATGAGAGCGACCTGACGCACGAGGAAGTCCGCTAATAGAACCCGGGTGCGCGGCGAGCCGCTGCCGTGACGTCGGTCGAGGTCGGTGAAGTGATTCGCCAGGGCGTACAGCGACTGGACGTCGGTGAGGCTGACCAACTGCCGACCGCTCCGGCTCAGCATGCCGTCGGGCAGGTCATACCGCCATCCGAGCGCAGCTTGTTCAGCCTTTCCGCTGTCGAATGCTCCGCTGGCTTGTTGGTTGATGTGCTTACTGAGCGTCGCCCAGATCCGCTCGGCAGTATCGATCGTCCCATCGACGGTCGCCGGGTAGACGCAGGTTTCGATGCCGTCGGTCGTGCCGAAACCCAGTTCCGTGACGGCAACAGGGCGGCCGAGCTTGCGGCCTAGAGTCTCGGCCATGGCGGCCTGGACGTGCTCGCCCGGCCGGCGGCCGCGTAACCACCAATAGACGCTGGCAGCGTCGTACCGCCAGGCGCCCTGGTCGCGACCGGCGTGATTGAGCTGTCGAGCGAAGGCAGCGTGAGCGTTGCCGTAGCCGGCGGCAAGCAACAGCCCTTCTAAAGCGACGTTCGTCACCGGTCGCGCCATGGGTTCGCCTCCAGGCATCAGCCAACTACAACTAGTGACGAGCCTATGGGTAGATCTGGTCCTATGGGGACCCGCGCAACCCCGCGCAACCCACGTCCTGAGCAGCGCAACGGCACGCATTGCTTGCCATCTGGTCCGTCCCTCGGCGGCTGACTTTGCTGGTCACAGAAGTTCATAGGCGGCGACGGGGGGAAACGCCGTCGCGCCTAGTTGACGGAGGTGAGCATGCGCGGGGACGAGACGGCGAGCAAGGGTGAACAGGCTGAGGCGGCCGAGCGGGAGGCTGCCAAGCAGCGCCTTCTGGATCAGGCCGAGGCGGAGCGCGTACCGCTCGACGACACGACCCGAGCGCTCCCGGACCGGCGGTGGCGGCGTGACCAGCGATGACCTGCCGATCGGGCGACGCGTGGCGAGCTGGCGGGTGCGGCGGTCAATGACGCAGCAGATGCTTGCCGATCGGCTGCGCAGGTCGAAGAGCTGGGTCGACAAGATCGAGCGGGGTGTTCGCCCTCTGGACCGGTATTCGGTGATCCAGGAGGTGGCCGGCGTTCTGCGGGTCGATCCGGAGGTGCTGCTTGGCCAACCGCCCAGCAGCAGCCCGGCGGGCACACCGGCCGGACTGGACGACATCCGGGCGGCGCTCGCCCGCTACGACACCCCGCCGGCTCCACCAGAGACGCACGAGCTGAGGCGGCAGGTCGGGCATGCCTGGTTGGCATACCAGCACGCGCACTACCCGCAGTTGGTGCGCGCGGTGCCGGGTTTGCTCGATGCGGCTCAGGGCGCGCGGTCAGCGGAGTTGCTGGTGCAGGCGTACCGGATCACCTCGCTGCTGCTGGTCAAGCTCGGTGAGGCCGACCTCGCCTGGCTGGCCGCCGACCGGGCCATGGGCGCTGCCGGCGACGACCCGCTGCTCGCGGCGACGGCGGCCGTCGCGGTGGCCCAGGCGCTAAGCGCGTCGGGCCGCGACCGGCTGGCCCTGTCCGCGGCCCTCACCGCCGCCCACCGGGTCCTGCCGCGCCTACGGCAGGACGGTGGTCAAGAGGTTTGCGGGGCTTTTGGAGATCAAAGTCGACGCAAACCTCTTGATCACCAGGGCGAGGGCGAGGGCGTCCACCGGGACGAGGGCGACCGTCGGGATTGGGCCGTGGGTGGGACGTTGCTGCTCCAGGCCGCCTTGGCCGCCGCCGGCTGCGGTGAGCACCACCGCGCCGATGAGCTGACCGACCGGGCCGCAGGCGTCGCCGCCAGCCTGCGGGGGTACGACGATCAGCACCGCACCAGCTTCGGACCGGTCGCCGTGGAGATGGCGCGCGTGCTGCTGGCAACGCAACGAGGTGATGCCGACGCCGCACTGATCAGGCACTCGACGATCGTTCGGCGGGAGGCGTGGCGGCGGCTGCCGGTGGAGTATCGGGGCGCTTACCTGCTCGACGTCGCGCGGGCGTACCTGCACGCGGGTGACCTGCGCGGGGCGGCACGCGCCCTGGTGGACGCGGACAGTGTCGCGCCGGCTGAGGTTCGGTGGCGGCCGTTGGCGCGTACTCTCATCGCCGATGTCGCCCGCGCGCAGCCGGCGCCGGCCGGCGTGGCGCGACTGGCGACGCTGGTCGGCCTCACCCGCTGACGGACTCGCGCCGGCGCAGGTCGTCGGCGGGGTTGATGGTGCGGACCGGGTCCGGGACCGGGCCGCGTCGCCGCCACTCGCGCGGGTAGCCCAGCGAGACCTCCTCGAAGCGGACGCCGTCGTAGAAGGTCGTGCGGGGGATGTGCAGGTGCCCGTAGACCATCGTGGACGCGCCGAAGCGCAGGTGCCAGTCGCGGGTGCGGACGGTGCCGCACCACTGGGCGAACTCCGGGAACCACAGGATGTCGGTGGGTTCGCGCACCAGCGGGTAGTGGTTGACCAGCACGGTCGGCAGCGCCGGGTCGCGCTCGGCCAGCCGGCGCTCGGTCTCGGTGACGCGGGCGTCGCACCACGCCTCCCGGCTCGGGTACGGGTCGGGGTGCAGCAGCGCCTCGTCGGTGCAGACCACCCCCGCCGCGTACGCCAGGTCCAGCGACTCCTGCTTGGTACGCGCCTGCGGCACCCGGAACGTGTAGTCGTAGAGCACGAAGAGCGGGGCGATGGTGGCGGGGCCGCCCTCGCCGTCCCACACCGGGTACGGATCCTCAGGGGTGACGACCCCGAGCCGTCGGCACAGCTCGACCAGCTCGCGGTAGCGGGTCTCGCCGCGCAGGTGCTCCGGGTCGCCGGGCGGCGTCCACAGCTCGTGGTTGCCGGGCGCCCAGACGACCTTTGCAAACCGGCTGCTCAGCAGCGTGAGCGCCCACTCGATGTCGGCGTACCGTTCGGCCACGTCACCGGCGACGAGCAGCCAGTCGCCGGGGTGGTCCGGCCGTAGCTCCTGGACGAACGCGCGGTTCTCCGCGTAGCTGATGTGCAGGTCGCTGACGGCTCGCAGCCGGGGCGAAGGGCTCACCGTTCGAGGCTAGGCCGCCGCGGCCGGATCGGGGCACTCCGATCCGGTCGCGTCGCCGGCCAACCGTTCAGCAGAACCAGCCATCCTGCACCCAGCCGCGCCGGTTGATGTACCCGTAGGCGAAGCCGTAGACGTAGCCGCCGCTGCGGGGACCCTCGACCAGGAACGTCTGACCCTGGTAGAGGGTGCCCATCCAGGCGCCGTTGGGCTGCGTGCGGACGAACAGGTCGCTCGCGCACACCGTCTCCCGCTGGCCGATCGTGCCGTTGGCGGCCTGCGCCGGCGCCGGCGCGGCGAGGGTCGCGGCGGCGATCCCGGCCAGCACGCCGGCCATCACCCGGGTCCTCACCATGAGTCGTACCCGCCGATGCACTCGGCGCGCAGGTAACCCCAGTCGTTCGGGCCGAAGTCGAAGGAGGCCGCCCACCCGTTGTAGACCGGATGCGCGCCCGGGGTGTGGCCGATCTTGTTTCCGTAGCCGAGCGTGCGCTTCAGGCCGGTGGGGCCGCCGGCGGAGTCGTAGTTGGCGTAGAAGCTGGCGCTCTGGCAGACCACGATGGCGTGCCGTGGCACCACCGGGTCGGCCTGGGCCGGCGTGGCGCCCAGGGCGGCCACGGCCGCTCCGACGGCCAGCGCCGCGAGATTTCTTCGAAGCATGCCCACCTCCCGTACGCCGAAACTTTCCTACCGGCGACCCTACCGAAGAGGTTGATAAATGTCGATGCCGGGCTCGGTCGCCCGGAGCCGCGGGCGGCTGACCTGGGCGACGACGGTCGGCCGCATATCCGGCGACTCGACGGGAAAGCGCGGGGCGTCCGACAGCCCAAACCGGAGCAGGAGAAAAACATGCCTTTCGTTACCGTGGGGACGGAAAACTCCGCACCCATCGACCTGTACTACGAGGACCACGGATCCGGTCAGCCCGTGGTGCTGATCCACGGCTTCCCGTTCAACGGGGCAACGTGGGAGAAGGAGACCAGCGCGCTGCTCAACGCCGGATACCGGACGATCACTTACGATCGACGCGGTTACGGCAACTCGGCGCAGGCGGCCTTCGGCTACGACTACAACACGTTCGCCGCGGACCTCGACGTGCTGATGACCGAGTTGGACCTGCGCGACGTCACCCTGGTGGGTCACTCGATGGGCACCGGTGAGGTCGTCCGCTACCTGGGCAACTACGGCTCCCAGCGGGTCAGCAAGGCCGTGCTGCTGAGCCCGCTGCAGCCGATGTTGGCCAAGGCCGACGACAACCCGGAGGGCGTCGACCGGAACCTCTTCAAGGGTTTCCAGGACGCCATCATGAAGGACCGCTTCGCCTACCTGACGTCGTTCTGCGACGCGTTCTTCAACCCGGACCAGAACATGGGCAAGCGGGTCAGCGAGGAGGCGTACCGGGCGCACTGGCAGATCGGCGCGATGGCCTCCGGCAAGGCCACCCACGACAGTGTGAACGCCTGGCAGGAGGACTTCCGACAGGACCTACCGAAGATCAATATTCCGGTGTTGATAGTGCAGGGTGACCAGGACCGGGTGCTGCCCTACCCGGTGACCGGCCAGCGGCTCGGCCCGATGATGCCGACCGGCACGCTCGTCACGCTCAAGGGCGCGCCGCACGGCATCCCGTGGACGCACGCCGACGAGGTCAACAAGGCGATCATGGACTTCATGAAGCAGCCCGCCATGGCTAACGCCTGACCCGTACCGGTAGCCGATCGGACACCAGCGTCACGATGACGCTGCGGCACCCGACCCTCTCCGGGGTCGGGTGCCGTCGGCTGTTCAGGGCCGGTGGGCCACGACCGCGCCGTTGGCGCCGGGGGCATCGAACGGCACGGTACGGACGTCGACGAACCCCGCGTCGGTGAGCCACGCGCCGTACTCGGCGGCCGAGTAGTTCCGGCCGCCCTCGGTCTCGACCAACATGTTCATGCCCATCAGAGCCGCCTCCGGTGGCCCGGTGCGCTCGTCGTTGAGCAGCAGCTCGCAGACGACGATGGCGCCGCCGGGCGGCAGCGCCGCGTGACAGCGGGCCAGCAGCGCCCGGTTCGTCGGCTCGTCCCAGTCATGCAGGATCATGCTGAGCAGGATGACGTCGTGCCCACCCGGCAACGCGGGATCGGCGAGGAAGTCCCCGGGCACCGCGTCGATCCGACCGGTCAGACCGGCCTCCGCGATCCGCTCCCGCGCCCGTACGCAGACGTGCGGCAGGTCCAGGACGGTCGCCCGCAGCTCGGGCAGGCGGCGGCAGAACTCGATCGGGAACGCGCCGGCCCCGCCGCCCACGTCGAGCAGTCGGCGGTACGCGGAGAAGTCGTACGCGTCGGCCAGCGCGGTCGCCGTGAAGCTCGACGTCGAATACATCGCGTCCCAGAACTGCGCCAGCATCTCCGGGTCGGCGGTGTCGAACATGGACTGTTGAGACTCGGGGTCCCAGGTCAACGGTCGATCGGTGCGCAGCGCCTCGCCGATGCGGTGCCACGGCAGGTAGGTGCGCAGGTCGGAGTAGCGGATCTGGGCGCCGAAATAGTAGGGGCGGCCCTCGACCAGGAACTGCTCGGCCAACTCGGAGTTGCGGTAGCTGCCGTCGCCGGCCTTCTCCAACAGGTCGAGCGAGGCGCACGCGGCGAGCAGCAGGTCCGCCGGCCGGTCCGGCAGCCCGAACTCGGCGCCGGCCTGCTCGACGGTCATCGTCCGCCCACCGGCGAGCCGGGTGAACAGACCGAGGTCGACGCCGGCCGCGAGGGTCTTGAACCCCCACACACCGGCCACCAGCTGCATGAGGGGAGTCGGAGTGACCATGGCGACATGAGATCACAGATCTCGACCGTCCACGATGGTCGGTCTACGCCCGCAGCAGGGTGACCAGCCCGGCGGCCACCAGCACGCCGGCCCAGAGCCGATCGACGTTGAACCACGCCCGACGCAGCACCCCGACCCCGAGCACCTGGTAGACCAGCACCGCCACGACCAGGGCGGTGCCGAGCATCGCCACGGTGTGCACGCCCGCCGCGGCCAACCCGGGCAGCGCACCGACCGGCGCGGCGGCCAGGTGCCCGGAGTGACCTCCGGGCACCGGCTCGGCGACCAGCACCGGCAGCAGCATCAGCCCCGCGCCGTGCGCCGACGACATGAGGAACGACCAGCCGGCGAGCTGTGCCGCGGACAGCCGCATCCCCGCCCAGCGAAAGTGCCGCTCGGAGAGCAACCGCCACAACCCGAAGCCGACCAGCAGCACGCCGCCGACCACCGCCAGGGCCGTGCTCGCCGTCACCGACCTGGTCGCGGTGACCAGGGCGGCGACGATCGCCACCGAGGCGAGATGCCCCGCCGCGATCGGCGGCAGGGCGCGCAGCAGCGCCGCCCGGCTGCGCTCCTGCAGGCCCCGGGCCACCGCGAACAGCCACCCCATCGCCGGGTTCAGACCGTGGAACGCGCCGAGCGCCGCCAGCGTCGCCAGGGTCGCGAGGGTCACGGGAAGCAGTACGAGTCGGAGGACGCGTCCCCGCCCTGCAGTCGCGTCTGGTGCACGCGCAGCCCTCGGAACTCCTCGCCGTGCGGGAAGAACCGCTCGTCGGGGGTGAGCCCGCCGCCCTCGACGTCGACGTCGAGCTTGGCCAGCCAGGCGCCCACCCCGTCGGGATAGAACTGGTCGTCCCAGGCGCCGTAGAGCGAGTTGCTGACGTAGACGCGCCGGCCGTCGCGGCTCACCTCGACCATCTGCGGCCCACCCGCGAGGGCCTCGTCCGGTGCGGACGGGTGCGCGGTCCGGCGGACGATCCCGCCGAGGTGCACCGAGCCCGTCTGCACCGGGTGCAGCGGGTCGCTGACGTCGTACTGGCGCAGCTCACCGGTGCCCCAGCAGGAGACGTAGAGGAACCGGTCGTCCACCGACAGGTCGATGTCGGTCACCAGCGGCGGCACCGCGCCGAACGGCTTGAGCAGGTCGGGCAGATCCGCCGGGTCGGCCGGCTCGGCCGGGATGTCGATCACCTTGGTGACCGCCCAGGCGTCCCCGTCGCGGTGCCACAGCCAGACCGAGGCGGACAGGTCCTCGACGCTGATCACCACCCCGACGAACCCGTACGACTTCGTCGGATCGTGCGCCGGGCGCAACTCCAGCGGCATCTGGTACTGATCACCCAGGTCGACCCGCTGCACGTGCCGGCGTTTCGCGAGGTCCCAGAAGTGGATCGCATGGCCGTAGCGCCGTCCCAGCAGCAGCTCACCGATGATCCCGTCCTCGATCATGGACGGGGTGCCCCACTCACTGGTGACGAGCACGTCCTGGGTGAGGTGCCACCACACGTCGTACGCCAGGAACTGCGGCCCCCGGTCGGCCTCCCACGCCCCGCGGACGTCGAACGTGGTGTGGTCGAGGATGGCGATGCCACCCGGACCCTCCTCGCCGTCCGCGCCGCCGAGGGCGGAGAGGTAGATGCCGTCCGGGCCGCAGTGCACGGTGTGCGGCCGGGAGTAGCCGGCCCGCTTCGCCAGCTCCTCCGGCCCGACCACCTTGACGACCTGCGGCTGGCGCGGGTCGGGCTGCGTGTCGAGAACGTGGATTCGCGACGAGCGCAGGCCGGGCACGATCAGGTAGCGCCGCTCGACGTGCGGGTGCGGGGCGGTCGGGCAGAGCGCGCTGCTGCACGCGTTCCACCCGAAGTGGTGCACCTCGTCGCCGACGTACGGCAGGTCGGTCCAGCCGACGACCCGGCCGTAGTCGGGGGAGTCGGGATCGGTGTCCAGCACCGCGATGGCGTCCGGGCGGCTGGCCGTACGGTCGAAGGCGGCCACGTAGGCGAGCTTCTCCGCCGGCGCGGTCGCCGCCTCGCGGGGTGACGGGTAGAAGGTGGGGTCGGGGGTCCAGCGGGTCATCGGGTCTCCGCTTCCTCAGGTGGTGGGAACGCCGAGTCGGTCGAGCAGGTGGCGGCGCAGCGCGCCGAAGCCCGGGTCGTCCGGCGTACGGGTGGGTGTCAGGTCGACGGGCAACTCCGCGGCGATGCGGCAGTCGTCGAGGAGCAGAATCCGGTCGGCCAGCAGGAGCGCCTCCTCCACGTCGTGGGTGACCAGCAGGGCGGCGAAGCCGTGCTCGGCGCGTAGCCGGCGCAGCAGCACCTGCATCCGCAGCCGGGTGAGCGCGTCGAGGGCGCCGAACGGTTCGTCGAGCAGCAGCAGGTCCGGTTCGCGGACCAGGGCGCGCGCGACGGCCACCCGCTGCGCCTGCCCGCCGGACAGCTCGGCCGGCCAGGCCCGGTGCCGCTCGGCCAGCCCGACCTCGCGCAACGCCCGATCGATCCGCCCGGCGGTGTCCGGGCCGGACAGGCCGAGCCCGACGTTGGCCGCCACCCGCTTCCAGGGCAGCAGCCGGTGCTCCTGGAAGACCACTGCGGCGGTGCCGTGTACGACGGTCTCCCCGGTGGCCTCGCCGTCCAGGCCGGCGAGGATGCGCAGGAGGGTGCTCTTGCCCGAGCCGCTGCCGCCGAGCAGGGCCACCACCTCGCCCCGCGCGATGGTCAGGTAGACCCCGGCCAGCACGACCGTCGGCCCGAAGGACCGGCGGATCGCGTGGGCGGTCAGCACCGGGGTCGCGCCGATCAGGTGGCCCGCAGTCCGCGTCGCCATGTCAACATCCTCCTCTCCGCAACGCGCAGGGCAAGGTCGGATATCAGCCCGAGCAGCGCGTAGACGAGCAGGCCGAGGACCACGACGTCGGTCTGGCTGAACTCCCGCGCCTCCATCATCAGGAAGCCGATGCCGGTCTGGGCGTTGACCTGCTCGCCGACGACGAGGCTGAGCCAGGCCGCCCCGATCGCGAGGCGCAGGCCGAGAAAGAGCGACGGCAGCGCGCCGGGCAGCACCACGTGGCGCAGCCGGGCGGCCTGCCCGAGCCCGCAGGCGCGGGCCGCCTCCACCAACCGTTCGTCGATGTCCCGGATGCCGGCGTAGGTGTTGAAGTAGATGGGGAAGAACGCGCCCAGGGCCACCAGGCTGATCTTCAGTGACTCACCGATGCCGACCCAGATGATCAGCAGCGGCACGAGGCCCAGGTGCGGCAGCATCCGGGCCATCTGCACCGGCGGGTCGACCAGGTCGTCGCCGAGTCGCAGCAGCCCGGCCACCGTGCCCAGGACCAGCGCCAGGACGCCGCCGATGAGCAGCCCCGCTCCGGCCCGGGTGAGGGAGTCCACGAGGTGGACGGCGAGCGTTCCGTCGCGGGACAGTCGCCAGCCGGTGGCCAGCACGTCGCTCGGCGCGGGCAGCTTCTCCGGCGCCAGCACCCCGGTCCGGGCGGCCAGTTCCCAGCCCAGCACCAGCACGACCGGGCTGACCAGCCGCCGCCACCGCCGGGTCGGCCGGGGGCGGCGGGGGTCGGGCGGCGCGACGGCCGCGGCCTCGGGCGGCGTTTCCAGCAGAGGTGTACGGCTCACTGGAACACCGCGCTGAAGCGGTCGTCCAGCCGGCTCCTGATGTCGACCGGGCCCGGTATGAGGTCCAGCGCGATGAAGCTGTCGGTGATCGCCTGGAGTTCGTCGCCGATGGCCGGGGTGATCGGGGCGAGCGGCTTGGCGCTGCGGTCCAGGGCGCGGCTGGTGACGTCCTGCGGGATCTTCAGCTCCGGCGCCAGCGTGCTGGCCCGCTCCTGCGGGTTCGCGATGCCCCAGTCGGTCACCCCGCGGTAGCGCCGCAGGAACGCCCGGATGTCGTCCGAGCGCTGGGCGACCGCGTCGGGGGCGGCCAGCACGTACTCGCGGTTGCTGGCCAGGCCGGTCGCGTCGGCGAGCACCCGGACGCCCGGCTGCTCGGCCAGCGCGAAGTACGGGTCCCAGATCACCCAGGCGTCGACCTGCCCGCTGTCGAACGCGGGCCGCCCCTCGGCCGGCTTGAGGTACTTGACCTTGATGTCGTCCAACGTCATCTTGTTGGCCTGCAGCAGCCGGACCAGCAGCCAGTGCACGTTGGAGCCCTTGTTGAGGGCGATCGTCCTGCCCTTGAGGTCGGCGAAGCTGCGGTAGCCGCTGTCGGCCTTGACCAGCACCGCCTCGCCCTGCGGGATCGGCGCCGAGGTGCCGATGATCGAGAACGGGATCTTTCCGGCGGCGGCGAAGACGGGTGGCGCCTCGCCGACCTGTCCGATGTCGATCGACCCGGCCTTGAGCGCCTCGGTGAGGGCCGGCCCGCTCTCGAACAGCGACCACTCGACGCTCGGGGTGCCACCGCGGGCCTTGACCAGGCTCAGCCCTCCGAAGCGCTGGTAGCCGACCCGTAGCTTGCCCGCGTCGCCTCCGGCGTCGGCGGGCCCGCCGCAGGCGCTCACGCCCGCCGTGGCGAGCAGGACCACGGCGGTGAACGCGGCCGTCAGCAGACGGCGACGCGGGGAATGACTCGTCGAGGGGGTGCGCATGGCGGCTCCTTGGATCGAGCAGGTGTGCCGGGCCGCATCGACCGGCGTGGGTGACCGTGGGCGGTAGCCTACTAACCCGATAGGTTTTATGGGTAGGCTGTCGGCGGGATCGTCCCACCCCTCAGGAGGTGCCGCCTCACCGCGCGCGCCGCCCGCACCCGCTCCGCCGCGTACTGGAGGAAAGAGCCCCGATGACCCTCACCTTCCACTGGTTCCTGCCCACCAACGGCGACAGCCGCGACATCGTCGGCGGTGGCCACGGCGTGCCGACCGGGGCGGCCGGCGGCGCTCGCCCGGCCAGCGTGGCGTACCTCGGGCAGATCGCCCGCAGCGCCGAGCAGCTCGGCTTCGTCGGCGCGCTCACCCCGACCGGCGCGTGGTGCGAGGACGCCTGGCTGTCCACGGCGATGCTCACCGAGGTCACCGAACGCCTCAGGTTCCTGGTGGCCTTCCGGCCCGGCCTGACCTCACCCACCCTCGCCGCCCAGATGGCCTCGACGTTCCAGCGGCTGTCCCGGGGCCGCCTGCTGCTCAACGTGGTCACCGGCGGCGAGTCGCAGGAGCAGCGGGCGTACGGCGACTTCCTGGACAAGGACGCCCGGTACGCGCGGGCCGACGAGTTCCTGCACGTCGTCCGCGCGTTGTGGCGAGGTGAGACGGTCGACCACCACGGCGCGCACCTGCGCGTCGAGCAGGCGCGGCTGCACCGGCTGCCCGACCCGGCGCCGCCGGTCTACTTCGGTGGCTCGTCCGCCGCCGCCCTGCCGGTGGCGGTACGCCACAGCGACGTCTACCTCACCTGGGGCGAGCCGCCGGCCCAGGTCGCCGACAAACTGGACCGGGTGCGGGCGCTGGCCGCCGACGCCGGCCGGGAGCTGCGGTTCGGCATCCGGCTGCACGTCATCGCCCGGGACACCGCCGACGAGGCGTGGGCACAGGCCCGCCGCCTGCTCAACGGCATCGCCGAGGCCGACATCCGGGCCGTGCAGGACGGGCTGCGCCGCAGCGAGTCCGAGGGGCAGCGCCGGATGCTCGACCTGCACGGCGGCTCCCGCGACAGCCTGGAGGTCTCACCCAACCTGTGGGCCGGCGTCGGACTGGTCCGGGGCGGCGCGGGCACGGCGCTCGTCGGCAGCCACCGCGAGATCGCCGACCGGATCGCCGAGTACCACGCGCTCGGCATCGACGAGTTCATCCTGTCCGGCTATCCGCACCTGGAGGAGGCGTACTGGTTCGGCGAGGGCGTCCTGCCGATCCTGCGCGAGCGCGGACTGTGGCGGCACCCCGACGGCCAACCGGGTCCGGCGGACGCCGTCGACATCCCCTTCGCCGGGACGTCGACACCCCGCCCGGCACGGGAGCCCGTGGCGGCCCGCTGACCCGTCCTAGGCGGAACGGCCGACCCGACCACGGGCGACCCGGCGTACGGCGAGGCTCACCGCCGTACTGCCCACCGCCATCCCGACCAGCACCAGAACCGCCCCGACGACCCACAGCCCGCTGTCGTCGCGCGACGCGGCCTGGCGTGACCAGGCAGCGGTGAACGCGACAGTCATCACGGGGGCCACCAGCCACGGGCTGAGTCGCCACGCGGCCAGGGCGGCCAGCAGCACGAGCGTCAGCACGCAGCCGATCACCTGCCACGGCTCGTACGGGCCGCTGGTCGCGCCGGTCCGCGCGTCGACCGTGTAACCGGTGTCCCAGCCCAGCCAGAGCAGCCACACCCCGACCGTGGCCACCGCCAGGAACACCGCACCGAACAGTGCGTGCGTACGCCTCGTCGCCGTCATCGCGCGATCATCTCCCGCAATGGCTCGCGCGGGAATGAGTACCCGTACCCGTCGACAGCCCGAGCGTCAGGCGCCCGTGGCGTCCCACACCACGACATGGACGACGAACGCCTGATCCGCCCGGGTGGTGGTGATGGTGGCGAACCCCATCCGCCCCTCCGAGGTACGGAAGCAGAAGTCGGCGCCGGGCGTGAACGAGGGCCGCGCCGATCCGGTGGCCGACGCGACGCAGCCCGCGTACGCCTGGGCGGGGTTGCCGCCGGAGTACGGGTACACGTTCGGCGGGTTGGCGACCTGGATGTTGTCCGAGCGCACCTGCCCCCAGTCGTGATAGAGGTCGAGCCCGTCGGTCGCACCGTTCGAGTGGTGCGCGACGACCTGCTGGTCGGGCCGGTCGACGTCGACCGCGGCGGCGCGGGGCAGCACGACGTTCCGGTCCACGAGGGTGCGGGGGGTGTCCGGGTCCGTCGCCGTCGTACCCCCGGTGGTCGGGGTGGCCTGGCTCGCGGACGGCGTGGCGGGGCCGGTGGTCGGCGGGGGCGCGGCGGCCGACGTCCCCGTCGGGGCGCCGGCGGTGGGCGGCGACGTCGACTGGCGGTTGAGCTGGGTCGCCACGACACCGCCGAGCATGAGGCAGCCCAGCGTCAGCAGCGCGACCGCGAGCCGGGTCCGCCGATACCACAGCCAGAACCCGGCGAGCAGCAGGACCGCGGTGAGGGTGAGGACGAACAGCAGCACGTCCCGGCGCAGCACGCTCTCCACCGCGGTCACCACACCGAGGACGTTGGCCACCACGCCGATCACGGCGAGCGTCCGGATCCGGTGATCGCCGCTGCCGCTGCCGCCGCTCGTTGCGGGCGGCGTGGCCGACTCTCCCAAGACCTGCCTCCACTATGGACGCCGCGCGACCGCGCGGGAGTGGGCGGGACGACGGGACGGACCCGCGCTGTCATGATCCCATCGACGCGCTCGTGCGCCAGGTGCCGCACACCGCCAGGATGCGCGGGGGCGAGTCGGCTATCCGACGGGCCGTGGCGTCGCCGCTGATCCCGAACGGACTGTTGCCCCGGCCGGTGACGATCCTCTACGGTCTGCTCAAGCGGTGGGCGGTGCGGTCCGCATCCGACCGGACACCGCCGGATGCCCGTCGCGCGGGCCGGGATGGTGGAGTCCCGGGCCACCCCGTCGACTGTGGTTCCGGCGGTCGTGTGACTCCAGCTCGTCCCCGGGTGACTGCTGCCCGGCGCGGCTCCGTACGGAGCCGACGGCGAGCCGGACACGCCGATCCCCACCGGAGAGTCCCGTGTTCCTCAGCCCGCACGAGCAGGACCGCCTGCTCGTCCACGTCGCGGCCGATGTCGCCCGCCGCCGCCGCGAACGCGGCCTGCGCCTCAACTACCCCGAAGCCGTCGCGATGATCACCGCCTTCCTGCTCGAAGGCGCCCGCGACGGTCGGTCGGTGGTCGACCTCATGTCGGCCGGTCGGAGCGTGCTCGGCCGCGACGACGTCCAGGACGGCATCCCCGAGCTGCTGAGGGAGGTGCAGGTGGAGGCGACGTTCCCGGACGGCACCAAGCTCGTGACGGTGCACCACCCGATCCCGTGATCCCCGGGGAGATCCTGCCGGCGGCCGACCCGGTCGAGATCAACGCGGGCCGGCCGGTGACCACCCTGGTCGTGGTCAACACCGCCGACCGGCCGGTGCAGGTGGGCTCGCACTACCACTTCGCCGAGACCAACCCGGCCCTGACCTTCGACCGGGTCGCGGCCTGGGGGCAGCGCCTCGCCGTACCGGCGGGCACCTCGGTCCGTTTCGAGCCGGGCGTGAGCCGCAGCGTGGACCTGGTCCCGCTCGGCGGCGCGCGCATCGTGCCGGGCCTGCGCGGGGAGTGCGCCGGGCCGCTGGACGACGCGTCCCCGCCCGCGCCGACCACAGACGCGCCGACGAGCGACGGGCTGGCGCGATGAGCGCCGTGCGGCGGGACCGCTACATCGACCTGTACGGACCCACCACCGGTGACCGCATCCGGCTGGCCGACACGAGCCTGCTGATCGAGGTGGAGACCGACCACTGCGTCGGCGGCGACGAGGCCGTCTTCGGCGGTGGGAAGGTGATCCGCGAGTCGATGGGGCAGTCGCGGGCCACCCGCGCCGAAGGAGCCCTCGACACCGTCATCACCGGCGCCGTCGTGCTCGACCACTGGGGTGTGGTCAAGGCCGACGTGGGGCTGCGCGACGGGCGGATCGTCGCCCTCGGCCGGGCCGGCAACCCGGACACCATGCCGGGCGTCCACCCCGACCTGGTCATTGGCCCGGCCACCGAGGTGATCGCCGGCAACGGCCGGATCCTCACCGCCGGCGCCGTCGACACCCACGTGCACTTCATCTGCCCGCAGATCGTCACCGAGGCGCTCGCCAGCGGCGTCACCACACTCGTCGGCGGCGGCACGGGCCCTGCCGAGGGCACCCGGGCCACGACGGTCACGCCCAACGCCTGGCACCTGGCCCGGATGCACGAGGCGCTGGACACGCTGCCGGTCAACGTGCTGCTGCTCGGCAAGGGCAACACCGTCTCGCAAGAGGCGCTCTGGGAGCAGCTACGCGCCGGCGCGGGCGGTTTCAAGCTGCACGAGGACTGGGGCACCACCCCGGCGGCGATCGACGCCTGCCTGCGGGTGGCGGACGCCTCCGGGGTCCAGGTGTCGATCCACACCGACACCCTCAACGAGGCCGGATTCGTGGCCGACACGTTGCGCGCGATCGGCGGGCGGGCGATCCACTCGTACCACACCGAGGGAGCCGGAGGCGGGCATGCGCCGGACATCATCACGGTCGCCAGCGAGCCGAACGTGCTGCCGTCGTCGACCAACCCGACCCGCCCGTACACCCGCAACACACTCGCCGAGCACCTGGACATGCTGATGGTCTGCCACCATCTCAACCCGTCCGTGCCGGAGGATCTGGCCTTCGCCGAGAGCCGGATCCGACCGTCCACCATGGCCGCCGAGGACCTGCTGCACGACCTCGGGGCGATCTCCATCATCGGCTCGGACGCGCAGGCGATGGGCCGGGTCGGCGAGGTGATCCTGCGGACCTGGCAGAGCGCCCACGTCATGAAGGAGCGGGTGGGCACGCTGCCGGGCGACGGCGCGGCCGACAACCACCGCGCGCGACGGTACGTGGCGAAGTACACCATCTGCGCGGCGATGGCCAACGGGCTGGAACGGGAGATCGGCTCGGTCGAGCCCGGCAAGCTCGCCGACCTGGTGCTCTGGGACCCGGCGTTCTTCGGCGTACGACCGCACCTCGTGCTCAAGGGCGGCATGATCGCGTACGCCCAGATGGGTGACGCCAACGCGTCGATCCCCACCCCGCAGCCGATGCTGCCGCGCCCGATGTTCGGGGCGTACGGGGTCGCGGCGGCCGCCACCAGTCTGACGTTCGTCGCGCCGGCGGCCCTGGACGCCGGACTGCGCCTGGACGTGCGGCGGCGGGTCGTGCCGGTCGCCGACGTGCGGTCCCGGGGCAAGGCCGACCTGCCGGAGAACAACGCGATGCCGCACATCGAGGTGGACCCGGACACCTTCACCGTGCGGATCGACGGCGAGGTGGTGGAGCCGGACCCGGTGCCCCACCTGCCGATGGCCCAGCGGTACTTCCTGTTCTGATGGCGACGTCGAGCCTGCTCCTGCTGCTGGCCGACGGGCGCTTCCCGGCCGGCGCGCACGCGCACTCCGGCGGCCTGGAGGCGGCCGTCGCCGCCGGCCGGGTCAGCGACCTGGCCTCGTTGGAGTCGTTCCTGGTCGGCCGGCTGACCACCGCCGGGCTGGTCGGCGCGGCGTTCGCGGCGGCGGCACACCGGGTGGCGCTGCCAGCCTGCGGCACCGCAACCGAACCAGCCCAGGCCACCGCACGGTCGCTCGGACGCGGCCACCCCGCCGGCCGGCCGGGTGCGCCAGCCGATTCCGCGGACCGGTCGCGTGCGCCGGCCGATTCGGCCGCGCGGTCGGACGCTCTGGCCCGGCTCGACGCGGAGCTGGACGCGCGGACCGCCGCCCCGGCGCTGCGCGCGGTGTCCCGCCGCCAGGGGCGGGCGCTGCTGCGCGCCGGACGGGCCATCTGGCCGCAGGCGCCGTTCGGTGACCTGCCCGCTGCACCCGGGGGAGCGCACCAGCCGCTGGTGCTCGGGCTGCTCTGCGCCGCCGCCGGATTGAGCCGCACCGAGACCGCAACGGTCGCCGCGTACGGGACGGTGACCGGTGCGGCCAGTGCCGGCGTACGTCTGCTCGGCCTCGACCCGTACCAGGTCCAGGCCCTGCTGGTCGGCCTCGCCGACCTCTGCGACGGCACAGCCGCCGACGCGGCCCGCGCGGCCGACGATCCACCGGAGCGGCTGCCGGCCGCCGCCGCCCCGCTCGCCGACATCTCTGCCGAGGTCCACGCCACCTGGGAGGTGCGTCTCTTTGCGTCCTGACACTGTTGAGCCGACCGATGTACCCGCCGCTGCACCCGCTGCCGGGCCGCCGCACGACGAGACCGTTCCGCACACCCATCCCGAGCCGGGGGTGGACCCGCACCCGCAGCTGGCACCCTCGGGCCGAGCGCTGCGGGTCGGCATCGGGGGGCCGGTCGGGTCCGGTAAGACCGCGCTGGTGGCCGCCCTGTGCCGGGCGTTCGCCGACGAGTTGCGGCTCGGCGTGGTGACCAACGACATCTACACCACCGAGGACGCCGACTTCCTCAAGCGGGCCGGCGTCCTGGACCCGGCCCGGATCCGCGCCGTGGAGACCGGCTGCTGCCCCCACACCGCCATCCGCGACGACATCGGCGCCAACCTCGACGCCGTGGACGAACTGGCCGAGGCGCTCGGTCCGCTGGACCTGGTGCTGGTGGAGAGCGGCGGCGACAACCTCACCGCCACGTTCAGCCGGGGCCTGGTCGACCGGCAGATCTTCGTGGTCGACGTGGCCGGCGGGGACAAGGTGCCGCGCAAGGGCGGGCCCGGGGTCACGTCCGCTGACCTCCTCGTGATCAACAAGACCGACCTGGCGCCCATGGTGGGCGCCGACCTCGCGGTGATGGACCGGGACGCGCGGGCCCGGCGCGGCGACCTCCCGACCCTCTTCCTGTCGATCGTCGGCGACCCGACGGCAGGTCGGGTCGCCGACTGGATCCGCCACGAGTTGGCCCACCACGCGGCCCTGCACCCCGTCGCCGCGCCGGCCGGCCCGGCCTGATGCGAGCGTTCGCCCGGCTGGTGGCCCGGGCCGACGGCCGGGGCGGCACGGTCCTGACCGAGCTGCACGGCGAGACGCCGCTGCTGTTACGGCAGACGCCGGGCGACGGTGGCGTCGCGACCGTGCACGTCGTGGGCGGGGCCGCCGGCCCGCTCGCCGGCGACGACCTCCGTCTGGAGATCGACGTGGGGCCGGGGGCGGCGGTACGGGTGCACAGCGTCGCCGCGTCGGTCGCCCTGCCCGGCCGGCCCGGCGCGGTGTCGCGGATGGCGGTGCGGGCGGTGGTCCACGACGGCGCAGCGCTGCACTGGCTGCCCGAGCAGCTCATCGCGGCGGCCGGCTGCGCCCACCTGGCCGAATCCCGGATCGAGCTGGCCGCCGGGGCGAGGCTGAGCTGGCGGGACGAGTTGATCTGCGGCCGGTACGGCGAGTCGCCCGGCGGTGCGGTCGTGCACACCCGGGTCGACTACGACGGCCGGCCGCTGCTGCGCCAGTCGTTGGCGGTGGGACCGCAGGCGCCCGGCTGGGCCGGCCCCGCCGTGCTCGGCGGGGCGCCGGCCACCGGCTCGTTGCTGCTGGTGGACCCGTCGCGGCCCGCCGAGCCGGCGACGGTCGACGGGACCGTCGCCCGACTGCCGCTGGCCGGGGGCCCGGCGACACTGTGGACCGCGACCGCCCCCGACGCGCACACCCTGCGCGCCCACCTCAGCGGGTAGGTGGACCCCTGTTGTTCGGCATCTCGGCCCATCAGGGGTGGGGAGCCTCCTATCCTCGAGGGGATGTGCCAACCGGAGCGACCGCCGTTCGGATGACGGCTCACAGGAGGCCGTGATGAGTGGGAAAGATCGCCCCGAGGGCATCAGCCCGACAGCCGTGGAGGGCGCGCCCGGGCTGTGGCGTGTCGATCTCCAGCGACACGATCTCAGCATCGAGGGCCGCGAGGTCATCCAGAGTCGGGTGGAATTCACGCCGGACTCACCGCCGTTCAAGCACTTCCATCCCGGCGAAGAGATCATCTGCGTACTCCAGGGATCGCTGGAGTACACCCTTGAGGGCCAGCCACCGGTGGTGTGCAACGTCGGTGACGCTCTCACCGTGCCGTACGGCGTCCATCACCAGGCACGCAACGTCGGCGACGGCGTCGCCGTCGAACTGGCCACGTACGTCGTCGAGAAGGGTAAGCCGCTTCTCACCAAGGTGGAGTGACCCGCCGAGATCGGGTCAGTGGCGCGGACCGGCTGCGTCGGCGTGGTCGCGGCGACGGGTCGGGTCGAGGCGGGCGATCAGGTCGTCGAGGTGGTCGATCAGGGCGGGGTCGGCCGGTACACCCAGGTCGGCGAGGCTGGCCCGGATCCGCTCGTCGAGGCGGGCGTGTTCGCCGCGGCCCCGGGCCGTCAGGTAGGCCCGGATGCGTCGGCGGTCCAGGGGGTCGATCCGCCGGAAGACGAGGTTGCGGTCGACGAGCTGGTCGACCAGCTTGGTGAGGGTGCCCGGCGGGAGCGACGCCTCAACGGACACCTCGCTCATCGGGTGACCCTGACCGTCGGCGAGCAGGCAGAGCACCCGCCACGCCTCGGTGGTCAGCTCGTCGTCGGCCAGGACGGCGCCCAACCGGCGGGAGAGCAGCCGTTCGGCGCGGGTGAGCGAGCGCAGCAGGTCGGCTGGCGCCCCGGGCACGTCTGACATGGATCTCCCTGGTGCGGTGGCCCTGCCATGGTACCGAGTCGTCCCGGTCCGTGGTGAGCTCTGGTCTTCCGAGGTGGGCCGGGCAATCATGTGCTCATGTCCGCGCCGGCACCGCCGTGGCTCACCGTCGATCGGGCCGTGGTCAGCATTGCGCTGGTCTATCCGATGCGCGGGCCGGCGGGAATGTTCGGCCCGACCTGCGAACTCTGCGCCCAGCTCGCGGTCGAGGAGATCAACGCCTGTGGCGGGGTGCTGGGTTGCGAGGTGCGGCTGGTGCCGGTCGACGGCGGCGCCCCGCCGGCCGAGGTGGCCGCCGAGGTCGAGGCGCTGGTGTCGGTGGGCGCCGTGCAGGGCGTGACCGGTTGGCACATCTCCTCGGTGCGGCAGGCGCTGGCGCCCCGGGTCGCCCACCGGGTGCCGTACGTCTACACCGCCCTGTACGAGGGCGGTGAGCGTACCGAGGGGGTGTTCCTGACCAGCGAGACGCCGGACGCCCAGCTGTGGCCCGCGATGCGGCTGCTCGCCGGGGAGCAGGGCGTACGCCGCTGGTTCCTGGTCGGCAACGACTACGTGTGGCCACGGCGCACCGCGCGGGCCGCCCAGCGGTACGCGCTGCGTGGCGGTGGACGGGTGGTGGGGCAGTCGTTCCTGCCGTTGGAGACGCACGACTTCGACGACGTGCTGCGCCACATCGAGCGCAGCGAGGCCGACGCGGTGGTGATGCTGCTCGTCGGCGCCGACGCGGTGCGGTTCAACCGGGCGTTCGCCCGCGCCGGAATGGATCAGCGCTGCCTGCGACTGAGCACCCTCATGGACGAGAACATGCTGCTGGCCAGCGGCGTCGGGGCGACGCGGCGGCTCTACAGCACGGCAGGCTTCTTCGCCGGCCTGGTGACCCAGGAGAATCTCGACTTCCACGGTGAGTTCGCCCGCCGGTTCGGGGTGGAGGCGCCGCCGCTGGGCAGCCTGGGGGAGTCCTGCTACGAGGGCGTGATGCTGCTCGCCGCCCTGATCGGGCAGGCCCGCACCCTCGACGTGCGGGCGATCGAGACGGCCGCCGACACGGTGGCGTACCACGGGCCGCGCGGTCGGCTGCGGCTGCGACGGCGACACGTGCGCCAGCGGATCTACCTCGCCGAGGCCGACGGTCTCGACTTCACGGTGCTCGCCCAGCTCTGACCGCCGCCTCCGGCCCTTGACAGCCCCACCCGGCTCGACCCTAAGATGCTTCCTGTGTGAAGTATCTGGCCGAAGGCCGGATACCGCGAATGTGTGTCCACCGTCGGCGCAATCTGTTCGCCGACCATTGTGGTGGCCATTCTTCCTCGGAATTTCCCAAGGCCGGCGCCGTCTCCGACTGACGGTGTCGGCCATTGTGGTGTGCGCCTTCGAACGGGCGCGGGAAACAGTCAATTAAGGACTGGGAAACACTCACGCAATCAAGCCGGTCGACGCTTTGCGTGCCCGTACCCGATGCGATGACCACAGGCGGCGTCCACCCGTCGACCTCGGCATCGCCCACTCAGCTCCACCGGACCGCACCGACCGTCCATTCGTCACGTGAGTGCACCGCAGGGAGAATAGATGTCACTTCTTTGGAGCCGCCGCATCCTGGCGGGCACCATGACCGTCGTCGCCGCGGCCGCGCTGAGCGCGTGCGGCAGCAAGACCAGTGACGAGGGCGGCGCGGCCGGCGTCACCGCCGACGTCTCCGGCGACACCGTCAAGGTGGGCCTGCTCAACTCGCTCTCCGGCACCATGGCGATCAGTGAGGTCACCGTCCGCGACTCCATCATGCTCGCCGTCGAGGAGATCAACGCGGCCGGCGGCGTGCTCGGCAAGAAGATCCAGCCGGTCGGGGAGGACGGCGCCTCGGACTGGCCGACCTTCGCGGAGAAGGCCGAGAAGCTCATCTCCGAGGACCGGGTCGCCGCCGTCTTCGGCTGCTGGACGTCGGCGAGCCGCAAGGCGGTCAAGCCGGTGTTCGAGAAGAACAAGGCGCTGCTGTTCTACCCGGTCCAGTACGAGGGGTTGGAACAGTCGCCCTACATCTTCTACACCGGAGCGACGACCAACCAGCAGATCGTTCCCGGGCTCGACTACCTCAAGGCCGAGGGGGTGAAGTCGGTCTATCTGGTCGGCAGTGACTACGTGTTTCCCCGTACCGCCAACAAAATCATCAAGGCGTACGCGGCGGCGAACGGGATGACCGTCGCCGGTGAGGACTACGCGCCGCTCGGGTCCACCGAATTCGGCACGATCGTCAACAAGGTCAAGTCGTCCGGCGCGGATGCCGTGTTCAACACCCTCAACGGCGACAGCAACGTGGCCTTCTTCAAGGAGTACAAGTCGGCCGGCCTGACCGCCGCGGCGATGCCTGTGGTGTCGGTGTCGATCGCCGAGGAGGAGGTCAAGGGCATCGGCACCCAGTACCTCCAGGGCCAGCTCACCGCCTGGAACTACTACCAGACCACGCCCGGCGCGGCGAATGAGAAGTTCGTGGCCGCGTACAAGGCGAAGTACGGCGCGGACAAGCCGACGAGCGACCCGATGGAGGCCGCGTACGTCAGCGTGTACCTGTGGAAGGCGATGGTCGAGAAGGCCGGCGCGTTCGACGTCGAGAAGGTCCGCGCCGCCTCCGACGGCATCACCTTCGACGCGCCGGAGGGCCTGGTCACCGTCGACGGCAAGACCCAGCACATCGCCAAGACCGCCCGGATCGGCAAGATCGGCGCCGACGGTCTGATCACCGAGGTGTGGAACTCCGGCAAGCCGGTCGCGCCGGACCCGTACCTCAAGACCTACCCGTGGGCGAGCGGCCTGAGCTGACGACGCCGGTTCGGGCGGCGCGCGCCTCGCGGCCCGCCCGGGCCACCCGACCAGCAGTACGGAGTACCCACCGTGACAGTCCTCTTCGGTCAACTCTTCACCGGCATCAGCATCGGCGCGGTGCTGCTGCTCATCGCGCTCGGGCTGGCGCTGACCTTCGGCCAGATGAACGTCATCAACATGGCGCACGGCGAGTTCATCATGGCCGGCGCGTACACCACGTACGTCCTGCAGCAGAGCATCACCGGCGCCGGCCTGTCGCTGCTGGTCGCGCTGCCGGTGGCGTTCGTGGTCGCCGGCACGATGGGTGTGCTGCTGGAGATCCTGCTGATCCGCCGGCTCTACGCGCGCCCGCTGGACACCCTGCTGGTCACCTGGGGTGTGTCGCTGATGCTGCAACAGCTCGCCCGCGACGTCTTCGGCAGCCCGAACGTGCAGACCCGCGCGCCGGACCTGCTGACCGGCAACGTGGCGTTGCCCGGCGGGCTGACCATCGCCAATAACCGGCTGTTCATCCTGGCCCTGGCCCTGGCCGCCGTCGCGGCGCTCACCCTGGCGCTGCGGCTCACCCCGCTCGGGCGCCGGATCCGCGCGGTGGTGCAGAACCGCGACCTCGCCGCGGTGTCCGGCATTCCCACCGCCCGCGTCGACCGGACGACGTTCTTCCTCGGCTCCGGCCTGGCGGGGCTCGCCGGGGTGGCGCTCACCCTGCTCGGCCCGATCGGCCCGACCATGGGCACCAACCTGATCATCGACGCCTTCCTGGTCGTCGTGGTCGGTGGGATCGGCCAACTCAAGGGCAGCGTGATCGTCGCCTTCGCCCTCGGGGTGCTCCAGGCCAGCGGGGAGTACCTCACGACCCTCAGCGTCGCCAAGGTGATCGTGTTCGTGGCGATCGTCGCGTTCCTCCAGTGGCGGCCACAGGGCCTGTTCACCCTGCGGACCAGGAGCCTCGCATGACCGCCGTGACCCCCGCTCCACCGGACACCGCCGTGCGACCGGCACCCGCCGGCGCCGTACCGCCGAACCCGCCGGGGGGCCGGTCGCGGCTGCGCGCGGCGGCGGGCTTCGCGTTCGGCGCGGCGCTGCTGTTCGCCGTGGCGCCGCTGGTGCTGTCGGACTTCCGGCTGGCCCTGCTCGCCAAGTACCTCTGCGTCGCCATGGTCGCGGTGGGCATCGGGATCGCCTGGGGCCGGGGCGGGATGCTCACCCTCGGCCAGGGCGTCTTCTTCGGCCTGGGCGGCTACGCGATGGCCATGCACCTCAAGCTCGCCGACGCGGGCCCGGGTGGGATGCCCGACTTCATGCAGCTGTACGGGCAGCTCGACGAACTGCCCCTGTGGTGGCGGCCGTTCGCCAGCCCGTGGTTCGCGCTGCCCGCCACGGTGCTGCTGCCGATGGCTGTCGCCTTCGGGCTCGGTTCGCTGGTGTTCCGCCGCCGCGTGCGGGGCGCGTACTTCGCCATCCTCAGCCAGGCCCTCGCGGCCGCCATGGTGATCCTCCTGATCGGGCAGCAGGGCACCACGGGCGGCACCAACGGGCTCACCGACATCGAGGGCTTCTTCGGCTACGACCTCGACGATCCGGTCAACCAGCGGATGGTCTACTTCATCATCGCCGGCGTCCTGCTGGCGTTGCTCGCGCTGGCCCGTCAGCTCATCCACAGCCGCTACGGCGAGCTGCTGGTGGCGGTCCGCGACGGCGAGGAGCGGGTCCGCTTCCTCGGCTACGACCCGGCGTCGGTCAAGCTGGTCGCGTACGTGGTCGCGGCCGGTATGGCGGGGCTGGCCGGGGCGCTGTTCGTGCCGGCGGTGGGAATCATCTCGCCCGCGCTGATCGGGATCGTCCCGTCGATCGAGTTCGTCATCGGCGTCGCGGTGGGTGGCCGGGCGACGCTGCTGGGCCCGGTGCTCGGCGCGGTGGCGGTGGCCTGGGCGCGTACCGCCCTGTCGGAGCGTTTCCCGGGCACCTGGACGTACCTGCAAGGGTTGCTCTTCGTGGTCGTGGTGGCGTTTCTTCCCGGCGGCCTGGCGTCGCTGTGGGCGCTGGCCCGCCGCCGCGACGGCGGCCCGGAGCCGAGCCGGCGCGGGTGGTCACCACTGGGTCGACGTCGCGTCGAGCGGACGGAGGTGCCGGCGGCATGAGCGAACGCACCGAGCGCAGCGAGGGCCGTGAGCGCATGCCCAGCCAGCGCGGCATGAGCGGCGAGCGGCTGGACGGCCTGTCCGTCCGTGACGTGCGGGTCAGCTTCGACGGCTTCACCGCCGTCGACGGCGTCTCGCTGGAGGTGCCGGCCGGCGACATCCGGTTCCTGATCGGCCCGAACGGCGCCGGCAAGACCACCCTCGTCGACGCGGTCACCGGTCTGGTGCGGGCCACCGGCTCGGTGCGGTTCGGCGACCAGGAGCTGCTCGGCCGCCCGGTGCACCGGATCAGCCGGCTGGGCATCGGGCGAACCTTCCAGACGTCGACGGTGTTCGAGGAGCTGTCGGTCGTGCAGAACCTCGACATCGCGGCCGGCGCCCGGCGGAGCTGGGTGACCCTGGCGCGGCGCCGGCGGGGGATTCCCGACGAGGTGGCCGCCGCGCTGGAGACCATCGGCCTCGCCGGGCGGGCCGACCAGCTCGCCGGGACGCTCGCGCACGGCCAGAAGCAGTGGCTGGAGATCGGCATGCTGCTGGTGCAGGACGCGCGGCTGCTGCTGCTCGACGAGCCGGTCGCCGGGATGAGCCACGAGGAGCGCGACGCCACCGGCGCGCTGCTGGGGACGGTGAGCCGGGACCGCACGGTGGTGGTGATCGAGCACGACATGGACTTCCTGCGCCGGTTCGCGCGCAGCGTCACGGTGCTGCACGCGGGGAAGGTGCTCAGCGAGGGCACGGTGGCGCAGGTCCAGGCGGACCCGCGCGTGCAGGAGGTCTACCTTGGCCACCCGGTCGCCGCCGGGTCGGCCCCCAGTCCTCTGGAGGCATGATGCTGACCCTGCGCGGGGTGCACGCCGGATACGGGCGTTCGAGGGTGCTGCACGGGGTGGACCTCGCCGTCCCGCCCGACGGGGTGGCCGCGGTGCTCGGGCACAACGGCGCCGGCAAGAGCACCCTGCTGCGGGTCGCGGCGGGCCTGCTGCGACCCAGCGCCGGCACCGTCGAGCTGGACGGCGAGGACGTCACCCGTCTCGCGCCGCACGAGCGGGTGGAGCGCGGGATGGCGTACGTCCCGCAGGGCCAGCAGTGCTTCGGGCACCTGACGGCCGCGGAGAACCTGCGCCTGGTCGCCGACGGCCGGCGCGACGGCGCGGTGGCCACGGCGGAGGTGCTGGACCTGTTCCCGGCGCTGCGCCCGCTGCTGCGCCGGCGGGCCGGGCTGCTCTCCGGCGGCCAGCGCCAGCAACTGGCCATCGCCCGCGCGCTGATCACCCGGCCCCGGCTGCTGATGCTCGACGAGCCGACCGAGGGCATCCAGCCGTCGGTGGTCGCGGAGATCCAGGAGAGGATCGTCGAGCTGACCCGACAGCCCGGCTTCAGCGTGCTGCTCGTCGAGCAGCACCTGGGTTTCGCGCTGCGGGTGGCGAACCGCTACCACGTGCTGGAATCCGGTCGGGTCACCTCGGACGGCGACGGGGGAGTCACGGCGGAGCGGGACGTCCGGGCGGCCCTGGCGGTCTGACCGCACCCCTGCCGCCGGTCAGGTCGTCGGGGCGGGGCCGGTCGAGTCGCGGACGACCAGCAGGTGGCCGGTGCCGCGGCGGCGGGGACGCGCCGAGCGGGGCTTGAGGGCGAGGGTGAGCGCCGTACGGCCCATCTCGGTCATCGGCAGCCGGATGGTGGTGAGGCTGGGCGCGAGGTCGGCGGCGACGGAGACGTCGTCGAAGCCGACGACGGAGATCCGCGCGGGCACCGGCACGCGGCGCGACCGCAGCGTCGAGAGGACGCCGATCGCCATGGCGTCGTTCAGCGCGATGATCGCCGTGGTCTCCGGGTGCTCGTTGAGGATCTGCTCGGTGGCGGCCCGTCCGCCGCCGCGGGTGAAGTCCCCGTGCACGACCGTCAGGTCGGCGGGGCGCAGCCCGCGCTGCCGCAGCGCGGACGTCACGCCGGCGAGCCGGTCGGCGACCGTGGTGAGGCCGGCGCTGCCGGCGGCGACCGCGATGCGGCGGTGGCCGAGGTCCATCAGGTGCGCGGCGAGCGCGCGGCCGCCGGCCTCGTTGTCCGGCAGGACGGCGTCGACGCCGAGCGCGTGCCGGCCGATGGCGGCGACGTCGGTCCGCGCTGACGGCCGGCCTCACCGCCCTCGTGGTGGTGCTGTCCACCCTGGTCGCGGGCCCCGCCCGAGCCGCCGACGCGGTCTACGACCCGATCCCGGAGATGCCGACCCAGTCCCGCCTCGGGCTGGTCCTGAGCGAGTACGCCCGCTTCCCGCAGTCGTACCCGACCCCCGCGCCGACGGACCAACGGCTCATGCGGACCGCCCGGATCAACACCATCATGGAGCTGCCCGACGGCTCCGGCCGGCGCGCGGTGCCCGACCTGAACGGCAACCTCTACCTGGTCGAGAACGGCGTGCCGCACGTCTACCTCGACGTGGCGGCGACGTTCGCGCCCCGGTTCTTCTCCGGCCGGGGGCTCGGCCAGGGCTTCGGCTACGTCGCCTTCCACCCCGAGTTCGGCGTCAACGGCCGGTTCTACACCATCCACACCGAGCTGGCGTCGGCGGCGACCACGCCACCGGACTACGCCCAGGCCGGGACGATCTACCACGGCGTCATCACCGAGTGGACGGCCACCGACCCGGCCGCCGACACCTTCGCCGGCACCCGCCGGGAGGTGCTGCGCATCGGCTTCGGCGGGCAGGTGCACGGCATCCAGGAGATCAACTTCAACCCGACGGCCAAGCGCCACGACCGCGACTACGGCCTGCTGTACCTCGCCGTCGGCGACGGCGGCCTGGGCGTCCGCAACACCGACCCGCAGAACCTGGGCCTGCCGCACGGCAAGCTGCTGCGCATCGACCCGCGAGGCGCCAACTCGGCCAACGGCCGGTACGGCATTCCCGCCGACAACCCGTTCGTCGGGCAGGCCGGCGCGCTCGGCGAGATCTACGCCGTGGGCTTCCGCGACCCGCACCGGTTCAGCTGGGACCGGGCGACCGGCCGGATGTACCTCGGGCACATCGGTGAGCACGCCATCGAGGCGATCTACGAGGTCCGCGCCGGCGACAACTTCGGCTGGAGCGAGCGCGAGGGCTCCTTCGTCTTCGACAAGACGGCCACCAACCCCTGCGACCGGCTGTTCCCGCTGCCCGCCGACGATGAGCGCTACGGCTACACGTACCCCGTCGCCGCGTACGACCACGACCCCGCCGCGGACTGGAACTGCACCGCGGACGTCGGCGTCGCGGTGGCCGGCGGGTTCGTCTACCGCGGGCACGCGGTGCCCGCGCTACGCGGCAAGTACGTCTTCGGCGACCTCGTCGACGGCCGGGTGCTCTACACCGAGGCGAACGAGATGCGCCGCGGTCACGGCCTCGCCCCGATCCACCAGCTCGCGCTCTTCGACGCCGCGGGTGGCCCGGTGCGGATGCGGGACCTCTCCGGACCGGGCGCCCCCGGCGACCCCAACCGGGTCGACCTGCGCTTCGGCACCGACGCCGCCGGCGAGCTGTACCTCGTCGCCAAGGCCAACGGCACGATCTGGAAGGTGACCGGCACGAGGGAGTTCGCCAGCGGCGACGTCGGCGACACCACGCTGCGCCACACCTCGGGCGCCGCGAACTGGGCGCCGGTGACGCCCGCGAAGTGGCAGTTCACCCGCGACCAGGTCATCCTCGCCGAGGCCGGCGAGAGCCGGCCGGGCCCGCGCCGGCCCTTCGAGTACGCCGTGCTGACCGCCGGCCCGGCGTGGTCGTCGGTCCTCCTCGACGCTCGGGTACGACTCGACACGCCGGTGGAGGTCAGCAACCGCGACGTGATCATCGTCTTCGGCTGGCGCTCGGACACCGAGTTCTACTACGCCCACCTCTCCACCGACAACACGATCTATCCGCACAACGGCATCTTCAAGGTCAACAACGCCGACCGGGAGCGCATCGACCACCAGTGGAACGGCCGCTCCCGTGGCGCCAACCCGGCGATCACCGACGCCGACTGGCACCGCGTACGCCTCGTGCACCTGCCGGCCACCGGCGAGATCGCCGTCTACGTCGACGGGCACCGGGACCCGCTGCTGACCGCGAAGGACACCACCTTCGGCTCGGGGCGGGTGGGCTTCGGCTCGTTCGACAACGTCGGCCGACTGCGCAACCTCACCGTCACCGGCACACCGGCCTGAGACCGCCGGGGACGGCGGCCTTTCGTGCGGTCGTCCCCGGCACTGCACCCCGTCCGCCGAGCCGGCCCGCAGGGCACGTCCGGTTCGTAGAATCCGTGCCATGCCGCAGATCGTCGAGTTGCTGGCCTCGCCCGTGCACCGCTTTCGGGGCCGGCCCTCCGACGGCCCGGCGCCGGCCCCGCCCGGCGAGCTGGTCGACACCGTTGCGCTCCGCGCCAGCCTCGGCATCGTCGGCGACCGCTACTTCGGCAAGCCGGCGCACCGCGACGCCAGCGTGACCGTGATCGCCCAGGAGTCCCTGCCGGCCGGCATCGGCCTGGCGCAGGTCCGGCGCAACATCCTCACCGCAGGCATCGCCGTGGACGAGCTGATCGGCCGGGTCCTGATCCTGGACTCCGGCGACGGCCCGGTCAGCCTGCGGGTGAACCGGGCGGCCCGCCCGTGCGCCTGGATGGACGTCACGGTCGGTCCGGGCGCCTGGAAGGCGCTGCGCACCACGGGCGGCATCCGCTGCACCCCGCTCAACGACGGTCTGCTGCGCGTCGGCCCGATCGACGCCACCGTGAGCTGAAGCGGGACAGCCCGGCCCGGCGGGTCAGACCGGGCTGATGTGTGCGGCGAGGATCCGCCAGCCGTGCGGGTCGTCGTGGATCCAGGTCCGGGTGTAGCGCAGGCGCGCGGCGAACGGCTCGCCGTTGAACACCCCGGCCACCCGGCCCAAAAAGAACGTCACACCGGTCCGTCCGACGACGAGCAGGTCCAGTTCCTCCTCGATCAGCTCCTCGATCACCGAGGTCCGGTCCCGGTGCGCGGCCAGGTCCTCGGCCTTGCCGTGCTGGCGGCCGTCGGGGCCGATCGCGATGAGCTGGTCGACCAGCAACTGATCGAGGGCCGCGACGTCACCGGCGCGCTGCGCGGCCTGCAGGGTGCGTTCGGCGTCGAGCAGCTCCGCCTCGCGTTCGCTGTCCGGCATGGCCGTCCTCCTGGTCTCCTCCGTCCGACGCCACCGTCCGGACTGACCGCATTGTGGCAGTCGGCACGCCTCGACGGGGGCGCATCGGCGCGGCGGCGCGTCTCGTCCCACCGTGGGCCCACCCGGCCGGAATGCCACCTCGATGCGCCGGCTGTGTGCCGTTCGCCGGTCGGTGACTAGGCTTCGTGCCATGGCGGACCACGGTGGTCCCGGCGCGCACGCCGCCGAAGCGACGTGGCCGGTCGAGGCGGTCGTCCGGGAGATCCTTGCGGTCGTCCCGGCCGGGTGTACGTGGCTGTTGCCCGTGCCCGACGACCACCGGGCGGTCGCCGACTTCCGGATCGCGGCCACCAGCGGCCAGAGCCACGACATCTACGGTCGGGGCGTGGACCGGGTGGGCGCCCGGCTCAGCGAGCTGTACCCCAGCATGGTCGGCGGACCCCTCTGGCAGCTGTACCAGCAGGTGCTCGCCACCGGTTCGTCCGGCCGCCTGGCCGACTTCCGGTACGTGGAGAAGCGCACCGGCGTCGTCGCCGACTCGCTGTTCGACGTCCACGTGCACCGCGTTCTCGGCGGTCTGCTGGTGTCCTGGCAGCGCCTCGACGAGGACCGCCGGCGGATGGACCGTACCGAGCTGCTGGGCAACCTCGGCTGGGCGGAGTACGACCTGGCCAGCGGGGTCAGCCAGTGGTCACCCGGGATGTACCGCATCTTCGAGCGTGATCCGGCGCTCGGCCCGATGTCGCGCGCCGAGCAGGCAGCCGCCCTGCTCCCCGACGACTACATGCTGCGCGAGACGGCGTGGCAGACGCTGGACAGCGGTGCCTCCTCGGACGTGACGGTCCGGTTCCAGGCGGCGGGCGCGGTCCGGTACCTGCGGATCCTCTCCGACGTCTCCCGCGACGCGAACGGCGCACCGCTGAAGATCCACGCTGTGGTGCAGGACGTGACCGCCCGGGTGGACTCCCGGACCGCCATCGAGCGACTCAGTGACCAGTTGCGGACGCGGGAGATGACCGCCCTCGCCGAGCACCGGCTGGCCGGGCAGTTGCAGAACCTCATCCAGCCGGTGCCCCGCGACCCGTTTCCGCTGGCCGGCCTGGAGGCGGTGGTCAACTACCTGCCGGCCGAGAGCGCCGCGCGGGTCGGCGGGGACTGGTACCACGCGCAGTCCCTGCCGGACGGAAAGGTCGTGCTCGCCGTCGGCGACGTCACCGGTCACGGGCTGGACGCGGCGAGCGGAATGGCGCACCTGCGCTTCGCCCTGGTGGCCTGGCTGTCGATCGGCATCCGGGACCCGTCGGTGCTGCTGGGGCACCTCAACCGGCTCTGCGGGCAGCTCTCGATCACCGGAACC
Organism: Micromonospora sp. NPDC005237; assembly: GCF_040607775.1. Lineage (NCBI taxonomy): Bacteria > Bacillati > Actinomycetota > Actinomycetes > Micromonosporales > Micromonosporaceae > Micromonospora > Micromonospora sp. NPDC005237. The sequence goes on along the minus strand of NZ_JBEXHJ010000007.1, from coordinate 384,003 downwards.
GCCGTGGTCGCGGTGTACGACCCGGCCACTCGGGTGCTCTGCTGGGGCCGCGCCGGGCACACGGTGCCGCTGCTGTCCCGCGCCGGCGAGACCAACCCGCTCGACCGCCCCCCGGGTCTGCTGCTGGGCGCCGGTGACGACGCGGTGTACCCGGTGCTCTCCCCGCGCCTGAGCCCCGGCGACCTCGTGCTGTTCTACACCGACGGCCTCATCGAGCGACGCGCGCCCGAGCAGGACCGGTTGCCGCAGGTGCGCGCGACCCTCTCGGCGCTCACCGCGACGCCGGGGGAGCAGCCCCTCGCCCGGCTGCGTGACCTGCTCAACCATCCCAACCCGGACGACGACACGTGCACCCTGGCCGTGCGCGTGGGGCCCTGAGCCGCCCCGCTCACAGCGCCAGCCGGATCCGGACCACGGTGCCCTCACTGGCGGCCAGCACGGCCACCTCGTCGCAGATCTGCTCGACGATGGCCAGCCCGCGACCCCGTACCGCGTCGGCGGCCGGCATGGCCCGGCCGAACGCCCGCGCCGGGCCCTGGTCGACGACGTCGCAGAACAACTGGTCACCCTCGGCCCAGAGCCGGACGCGGCCACCGTCGGCGGTGTGCTGCAACGTGTTCGTGGCCAGCTCGCTGACCGCCAGCGCCAGCAGCTCCACCCGCTCGGCCGACAGGCCCCGGGCGATGGCGCCGGAGCAGACGAACGCGCGCAGCGCCCGCAGGTCGGTCGCCACCTCGTACGCCATGGTGTCCGTCCGCAGGGCTGGTGAGGGCTGCTCGGTCACGCCGCGGGTCTCCCGCCGGTCGGCCGCCATCAGCCCGCCAGCCGCGAGTCGTCGGCGGGTGGGCGCAGCAGGTTGCCGATGCCGGTGATGTCGAGGACGGTCGCGACCGGGCCGGCGGCGTTCACGGCGTACAGATGTCGGCCGTTCGCGCGTGCCTCCTGATGGGCGGTCACCAGGCCGTGCAGGCCGGTGGAGTCGAGGAACCGCAGCCCGCCGACGTCGACCACCACCACCGGCGCGGCGCGTACCGCCGCGGACAGCACGGCCGTCAGCTCAGCCTGGGCGGCCAGGTCACACTCACCCGTCAGCGTGACCACGATCCGCCCGGGTGTCGTGGACGTGCGGGCCTCGAAGTGCGCCATCAGACAGCAGCACCCTTCCTCGTAGCGTCAGCTGTTGTCGGCACATCATGTCATCCGTCGGCCGACCGACCACGTCGTCCGTTCGGCGGGTGATCACCATAAGCCGTTCCGGTGCGCTTCCGAGGCCCGACGACGGGACGCGGAGCGTCGGGCGCGGGTCGGCGATTCGCCCTTCGAGGAGGTCAGGGCGTCGCCTCGAACGCGACGGACCCGTGGCACGACGTCTCTCCTGGCGGGCGACTCGCGTGGTCGCTACGGGCGGATGTCCAGGGCGCCGATCAGGTCGTCGCGCAGGGTGAACCGGTACCGCAGCTCGATCGGGCTGCCCGGAAACTCGCCCGACACCCGTGCGATGACCAGGTACGAGTCGCCCGCCTGGGGCGTCACCCGCAGCGGTTCGGCGGTGTACGAGGAGGCCGCCATCGTCCGCTGCGCCCAGGAGCGGATCGACGGCCGGTCCTCGTACAACCGGTCCTCGTCGGCCACGCTCGCGGTGTCCGCGAAGCAGGCGACCAAGGCGTCGAGGTCGCCGTCGCGGACGGCCCGGAAGTACCTGTCGATCACGTCGGGCAGGTCGACCGCCATCTGCTCCTCCTGCGGCACGGGCCGCCGCCGGGCGGCCGGCGTGAACCCGGTCCGATCTCACCGTACGAGACGGCGCTGGCCGGGCGCGGGGCAACCGACAGAAGCGACCTCGTCGCGCCCGGGTTTGCCGCCGGTGGGCCGGGGTAGCCACGCGTCTCGGCAACGGAAAGGGCGGGACCATGGCCGATCTGGGATTCGTCGACAAGGTCGCGGCGCGGGCGGGCATCCCGCCCGCGCAGGCACGCCCGCTGACCGAGGCCGTGCTGCGGACGCTCACCGAGCGCCTCAGCGGCGGCGAGGCCGCCGCGCTCGCTCCCCACCTGGCCGTCGAGCTGAGCCCACTGTTGGTCAAGGCCGCCGAGCCGCCGGAAGCGTTCGGGTACGACGAGTTCCTGCGCCGCGTGGCCGACCGCGCCGGGACCGACCGGCCCGGGGCCGAACGGGGCGTACGGGCGGTTCTGCAGACCATGCACCGGGTGGTCGGGCACCGCGAGTTCTCCGACGCCCTGTCCCAACTCCCGGCGGACCTGCGCGCACTGGCCCAACCCCTGCCGCAGGGTCCCTGACCGAAGCCGTGTCCCGTCGGGCTGGCCGACCGACGGTCGGCGCGGAGCGCGGTCTGACCGGCCGGCCAGACCGCGCCCCAACGGGTGTCAGCCGGCGGTGACCACCCACTTCTGGTGTGCGCCACCGACGTACGTGCCGATCTGGATCTGGGTGCCGTCGGCGGTGCCGCCCCCGGCGGCCTGCAACACCTTGCCCGACTGCGGGTTGCGGATCGACCCGTCGGACTGCGGTTGCCACACCTGCGAGCCGGTGCCGTTGCAGGTCCACAACTGCACCTTGGTGCCGTCGGCGGTGCCGGCGTTGTCCACGTCGAGGCACTTGCCCAGCGCCCGGTACGTGTCGCCGGACCGGCTCCACGACTGCGCGCCCGTGCCGTTGCAGGTCCACAACTGCACCTTCGTGCCGTCGGCGGTACCGGCGTTGTCCACGTCCAGGCACTTGCCGCCGATGCCGGTGATGCTGCCTGCGCCGCTGGCGGCGCTGCCGTACACCTCCAACTCGTAGATGCGCGCCGCGGTGTCGCTGGTGCTGGTCGGCGCGGTGACGGCCAACCGGACGTAACGGGCACCGGGCGCGGTGACGTCGTGCGTCGTGGTGCTCGCCGTGTTGCCGGTCACCGTGGCCCGGGTGGTCCAGCTCGTGCCGTCGGGGCTGGACGCGATCGTGAAGTCCCGGGTGTTCCAGGCGGTGTCCTCACCACCGGCGCCGGCATGCTTGACCACCACCCGGTTCACCGCGTAGCTGCCCCCCAGGTCCACCTGGAGGTACTTCGACGTGCCCTTCGAGCACCACTTGTCGCTGTTTCCGCCGGTGACGCTGCCGTTGACGGCCTTGGCCGGCCCCTCGGTCGTCGAGCAGGAGCTGTCCGCGGTGGCCGGCTTGTTGAGCGCCAGGTTGGTCCCGCCGCTCGGCGGGGTGACGCCCGGGATGGCGTTGAGCGTGTACCACGCCTCGGTGCTCCACAACGACTGCCCGCTGGTGGAGGTGAACGGGCGCGGTGACCGCAGGTAGACCACCCGGCCGGCCTTGCGGCCGTCGACGGTCAGGCTGACCTTCCTGCCGTCCGCCGAGAGGGTGGCCCCGCTGACGGTCAACGTCTCCTCGTCGATCTTCGGGCCGCCGTAGTTGGACGTCGGCTCGTACCGCCACTGCTTGACCTTGTAGTGGGCGGCCAGGTTGGCGGCGGTCTCCGCCGAGACCGGCTGGGTGTACTCCACCTCGAAACCGGCGGTGGTGGCCCGCATGGCCAGCATCTCGAAGGTGCTGGTGCTGTTCGGGGTGAGCTTCTGCAACCCGTACGTCAGCTTGCCGGTCTGCCCCCAGTTGCCGCCCGCGCCGAGCCCGCCGACGTAGATCGCGCCGTCCGGACCGAGGTTGACCTCGGAGACGCCCGCCTCCAGACCCTGGGTGAGCCGGAACAGCGCACCCTGGTACTCGCCGTTGACCTTCTCCACCGACGCGCGCTGGAGGCCGCCGTAGGTGACGTCACCGATCACGAACTGCCCGGCGTAGCGCCCGGTGGTGAGGTAGAGCGGCGTGCTGGGGGAGTTGGCGATCTCGTTCTGCGGCATCCAGAGCACCGGCGGGGTGACCGGGTTGGCGTCGAACGGGCCCGCCGGGGTCATGTAGTGGTTGAAGAAGCGACCCTGCTTGATGTGCACCAGCTTCGACGACGGCAGCCAGCCGCCCTGGTTGTCGGTGACGAAGATGCCGCCCTCCGGGCCCCAGCCGATGCCGTGCGGCGTCCGCAGGCCGCCGGCGATGTAGCTGACCGCGCCGGTGTCCTTGTTGACCTTGATGGTGGTTCCCCGGTTGGCGGCGGGCTGCGGCACCGTGGTCGCGCCGCCGTAGTCGATCGACACCGACAGGTTCACGTAGAAGGAACCGTCCTGGTAGAGCAGACCGAACGCGAACTCGTGGAACTTGCCGCCGTACGGCCAGGTGGCGACGGTGTCGAGGCGGTCGGCCACCTCGTCTCCGGTGGTGTCCACCAGCCGGGTCAGCCGCTGCTTCTCCGACACGTAGACCACGCCGTCGACGACCTTGAGCCCCATCGGCTCCTTGAGGCCGCCGGCGATCTTCTTGGTGGTCACCGACCCGGGACCGGTCGCGCCGCCGGTGTTGCCCATGATGTACACCTCGCCGTCCTGGGAGGTGCCGGACTGGTCGCTGCCACCCCAGGTGCTGATGACCAGCCGGCCGTCGGCCAGCCAGTCCATCCCGGTGACCTTCGGCTGGAAGCCCGAGGGTCGCAGGTTCGTGAGCGTGTAGCCGGGGTGCACGCCGGTGAGCGGCAACCCGTCGCCGGGGGAGTCGGTGACGCCTTCGCACTCCTTGCGCCCCGGTGCGGTCACCCGTACGACTCCGGCGTCGGTGCTCAGCGCCGAGGTCGGCACGACCACGAAGGACGACGAGCCGGGCGTCCGCCACTCCAGCGTGATCTGCTGGCCACCGGCGCGCTCGAAGTGGTCGATGCGCAGTGGGTGCAGCCCGGCGGCGAGGGTGACGGCGCCCTCCTTGGGTGGGGTGGCGCCGTGCAGGCCGTCGTGGTTGATCACGACGGTGTTGTCGATCGTCAGCTTGGACCCGTCGTCGCTGCTGAGCCGGAAGGTGTAGCTCCCGGCCTGGGTGATCGTGATGTTGCCGAGCACCTGCGAGACGAAGTTGTCGTCGAAGCCGAAGTCGGCCGGCGACGTCCAGTTGATCGTGGACATCAGCTTGTCCACGTTCGGGGTCTGCGCGGGCTTGAGCGTGCAGATTTCGGAGAGCGGCACCTGGACGTCGTAGACGCGCAGAGTGACGCCCGGTTCCTGCTCGGGGGCGGCGTCGGCCGGGTCGGCCCAGAAGCCGACCGCGAGGACGAGCGCGAGCGCGCCCAGGACGGGACTGCGGAATCGGCGCAGCAGCGGTGTGCCCATCGTTCCTCCACAGAGGATAGGAATGACCGACGGCCGGCGTGCAGAGATGGTGAGGCGGTGGCCGCCGGCCCGGTCCGTAACGTCCTCGACGCCGACGAGTGACGCTCCGGAAACACCGGGTTGATGGGTCGAGACATTAAGGGGTTTCGATAGGGCTGTCCATGCCTTTGCATCGATACATCAAAAGTTTTCGATGTTCGTGCGAAAGATCGCGGCACTGGTCCCTGGATGTCGGAAATGCGCCAGCGCCGTACGGCGTTTCAGGTCCCGGCCAGGGGGTGGGGTGCTCCGGGCGGTACACCCAGCCGCCGATGGTCGTTGCTGGACAGAAGGCGGACCGCGCCCCGGCCCGGGGGGTCACGTCGGTGCGCCTCAGCGGCGGCCGCGACGAGCCGGCCGGCGGTCCGTTCCACCGCGCGGACGCGAGGCCGCGCCCCGTGGCCGAGGCGCTGCGCCGCGCGGGCGGGTGGTGCCGCCGGACGGCGCCGGCCGGCGGCGGGCCGCCACCACGATGATCGTGCCGACGACCACCACGACGGCGGCGGGCACCACCCAGGGCGGAAGCCCTCCCTCCGGTGGGGACGCCGGTGGCGCGGCCGCGGGGGTGGCGTCCGCAGGGAGTGTCGCCGCCGGCACGGCGGAGGCCGAGGGGGTGCCCTCGGCCTGGGCGAGGAGGGCGGGCTCGGGACCGTTCGTCGGTGCCGTCCAGCCGGCCGGGGCGGCCGTGCTCGGGCCCTGGTAGTCGAAGGTGACGGTGCCCCGCACCGCTTCGCCGTCCGAGGCGACCGTGAGGTAGCTGGCGGTGTAGCGGCCCTTCGCCGGCCAGTGGGCGACGGTCACCATGGCGGGGAAGCCGGTGTGGTACAGCCGCGGCTCGAAGACGCCGTTGACCATGAAGTACTCCTGGACCGGCTTGTCCAGCCGCTTCGGCTCGCCGTACGACCAGCCGCTGTCCACCCGTGACCCGTTCGGGCCGGTGAGGGTGAAGTGCGCGTTGGCGGCCGGCTTCTCGGTGAAGTACAACCCGACCTGGGCCAGGGGTTTGCGGACGACGGTGCCGGTCAGCGGCGTGGAGGTCGCCAACTGCCCGTGCGCCGACGCCGGGGCGGCGGGCAGCGCCAGCGACACCACCAGCAGCGCCGCCAGCACCGCGACGGTGCGGCACACAACGTGACAGACAGTGACCAGCCTCGATCGCATTCGTTCATCATGGTCATTTCCCCACCGCCGAACAAGACGTAGAGTTCACCCTCCGACGATCAGCTCGACACCCCGCCCCCCGCGTCGTTCGGAGTCCGCCCGTGCTCGTCCGCGCCCCCGGTGCCCGCCGCGCCGCCGTCCCCACCACCCTCCTCGTCACCGGTCTGCTCAGCGCCCTGCTCACCGCCGGCTGCGGGCAGGACGACGACCCGTCCGGGGCCGCCCCCTCGACGCCGGCCACGTCGGCCGCCGCACCGACCGCCTCCGCGCCGGCCTCGGCGGACAGTCCCACTCCCGCCGCCACCGCCAGCACGCCCGCGGTCGACCGGGAGATCACCGTGACCATCGCCAAACGACGGATCAGCCCGCCCACCGGCCGGGTGACCGTGGCCAAGGGCCAACTCGTCCGGATCACTGTCACCTCGGACGCGGACGACGAACTGCACGTGCACGGCTACGACCTGGGCGCCCGACTGCCAGCCGGCACGCCCGGCTCGGTGGAGTTCCGGGCCGAGAAGACCGGGCTGTTCGAGGTGGAGACGCACGAGACCGAGCTGGTGCTGTTCCAGCTCGTCGTCCGCTGAGCGGGATGTCCGCCGCTCCCGCGCTGCTGGCGCACGGCGTCGGCGGCCGCCAGGACCTGCCGATCACACTGCCCGAACTCGTCGTCGCCGCCGCCCTGACCCTGGTCGTCACGTTCCTCGCCCTGGGCCTGCTCTGGCGCGAGCCACGCCTCGACCGGGACGCCGCCGGTGGCCGACCGGTACCCGACCGGCTGGCCGGCCTCGTCGACGCCCCCGCGTTCCGGTGGGCGCTGCGCGGACTGGGACTGCTCGCCGCCGGCTGGTTCTGCGTGGGCCTGCTCGGCGGGCCGGACACCCCGGACAATCCGACGGCCGGCGCGCTCTACGTGCTCCTCTGGGTCGGGCTGGTACCCGTCTCGCTGCTGTTCGGTCCGGTCTGGCGGGCGGTCAACCCGCTGCGTACCGTGCACCTGCTCGTCGCCCTGGCGGCGCGGCGCGAGCCGGCGCGCGGCGTCCGGGAGCTGCCCGCCGGCCTGGGCCTCTGGCCGGCCGCGCTCACCCTGTTCGGGTTCGTCTGGCTGGAGCTGGTCGCGCCGGACCGGGCCACCCTGCCGGTCATCACCGCGTGGCTGGCCGGGTACGCCGTGGTCATGCTGGGCGGCGCCGCGCTGTTCGGCGCGGGCTGGTTCGACCGGGCCGACCCGTTCGAGGTCTACAGCGCGCTCGTCGGCCAGCTCGCCCCGATCGGCAGGGCCGCCGACGGCGTGCTGGTGTGGCGCAACCCGCTCGACGGGATCGCCGGGCTGCGGCCCCGTCCCGGGCTCGTCGCCGTGGTGATCGTGCTGCTCGGCTCGACCATGTTCGACAGCCTCTCCAACGCGCCGGCGTGGCTGCGCTTCTCCCAGGAGAACGGCCTGCCCCCGGCGGTCACCGGCAGCGCCGGACTGATCGTGGTCATCGGCGTCGTCGCCGTGGCGTACCTCCTCGCCACCGGCGCCGCCGCCCGCGTCGGCCGTGCCAGACCGCCAAGCGCCGCGGAGCCGGCAGACGCCGCGGAGCCGGCGCGGGTGCCGAGCGAACTCGCGCACTCGATCGTGCCGATCGCGGTGGGCTACGTGGTGGCGCACTACTACTCGCTGCTGATCCTGGAGGGTCAGCGCACCGTCGCCCTGCTGTCCGACCCTCGCGACACCGGGGCGGACTGGTTCGGCACGGCGGGTTGGCAACCACACACCGGGCTGGTCACCCCGTCCGGGGTGGCCAACCTCCAGATCACCGTCATCATCGTCGGGCACCTGCTCGGCACGCTGCTCGCCCACGACCGTGCCCTGTACCTGTTTCCCCGGGCGCGGGCGGTGGCCGGTCAGCTCCCGCTGCTCGCGCTGATGGTCGCGTACACCGTCGCCGGCCTGCTGCTGCTCTACGCCGGTTAGGGCCGCCGGCCCGGTGCCGACGCGCCCGCGTCCACGGGTGAGGATGGGGCGTGGACTCCGATCTTCGGCGCTACCTCGACGACCTCGTGGACACCGCCCGGGACGTGCTCGGCGGCGATCTCGTCGGCGCGTACGCGGCCGGTTCGGTGGGGCTCGGCGCGTACCAGGCCGGCCGGAGCGACGTGGACGTGGCGCTGGTCTGCGCCGGTGCGCTGACCGAGGCCGTCAAGCGGACGTTGGTGGCACGGCTGCGCCACGAGGCGCTGCCCTGCCCGGCGCGCGGGCTGGAACTGGTCGTGTACCAGCGGGCCGTGGCCGCGGCCGGCAGCCCCGAGCCCGGCTTCGAGGTCGAGCTGAACACCGGGCCCGCGATGCCGTTCCGCCGCACCCTCGACCCGGCGGACCGCCCGAGCGCCGACGGCCGCTTCTGGTACGGGCTGGACCGCAGCATCCTGCACCAGAGCGGGGTGGCGCTGCTCGGGCCGCCGGCGGCGGAGGTCTTCGGCGACCTCACCCCGGCCGACCTGAGCCGCCTGCTGATCGAGGCGCTGACCTGGTGGCTGGCCCTGCCGACGCCACCGGGCGACCGGCCCGCGCCCGGCGCGGAGGACGCGGTGCTCGGCGCCTGCCGCTCGCTGGTGCGCCACCGCGACGGTGAGTGGCTGTCCAAGGTGGCCGCCGGCCGGCGGCTCGTCGACACCGGCGACCCGGCCGAGGTGATCCGCCGGGCGATCGCCGCGCGGCACGGTGGGCCACCGCCCACGGGCGCCCAGGCGCGTGCCTTCCAGGAGCGGGTACGCGCCGAGGTCGCCGCCCACCGCTGACATCCCGCTCGGCGGCGTTGACGGGCCGGGTCAGCGCACCGGGCGGGACTTCAGCGACGCGAAGAGCAGGTTGAGGCCCTCGGCCATGGTCGGATGCGTGATGATCGCGTCTCGCAGCGCGGTCCACGGCATGCCGGCGAGCATGGCCAACTGCACCGAGGTGATCACCTCGCCCGCTTCCGCGCCGAGCAGCGCCGCGCCCAGGATCTGGTCGGTGCGGGCGTCGATCACCGCCTTCCACATGCCCTGCGTCTGGCGCAGGGTGCGGGCCCGGGGGATCGCGGCGACGGGCAGCTGGGCCACCTGGACGTCGTACCCGGCGCGTCGCGCGTCGCTCTCGCCGAGACCGACCCGCGCCAGCTCCGGGGTGGTGAAGACGGTGTACGGGATGAGTCGGCCCGCCGTGCTGCGCTGCTCACCGGCCAGGTTCGCCCGGATGATCCGATAGTCGTCGAGCGAGGCGTGGGTGAACTGTGGGCTGCCCGCGACGTCCCCGGCGGCCCATGTCCGCTCGGCGCTGGTGCGCAGGTACTCGTCGACAAGCACGAAGCCACGGTCGTCGAGTCGGACACCGGCCGCGTCCAGCCCGAGCCCGTCGGTGACCGGCGCCCGGCCGGCCGCCACGAGCACGTCGTCGCCGGTCACCACGCTGCCGTCGTCGAGCGTGATCCGGACCGTACCGTCGGCGTCGCGGTCGACCCGGGCGACCGTCACCCCGACGCGTACGTCGATGCAATCGTCGAGGAAGACCCGCATCATCGCGTCGCCGATGTCGGGGTCCTCACGGGTCAGCAGCTGAGGACCGCCCTCGATCACCGTCACCGCGCTGCCGAACGACGCGAGCATCTGCGCGAACTCCACCCCGACGGTGCCGCCGCCGAGCACCACCAGTCGTGCCGGCAACCGGTTCAGGCGCAGCAGATCGTCGCTGGTCAGCACCCCGGCCTCGGCCATCCCGGGTACGGACGGCAGGTACGGCCGGGTGCCCGTGTTGATGACCACGTCGTCGTCGCGCAGCAGTCGTTCGCCGCCGTCGGCCAGTGACACCCGCACGGTCCGCGCGGCCACGAACCGGGCCTGACCGATCACCAGGTGCAGACCCGAGTCGAGGAACTGCTGCCGGTTGGCGGCGACCATCTGATCGACGACGTCCTGCTTGTGCGCCCGCAGCAGGTCCACGTCGACCCGGCCGCCCTCGACCACGACGCCGAGCGCGGCGGCGTGGCGCAGCTGGCGGGCCGCCCGCGCGCTCGTCAGCAGCGCCTTCGTGGGGATGCACGCGACGTTGATGCAGCTACCGCCGATCATGCCGCGCTCCACCATCGCCACCCGACGGCCGGACCGGGCAACGTCCATGCTCAGCGTCTTGCCGGCCTTGCCGCCGCCCACGACGAGCAGGTCGAAGTCCTCCGGTTGGTCGGTCACGGGCGCTCCTCTCGGCCGCGAGGCGCTGTCGGGTCGCCGGTCGGGCCGGCGGCCCTCGGTGCGCGTCGGCCAACCCAGCCTGCCAGCAGCGACGGGACGTTCGGGAAGGTTCGGTGCAGAATCGCCCCGGGTACGTCGCGCCCGACGACGGGGGCGACGCCGAGTCGGGACCGGCCCGCCGCGCGGCGTCAGGCTTCGGCAGTGACCAGGTACAGGGTGAAACCCGCCAGCAGGGGACCGTCGGTGAGACGCCGCAGCCACGGCTGAACGTCCGCGTCGGTGAGCTCGCCGGCCGCCACGGCGCGGGCCGAATTGCGCCGCAGCCCCAGAATCCGGTCCGCCGTGTCGAAGTCCCGGAAGACGACGGCGACCGCCTCGACCGATCTCACCCGCAGGCCCGCCTGCACCGACAGCCGGACCAGCTCCCGTCCGATCGTCGGGTTCCGCACCCGCCCCGCGACGAAGCGGGCGAAGCCGCGGCTCGTCCGCACATCCTCGTCCGCGACCGCCAGGGTGTCCCAGTCCGGCTCGGCCATCGCGAGCACACCGCCCGGACGCAGCACCCGACGACCCTCCGTCAGCACCGTCGCGGGATCCTCGACGTGCATGAGGACCCGGTCCATCCTGGCCCGGTCCATGCTGCTGTCGTCCAGCGGAAGCGCGTGCGCGTCGCCCGCGCGCAGCTCGATCGTCGGCCGGTCGGCCAGCCGCCGGCCGGCCTCCGCGAGCATCCGCGCGTCACGGTCGACTCCGACAACCCGGCCGCCGGCCTGGACCGCGTCGGCCAGCCGCCCGAGATCGGTCCCCGGGCCGCAGCCGATGTCCACCACGGCGTGCCCCGGCCGCAGGTCGAGGGCGTCGAGGGCACGCCTCTTGTAGTCGCGCCCGACCGGAGTGGCCGCGGCCGTGTCCAGGTACGCGATCTGGTCGGCGGCGGTGGGCGTCGCGCTCGTGAGCTGGCTCATCGGCCCATCCAAACACCGGATTGTGGGCGTACCGCGAACACGGCGCGCAGATTCGGTGTAAGCCGCCGTCGTCGACGGGCCGGCCTGGCCGCGCCGAACCGTGACCCCGGGCCCCGCGCGCATCCGCGCGCGGGGCCCGGGTCAGCCACCGGCGAGGTCAGTGCCGGGCGGTGCCGTTGTCGCTGACCGGCTGCCCGAAGGCCAGGAACGGTACGGGCGTCGGGGCCTCGGGCCGCGTGAAGATCCGCTCGGCGTCGTTGGTCGGCATCCCCGACGTGGCCGTCCGGTCGGCCGGCTCCACCGGGTACCGCATGGGCGCCCCACCCGGGCGCTCGCCGTCGGCATGGTCACCACCGGCGTGCTCGGCCTCGGCGTGCTCAGCATGGGCGTGCTCACCACCGGCGTGCTCAGCATCGGCGTGCTCACCACCGGCGTGCGTGGCATCGGCGTGCGTGACCTCCGCATGCTCGACCTCGACCCGGGCTTGGTCGGCCCGGGTGTCGTCGGCGTCGGTCCGGTCGGCGTCGGCGCGGTCGCTCCCGGGCCGGTCCACGGGGAGCAGGTCGACACCTGCACGGGACGGGTTCGACCGGGGGCCGACCATCGGGTACTCGGCGGTCTCCGTGCCGCCGGCCGCGGCGGCCATCACGGCGGCGGCGGCCAGGTCGGCCACCCGCTTCGCCTCACGCTGCACCCGGGCGCGGACCTCCTTGGCGTGCCGCTCGGCGGAATCCCCGGCCCGTCGGGCCTCGTCCAGCCGGGCCGCCTCGGCGGTCAGGTCCCGGCGCACCTCGCCCAACCGCTGCTGGACGCGGGACAGCTCGTTCTCCAGGGTCTCGCCCTCCTGGCGGACCTCCGCGAGCTGCTGCTGGGCGGTCGCCAGCTCGGCGTGCAGCTGGGCCGACTCCTGCCGGCGCTCCTCGATCTCCTGCTGGAGCGCGGTCAGCTGCTCCTGGTGGCTGGCCGCCTGCTCGTCGGCCCGGTTACGCAGCTCGGTCACGTGCTGCTGCGCCTCGGCCAGCAGCGCGGCGATCTGCTGCTCGGTGGAGCTGCGCTGCTCGGCCAGCTCCTCCTCCGCGGCGGCCTGCAACTCGGCGATCTCCTGCTCGGCGGCGCTGCGCCGCTCGGCGACCTCGCGCTCCACCCCGGCCTGCCACTGGGCCATCTCCTGCTGGTTCTTGGCCCGGGCGGCCTGAACCTCCTGCTGGATCTGGGTGCGGGCCGACTTCATGAGGGCATCGGCGGCGACCCGGGTCTGGTTGAGCTGCTGCGCGCTCTGTTCGGTGATGCGCTTCGCCTCGTGCTGGGCGCGCTCGTGCGCGGCCTCGCCGTCGGCGCGCAACTGCTCGGCGCGCTCCCGGATCGCGGTCAGCTCGGCCTCGGCCACGGCGCGCCGCTCCTCGTACGCCTGTTCCTGCTCGGTGCGCCGCGCGGCCAGCTCCTCCGACAGGTCCTGGCGTGCCTGCGCGGCCCGCTCGCGGGTGTCGGCGAGGATCCGCTCGGCCTCGGTGCGCAGCTCGTTGGCCCGGTCGCTGGCCGACTCGGTGATGAGGGCGGCCTGCTTCTCGGCGAGGGTCAGGATCTCGCCGACCATCGGGCCCAGATCCTGGAACGAGGCGCGGTCCACCTGCACCGGCTGCTCGTGCAGCTCGGACAGCTCGGCGCGCAGCCGCTGCACCTCGGCGGTCAGCTCACGAACCCGCACCGCGGAACGTCCGTGCTCGCCGCTGAGCATCGCGATCTGGCCGTCGAGCTGCTCCAGGTGCCGGTCCACCTGGCGTTTGTCGTAGCCGCGCAGGGCGAGCTCGAAGGTTGGCCGCGAGGCCGCGTCGTCGCGTGCTGCGAGCGGCTCAGCGCCGATGGACATGCACCATCCTCCGTACGATCGGGGGCGTCAGGGCCGGCGGTCAACCGCCCCTGCGGGCCGTGAGTGTGGCGCAACGCTACCGCCGAGCCCACCCCCGTGCGAAGGCCCGTCCCGCCTCCGCGCCACACCGTGGTCGATCGTGGAGCCGCGGTGCCCAAAAGGCCCTGATCCGCGGCTCTTGTCATGCACCACGACTCCCCGATCGGCCGGTTCAGCGGCGGCGAGCCAGCAGGACCGCGTCGTGGTGGACGACGTCGTGCGGCCCGGGACGTGGGCGGGTGTCGGTGACGAGCACGTCCCACCGGGTCGGGTCCAGCGAGGCGGCCACGTCCTCGGCGGTGTACATCATGTCGGGCATGTGCATCCGGTGCCCCGGCGTCCACAGGTCTGACGGGTGGTGCCCGACGATCAGCAGCAGGCCGCCCGGGGCCACCGCGTCGGCCAGCCGGGCGAACAACTCCCGCCGCTGCGTCGGCGGCAGGTGCATGAACTGCGCCGACACCAGGTCGTACGCCTCCTCGGCGGGCGGCTTGTCGCGCAGGTCGGCGTGCGTGAACTCGATCCGGTCACCTACCCCGGCGGTCTCGGCGTGCTCGGCGGCCCGGGTCAGCGCGGTGGTCGAGATGTCCACCGCGGTCACCCGCCAGCCGCGCTCGGCCAGCCACACCGCGTCGGCGCCCTCGCCGCTGCCCACGTCCAGCGCCCGCCCCGGGGCCAGATCGGCGGCCTCGGCGACCAGTTGTGGGTTCGGGCGCCCACTCCAGACGGCCGGCTTGGCCTGGTACCGCTCCTCCCACGCCGGCTCCTCGAAGGTGGTGGCCACCAACTGCCGGTACGCGGTGACCGCGTCGCGGGTGTCCTCGGCGATGAGGTCGGCGTTGATCGCCGCCGCGGCGGTGAGGCCAGCGGCGGCGGACGTGATGACCTGGCCACGCAGGTCGGCCACGTTACCGGCCACCCAGACACCCGGCACGGTCGTCGCCCCGGTCGCGTCGGCCGGGATCTGGGTGCCGATCACGTGCCCACCCATCGTCACCTCCTCCGGGGCCAGGCCCAGCCCCACCAGCAGGTCGGCGCGGGGCGCCGTGCGGGTCGTGACCACGACCACGTCGAGCGCCACCACCCGGCCGTCGGCGAGCCGTACTCCGTTCAGCGCGTCCCCGTTCACCTCCAGCGCGGCGACCGGGCCGGGCACCACCGCGATGCCCCGGGCGGCCAGCCGCTCGGCCGTCTCCTCGTCCGGGGTCGGGGCGTCGTGCAGCAGGAGCAGCACGTCGGAGGTCCACTGCCGCCACATCTCGGCCTGGTGCACGGACATCGGCCCGGTCGCCAGCACGCCGACCCGCCGGTCCCGCGCCTCCCAGCCGTGGCAGTACGGGCAGTGCAGCACGTCACGGCCCCACCGCTGCGCCACCCCGGGCACGTCGGGCAGCTCGTCGGTGAGCCCGGTGGCCACCAGCAGGCGGCGGGCCCGCACCGAATTCCCGTCGTCGAGGGCGAGCCGGAAGCCGTCGTCGTCGCGGGTGGTGGTCTGGACCCGGCCGGCGCGGAACTGCCCGCCGTACCCGGCCACCTCGGCGCGTCCGGCCGCGAGCAGCTCGCCCGGCGGCGTCCCCTCGCGGCCCAGGTAGTTGTGCACGTGGTCGGCCGGCGCGTTACGCGGCTCGCCGGAGTCGATCACCAGCACCGACCGCCGGGCCCGGCTCAGCGCCAGGGCCCCGCTGAGCCCGGCCGCGCCGCCGCCCACCACCACCACGTCGTATGTCTCGTCCACCGGAATGTCCCCCTACTTGTCGGCTGAGCCCACCATCCGTCGCCGCAACCCGGGTGGCAAGTATCCTTGCCGTTATGGCAAACGAGGACAGCGTCGCGCTGGCGGCCGTCGGTCCCCGGCTGCGTGCCCTGCGCCACCAGCGCGGCATCACGCTGACCCAGCTCGCCGAGCTGACCGGCATCTCGGTGAGCACCCTGTCCCGGCTGGAGTCCGGCACCCGCCGGCCCACCCTGGAGCTGCTGCTCCCGCTGGCGCGGGCGTACCAGGTGGCGCTGGACGAGCTGGTGGACGCCCCGACCACCGGCGACCCCCGCGTACGCCCCACGCCGATCGTCAGGCACGGCGTGACGCACCTGCCGCTGACCCGCCGACCGGGCGGCCTCCAGGCGTTCAAGCAGATATTCCCGCCGGACCCGTCCGCCGGGGGACGGACCCCACAGGTCCACGAGGGGTACGAGTGGCTCTACGTGCTCTCGGGCCGGCTGCGCCTGCTGCTCGGTGACCGCGACCTCATCCTGACGCCCGGGGAGGTGGCCGAGTTCGACACCCGCGTCCCGCACCTCTTCTTCAATCCCGGCCCCGGCACCGCCGAGGCGCTCAGCCTCTTCGGGCCGCAGGGGGAGCGGCTGCACGTCCGCGCCCGCCCCGCCACCACCGACCGGGGGTAGTCGGGCGACCTGGCCTGCTGGCCGGTGCTCAGCTTGTGGGTCGTTCCTACCGTGTGGGCGTGGCCACCGGGCGGACGAACGGACTGAGTACGACGCAGGGCCACTACCGGCACGCCATCCTGCTCGGAAATGTCCCGCTGGCGCGTCGGCTGCGAGCGAGGGCCGAGCTCGACCGGGAGTTGGGAAAGGCGGCCGACGACGACGTCCGCCCCGTACGGCACGGAACGACGGAGCTGGCGGTGGTCATCACCGCCACCCGTGATCTCGAGCTGAAGCCCGGCGAGATCGATCGTCTGACCAGCACCGCGGAAGGGATCGCCAGACAGTGGGGCATCGACCTCCCCGTCTACCGACCCGGGCTCATCATGCGTTGGCGCTTCGAGATCGCAGAGGGCCGTTGGTACGGGTACCCGGCCCGGAGACGCTGGAGCGCCGAGCGGATGGGCGCCTTCGTCGGCTGGCTGCGGGACGACAGCACCGCCTGAACGAGAAGCCGGGCGGGACCACAGCACGAATCCTGGTGTGGCATGGTGCCGAGGTGTTTGACAGCCGTGCGGCCCTGGAAGCCGTGGTCCGACATGCCGTGGAACTTGAGGACGATTACGACGAGATAGCGCCGACCCTCGCCGCCCTCCAGGCATGCGGGGACACCACCCTGGTGCCACTGCTTCAGCAGGCACTGGCCCGGTTCCTCGACGAGAAGAACTTCTACGGCCGCGACCTGATCGCCGGCGTCCTGGCTGGTATCCAGAAGGTGGCGGCGCTCCCGGTGTTGCTGGGCGCCGCAGCGCGCGACCTGGGGGATGACCAGGACAGTCTGCAGGCCGAGATCATCGACCTGCTGAGTACGGACCGGGACGCCAGCCGGCGCATCGTGCTGGAGTCGGTCACGAGCGACACGGCCGAGGTGCGTCGCGTGGCGTTGTGGGCGCTGGGGTTCGTGGTCGAGGCGGAGGATCTCGACCTGCTGGCCGCCGCCGCAGCCGACACCGACCCGACGGTCAGGTCGATCGCGGTCGGCTCGGTCCCCGATCCCGCCGGCGACGACCGGGCGTTTCGCGTCCTCGTTCTGGCCTTGGGGGACGGTGATGAGCGGGTGCGGGTCTCGGCAGTGAGCAGGCTCGGCTACACCGGCCGGGCCGACGCCGTGACGCCACTGGCTGCGGTCGCCGCGGACCCGGCGGCGCGGGTGCGGTCGATGACCGCGTACGCGCTGGGGCGACTCGGCGCGCGCGAGGCGACGCCGACGTTGCAGCGGCTGCTTCAGGACCCGGACCAGCACGTCCGCGAGGACGCTGGGGAAGCCCTCGGCTCGGTCGGGGGGCCGGCGGCGGTCACGACGCTGCTGACGATGGCCGCCGCGGCGGATCCCCGGTTGAGGGCCCGAGCCGCCACATCACTCGCGAAGGCCGTGGACTCGGATCCGCGGGTGCGGCCGCAGCTCACGGTGCTGGCGCGAGACGACGAGGCGGCGGTACGGGCCGCGACCATCAGTGGCCTCGCCGGCGCCGGTGACGGCTCATCGGAGTGGGGGCAGCTCCTGGCGGAGGTGGCGGACGACCGCGACCCGATGGTTCGCCAGCGTGTCGCGGTTCTGGTCCGACGTCTCGCTCCTGACGCCGCGCCGGAGATCCTCCACCGCTACACCAGCGATCCCGACCCGACTCTGCGTCGGCTCGCTGCCACCGAACTCGGCCGACTGGCCGAGCCCAACGCCGCTGACGCGGGGCACGGACGAAGCGGCGCTTTGTCGGAATAGATGGTTCTCAGCGCGGGGCGGCGAGAGGTGACGTCGACGGCCCGAAGGTGGTCAGGAACCGGTCGCGGAAGGTGTCCATCGGCCACACCGGAGCCTGCGGGCCGGGCCGCAGGCCGTCCTGCCAGCCCCAACCGGCGACCCGGTCCAGCACCGCCGGATCCCGGGCGACGATGGTGATCGGCACGTCCCGGCTGGCGCCCTCGCCGGTCACCACCGGGGCCGGCTGGTGGTCGCCGAGAAAGACCAGCACCAGATCGTCGTCACCATAGGTCTGGACGTAGGAGATCAGCGCCGACAGTGAGTAGGCGACGGCCTGCCGGTAGCCGGCCCGGATCCGGCCGGTGTCCCGGTCGTCGGCGTCACCGTCGTCCTTCGCGCCGGCGTCGGCGTGGTAGATCGAACCGTCGCCCACCTCGTCCCAGCCGATCATGCGGGGCACCGCCGTCCACGGCGAGTGGCTGGAGATCAGCGGGATCTCCGCCATGATCGGACGGTCCGCACCGGCGCGGACCCGCCGCTGGAAGAACGACAGCGTGTACTGGTCGGGCATCGGCGCGTAGCTGAACTTCGGGCCCCGGTAGCCGAGCGCCTCGGCGTCGTAGTAGCGGTCGTAGGAGAAGAAACCCTGCTCCGGCCAGGGCTGGGTGGCCGCCGGGAGTACCCCGACGGTCTGCCAGCCCGCCCGGCGGAACGCGCCGTTGAGGGTGAGCCGGTCGCTGGCCAGCAGGCTGCGGTGCCGCTGCTCGTTGTCCGTCCACAGACCGGACAGCAGCGTGTCGTGCGCCAACCAGCTGCCCCCGCCGAACGTGGGGGAGGTGAGGAAGCCGCTGCGCGCGCCGTACCCGGCCGCGCGCAGCCGCTCGGTGCCGGTGTCCAGCACGGCGTTGACCTGCGGTGCCAACTGCGGGTCCTCGACGGCATCGCGCCCGTAGCTCTCCACGAAGGCGAGGACGACGTCCTTGCCGCGCAGCCCGGTCAGCAGTTGGTCACCCGGGACACCCTGGAACGGGTCGGCGTCGATCTGGGCGGTGAACCGTTCCCGGTCGTGCAGCCGCGCGTCCACCTGCTCGGCGTGCGCGCCGACCAGGGCGGTGGTTCCGGCGTCGGCCACCGGCACGCCCGGGACGATCCGCACGCCGACGACGGCGCAGAGGACCCAGGCCACCGTCAGCGCGGCCACCGCCCGGGTCGCCACCCGCTCGTGGCCGACGAGCAGCGCCGCCAGCCGCCGCAACGCCACGGTCGCCACCACCAGCAGCACACCGACCAGCAGCACGACGCCGACCACCGCGCCGACCGCGCCGGCCCGCCCCGCCGAGTCCCGCACGAAACCGAACGCGTCGTCCAGCAGCAGCCAGTCCAGCACCAGATCGAACGGCCGGTCGAGGGCCGTGCGAAACCCCAGGTCGGCGAGCTTCACGATGGCCAGCAGGCCCAGCAGCGGCCCGACCACGGCCACCACCACCCGCCGCGGCCGCGGCGGCAGCGCCAGCAGCAGCGCGGCGACCAGCAGACCCTCCAGCGGGATCCGCACAAACGCGCCGGGCGTCAGCTCGCCGAGCCGGTCCGGGCCGACCAGGACGGCGTACACCAGCAGAACCGCCAGCACCGTGCCCACCCACCCCAGCGCCCGCCGCGCACGGCCGCGTGGCACGGGCGACACCGCGGGGATACGCGCCGAAGCGTCACCGGTCGACGCGGGGCGCGGGCGTTGCCGGCCGGTCAGCCGGCGTAGCCGGGCGGGAAGGGTCATCAGGGCCTCCAGTCGGAGTGGACCGTACCGCCCGAGCGGGCCGCCAGCGCGGGCGTCGGCACCGGCAGCAGCGGCGGTACGACGACGGGTGGGTGCCCGCCCAGCGGCAGCAGGGGCACCGCCACCGGCGCGGCGGGCGGTGCGATCGGCGCGGCGGGCAGGGCGGTGATCGCCGCGCCGGCCGGGCCGGGGACCGGCAGCGGGTGGGCCCGTCGAGGTGCCGGGCGGCGACGCCACAGCCATGCCACGTCACGGCCGAACGACTCGACCAGCAGCGCCAGCGCGGTCACCAGGACCACTGTGGTCCACGGCTCGGGCAGCACCCGCGCGGCGGCGACCGTCAACAACACGCCCTGCGCGGCGGCCACCACCTTGCGCCAGTAGCGCGGCGGCAACGCGCCGCGCAGCCAGGGCAGCACGGCGCTGGCCGCGACGAAGACGTACCGCATCGCGCCGATGGCCAGCACCCAGCTCCCGGCCGCCGGGGCGACGTACACGCTGAGAACCAGGATGAGGAACGCGTCGACCTCCATGTCGAAGCGGGCCCCGAGCGCGCTGACCGTGCCGGTGCGCCGGGCGACCTGACCGTCCACCGCGTCCAGCAGCAGGGCCACCGTGCTCAGCGCGACCAGCAGCCCCACCGGCGTCGGGTGGCCGAACGAGTCCACCACCAGCGCGGTGACCGCGCCGACCAGGACTGCCCGGGCCAGCGTCACCCGGTCGGCGGGGCCGAGCCGCGACGCGCCGGACAGGTGCAGGCCCCGGCTCAACGCGAGGCAGGTGAGCGCCGCGTAGCCGGCCCCGGCCAGCCAGCCCGCCGTGCTCAGACCCACGGTGGCGGCCAGCGCCGCCAGCACGACCAACTGCGCGCTCAGCCCGATCACCGGACCGCTTCGAACTGTGGGCACCGTACCTCCGTGTTTATGATCGACGACCCCGACAGGGAACACGGAAATCAGGGCCGTTCGGTTCGACCGGGACAAAAGGTGAGGTGTGCGAGGGTGATCCGCGAGGCGTACGCCTGCTGGGTGCGCGAGCCCGGCGCGGCGGAGATCCGGCCGGTGTCGCTGCCCGTCCCGGGGCCGGACGAGGTGCTGGTGCGAGCCCGCTACTCCGGGGTCAGCCGGGGCACCGAGACGCTGGTGTTCGCCGGCCGGGTGCCCGCCGACCAGTACGCGGCGATGCGCGCCCCGTTCCAGGAGGGTGACTTCCCCGGCCCGGTGAAGTACGGCTACCTCAGCGTCGGCGTGGTCGAAGAGGGCCCGCCGGAGTTGCTCGGGCGTACGGTGTTCTGCCTGCACCCGCACCAGAGCGCGTACGTCGTGCCGACGACGGCAGTCGTGCCGGTGCCGGACGACGTGCCGCCCGCCCGCGCCGTGCTCGCCGGCACGGTGGAGACCGCCGTGAACGCCCTGTGGGACGCCGCGCCCCTGGTCGGCGACCGGGTCAGCGTGGTCGGCGCGGGCATGGTCGGCTGCTGCGTCGCGGCGCTGCTGGCGCGTTTCCCCGGTGTGGACGTCGAGCTGATCGACACCGACGCGCGCCGGGTCGGGGTGGCCGGGGCGCTCGGTGTGCGGTTCGCCCGGCCGGGCGACGCGACCGGCGACCGGGACCTGGTCGTGCACGCCAGCGCCACGTCCGCCGGGCTGCAACAGGCGCTGGACCTGCTCGCGCCCGAGGGCACGGTGATCGAGCTGAGCTGGTACGGCGACCGCCCGGTGCAGGTGTCGCTGGGCGGGGCGTTCCACTCCCGACGGCTCACCGTGCGCAGCAGCCAGGTCGGCATGGTCGCGCCCGCGCGGCGGGGCCGCCGCAGCTACGCCGATCGGCTGGCGCTGGCCCTGGACCTGCTCGACGACCCGGCCTTCGACGCGCTGATCACCGGCGCGTCCCGGTTCACCGAACTGCCCGACGTACTCGCCCAACTGAGCACGGGTGACCTGCCCGCGCTCTGCCACCTCATCAGCTACGACGACGGGGAGTTACCGTGTTCAGCGTGACCGTTCGGGATCACATGATGATCGCCCACAGCTTCCGGGGCGAGGTGTTCGGCCCGGCTCAGCGCCTGCACGGGGCGACGTTCGTGGTGGACGCGACGTTCCGCCGGCCCGACCTGGACGCCGACGGCATCGTCGTCGACATCGGGCTGGCCACCGAGCAGCTGCGCGCCGTGGTCGGCGAGCTGTCCTACCGCAACCTCGACGACGAGCCCGCGTTCGCCGGGATGAACACCACCACCGAGGTGCTGGCCCGTACCGTCGCCGACCGCCTGGCCGAGCGGGTGCACGCCGGTGAGCTGGGCGCCGGGGCACGTGAGCTGGCCGGCATCACCGTCACCCTGCACGAGTCACACGTCGCCTGGGCCAGCTACGAGCGGTCGCTGTGATCGACGCGGGCCGGCCGACGCCGGCCCACGCCGCCGGGGTCGTCGGCCCGCACCGCCGTACGGTGCACGTCGTCCTGCCCGGCGACATCGACGACCCGGCAGCGCCCAGCGGCGGCAACACGTACGACCGGCGGGTCTGCGCCGGGCTCGGCGAGCGCGGTTGGGTGGTGCACGAGCATTCGGTGCCCGGAGCGTGGCCGCACCCCGACCCGGCGGCGCTCGCGGCGCTGGCCCGGCTGCTGGCCACCGCGCCGGACGACGCCGTGGTGCTCGTCGACGGCCTGATCGCCTCGACGGTGCCGGACCTGCTCGCCCCGCACGCGACACGGCTGCGCCTCGTCCTCCTGGTGCACATGCCTTTGAACGACGAGGCCGAGGGCCGGGCGCTGGCCACCGCGCGAGCGGTCGTCGCCACCAGCGATTGGACCCGCCGTCGCCTGCTGGCCCACCACCGGTTGCCGGCCGACCGCGTCCGGGTCGCGCCGCCGGGGGTGACGCCCGCACCGCCGGCGCCCCCCGGCTCGGCGGCCGGCCACCGACTCCTCTGCGTCGCCGCGGTCACCCGCCACAAGGGCCACGACGTGCTGGTCGACGCCCTGTGCGTGCTGGCCGAGATGCCCTGGACGCTGGTCTGCGCCGGCACGCTGACCCGGGAACCCGAACTGGTGCACCGACTCCGCGACCGGCTCGCCGGCGCCGGCCTGTCGGAACGGGTCCGGCTGGCGGGCCCGCTGACCGGCCCGGCGCTCGACGCCGCATACGCCGCCGCCGACCTGCTGGTGCTGCCGTCGCGGGGCGAGACGTACGGGATGGTCGTCACCGAGGCGCTGGCCCGCGGCGTGCCGGTGCTGGCCACCGAGGTGGGGGGCCTGCCCGAGGCGCTGGGCCGCGCCCCCGACGGTGACCTGCCGGGGCTGCTGGTCCCGCCGGACGACCCGGCCGCCCTGGCCGACGCGCTGAGCCGGTGGTGGGGTGACGACGAGCTGCGGGCCCGGCTGCGGCACGCCGCGCTCGCCCGGCGCGACACCCTGACCGACTGGCCGGTGACGACCGCGCGCCTGGCCGCCGTGCTGGAGGAGGTGGCGGAATGACCGTCGAGGAGACCCTGCCGTTCGCCGACTGGCTGCGTCTGCGCGAGCCGGCCGACGCGGCGGCCCGCGCCGAGGACCTGGTGGACGCCGTCCGGCCCCGGCTGACCGGCCACGACCCGATCCTGATCCACGACCTGGGCAGCGGCACCGGCTCGATGAGCCGCTGGCTCGCGGCCCGGCTGACCGGGCCGCAGCACTGGGTGCTGCACGACCGGGACGCCGACCTGCTGGCCCGGGCCGCCGACGGCATGGCCGGGGTGACCGCCGCCGACGGAGCGCCGGTCACCGTCGACACCCGCTGCGGCGACCTGACCCGGCTGAGCGCCGCCGACCTGTCCGACGGCGCGCTGGTCACCGCGTCCGCGCTGCTGGACATGCTGACCGCCGAGGAGGTCGAACGGGTGGTGGCCGCCTGCGTCGACGCCGGCCGCCCCGCCCTGTTCGCGATATCGGTGACCGGCCGGGTCCGGCTCACCCCGGCCGACCCGCTCGACGCCGCCGTCGAGGAGGCGTTCAACGAGCATCAGCGGCGTACCGTCGACGGCCGCCGGCTGCTCGGCCCGGACGCCGCCGACGCCACCGCCGCCGCGTTCGCCCGGCGGGGCGTGCCGGTGCGGGAGCGGCCCAGCCCGTGGCGGCTCGGCCCGGAGCAGGCCGACCTGGCCGCCGAGTGGTTCCGCGGCTGGCTGGGCGCGGCCTGCGAGCAACGCCCGGAACTGGCCGGCGCAACCGGGGCGTACGCCCAGCGCCGGCTGGCCGACGCCGCCGCCGGCCGGCTCGGCGTGCTGGTCGAGCACCTGGACCTTCTGGCCGGCGGATGAACCGTCGACGCCCTGGGTACGTGCACTAGAGGGAGTGGACGATCTTCAGGGAGGACCGGCGTCGATGGTGTGGGCCTGGGCACGAGTGGTCGGCGGGGTGGGCCTGCTCGCCGCCCTGCTGTGGCAGGTGGGCGGCGGCCCGTTCCTCGCCGGCGTACGGCTGATCAACGCGCCGGCGCTGGCCGCGGCCCTGCTCATCGGCGTGCTCACCACGGTCTGCGCGGCCTGGCGGTGGAGCCTCGTCGCCGGTGGCCTCGGCGTACGACTGCCGCTGGCGACCGCGGTGGCGCACTGCTACCGGGCGGTGTTCCTCAACGCCACGCTGCCCGGCGGGGTGCTCGGGGACGTGCACCGGGCGGTACGCCACGGCCGCGACGCCGGCGACGTCAGCCGGGGCATCCGCGCGGTGGTCTGGGAGCGTACCGCCGGGCAGGTGGTCCTGGTGGGTGTCGCGCTGGTGGTGCTGGCGGCGTTTCCGTCGCCGGTGCGGCCGTACCTGCCGGCCGCCGCCGCCCTGCTGCTCGCGGGCGGGCTGGCCGTCGTGCTGCTGGCGCGGCGCCTGCCCGGCGCCGGCCGGTCCCGGTGGTCCCGAGGCGTACGCACCGCCGTGGCGGACGTGCGGTCCGGGCTGCTGGCCCGGCGAACCTGGCTCGGCGTGCTGGTCGCCTCCGCCGTGATGGTCGCCGGGCACCTCGCCACCTTCCTGGTGGCGGCACGGACCGCCGGTTCGGACGCTCCGCTGACACGGCTGCTGCCACTGACCCTGCTGGCCCTGCTCGCCATGGGTCTGCCCCTGAACGTCGCCGGGTTCGGACCCCGCGAGGGGGTGGCCGCGTGGGTGTTCGGCGCGGCCGGACTCAGCGCGGCCGAAGGTGTCGCCACCGCCACCGTCTACGGTGCCCTCGTGCTGGTGGCCAGCCTGCCCGGCGCGGCCGTGCTGCTCGCCCGGCGGGCCCGCAATCCCGCCACCGCTCGGGAAGCTGCCTCCGGCGGCGGCTGTTGAGTGGTGGTGAGACGGTACGCGTCGCCGCCTGTTGGCGGCGCCGGACAAAGGAGTCCCATGCCCGAAGCACTGCCGGTCGCCACGGTCCGTACGCAGGTCACGGTGCCGCTGGCGTTTCCCGACGGCTACACCACCACCGTCCGGGTGTTCACGTTCAAGGGCCTCATCGACGGTCGGGAGCACCTCGCTCTCGGCCTGGGTGACTGGGCCGGGGCGCTGGACCGGCTCGCCGCCGGTGGCGAGCCGCCGCTGGTCCGCCCGCACAGCGAGTGCCTCACCGGTGACGTGTTCGGCAGCCAGCGCTGCGACTGCGGGCCGCAGCTGCGCGAGGCGGTGCAGCGGATCGCCGAGACCGGAGGGTTCCTGCTCTACCTGCGCCAGGAGGGCCGGGGCATCGGCCTGTACGCCAAGCTCGACGCGTACGCCCTGCAGGATGCCGGGCTGGACACCTACCAGGCCAACGTGGCGCTGGGCCGGGGCGAGGACGAGCGCGACTACAGCGCCGCCGCGCAGATGCTGGCCACCCTCGGCGTGCCGCGCGTGCGCCTGCTCAGCAGCAACCCGGACAAGGCCGAGCAGTTGACCCGGCTCGGCGTGGACGTCGTCGAGCGCGTCCCCACCAGCATCTTCCTCTCCCCGGCCAACGCCGAGTACCTCGCGGCGAAGGCCGCCAAGGCGGCGCAGACCGAGGCGGCGGAGACCGAGGCGGCGGAGACCGAGGCGGCGGAGGCGCCGGCGGGTCGTACCCCTGACCGGCCCGTCTCCCGATGATCAGCCGGCCGTACGTGCTGCTGAGCTGCGCCGCTTCCCTCGACGGGTACATCGACGACGCCTCCGACCAGCGGCTGCTGCTGTCCAACGAGGACGACCTGGACCGTGTCGACGCGGTACGGGCCAGCTGCGACGCGATCCTGGTCGGCGCCGCCACGGTCCGCCGTGACGACCCGCGCCTGCTGGTGCGCTCCGCCGGGCGCCGGGCCGAGCGGGTGGCGTGCGGGCGGCCCGCCTCGCCCACCAAGGTGACCCTGACCGCCCGGGGGGATCTCGATCCGACCGCCCGGTTCTTCACCGCGGGCGATCCCGACCGGCTGGTCTACTGCGCCAGCGGTGTGCTGGACAAGACTCGCGAGCGGGTCGGTCGGCTGGCCACCGTGGTGGACGGGGGCGAGCCGGTCGACCCGGGGTGGGTCCTCGCCGACCTGGCGGCGCGGGGTGTGCGGCGGCTGATGGTGGAGGGCGGCGGGACGGTGCACGCGCAGTTCCTCACGGCGGGCCTCGCCGACGAGTTGCACCTGGTGGTCGCCCCGTTCTTCGTCGGCGACCGCCGGGCGCCCCGGTTTGTCGGCGAGGGAAGCTTCCCCTGGCACGCGGGTCGCCGCGCCCGGCTGGCCGAGGCCCGTCAGATCGGCGATGTGGTGCTGCTGCGCTACGCGCTCTCCGACCGCTTCGGCGAGACCTGACGCCCGCCGCTCAGCCCAGCGTGGTCGGCAGAGCGAAGGCGCGCAGCACCGCCGGGTCCTGGAAGACCACGTTGTGCGCCACCCTGGCCCGAACGACGGTCAGCACCTGCACCGTGTGCAGGCGGTACCCCGGGCCGTCCTGCCGACAGTACGCGGCGAGGGTCGGCTGACCGTTCGCCGCCGTCGGCAGCACCCGCCAGTTACGGCCCCGCAGGGCGAAAACCCGGGACATGAACCGGCCGTACGCCGCCCGGCCCGAATACCAGAGGGGGACCGGCGGCATCTCCAACACCGCCGTGTCGGTGAGCAGGTCGACCAGCGCGGGCACGTCGGCGGCCTCGAACGCCCGCACGTACCGGTCCACCGTGGCGCGTACCTCGGGATCGTCGGCCTCCCGCACGGCGTCGTCGCGCAGTCCGGTGTCGGCCAGCCCGGCGCGTGCCCGCTGCAGGGCGCTGTTGACGCCGGCAACCGAGGTGCCCAGCTGCCCCGCCACCTCGGCGGCGCTGAACCGCAGCACGTCGCGCAGGATCAGCACCGCGCGCTGCCGCGGCGGCAGCAGCTGCAGGGCCGCCACCAGCGCCAACCGCAGGCTGCTACGCCGCTGCACCACCATCTGGGGGTCATCGGTGCCGGTGAGCCGGGCGTCCGGCAGCGGCTGGAGCCAGGGCACGTCCATGCGCGGAGTCAGCGGCGCGTCCGCGTCCTCGCTGGCCGGGCCGAGACCGGTCGGCAGCGGTCGTCGTCGGCGGCCCTCCAGCGCGGTCAGGCAGGCGTTGGTGGCGATCGCGTAGAGCCAGGTACGCGGCGTGGCCCGGGCGGCGTCGTAGCGGTCCCGCGCCCGCCAGGCCCTCAGCATCGTCTCCTGGACGACATCCTCGGCCTCGTCGACGGCGCCCAGCATCCGGTAGCAGTGCGCCAGCAGTTCGGGTCGCAGCCCGGCCGTCGTCGTCACGAAACCGTCGCCCGCCAGCACATCCATGCGCCACCTCCACCGGCAGCATGCCAGCGCGGCACGCTCCCCGCCCAGCTGCGGGCGCGGTGAGAAATGCCCACCGCCGGCAGCGATGAGTTCACTGCCGCTCGCCGGTATCCCCCTGTGAGACGTGCCGTCGGCCCGCGCCCCGTTGGTGCGGCGCGGCACGTCCAGCGCGGCGTCGGATCGACGGCGCCACCGACAGAGAGGTCACCCGCATGAGCAACACCTCGCTCGCCCCGAAAGGCGACGCGCCAACCGCCACCGATGCCATCCTCGACCTGTTCCGGCGCCTCTACGCCGCCTGGGGCGACAACGACGCGGACGCCTTCGCTGCCCTCTACCGTCCGGACGCCACAGTGGTCATGCCCGGTGTGCTGCACCAGGGCCGCGAGGCGGTGCGGGCGCACATGGCCGCCGGGTTCGCCGGACCGCTGAAGGGATCCCGTGGGGTCGACGAGCCACTGGACATCCGAGTGCTCGGAGAGACCGCGATCGTCGTGAGCGCTGCCGGCATCCTGATGGCCGGTGAGGACGAGCTGCCGACGGAACGGCGTCGGCACGCCACCTGGGTCCTGCACCGCACGGACGGCGCCTGGGCCGTCGCGGCGTACGCCAACGCGCCGGCGGCCTGACCACTGCGGGCGCCCGACCGGCAGGCCGGGCGCCCGGGGCCGTCAGCGCCGGGCGCGGGACGCCGAACCGCGCCGGCCCAACGCCGCGCGCAGGCCGTACGTCGCGCCGCTGAGCAGGAAGAGCGCCGCGCTGAGCACCAACCAGCGCACCAGGTACGGCCGCTGGGTCAGGCCGGAGGCCGCCTCGTGGGTGGTCTCGCCCCACCGCAGGATGCCGGGGGAGAAGACCACGAACAGCAGCGCCGTGCCGAGCGCCGGCACCCGCAGGTGGTTGAGCAGCGTGACACGATCGCGTACCACCGCGCGCAGCACCCGGTCGGCGCTCGCGTACACCGGGAACAGCACCAGGTCGTGGGCGATGACCGCGCCGACGAACCAGAGCAGCATCCGGCTGAACGTCGCCTCCTGCGCCAGCCGCAGCGCCACCCAGCCGGCGAGCACGATGGCCGACGTCACCAGGACGAAATGCCACGGCGCGGCGCCGTAGGCGGCCCGCAACCGCCCGGCCCGCCCAGCCGTCGGCCCGGCCCGTCCCTCCGTCGGCCCCTCCCGTCCGCCGGTCGGCCCGGCCCGCTCAGCCATCGGCCTGACCCCGGAAGTCGATCTCGGTGACCCACTTCGTGCAGTGCACCCCGGGCAGGGCCGGCACGATGACCCGAGCCGGGTAGCCGTGGTCGGGGGCGAGGTCGACGCCGTTGACCCGCAGGGCGAGCAGCGAATCCGGATTGAGGACCTGGTTGGCGGCGAGCACCGCCGTGCGGAACAGCCCGGCCTGCTCCAGCGACGACACGCGCGCCGAGGCCGGGTCCGCGACCCCGGCGAGCGCGGCCAGGTCACGAAGACGGACGCCGGTCCAGGTCTGCCGGGTGGACCAGCCCTCCACGCAGGAGATGGGTAGGGCGGCGGTGTGCTGCGCCATGGCCAGCAGGCCGGGCCGGTCCAGGGTCACGGCCCGGCCGCCGCCCCGCAGCGTCAGCCGCCAGCTCGCGTCGGTCTGCTCGGGGCGTACGCCGGCGGCGGCGACGGTGCGGTTGACCGGAAAACCGTTCGGCCCGGTGCCGGGCTGTCGTCCGCGGGGCAGCAGCAGCGCGGTGCGTCGCAGCGGGCCGTCCAGGCTCTGCCCGATGGTGAGGACGGCCAGCAGCAGCGCACCACCGCCGACCAGGCCGACCGCGCCGCGCCGGCTGACCGTGGCCGGCCCGGGTTCGGCGGCGACCAGGCCGTCCGGGTCGGGCGGCTCGGGTCGTGTCGCGGCGCGCGGGGTGCGCAGTTCCGCGCCCAGCGGGCGGGACCGCAGCGCGGTCACCAGCCGGGGAAACTTGATGATCACGTGCGCCACGAAGGCGCCGGTGAAGATCCAGGCCCCGAAGTAGTGGGCGGTGTAGAAGTCGAAGCCGAACACGTACGAGTACTGGATGTTGAGCAGGCCGGTGGCGATCTGGAACAGGATCCCGCCGACCAGCAGCAGCAGGGTCAGTCGTTCCAGCACCTGGGCCAGGGAGCGGGCCGGCGGCCAGTCGAACAGCTTCGGCAGCACCGACCACAGCTTGCCCAGCACCACCGGGACGAGCACGATGCCGAGCGTCACGTGCAGCCCCTGGGTGACCCGGAACAGCCAGGACGGCCGGGTCGGCCAGCCGAAGGCGGGCAGCCGCAGCCAGCCCACGTTCGCCGGGAACGCCTGGTCGAACTGCGGGCTGTAGGCGGCGTAGTCGAGCAGCCCGGTGATGATCACCAGTGGTAGCGCCACCAGCAGCACCGACCCGTAGACGGCGGTGAGCCAGGGGCCGCGCAACGGGCTGCGCCAGCTCCGTTTGGCGGCGTCCACACCCGGTGGGGGGTGCTGGGCCAGCCCGCGCCAGAGCCGGCGCGGCGCGCCGTAGCCGTCCGCGTCCGTTGCCCGGGTTTCGCTGCCGCTCGGGCCGGGTCTGCTAACCGGCACCCGCTGCCCCTTCCTCGCCGTCACGCGCCGTTGTCGTCCACACCGGTCGGCCCGGCCGGGCGCGTGGGCCGGTGGCGGGCACTGCCGGCAGGTTAGACCGCAGGGGTACGGCCGGGCCGGGTTTACCGCATTACCGAACGCTTACCGGGGCGTCGGCGCCCGCCGAGCTGTTGCGAACTCCTTACGGGTCCGCCGAACCGGCCCGCCGGGCGTCCCGTCCGCCCTACCGTGACCGGCATGCGCGTACTGGTCACCGGCGCGGCCGGGTTCATCGGGTCGCAGGTCGTCGACCTGCTCGTCGAGCAGGGCCACGAGGTGGTGGCGCTGGACGCGCTGCTGCCCCAGGCACACGGCGGCGAGCTGCCCGCCTGGTCACGCGGGCACCAGGTGGTCCGCGGCGACGTCCGGGACGGCCCCCTGCTGGACCGGCTGCTGACCGGCGTGGACGCGGTCTGTCACCAGGCGGCGATGGTCGGCCACGGCCTCGACCCGTCGGACGCCCCCGACTACGTCACGCACAACGACTACGGCACGGCGGTGCTGCTGGCGGCGCTGCACCGGGCGGGGATCGGTCGGTTGGTGCTGGCCAGCTCGATGGTGGTCTACGGGGAGGGGCGCTACGCCTGCCCCGAGCACGCCACGGTGCGCCCCGCGCCCCGCCGGCCCGAGGACGTGACGGCCGGCCGGTACGACCCGACCTGCCCACACTGCGGCCGCGGACTCGATCCGGTGCTCGTGCCGGAGGACGCGCCGTTGGAACCCCGCAGCACGTACGCCGCGAGCAAGCTCGCCCAGGAGCACCTGGCCGCCGCCTGGGCCCGGCAGACCGGCGGCGCCGTGTGGGCGCTGCGGTACCACAACGTCTACGGCCCCCGGATGCCCCGCGACACCCCGTACGCCGGAGTGGCATCGATCTTCCGGTCGGCGCTGGCGGCCGGCGTGGCGCCGCGGGTGTTGGAGGACGGCCGGCAACGGCGCGACTTCGTGCACGTCACCGACGTGGCGCGGGCCAACCTGCTGGCCCTCACCAGCAGCGCGCCGCCGGCCACGCTGGTGCCGGTGAACGTCTGCTCGGGCGAGCCGCACACGGTCGGAGAGCTGGCGGTCACCCTGGCCGAGGCGATGGGCGGGCCGGCCCCGCAGGTGGTGGGTGGGGCCCGCGCGGCCGACGTGCGGCACGTGGTCGCCGACCCCCGCCGGGCCGTGGAACTGCTCGGCTACACGGCCCGGGTCGGCTTCGCCGAGGGCGTGGCCGGCTTCGCCACCGACCCGCTCCGGGAACCAGCCGCCGTCGCAGGCTGACCGCCCGCCGCCCGCCGCCCGCGGCTGGTCCACGCCGAGTGGTACGCGCGGCGGTGATGCTCGCGCGGCGCGGTGTGCTTGGCCGGCGGGGGTGCTCGCTCGGGCGTGGGTGCTCGCTCCGGCGGTGGTGGCTCGCGGTGGTCGGCGCGCGCGACGAGCCGGTACCGACAATGAGCGGTATGACTGTGGGTCATAAGTATGACTCACAGTCATTCCGCTCAACGGAGTGGTAGGCGGCCGGAGGGCGGGCGGCGCGGTCGGGCGGTGCGGCGGCGCGGCCGGGCGGTGCTGCAGTGCAGCCGGGCGGCGGTGTGGCCGGGCGGTGCGGCCGGGGTGGTCAGGAGACAGTCCAGACCAGGTGGTTGACGGCCAGCGCGGTGAGCGCCTGCGCGGCCAGCCACCAGCGCCGGGACCCC
This sequence comes from Micromonospora sp. NPDC005237, assembly GCF_040607775.1. NCBI lineage: Bacteria > Bacillati > Actinomycetota > Actinomycetes > Micromonosporales > Micromonosporaceae > Micromonospora > Micromonospora sp. NPDC005237. The sequence goes on along the minus strand of NZ_JBEXHJ010000007.1, from coordinate 352,563 downwards.
GTCGGCAGGCGGGCGGTGGCCACCAGCAGCCACACGACGAACGGCAGCCAGATCCGCTCCACCTCGGCCTTGCTCAGCCCGGACAGGTCCGCGCCGAGCACCGCCACCAGGGCGGCCAGCGGTAGCAGCACGGTGGGGCCGGCTGCGCGTACCGCTGCTGCCGCAGGCGTGGCCAGCCGGCCGACGGCCCGCCACCCGCGCGCGGCCGCGCCCGGCCCGAAGCGCGGCCCACCCGGCGCCGGTCCGCCCGGCGGGGTGGGGGCACGCGCCGGCAGCGCCGCGCGCAGCCCTGGCCACGGCGACCGTGCGGCCGACAGCACGCGGCGCAGCGCCGGCCCGAGCACGGGCCCGGCGCTGAGCAGCAGCGCGGCCAGGTTGGCCCACACCCAGTAGGCGTACGGGCGGTCGGCGGCCCAGCCCTGGTAGTACCGCTCGACGACCAACTGGTAGCCGACCCACCAGTGAAAGCCCGCCGCGCTGAAGGCCGCCGTCACGGCCGCGACCCCGACGGCGGCGGCGAGCAGCGCGCCCCCACGGTGCGTACGTCGCAGCGTCACCACGGCCAGCGCGAGCACGCCGACCAGGAGGAACCCGTACGACAGGTACAGCGCGAACCCGAGCACCGCCCCGCCGGCGAGAGCGGCGACGCGGCCACGGACCGCCAGCAGCGCCAGGCCGGCCGCGACCACGGCGGCGAAGATGCCGTCGGCCGAGGCGCCCACCCAGACCGCCCCCGGCAGCAGCACCAGGAACGGGAGCACCGCGCGGGCCGCGTCGGGCGCGCCGAGCGCCCGCAGGGTCACCGGCACCGACACCGCGACGGTGGCGCCGACCAGCACGCAGGCCAGCGCGGCGGCGGCGCCTCCGCCGAGGCCGATGCGGTCCAGCCAGACGAAGATCAGCAGCGCGCCCGGCGGATGCCCGGCGGTGTGGGTGGACCACGCGTCGGGTTGGAAGTCGACGATCCGGCCGGTGAAGCCGGCCAGCATCGCCGGGATGTCGGTCACCCCGGGAACCTCGTGCAGGTACTCGGCCTGCGGGGTGAGCCGCCGGGTCAGCCCTGCCGTCCAGCCGTCCACCAGGGCCAACGACAACGTCCAGGCGACCGCGGTCAGCCACGCGGCAGCCAGCAGGACACCCCACCGGGCGGTGCGGGCCCACCGCGCTCCCCACCCCACCACCGCGACCGCTACGGCCAGCGCGGCGGGGCTGCCCCAGCCGACGTGCGGCCGCCACGTCGCGTACAGCGGAGCGGCGTCGGCGTGCAGCCCGGCGCCACGCGCGTTGAGCAGGGCGCCCACCAGCACGGCGGCGGCGAGCAGCGCCGCCTCCACGCCCAGTATCAGGAGGTCGCCGGCCCGGCGGCGGGGCGGGGTCCGCCCGGGGGCGGCGGCGAGAGTGGTGGTCGAGGCCATGACCACCGGACGGTACGGCGACAGCCCGCCCTCGCGCTCGCCAATCGGCGGCCCGTCACCGGACGGTAAGAAATGCCCAGGTGGTAAGGGTTCGGTAAGCACATTTCGGCCTCCGCCGCGGGCTTGCCGCCCTAGCGTCGGCGGTATGCCGACTGAGATCGACGTGGTGCTGCCCTGCCTGGACGAGGCGGCCGCCCTGCCCGGCGTGCTGACCGCGCTGCCGCCCGGCTACCGGGCCATCGTGGTGGACAACGGCTCGCGCGACGGCTCGCCCGAGGTGGCCGCGCGGCACGGCGCCCGGGTGGTGCACGAGCCCCGGCGCGGCTACGGCGCGGCGGTGCACGCCGGCCTGGAGGCCGCCGACGCCGAGGTGGTGTGCGTCCTCGACGCCGACGGGTCGTTCGATCCCACCGAGCTGCCGGCCCTGGTCGCCCCGGTGCAGGCGGGCACCGCCGACCTCAGCGTGGGCCGGCGACGGCCGGTCGGGGCCGGGGTGTGGCCGTGGCACGCCCGCGCCGGTACGGCGCTGGTCGCCGCGCTGCTGCGCCGTCGGGGCGTACCGCTGCGGGACCTCAGCCCGATCCGGGTGGCCCGCCGCGAGGCGCTGCTCGACCTCGGCGTCACCGACCGAGCCTTCGGCTACCCCCTCGAACTGCTGATCCGGGCCGCCGCCGCCGGCTGGCGGATCTACGAGCTGGACGTCACCTACGCGCCCCGGGCCGCCGGCACCCGGTCCAAGGTGTCCGGTTCGGTGCGGGGCACCCTGCGCGCGACCCGTGACTTCGCCGGGGTGCTGCGTACCGTGGAGGGCCCCCGGTGACCGTCCTGTTGGTGGTCGCCAAGGCGCCCGTCGCGGGGGCGGTGAAGACGCGGCTCTGCCCACCGGCCACCCCGGCGCAGGCGGCCCGGATCGCGGCCGCCGCGCTGCGCGACACCCTCGACGCCGTCCGCGCCACCCCCGGTGTCACGCCGGTGCTGGCCTGGACGGGTCGGCTGACCGAGGCGGAGGACGCCGCCGCGTTGACCGCCGCGCTGGCCGGCTGGGTGGTGCTCGACCAGCGCGGCGTCGGCCTGGGCGATCGGCTCGCCAACGCGTACGCCGAGGTCGCGGCGGCGTACCCGGGTCGGCCGGTGCTCCAGATCGGGATGGACACCCCGCAGGTGACGCCGACCGGGCTGGCCGCGGCGGTGGTGCGCCTGGGCGCCACCGACGCGGTGCTCGGCCGGGCGCGCGACGGCGGCTGGTGGTCGCTCGGGCTGCGCGACCCCCGGCACGCCCGGGTGTTGCGCGACGTGCCGATGTCGACGCCGGACACCGGCCACGACACGTGGGCGGCCCTGACCGGGCGCGGCCTGCGTACCGCGCCGTTGCCGGTGCTGCGCGACGTCGACGAGTGGTCCGACGCCCTCGCGGTGGCCGTCGAGGCGCCCGAGGGTCGGTTCGCCCGACAGGTCGCGGCGGTCCGCCTCGCCCTGCAGCCGGGAGGTCGGCGGTGAATCCCGTCGACACCGCCCCGATCGAGGCGCTATCGACGTCGCCTGCGGTGCCGGCGCGGGGGCACGACGGGTCGTCGGCGGGCACGGGGGCGGATCCGTTCGCTGCCGCCCTCGCCGACCGTGCGGCCCGGAGGCGGTGGCTGGTGCACGGCGACGGTGTCCGCAGCCGGCTACCGGTGGACCGCTGGCACGGACCGGCCGAGCCGGCGGTCGCCGGGCTGGTCGAGCGGTGCGCCGGGCCGACACTCGACCTCGGTTGCGGGCCGGGGCGGCTCACCGTGGCGCTGACCCGGGCCGGGCGGACGGCGGTCGGCGTGGACGTCTCCGCGACGGCGGTGCGGCTGACGCGGGCCCGGGGCGCGGTGGCGGTGCACGGCGACCTGTTCGAGCCGCTGCCCGGCGAGGGCCGGTGGGCGCACGCGGTGCTGATCGACGGGAACATCGGCATCGGCGGTGAACCGGTCGCGCTGCTGCGCCGCTGCCGGGAGCTGCTCGCATCCGACGGAACGGTGCTGGTCGAGCTGGAGCCGCCCGGCGCGGGGCTGTGGCAGGGCCTGGCCCGGGTGGCCGCCGAGCAGCGCGCCGGCCGGTTGCTGCTCGGCCCGGCGTTCCGCTGGGCCCGGCTGGACGCGCGCGCCGTGCACCCGGTCGCCGACGCCGCCGGCCTGGCGGTGCGGGACGTGTTCCGGCGGGGGCGACGCTGGTTCGGCGAGCTGGCAGCGGGACGCTGACGCCGCGGGGCGTCAGGCCGTCGGCAGGCGGACCACGAATCGGCAGCCGCCGACGACGTTCTGCACGTCCACCCGGCCGCCGTGCGCCTCGACCAGGCCGCGCACGATCGCCAGCCCCAGCCCGCCGGAGCCCTCCCCACCGGAGCGGGGCGTACGGGCCGGCTCACCCCGGAACGCCACGTCGAACAGCCGGGGCAGGTCGTCCTCCGGAATGCCGCCGCAGGTGTCGGCGATCGCCAGCCAGGCGGCGTCGCTCTCGCACCCGGCGTCCACCCGTACGGTGCCGTCGCTCGGCGTGTAGTGCACCGCGTTGAGCAGCAGGTTGCCCACGACCCGGGCCAGCTCGGGTTCGCTGGCCAGCACCGTGGGCCAGCCCGACTCGGCGGCCACCAGGCGGATGCGGCGGGCCTTGGCCAGCGGCGCGGTGCCGGCCAACGCGTCGGAGACCACCTCACCGAGCGGCACCGCCGACAGTGTCAGGCGCAGCGCCCCGGCGTTGATCCGGGACAGCTCGAACAGGTCGTCGACGAGTCGGGTCATCCGGTCGGTCTGCAGGCGGATCCGCCGGTGGTACTCGGCGACCGTCTCCGGGTCGTCGACCACCCGGTCCTCCAGCGCCTCGGCCATCGCCCGCAGGCCGGCCAGCGGCGTCCGCAGGTCGTGTGACACCCAGGCCACCAGGTCCCGGCGGCCCTTCTCGACTCGCCGTTCCCGCTCCCGGGCCTGGGCCGCCCAGACCGCGGCCACGGCCAGTCGCCGCCCGAAGTACCAGCCGACGCCGAGGCTCACGACCGCCGCCGCGGCGACGGTGAGCAGGACGACCTGGAGGTCGTGCGGAGACAGGAACATCGCCTGGGCGACCACCACCACTCCGGCCACCACGGCGGCCACGGTGACGGTGAGCAGGACGCACACGTGCACGGTGATCGACCGGTGGCGCAGCAGCCGCAGGGTGAGCGCGCCCAGCAGGCCCACGCCGAGCGCGGCCGTGAGCGCCGCCCCGAAGATCAGCGCCAGGTCACGCATCGGCTGGCTCGTACCGGTAGCCGACGCCCCAGACCGTGACGATCCGTCGCGGCTCGGCCGGGTCGTCCTCGATCTTCTCCCGCAGCCGTCGCACGTGCACGGTCACCGTGGACTGGTCGCCGAAGTTCCACCCCCACACCCGTTCCAGCAGCTCGGTGCGTTTGAACGCCCGCGTGGGGTGCCGCATCAGGTGTGCCAGCAGATCGAACTCGCGCAATGTCAGGGCCAGCTCGCGGCCGTGCAGCCGGGCGATCCGTGGCCCGGTGGCCACCTCCAGCCCCGCGTCGGCCAGCAGCTCGGCCGCCGGCGCGGCCGGCTCACCGGCCCGACGCAGCACCGAACCGACCCGCAGCACCAGCTCGCGCGGAGAGAACGGTTTGCCCAGGTAGTCGTCGGCGCCCAGTTGCAGGCCGAGCACCCGGTCCGCCTCGTCGCCGCGTGCGGTCAGCATGATGATGGGTACGCCGTCCGGCCGCTCCCGCAGCCGCCGGCACACCTGCAACCCGTCCAGCCCGGGGAGCATCAGGTCCAGCACGACCAGGTGCGGCGGCCGGTCCTGGACGGCCTCCAGGGCGGCTAGCCCGTCCCCGACGTGGCTCACCTCGTACCCGGCGTGCTCCAGGTAGCGGCACACCACATCGCTGACGGTGCGATCGTCGTCGACCACGAGCACCCGCTGCGCCACCGGCCACCTCCCGGGCCAGCCTAGCCAGCGGAGCCGACGGCCCCGACCCGGCAGATCTTGCGGTTCGCTTACGGTGCCGCGACCGCCGTGCCCCACACTTGTCGAAGCAGCGCGAGCAGACCGTGCCCGTCCTCGATCACGGCATCGGGAACGAGTTCCGGATGTGGCGGCTCCCGGTCGGTCCGGGGCGACCGCATGAGGATCGCCGCCTGAGCACCGGCGCGGCGGGCACAGGCGATGTCCCGGTGCACGGTGTCACCCACGAACCAGCATTCGTCGATGGACACGTCGATGGCCCGCGCCGCCAGAAGCGCGAGCTGTGGGTTGGGTTTGCGGGGCCCGGCTTCGTCGCTGTAGAACTCGGCGGCGAACAGCTCGGACAAGCCGGCGGTGTTCAGGTAGTCCCGGTGGGCGGCGCCGCACAGCGTGTTGCTGACCACCGCCAGCCGCAGGCCGGCAGCAGCGGCGGCACGCAGCGCCTCCGGGATGCCCGGGCGGACCTCCCACTCGGCTCGCGAGGTCCAGGCGTACGCCAGTGCGGTCGCCTCCCGCTCGACGGCCGCACGGGCCGCAGGCGGCCATCGTGGCGTCACGAACTCGGCCCATACCCGCGCGTGCGGCAGCTCGACCGGGTCGCCTGTCGTGCCCACCTCGTCACGCCAATGCGCGTACGCGGTCGTGCCCTCGCGCAGGTCGGCGGCGATCTGCGCGTCGGAGACCAGCCCACCCAGGAGGTGCGAGAACCGGTCGACCAGCGCGGGCGGCGCCGGGGGCTGTGGCGGCGCGTCGACCAAGACGCCACCGAAGTCCAGCAGGAGCGCGCGAGGTGAGCGAAGCATGTCGGCAATCCTGCACCAGTACGCACGGGAAGGGGAGGCGAGCACGAGGTCGACCGTTTCGGAGGATGTGGAGCAGGGTCGCCTTGCCTACTCATCGGTGTCGCTGCAAGCTAGGCGTAGGGCACGCCGTAGGGGCACGGTGGGAGGTTCAGTTGGATCATTCGGTCGTCCGCTCGCGACTTGAGGGCCTGGTCGATGACGCGACGTACCTTCCCGAGCGCGCTCTGGGCGTTCTGGCCACCATTCCGGCGATCGAGGAACAGCTCCGGGGAAGGAATTCCCGAAAGCGTGACTATTCGCTCCGGGACCACACGATCATGGTCTGTTCCCTGTTCGAAAAGTGGTTCAGTGCCGTCCCGCTGCCGCTTGGCCTGCGGCTGCGGGCGCTCCGACTCATGCTGTGCCTTCACGACATCGGTAAGCCCCGCGCTCTGGCCGAGGAGCAGAAGGGCCTGCAGCACGAATACACCCTGGCGGTCTGGTCGGATCTGCGGGACGCGCTGCCGATCAGTGATCGGGAGTGGGCCATCTGCCGAGGGCTCCTGTCCGACGACGCCCTCGGTCTGTACGTGCGGGAGAAGATCTCTCTGGACGAGTCCTGCGACCGGATCACGACCATGGCGTCCGTCGGTGGTCGTGCCGAGCCGGGGCCCTTCGTCGACCTGTTGACCATCTATTACCAGGTCGATGCCGGCGCCTACACGCGCGCGGCGTTCCTGCTCGATCCCGGCGAGTTCATCGAGAAGCCGAAACTTGAGGCGGTGTTCCTCAAGGACGCTGCGGGAGACCTCTGCTTCTCGCCCCAGAAGAACAGGTTCGTCTTCGCAGCGCCCGTCGAAGAACGACACCGGCGGTTGCGTGACCGCCTGAGCGCGGGCACTTCTTGACATCCGGAGGTCGGGAATGGACGACTCGACCAAGAAGCTCATCGCCGACTGGCATCGACGCAGCAGGCAGAGTCAGCGTGTGCAGTACGACACCGGTAACCACTACTCCCGCCTGAACAGCCTGATCGGCGGCACGACGATCGCGCTCTCCGCCGTCGTGAGCACGGGAATCTTCGCAACCCTCGCGGCCGACCCGGCACTCTGGATACGGATCGCGACCGGTGTCCTGAGTCTGTGTTCCGTGGTCCTGTCCAGTCTCCAGACGTTCCTCCGCTTCGAGCAGCGGGCCGATCGCTACCGCGCGGATTCGGCCAGGTACGGCGCCATCCGCCGGGAGTTGGAACAGATCATGGCGATCCCACCCGGACGTGACTCTGATCTGCGGGACGCGCTCGGTGCCATCAAGAAACAAATGGATGACCTGGCCCAGGGTTCGCTGACCATACCTGCCCGTGTGAAGCGTCGGGCAGTCCGGGATCTGTCTGCCAAACCGCGGCAGAACGTCCTGTTCACGCCGTTCGACGAGCGCCGTGCGGCGGAGTCCGATGCGCTCGCGCTCGACACCGGGCCCAAGGAGGTCGGTGCGGGATCGAACTAGGAGGGTGCAGTCGGTGCTTGTCGCGATCGAGGGAATGACCAATGCCGGGAAGTCCACGACCTGCGGGGCCGTCGCCGCGCTCCTGCGTTCCGACGGAGTGCCCTGCGTCGAACTGAAGGATCTCGTGGTCAGAGATCCGATCTCGACGCGGCTGAAGTCGATCACCAACCCGGCCAAGCTCGCGGACGAGCTGGACGCCAACACCGAACTCATGCTGTATGCCGGTCACCTCAGCAGGAAGGCCCACCTCCTGAGCAGGGTCTCCGCCGACGCTCCGGACGCCATCGTCATCGCGGACCGTTGGTCGCTGTCCGTCTCCGCCTTCTTCGTTCACGTGCGGGGCCTGCCGCCGGAGGTCGTGGCAGGGGTCACCGCCTTTGCCAGCAGGGGAATCGAACCGGACGTGACGGTCTTCCTCGATGTCTCGTTGTCGACCACGCTCGAGCGGAGCGCACTCAGCCCGTTCAGCCGCAAGGACATCGGGCTGGAGTCCTACTGGACGGCGCTGCGGGCCGGATATCTCGACGGGCTGAAGGAGAGTCCGGGCAGAACAGAGGTCTTTTCCAGTGACCGCGAGGATCCCCGCACGCTCGCCCGCCGCATCGTGCGAGTCGTGCTCTAGGGACCTCAGACGATGACGCGGGGGCCTGTTGTGCGTTCGTTGCCAGAAGTCCAGACGTGCGTGTCGGTCGCGGCCGCCTGCCTGCCCGGTCTGCACGCGACGAAGCTGACCGCGACGGCGATAGATCGTGAACCGTTCCTCCATCCCGGGGTGCGCTCGGTCCGGTCCGTCACCGTCGGAAAGGCCGCGCACGAGATGGCGTCGGCCATCGTCGCGGCCAGCGGCACCCGATTTCGAGGCGGAATCTGCGTGTCGAAGTCCGTGGGCACGCCGATCCCCGGCGTGACCCAACTGGTGGGAGACCATCCCTTCCCGCGCAGCAACAGCCTCACCGCCGGCATCCAACTCCGCTCGTTCCTGACGTCAGGCGCCTACGACCAGCGCGACGTGATCGTGTTCGGCATCTCGGGAGGAGCGTCGGCGCTGGCGGTCCTGCCGCTGCCACCGGTCACTCTCGAAGACCTCACCGAGGTCACCCGGATCCTCGTGCTCTCCGGGGTGGACGTGACCACCGTCAACATGGTCAGGCGGTCGGTGTCCGCCATTCACAACGGCGGGCTCCTGTCGTACTCACTGGGTGCCCGCTGCTGCTCGTACATACTGTGCGACAACGTTCAGGTGGGGCCGGCCGGCGTCGGCTCGGGCATGACGTACCCGTCCGTCACGGATGCCGACGCGGTCGTCGAGATCATGCAGAAGGCCGAGATCCCGAGCAGGTTGACGGCGAACTTCGTCGCCGCGATGGAGTTGCGCAGAAGCAGGTTCGCCGGTCACGCGGAATGCCGGAACACCATGGTCGGCGATCCGGGGCTCGCGGTGCGGCTCTGCGCCGAGGAGGCGGCGCGTCGCGGGTTTCGAACCGACATCATCGGTAGCGCCCTGCAGGGCAGTACGCAGGATGTGGCGGCGCTCTTCGCCCGCCGTCTGGATCTGGCGACCCGCGACGGCGGGCCACCACCCCGGGTCGTGCTGGGCGGCGGCGAAGCCACCGTCAACGTCCGTGGAGGCGGGCGGGGCGGCAGATGTCAGGAACTGGCCTGGCGGGTGGCACGGCACATCTCGGGCTCCCGCTCGACCTGCTTCGTCGCTCTGGCGACGGACGGCCAGGACTTCGTCGCCGAGGCGATGGGCGCGTGGGTCACCGGCGGGAGCTTCGGCCTGCTGAGCGACCTCGGCTACTCGTGGGAACGGGTCCTGGCCGACAACAACACCTACGAGCCGCTGGCGAGGATGGGGCAGATCATCGAGGCGGCGCTGACCGGCACCAACGTCTGTGACATCTACGCCCTGTTCCGCTGGTAGGCGCACTGCCCACCGAACCCGCACCGACTGATCGGTCCGGCGGCGCGGGCTGCGTACGATGCGGGGCTGGGTTTCCCTCGTCGCGGCGGAGGTATCGGCAGATGGCAGGCCAGCACGAGGGTTACGCCCTCGGTGTCGACCTCGGCACGTCCAACACGGTCGCCGTGCTGCGGTGGCCGGACGGGCGGACCCGTCCGCTGCTGATGGACGGTCAGCCGGTCAGCCCGTCCGCCGTGTACGCCGACCCGGACGGCACCCTGCACGTCGGGATGGACGCCCGGCGGTTGGCGCAGGCCGATCCGGCCCGGTTCGAGGCGAACCCGAAGCGCCGGGTGGACGAGCCGACCGTGCAGCTCGGTGACCGCGCGTACCCTCCGGCGGAGCTGCTCGCCGCGGTGCTGACGGCGGTCGGTCGGGCCGCGGTGGACGCCGTCGGCTTCCTGCCTCCGGCCGTGCTCACCTGCCCCGCGGCCTGGGACGACACGCGCCGGCAGGTGCTCGCCGACGCGCTGCTGCGGGCGGGCTGGCCGCAGGCGGCCGAGCACACCCTCGCCGGGCCGACGCCGCCGGGCACCCGGCTGCTGCGCGAGCCGGTGGCCGCCGCCCGCTACTACACGCAGGTGCTGCACCGGCCGGTGCCGGTCGGGGGCGCGATCGCGGTGTTCGACTTCGGCGGCGGAACGCTCGACGTCGCGGTGCTGCGCAACGAGGGCGCCGACCCGTGGGGTGACTCCGGCTTCCGGGTGGTCGCCGACGGTGGCCTGCCCGACCTGGGTGGTCTCGATCTGGACGCGGCGCTGGTGCAGCGGGTGGGCGAGCTGCTCGGCGAGCGGCACGCCCGGCGGTGGGCCCGGCTGGTCCGGCCGTCGGATCCGGCGCAGCGCCGCGACCAGGTCCGGCTGTGGGACGAGGTGCGCGGTGCGAAGGAGACGCTGTCGCGCTCGGCCGAGGCCCCGGTCGCGGTGCCGGGGGTGGCCGAGGCGGTGCGGTTGACGCGGGAGGACGTCGAGCGGGTGGCCGCGCCGCTGCTGCGCCGGGCGGTGCAGCGGGCCCGGGAGGTCATCGCCGCGGCCGGGCTCCGCCCCGACCAGCTCGCCGGGCTGTTCCTGGTGGGCGGCTCCTCGCGGATTCCGCTGGTCGCCCGGATGCTGCACGCCGAGCTGGGAGTGGCGCCGACGGTGCTGGACCAGCCGGAGCTGCCGGTGGCCGAGGGCGCGCTGACGGACCTTCCGCTGCGCCGAGCGCTGCCGGCGTACGCGGGACGGCAGGCCGCCCCGACCGCGCTGCCCGTACCGCCTCCGGCGGGCCCGCCGGAGCCGGCTCTCGCGGGACCGTCCGCGCCGGCTGCGGCGTCGACCGCGCCGACCGTACCGTCGCAACCCGGGCCGGCGGCGGCCCGACCGGGCGGCCCGGGATGGCCGCCAGCGCTCGCGCCGACCGTGCCGGAGCCGGCGGGCGTCGCGGGCACGCTGGTCGGCGCGGCGGGTGCCACGCCGACGCCCACCCCGCCCGGCGGTACGACGTGGCGGCGGGCCCGTTGGGTGGTGCTCGGCGCGGTGCTCGCCCTGGCCGGGGTGGCCACCGCGGCGACGCTCTACCTGCTGCGGGACCGCTACCCAGACCTGGAGTTCGGATCGCTGGGCGAGCTGTCGAGGCTGCCGGCCGGCGCCGAACGGCCCAGCGGCATGTGGACCGCGGTGCTCGGCGACCGGGCCTACCTCGGGTACCCGCTGCCGGACGACCGGCTGGAGGTGGTCGCCGTCGACACCGGCACCGGCGACGAGCTGTGGCGACGGCAGACCGGCGTCACCGCCGACGACTGGGCCGGCCTGGTCGCCGTACCGGGGGCGGTCGCGGTCCTCGCCGACGCGCCGGGCGAGAGCACACCGCGTGAACTGGCCGTCCTGGACGGCCGCTCCGGCGCCCAGCGCTGGCACCGGGCGGTCCGCGGCGACGACGACGTCTACTTCTCCGACGACACCGCCGTGCTGGTGGACCGGGCCGCCGGGCGGCTGGTCGGCCTGCGGCTGGGCGACGGCACCGACAAGTGGAGCAAGCCCAACCCGCGTGACCAGTACGGCGGCGCGCGTACCGTCGTCCGGCCGGTGGGCACCGACGAGGCGGCGGGTGGGCCGGCGTACCTCGATGGCGGCGCCCGCGACCCGTGGACGGGCAAGGGGCGACGACTCGTGCAGATCGGGGCGGACCGCTCGGCGCGGCTGCTCGACATGTCCTCCGGCTCGGTTCTGCGCGAGTGGGGCAACGTCGCCGACCTCGACGACCTGGTGGTGGCGCACGAGGACCGCCTCTACGTGGCCCCCACCGACGGCGGGTACCAGGTGCTGGCGTACGACCTGGGTTCCGACGCGGCGCCGGTGGTCCTCTACCGGGCCGAGAACGCGGAGTACCGGCCGAAGGCGCTGGTGGCCTGCGGCGAGCGGCGGGCCTGCCTGGTGCAGGTGCGCAACAGCGACGCCGAGCGCGCCGAGGTGGTGGCGGCGACCGAGGGGAAGTCGGCGATCTCCTGGTCGGCGCCGGGCGCGACCGGTCTGGTGCCGGTCGGCGAGCAGGTGCTCACCCAACGGGAGTACCCGAAGGCGACGGTCACCCTCTTCGACGCCACCGGCAAGGCGGTGCTGGCCGATCGCCCCGGCGTGGCGGCCCGACTGGACGCCGGCAACCTGCTCGTCTTCGCCGAGCCGACCAGCACGGTGGCGGACAACCGCAGCGTGGCCGGCGTGTGGGCCGAGTCGGGCGCCGTCGACGAGTTGGGCCAGCTCGTCGACGTCCGCAGCGCGTCCTGCTCGTGGAACACGCGGGTGATCGCGTGCGGCGCGGACAAGGATTTCGTGGTGTACCGGTTCACCGACGACTGACCGCCGGCCGGGCAGCGGTCAGGCGCGGACGATGTCGGTGCCGTCGACCCGCACGGGGATCTCGGTGAGCCCCCGGCTGGCGGGCCCGCCCAGGCGGGCGCCGTCGCCGATCGCGAACGTGGAGTTGTGCGCCGGGCAGGTGATCACTCCGTCGCGCGGTGCGCCGACCCGTACGCCCTGGTGGGGGCAGGTCGCGTCGTACGCGGTGAAGGTGCCGGCCTCGGCCTGGACGACCAGGACCCCGTCGACCACCGTGCCGCCGCCGACCGGCACGTCGCCGGTGCGAGCCAGCACGGTGCCGGGGGTGGCGGCCGCCTGGTCGGCGGAGCTGTCGCCGCCACCGCAGGCGCTCAGCAGCCCCGCCCCGCCGAGGGCGCCGGCTCCGGTCAGCAGCGTCCGCCTGCTCAGGCACCACCGCTTGTCGCGGAGGAACTCCTGTCCGTCGTACACCCTCGTCACCTCTTTCGTCGACGGCCCGGACCCCCCGGCGGCGTCGCCGGTGATCGGCGGCGGTGTGCTCGGGTGGGCCCGATGGTCGCGGGACCAGCCTGCCGCACGTGCCTGGACGTGCGGTGAGACGAACCTGGATGGTGACTGGGTGCACAGCGGGCCGGTCGACGACGGCCCTTAGGATGCTGCGGTGATTCTTCGGGGCACGGTCCGCGCCGATCGTCCGCTGGTGGTGCTCGCCGTCGGGGAGGAGGCCCGCTACCTGCCGCCCGACCTGCCGGTGCTGCTCACCGGCATGGGCAAGGTCAACGCCGCCAGCGCGGTCGCGGCGGTGCTGGCCGCCGGGCCGCGCCCCAGCCTGCTGCTCAACCTCGGCACGGCCGGGGCGCTGCGCCCCGGGTGGGCGGGCATCCACGAGGTCGCCACCGTGCTCCAACACGACCTGGACACGGCCCTGCTGCGCACGCTCACCGGCGAGACCTACGGGGCGCCGCTGGCCTTGGCCGCCGAGGGGGCGGTGCTGGCCACCGGCGACACGTTCGTGGCCGACGACGACGCGCGGGACCGGTTGGCCCAGCGCGCCGACCTGGTCGACATGGAGGGGTACGCGGTGGCGTGGGCCGCCGCCCAGGCCGGTGTGCCCTGCCGGTTGATCAAGCAGGTCAGCGACGAGGCGGGCGACGGCGCTGCCCGGACGTGGCGGGAGTCGGTGGACGCCTGCGCCCGGGACCTCGCCGACTGGGCCGGTCGGCACCTCGCCTGACCGTCGACTGTCATCCGGCGGGTCATCGTGGTTGGAGCCCTCGGGTGGTTTCCTGGCTGCCGTGGGTGGGGACCAAAACGTGCCCGGCCAGCGTGAGGGCCACGACCGCGGTGACCAGCACCGGTGGCCAGCCCCCGGCCCTGGGCAGCAGCAGCAGGGGTGGCAGTTGCGTCGCCACTCGCCGCCACGGCACGCGGGAGGACAGCAGGTAGGTGAACAGCGCCCGGCCGAGCACGAACACCAGCGGCCCGCCGATGATCAGCATCAGCCACCGCACCGGGGTCGTTCCGGTCGGTCGCTCCACGACCAGGTCGAAGGAGGCCGCCGTGACGGCCACGCCGACCAGCAGCACCAGATGGCTGTACGGGGCGATCCGGGTGGACCTGCCGGGCACCGACGCGGCCGCGGTCTCGAGCAACTCGCCGGCTCGGTAGACGTAGATCTGCCAGAGCAGCAGCATGATGGCGAACGCGCAGAGCAGGGCGGTGACTCGGAGGCGGTCGAATTCGCTGCGACTGACCTCCAGGGTGGGCACCAGGATGATGTCGCCGAGAGCCAGGATGACGAACTGCTGGTACCGCTCGCCCAGGTGCGCCGTGGTCCGGTCGTACTGGTCGAGCGGCACCCGCCCGAGCCCGGGTGTGGGGTACCGCGCCGCCGCGGAGGGCAGGTCGATCACGATCGCGATGATCCAGATCCACCACCGCGCGGTGTCGGCCAGCGCGCCGATGATCCAGAGGACGCCGGAGACCAGGAACCAGAACAGGAACCGGGTGGCTCGCGCCATGGCCGCGTGGTGCTGCTGCCGGTACAACGTGCTGACCAGGACGATGCCACGCACCACGTGGGTGCCGACGTAGGCGAGCGCGAAGGCCGTGGCCTGCCCTCTGGTGACCATCGGCAGTGACGCCGCCATCCCCACCGAACCGACCATGGCGATCATCAGGATGGCCTGGATGGGGCGCTGCTGCGGGTCGTAGAACTCGGTCGTGGTGGTGGTGACCGACCAGGTCCACCAGATCGCCGTCAGCATCAGCAACACGGCCGCGCTGCGGGCCCAGGATTCCTGGTCGGCGAGGAGCTTCGAGGTCTGCGCGAGCGCGGCCACGAAGACCACGTCGAAGAGCAGCTCCAGCAGGGTGGCCCGGGTCGACCCGTCCAGCCGGCGTACCAGCGCCCCGGTGCCTCCGGTGGTCATGCCCGGCCTCCCGCCGTTTCTCCCGAGGATTATCGGCGGCGTCGGCGCGGGCCGGCGGTACGCGCTGCTCGCTCGGCGCGAACGCGCGCAGCGGCAGCACCTACTACGTGATCACGGCCGGCCACTGCACCGCCGCCGCCGCCACCTGGTACGCCGACAGCGCGCAGACCACCGCCCTCGGCACCCGCACCGCCACCAGCTATCCCGGCGACGACTACGGGCTGATCCGCTACACCGGCCGGATCGCCCACCCGAGCGCCGTCTATACCTACCCCGGGCTGCTCACCATCAACGGCCCCGGCAACGCGTACGTCGGGCAGGCGGTCTGCCGCAGCGGCGTCACGACCGGCGTCCGCTGCGGCACCGTCACCGGTCTCAACCAGACCGTCAACTACGCCACCGGCGTGATCTACGGCCTGATTCGCACCAACATCTGCGCCGAGCCGGGAGACAGCGGCGGACCGCTGTACGTGGCGTCCACCGGCACCATCATCGGCATCCTCTCCGGAGGCAGCGGCAACTGCACCTCCGGCGGCACGACCTACTACCAGCCGATCGCCGAGGTGCTGGCCGCGTACGGACTGACCCTGCCCTGACATTCGTTGCGCTGAGCGCAACAGATTGCTCGTCTGGCACAACGCGCCTAGGCTCGGCGACGCCCCGGACCCCCTCCCCGAGGACGTGTGCCGCCATGTCGAGCAAGCCCCGACCCGACCACGCGGCCGCCCCGGCCGGCTCCCCGCCGGCCGAGGTGGTCACGGTGGGGGAGACCATGGTCGTGCTGTGCCCAGCGCCGGGCGAGCCGCTGGAGCACGCCGAGCGGGTGGCCGTCTCGGTCGGCGGCGCGGAGTCCAACGTGGCCGGTTACCTGGCCCGCCTCGACCACCGGGCGACCTGGGTGAGCCGGGTCGGCGACGACCCCTTCGGCCGGGCAGTCGTCCGGCACGTCGCCGACGCCGGCGTCCGCGTCGACCTGGTGGGTGTGGACCCGGCCGCCCCGACCGGCCTCTACCTCAAGGATCCGGGCCCGACGGCCACCGCCGTGCACTACTACCGGGCGGGCTCGGCCGCGTCCCGGATGGACCCCGGCGCGTTGGCCGACCCGCGGCTGGCCGGCGCGCGGGTGCTGCACCTGTCCGGGATCACCCCGGCGCTCTCCGCCTCCTGCCGGGCGCTGGTCGAGCACGCGGTGACCGACCGGCCGCTGCCGGGCGCGCTGGTCAGCTTCGACGTCAACCACCGGGCGCGGCTCTGGCCCGCCGAGCGGGCCGCGCCGGTGCTGCGTGACCTCGCCGACCGCAGCGACCTGGTCTTCGTCGGCCAGGACGAGGCGTACGCCCTCTGGGGCACCGCCGACGCGGCGGCGGTACGCCGGCTGCTGCCCGGCCCGCGGACAGTGGTCGTCAAGGACGGCGCGGTGTGCGCCACCGCCCTGTGCCGCGACGCCGCACCGGTCGTCGTCCCGGCGCCCCGCGTGTCGGTGGTGGAGCCGGTCGGCGCCGGTGACGCGTTCGCCGCCGGCTACCTGGCCGGGCTGCTGCGCGACCTCGACCCGACGCGGCGCCTGCGCCTCGGCCACCTCGTCGCCGCGCAGGCGCTGGGCAGCCCCGGCGACAACGCGCCGCTGCCACCGTGGTCCTGGTTTCAGCGGCTGCTCGACGCGCCCTGGTCACCACCCGACCTGACCGTCGTACGAGCGGAGGGCTGAGGGGTGTCCGAGGGCGTCGACCGGGCGATGCGCGTGCTGGAACTGCTGGCACGCGAGCCCGCGCAGCTCGGTGGTGTGGCCGCCGACCTGGGCGTGCACAAGTCCACCGCGCTGCGACTGTTGCAGACCCTCGAGTCGGGTGGCTTCGCCCGCCGCACCGACGGCGGCTGGACGGTGGGCCTGCGACTGATCGACCTCGCCCAGCAGGCACTGGACTCCCTGGACGTGCGCGCGGTGGCCCGTCCACACCTGGCGGCGCTCGGCCGCGACTGCGGGCACACCATCCACCTGGCACAGTTGGTCGACGACGACCTCGTCTACGTGGACAAGATCGAGGCCCGTGGTCAGGTGCGGATGTACTCCCGGATCGGCCGCACCGCGCCGCTGCACGCCAGCGGGGTCGGCAAGGTGGTCCTCGCGTACCGCCCGCAGCTGACCCGGCTGGTCGAGGGCGCCGCGCTGCGGGCGTACACCCCGGCCACCATCTGCGACCCGGCCGCGCTGCGTGCGGAGCTGGCGGCCGTCGCCGAGCGGGGCTGGGCGGCCGACGACGGCGAGTTCGAGCCGCTGATCACCTGTGTGGCCGCGCCGGTGCGCCACGCCGACGGGTCGGTCAGCGCGGCGGTGTCGGTGACCGCTCCGACGGTGGTGGCCACCCTCGCCGACCTGCGCCTCCTGCTACCCCGTCTGCTGGCCACCACCCAGCAGATCTCCCGTGACCTCGGATGGAGTGGACCATGACCACAGCGGACTTCGAGCACATCTTCGGCGGCGCCCGGGTGATGGCGATCCTGCGCGGCCTGCCGGTCGTCGAGACCGTCCGGCTCGCCGAGCGCGCCTGGGACCTCGGCATCGTCGTGGTGGAGGTGCCGGTGGCCACCCCCGACGCGGTGCCCGCCCTGCGCGCCGCAGTCGAGGCGGGCGCGGCGCGGGACCGGATCGTCGGCGCCGGCACCGTGCTCGATGTCGATCAGGTCGCGGCGGCGGCCGACGCGGGCGCCGCCTTCACCGTCGCGCCCGGTCTGGACCTCGCGATCGCCGACGCCGCCGCCGCGCGCGGCCTGCCGCACCTGCCCGGCGTGGCCACTCCCACCGAGGCGCAGCAGGCGCTGCGGCACGGCCTGACCTGGCTCAAGGCGTTCCCCGCGATCTCCCTCGGGCCAGCCTGGTTCCGGGCCATGGCCGGCCCCCTGCCGCAGCTGCGCTTCGTCGCCACGGGCGGCCTGGACGCGGGCAACGCCGCCGCGTTCCTCGACGCGGGCGTACGGGTGGCAGCCGTCGGCTCAGCCCTCTCCGACCCCACCCAGCTGGACCAACTGGCCAAGCTGACAACCCACCCACGCTGACGCGCCCCCGGGGAGGGGTTCCGGCGGCCGGCGCGTCGCGGGCTCGACCGGCTCAGCCGGTGCCCTCCGGCCGGTCGAGGAAGTGCAGCCGCGCCTGCTTCTCCGGCAGCTCGATCAACGGACCGGTTCGGAACCCGCTGCGCCGCAGCCGCCGCAGCATCCGGTCGTTGCGGGCGTCCGGCTCCATCACGACCCGCAGCCGCCCCGGGTCGGCGAAGACGAACTCCAGGATCGCGCCGAACAGGGCGCCGGTGAATCCCCGCTCGGCGCTCACCGGGGGCCCGATGAGCAGGTGGACGCCGATGTCGCCGGGGCGCACCTCGTAGCACCCGCCGACCGGATCGGCCCCCGGCTCGTACGTCTGCACCAGCGCGGCCGGCACCCCGTCGCGGTGTGCCAGGTACGCGTGGTGCGTGGTCAGCGAATCCAGGTACGCGTAGATCTCGTGCACCCGCTCGCGGCTGGCCTCGCGCATCCCCCAGAACCGGGCCCGCTCGGTCGTGACCCAGCCGTGCAGCAGGTCGGCGTCCTCGTCCGGGCGCACCGGGCGGATGGTGACCACCCCGAACCCGGTGACGTCGCGCCGGTAGTGCTGACCGTCAGTGCTCATCGGGCTCCTCGGTGAGGTGGTGCCAGTCCGTGGTCACCGGCAGCAGCTCGCCGGCCAGCCACGCGGGCTGCTGGTCGTCGTGGTGCGGGTCGCCGGGCACGCCGCTGGCGCCCAGCGGGACCACCCACCGGCTGTCCTGACGGCGGGCCAGGTCCCAGACGAACCGCGCGGCCGGCCCCCGGAAGCACCCGTGAGTGACCCCGGGCACGCTGGAGGTGGCCAGCACACAGTCGTGGTCGCCGTCGAGCCGGGGACCGGGCGCGGCGTCCGGGTCGGGCAGCGCCCGCCAGGCCGCCAACCGGTGCAGGTCACCCCAGCGCACCGGGCCGTCCGCCGCACCGGCGACCTCCTCCGCCGCCGCGCGTACCGCCGCCGCCGTGTCGACGCCGGGCAGCGACCTGCCGCCGAGCAGGTGCTCCAGCGCGTAGCCGACCCGCGGCGTCAGCGCCAACCAGGGCGCGAACACCTCGGGGTACGCGGGCGGCTCGGCCAGCGCGGCCAGGGCCGGGTGGGCGGCGATCCGGCGGACGACAGCGGCCCGCAGGATGGCGAAGTCCGCCGCGTCGGTGCTGTCGGCGCTCATCCGGCGGTCCCAGCGCAGCAGCCGGTCGCGCAGCGCGGCGGCGGCGGGGCCGAGCCCGGTCAGCCCGTCGAGCACCGCCAGCAGCGGCCCGGCCGAGCCGAGGCGCGTGTCGGTGTGCACGGCGGCCATCTGCGGGGCCGTCCAGTCCCGGCCGGCGTCGAGCAGTTCGGTGATCCGCCGCGCCCGGTGCGGTGGGGCGAACTCGACGCCGAGCGGCGCCGCGAGCCCCCGCTCGTTGGCCATCACCGCCCGGCCGGTCACCTCGGCGCGGGGCATCGGCGCGTGCCAGCCGCGCCAGGCGTACGCGGCGTCTGAGGCCGGGACCACCCGGCGGCCGTTGTCCGGATGCCGCAGCGGCACCACCCCGGCGACCCGGTGCAGCAGCCCGCCGGCGGTGTCCGCCGCCTGCACCACGTTGACCGGCTCCACCCAGTGCCGCAGAGCCTCGTCCACATCGGACACGCCACGGGCGCGCAGCAGCTCCGGTAGCGCCGCGAAGCCCAGCTCGCCGTGGACCCGGGGCGGGTAGCGCAGGCTCACCGCCGTCTCGTCGTCCGGCCCGCCGGCGATCACCGGCCCCCGCTCGGTCTCCACCACCTCCACCCGGACCGGGTCCGCGCCGGCCACCTCGATCGTCTCGACGTGGACGTGCGCCTCGCGCCAGCCGTCCGGGCCGAGCGCCCGCACCCCGGTGCCGTGCCGGCGCAGCCGCTCGGCGTAGACGTCCTGGTAGTCGGCCATCGCGTTGGTGATCGCCCACGCCACCGTCCCGGTGTGGCCGAAGTGCGCGATGCCCGGCACACCGGGCACGGCCAGGCCCACCACGTCGTACTCCGGGCAGGCCAGCCGGATCTGCTGGTAGACGCCCGGGTCTTCCAGAAATCGGTGCGGGTCGCCGGCGAGCAGCGCGGCGCCGGTGGCGGTGCGGGAACCGGCGAGCAGCCACCCGTTGCTGCCGGCGACGGCCGGCCCGTCGGTGGCGAACACCTCGACCGCCGCCGGGCCGAGGCACTGTGCGACGTGCTCGCGCCAGAGCTTGCCGGGGAACCCCGCGAACAGGATGTGGTGCCCCAGCCACACCGCGAGCGGCGTCCACGGCTCCCACCGGCCCGGCGTCAGCCCGACGGCGGCGAACTCCGGTGACCGGGCCGCCCCGGCGGCGAGGCCGGCGTTCACCCCGTCCACGTACGCGCCCACCCACTCGGCGGTCGCCTCGTCCAGGTTGGCGTGGCAACGACGGGCGGTGTCGTCCAGCCGTACCTGGCGGGCGAAGCGGTCCCAGGCGAGCGCGTCGACGCCGAGGAACGCCGCGCTGGTGCCCGCCGACCGGTGCCGTTCCACCTCGATCTGCCACGCCCGGTCGTACGCGGTCACCCGACCCTGCGCCGCCGCGAGGGCCAGCGGGTCGTCGGCGCGTACGTGCGGCACGCCCCACGGGTCGCGGAAGCGCCGCGCGCTCATGCCGGCTCGGTCGCGCGCCAGCGGGCGGCGGGGACGACCAGCGGGGTGCCCGTCTCCGGGTCGTCGATGACCCGGCAGGGCAGCCCGAACACGTCGGCGACCAGATCGGCGGTGACCACCTCGCGGGGGTCGCCGGCGGCCACCACCTTCCCGTCGCGCATCGCGATGAGATGGGTGGCGTACCGGGCGGCGTGGTTGAGGTCGTGCAGCACCGCGACCAGCGTGCGGCCCTGCTCCTCGTGCAGGCGGGCGCACAGGTCCAGGATCTCGATCTGGTGGGCGATGTCGAGGTACGTGGTCGGCTCGTCGAGCAGCAGCAGCGGCGTCTGCTGGGCCAGCGCCATGGCGATCCAGACGCGCTGACGCTGGCCGCCGGACAGCTCGTCCACCGGCCGGTCGGCGAGGTCGGCGACCCCGGTGGCGGCCATCGACTCGTCGACGATCCGCTCGTCCTCGCGGGACCACTGCCGCAGCAGACCCTGGTGGGGGTAGCGACCCCGGGCGACCAGTTCGGCGACGCCGATCCCGTCCGGCGCGATCGACGACTGCGGCAGCAGGCCGAGGGTGCGGGCCACCGTGCGGGCGGGCAGGTCGTGGATGTCCCGACCGTCCAGCAGCACCGCGCCGGCGCTCGGGCGCAGCATCCGCGACAGCGCGCGCAGCAGGGTCGATTTGCCGCACGCGTTCGGCCCGATGATCACCGTGAACGACCGGTCGGGCACCGCCACGGTCAGGTCCTCGGAGATGGTGCGCCGGTCGTAGGCGAGGGTCAGCGCGGTGCCGCCGAGGCGGGACGTCATGAGGGCTCCTTCGGAGGGGGTGTTCACAGCCGGCCCGCCCGGCGTTCGACGGCCAACAGCCAGACCAGGTAGCCGCCGCCGAGCACTCCGGTCACCACGCCGACCGGAAGCTGGTGCCCGGTGAACGCGCGCTGGGCCAGCAGGTCGGCGCCGACCAGCAGGGCCGAGCCGAGGGCCATCGACGGCAGCAGGTTGGGGCCGGGCGCCCGGGTCAGCCGCTTGGCCACGTGCGGCGCGACGAGCGCCACGAACGACACCGGGCCGGCGGCGGCCGCTGCGAACGAGACCAGCAGCACGGCCGCGGCGAGCAGCACCAGGCGCAGCCGGCGGACCGGCACGCCGAGCGCGTTGGCTGTGTCGTCGCCCAGCTCCATCATCCGCAGCGCCGGGGCGCAGACGACGAGCAGCAGCGGCGCCAGCACGGCGGTGACGGCGAGCAGCGGCCCGGCGTTGGCCCAGCCCCGCCCGTCCAGGCTGCCGGTGAGCCAGAGCACCGCACGGGCGGCGTCCATCAGCGGCGCCCGGGTCAGCAGGTAGCCGTTGACGCCGGTGAGGATCGCGGCGACGCCGATGCCGACCAGGACGAGCCGGTAGCCGTGCACGCCCCGCCGCCAGGCGAGCGCGTAGATCAGCAGGCCGGTGGCGAGCCCGCCGACGACCGCGGCGCCGGCCAGGGCCAGGCTGCCGCCGCCCAGGACGACCACCACCAGCGCGCCGGTCGACGCGCCCTGGGTGAAGCCGAGGATGTCCGGGCTGCCCAGCGGGTTGCGGACCAGCGACTGGAACACCGTGCCGCCCAGCGCCAGCGCGGCGCCGACCAGCAGGGCGGTGACCAGTCGGGGCAGTCGCAGCTCGGTCACGATGAACTGCTCCGCCGCGCTGCCGCCGCCGGTCAGGGTGCGCAGCACGTCGGCCGGGCCCATCGGGTAGTCGCCGCTGCCCATCGCGACCAGACCGAGACCGGCGGCGAGCACCGCCGCGCCGACGCCGACGGCCAGGGCGCGGGGGCGGAACCGCACCGACAACCCACCGGGGGTACGCAGAACCGTCACGTCACCGCTCCGCTTCGCTTCGCGCTGGCGCAGCTGCTGGTTCGTCCGCTCACGGGTGCGCCACCCGTCCCCGGGTGACCAGCCAGAGGAAGAGCGGGCCGCCCAGCACGGCGGTGACCATGCCGACCTGGAGTTCACCGGGCCGGCCGAGCACCCGGCCCAGCACGTCGGCGCCGAGCAGCAGCACCGGCGCGAGCACCGCGCAGTACGGCAGCAGCCAGCGCAGGTCGGGCCCGGTCAGCGCGCGTACCAGGTGGGGTACCAGCAGGCCGACGAAGACGATCGGACCGCAGGCTGCGGTCGCCGCGCCGCAGAGCAGGGTGACCGCGACGATCACGGCGGCGCGGATCAGGGCCGGTCGGGCGCCCAGGGCCCGGGCCGCGTCGTCGCCGAGCGCGAGAGCGTTCAGCGGACGGGCGGCGCCGAGCGCGACCAGCAGGCCCACCAGGATGAACGGCGCCACCCGGGTCACTGTCGCGGAGTCCGCGCTGGCCAGCGAGCCGACCGTCCAGAACCGCAGCCGGTCCAGCGAGGCGGTGTCCAGCAGCATGACCGCGCTCACGAACGAGTACAGGGTGGCGTTGAGCGCCGCGCCGGCCAGCGCGAGGCGGGCCGGGGTGGCGCCGCGTCCGCCGCCCACGGCGTAGACCAGCGCGGTGACCAGCGCGGCGCCGAGCAGCGCGAACCAGACGTACCCGCCGATGGCGGTGACGCCCAGGAAGGCGGCGGCGGTGGCCACGGCGGCGGACGCGCCCGCGTTGATGCCGAGCAGCCCGGGGTCGGCGAGGGGGTTGCGGGTGAGGGCCTGCATCACGGCGCCGGCCACTCCGAGCGCCGTGCCGGCGAGCAGCCCGAGCAGGGTGCGGGGCAGGCGCATCCGGTGCACCACCGCGTACTCAGCGGCGTCGCGGTGCAGCAGCCCGGACCAGACGTCGGCGAGCGGCAACGACTTCGCGCCGACCGCGATGCTGAGCACCAGGATCACGCCGAGCAGCGTCACCGCGCCGAGCAGGCCGACGGCGCGGGCCGCCCGGTGTCGCTGCGGGGGAGGGGCCGTCGACCCGGCCGGCACGGAGGGTGCCAGCGTGGTGACGGTGGGTGTGGCGTCCAGTGTGGGCTCCGGGGGTGTGGCGACACGGCGAACCGCTGTTGACAACGACCGAGGTTAGGCTAACCTAACTCCGCTGTCCCGGTCGACCCCGACCTTCCCCTGATCGAAAGACGACACCATGCCCGATGCACTGTCCGCCCGTCGCCTCTCTCGTCGTGGCCTGCTGGCCGCTGGCGGCGCCGCCACGCTGGCCGCGCTGCTCGCCGGATGCGGCAAGGACGATGCCGCCAAGCCCGCTGGCAGCGGAAGTGCCGGTGGCCCCTGGTCGTTCACCGACGACCGCAACAAGAAGATCGAGGCGGCGGCCCGCCCGGCGCGCGTGGTGGCCTTCACCGGAGTGGCGGCAGCACTGGTCGATTTCGGTCTCGACAAGCAGATCGTCGGGGTGTTCGGGGAGACCAAGCGCGCCGACGGCACGGCCGACCCGCAGGCGGGCGACCTGAACGTCGAGGGCGTCGAGATCCTCGGCAACGTGTGGGGCGAGTTCAGCCTGGAGAAGTACGCGGCCCTGCGCCCCGAACTGCTCGTCACCCACATGTACGACCCGGACGCCCTCTGGTACGTGCCGGACGAGAGCAAGGACAAGATCCTGCCGCTCGCGCCCAGCGTGGCGATCACCACCGCCCGGGTGCCGATGACCAAGCCCATCGAGCGGTACGCCGCGCTGGCCCAGTCGCTCGGCGCGGACCTCTCGGCCAAGAAGGTCACCGACGCGAAGACCCGCTTCGACGCCGCCGCCGACGCCGTCCGACAGGCCGTCAAGGCCAACCCGGGCATCAAGGTGATGGCCTGCTCCGGCAGCCCCGACCTGTTCTACGTCTCCAACCCCAAGGTCAGCACCGACCTCATGTACTTCGCCGAGCTGGGCGTCGACATCGTGGTGCCCACCAAGCTCGAGGCCGGCGACTACTTCGAGGCGCTCAGCTGGGAGAACGCCGGCAAGTTCCCCGCCGACCTGATCCTGCTGGACAACCGCAGCACCGCCCTGCAACCCAAGGACCTCACCGCCAAGCCGACCTGGCAGCAGCTGCCCGCCGTGCGGGCCAACCAGGTGACCCCGTGGGACGCGGTGCCCCGCTTCTCGTACGCCGGCGCCGCGCCGCTGCTGGAGAACCTCGCCACCGCCATCCGGAACGCGAAGAAGGTCAGCTGACGCCGTGAGCACCAGCACCCGCGAACCCGTCGCCCTGCAGTACCGCTTCTTCGCCGCGCACGTCCTGCGGGCCCGGCGGGTCGGCGCCTCGCTGATCCGGGTCACCTTCGGCGGCGCGGAGCTGACCGACTTCGCCGGCGGCGGCCGGGACCAGAGCGTCTCGCTGTTCCTGCCGCACCCCGGGCAGGACGCCCCGGTCGTCCCGGTCGAGCGGGGCGAGGACTGGTTCGGCGCCTGGCGGGCCCTTGCGCCGGACGTCCGCGCGGTCATGCGCTCGTACACCATCCGGGAACACCGCCCGGCGGCCGGCGAGGTGGACATCGACTTCGTCGGCCACGGGGGCACCGGTCCCGCCTCGCGGTGGGCCAGCCTGGCGGGGCTCGGCGACCGGGTGCTGCTGCTCGGCCCGGCGGTGTACGACAACCGCAGCGTCTGCTTTCGCCCGCCGGACGACACCGACCTCGTGGTGCTGGTCGCCGACGAGACCGCGCTGCCGGCCACCGCCGGAATCCTGGCCTGGCTGCCCGCCGGCACCCGGGTCCGCGCCTGGATCGAGGTCCCGGACGCCGCGGACATCACCGAGCTGCCCACCGAGGCCGCCGCGGAGATCCGCTGGATCGTGCGCGGCAGCACCACACCCGGCAGTGACCTGCTGGTCAGCGCGCTCCGCGCCGCCCGGCTGCCCGCCGGTAACCCGTACGCCTGGATCGCCGGCGAGTCCGGCGTGGTGCGGGCGCTGCGCCGGCACCTGGTCGGCGAGCGCGGCTTCGACCGTCGACGGGTGACCTTCGCCGGCTACTGGCGGCGTGGGCTCTCCGAGGAGGACCTGCGCGCCGCGGCGCTGGCCGGCGCCACCGCCTGAGTAGCGACCCACCACACCCGCAGCACGGCCCCCGGCGCGCGGACGCGCCGGGGGAGGGTTCCGGCTGCCCATCGTCGAGAACGTGGAGGACATCCCGTGACCGTGCCGACGTACCCCGTCGAGACCGACCCGCCCGTGCCGACCAGCGCGCAGGCCGCTCCACCACCGGTGTCGACAAGCGCGTTGCCCGCGGCGCGGGCGCAGCTGCTGCACGGCGGCTCGGTCGAGCAGTACCGGCGGGCGATCGCCGACGGTGTCGACCGGGTCGCCCGCCGGGTCGCCACGGTGGACCGGCCCGCCACCGGCGTCGCTCCGGCCGAGCTGGCCCCCCTCGTGAACACCGTCGACCTGGACCGGCCCCTGGGCGACGCCGGCGCGGCCCTGGACGAGCTGGAGGACGTCTACCTGCGCGACGCCGTCTGGTTCCACCACCCCCGCTACCTGGCGCACCTCAACTGCCCGGTGGTCATCCCGGCGCTGCTCGGCGAGGCGGTGCTGAGCGCGGTGAACTCCTCTCTGGACACCTGGGACCAGAGCGCCGGCGCCACGCTCATCGAGCGTCGACTGATCGACTGGACCGCCGCCCGGCTCGGCCTCGGCCCGGACGCCGACGGCGTGTTCACCAGCGGGGGCAGCCAGTCCAACCTCCAGGCGCTGCTGCTGGCCCGGGAGGAGGCGTGTGCCGCGGCGACCACCCCGGCGGCCCGCATGGAGCTGCTGCCCCGGCTGCGCGTGCTCACGTCCGCCGCCGGGCACTTCAGCGTGCAGAAGTCCGCCAAGCTCCTCGGCCTCGCCCCGGACGCGGTGATCGCGGTGCCCACCGACGCGCAGCGGCGGATCCGGCCCGCCGCCGTCCGCGACGAGATCACCCGGTGCCGGCAGGCCGGACTGGTCGTGATGGCGGTCGTCGGCACCGCCGGCACCACGGACTTCGGCTCCATCGACCCGCTCGCGGAGCTGGCCGGGATCTCCGCGGCGGCGGGCGTCTGGCTGCACGTCGACGCCGCGTACGGCTGCGGGCTGCTCGTCTCGCCGACACGCCGGCACCTGCTCGACGGCATCGAGCGGGTCGACTCGGTGACCGTCGACTACCACAAGTCGTTCTTCCAGCCGGTCAGCTCCAGCGCCCTGCTGGTCCGCGACCGGCGGGCACTGCGGCACGCCACGTACCACGCCGACTACCTCAACCCGGCGCGGATGGTGCAGCAGCAGATCCCCAACCAGGTCGACAAGAGCCTGCAGACCACCCGCCGGTTCGACGCGCTGAAGCTCTGGCTGACCCTGCGGGTGATGGGCCCGGACGCGCTCGGCGCGCTCTTCGACGAGGTGGTCGACCGGGCGGCCGAGGCCTGGCAGCTCGTCAGTGAGGACCCGCGTTTCGAGGTGGTGACCCGCTCGCAGTTGAGCACCGTGGTCTTCCGCTACCTGCCCACCGGCCCGGGTCGCGAGCTGGCCGACGCCGCCAACCTGTACGCCCGGGAGGCGTTGGCCGCCTCCGGCCTCGCCGTGGTCGCCGGCACCCGGGTGGACGGTCGGCACTTCCTCAAGTTCACGCTGCTCAACCCCGCCACGACCGGCGACGACGTCGGCCACGTGCTCGAACTGATCGCCGGTCACGCCGGTCGGTACGTGCGCGACAACACCGCCGCCGACCTGACCTGCCCCGTCGGCTGACCCCGAATCCGCGCCTGGAGAAGAAGATGTCCACCCACGACTTCGTCGCCATCGGGCTCGGCCCGTACAACCTGGGTCTGGCCTGCCTCACCGCGCCGATCGACGAGCTGGACGGGGTGTTCCTGGAGGCCCGGCCGAGCCTCGCCTGGCACCCCGGCATGCTGCTGGAGTCGGCCCGGTTGCAGACCCCGTTCATCGCCGACCTGGTGAGCCTCGCCGACCCGACCTCGCCGTACTCGTTCCTCAACTACCTCAAGGAGATCGGCCGGCTCTACCCGTTCTACATCCGGGAGAGCTTCTACCCGCTGCGCAGCGAGTACGACGCGTACTGCCGGTGGGCGGCGGCGAAGCTGCCGAACCTGCGCTTCGGCCAGACGGTGACCACAGTGGAGTACGACAGCGCCGACGAGCGGTACGTGGTGCGGGCCACCACCGGCGGGTCCGAGAGCGTCACCTACCGGGCCCGGCACCTGGTGCTCGGCACCGGCACTCCGCCGCACCTGCCGGCCGCCGTCGCCGGGCTGAGCGGGGACGCCGTGCACAACTCGCGCTACCTGGAGCACCGGGACGCGCTGCGCACCAAGCGCAGCATCACGGTGGTGGGCAGCGGGCAGAGCGCCGCCGAGATCTACCACGATCTGCTCGGCGACCTAAACCGGTACGGCTACCAGCTGAACTGGGTCACCCGCTCGCCCCGGTTCTTTCCGCTCGAATACACCAAGCTGACGCTGGAGATGACCTCACCGGACTACGTGGACTACTTCCACGCGCTGCCCGAGGTGACCCGCTACCGGCTGGAGGCCGAGCAGAAGGGCCTGTTCAAGGGAATCAACGCCGACCTGATCAACGACATCTTCGACCTGCTCTACGCGCACAGCGTCGACGGGCCGGCGCGCACCCGACTGCTGACCAACACCGAGCTGGTCGACGCCGCGCACCGCGACGGGGAGTACACGCTCGGGTTGCGGCACGTGGAGCAGGAGCGGGACTTCACCCTGCGCACCGAGGGACTCGTGCTGGCCACCGGCTACCACTACCGGGTGCCGGAGTTCCTGGCCCCGGTGCGCGAACGGATCCGCTGGGACGCGCACGGCCGCTTCGACGTGGCCCGCAACTACAGCATCGACCACAGCGGGCGGGGCATCTTCCTGCAGAACGCGGGCACCCACACGCACAGCATCACCTCGCCGGATCTGGGCATGGGCGCGTACCGCAACTCCTGGATCATCCGTGAGCTGCTCGGCCGGGAGCACTACCCGATCGAGAAGAGCATCACCTTCCAGGAGTTCGGGGTGATCTCGTGAGCGCGGTCTTCACCCGCGTCGACGACCGGCTCGGCGCGCTCGCCCTGCGTACCCTCGATCCGGAGGCCGACGCCCCGCTGCTGCACGGCTGGGTGACCCACCCGAAGGCGGCGTTCTGGCTGATGCAGGACGCCGACGAGGCCCAGGTGATCGAGGAGTACCGGCGCATCGCCGCGCACCCGCACCACGACGCGTACCTCGGCCTGTGGCGGGGGAGTCCGGCATTCCTGGCCGAGCGTTACGATCCGGCCCACGTCGAACTGGTCGGCCTCTACGACCACCAGCCCGGTGACGTGGGCATGCACTTCCTGTGCGCGCCCGCCGGCGCTCCCGTGCACGGTTTCACCCGCGCGGTGATCCGTACCGTCATGGCCTGGCTCTTCGCCGACCCGGCGACCCGGCGGGTGGTGGTCGAGCCGGACGTGCGCAACACCGCCGTGCACGCGCTGAACGCCGCAGTCGGCTTCGAGGTCGTCGGCCCGATCGCCAAGCCGGAGAAGGACGCGCTGCTCAGCGTCTGCACCCGCGCCCAGTTCGAGGCCGCCGCCGAGCACGCCGGACACACCGCCGCCGCCGAGTCCCCTGCCGCCACCCGAACCGAAGGAGCCCCGGCGTGACCACCACCGCCGTCCCCACCCCGCCGACCGTCGCCGGCCAGGCCGCCCCCGGCGACCCGGTCGCGCACCTCACCCCGCAGCGCTGGGCGCGGGCCAACCGGATGCTGGTCCGCAAGGCGCTCGCCGAGTTCACCCACGAACGGCTGCTCACCCCGGCGCCCGTGCCCGGCCCCGACGACCGGCAGTGGTACGAGGTCCGCAGCGACGACGGCGCCGTCACGTACCGGTTCGTCGCCCGGGTGCTCGCCCTGGCCCACTGGCAGGTCGACGCCGACAGCATCACCCGGCACCGGGACGGCGTCGCGCTGCCGCCGGACGCCGTGGACCTGATCGTCGAGCTGCGCGGCACCCTCGGCCTGTCCGCGCGGGTGCTCCCGGTCTACCTGGAGGAGATCACCTCCACCCTCGCCGGTACCGCGTACAAGCTGGCCCAGTCCCTGCCGAGCGCCGCCGAGCTGGCCGGGGCGGACTTCCAGACCATCGAGACGTCGATGACCGAGGGCCACCCCTGCTTCGTGGCCAACAACGGCCGGCTCGGCTTCGGCGTCGACGAGTACCACCGGTACGCCCCCGAGGCCGCCACCCCCGTACGCCTGGAGTGGCTGGCCGCGCACCGGGACCACTCGATGTTCAGCAGCGCCACCGACCTGGACTACGACACGCTCATCTCCGGCGAGCTGGACGCCGAGACCCGGGCCCATTTCGCCGCCACGATGGCCGACCTCGGCCTGGACCTCGCCGACTACCACCTCATCCCGGCGCACCCGTGGCAGTGGTGGAACAAGCTGGCCGTCACGTTCGCGGGGGAGTTGGCCCAGCGTCGGCTGGTGCACCTGGGTCCCGGGCCGGACTCGTACCTCGCGCAGCAGTCCATCCGGACCTTCTTCAACGTCACCGAGCCGGGCCGGCACTACGTCAAGACCGCTCTGTCGGTGCTGAACATGGGCTTCATGCGGGGGCTGTCGGCCGCGTACATGGCCGCGACCCCGGCCATCAACGACTGGCTGGCCGACCTGATCGCCGGCGACGAGGTGTTGACCGGCACCGGGCTGACCGTCATCCGGGAGCGGGCCGCGGTCGGCTACCGGCACCGGCAGTACGAGGCGGCCACCGAGCGCACCTCCCCGTACCGCAAGATGCTGGCCGCGCTGTGGCGGGAGAGCCCGGTGCCCGGCCTGGCCCCGGGGCAGCGACTGTCCACGATGGCCGCGCTGCTGCACGTCGACGACGACGGCGGCTCACTGGCGGCGGCCCTGATCGACCGGTCCGGCCTGGCGCCCGAGGTGTGGCTGCGCCGCTACCTGGACGCCTACCTGACCCCGCTGCTGCACAGCTTCTACGCCCATGACCTGGCCTTCATGCCGCACGGCGAGAACGTCATCCTGGTCCTCGACGAGCACGACACCGTCCAGCGGGTGATCTTCAAGGACATCGCCGAGGAGATCGCGGTGCTGAGCGCCGACGTCGAGCTGCCGGCGGAGGTGCAGCGGATCCGGGTCGAGGTGCCCGACGACACCAAGCTGCTGACCATCTTCACCGACGTGGTCGACTGCTTCCTGCGCCACCTCAACGCGGTGCTCGTCGAGGCCGACGTGCTCACCGAGGACGCCTTCTGGGGCACGGTCGCGGCCTGCGCCGCCGACTACTTCGAGCGGGTGCCGCACCTGGCCGAGCGGGTCCGCCACTACGACCTGTTCGCCCCCGAGTTCGCATTGTCCTGCCTCAACCGCCTCCAGTTGCGCGACAACCAGCAGATGATCGACCTGGCCGACCCGTCGGCCGCCCTGCAGTTCGTCGGCACCCTCACGAATCCGCTGGCCGCCCACGCTCCGGCCCGCTGACGCCGTCCGCGTCCCGGCAGGCTCCGAGAGTCCGTCCGCCGGCCGGGACGCGGACGCGGCATACCTCAGCGATAGTCGGCGAAGATCCGACGTTCCACACCGTCGACGGTGATCGGGCCGCCGTGGGGGAGGATCCACTGCGGCTTGGTGTGGCCGAACGGGACGCCGACGCAGACGACCGCCTCCGGGTTGTAGCGGTTCACCACGTCGACGACCGTGTCGCGCTGCTGCTCGCGTAGGCGCGCCCTCTCCTCGGCGGCGGGTCGGCGGGTGTGGTCGGAGACCGGCGGACGGGCGACCAGGACCGCGTCGACGGCGTCGAGAAGACCGCGTTCACCCAGCGACCGCACGATCCAACCGACCTCGCGGGCGGGAAGGAGCTTCTCCGACGTCTCGATGATCAGCACGCCGCCGCGCAGAACCTCCGGAGGAAACGGGAAGCGTCCCGCCGTGAGGGTCCACTGGAGGACTTCCAGACACCCACCCCAGCTGGGGCCGGTGACCGTGCGGCGCGGCCCGTACCAGCTCCACGGCGCCGTCGGTTCGCGTTCTCCGAACGACTGCAACGCCCGTGGGTCGGCCCAGTCGACCCCGATGTCCTCGGACTCGCCCGGATCGGTGATCTCCAACCGCTCGCCGGTGCGGAGCGCGGCCCGCAGCGACCGGGCGTGGATGTCGTCCACGGCGGGCCCGGGGCCGAGGTGCACCTGGGAGGACCCGCCGTAGAAGCTCCCGATGCCGAGCCCCCAGAGCCACTGGTGCAGGTTGGTGTTGTCGCTGGTGCCCAGGAAGGGCTTCGGGTCGGCGCGGGCGAGGTCGGCGTCCAGGTGGGGGATGACCGTGATCTGGTCCTCGCCTCCGACGACGGCGAGGATCGCGCGTACCCGGGGATCGGCGAAGGCGGCGTTGATGTCCGCCGCGCGCGCCTGCGCGCTCGCGCCGACCGTGCGGGTGCTCGGGTACTCGACCGGGACGAGGCCGGTCAGGTCGGCGAGCCGCCGCATGGCCTGCTCGTGGATCTCGGGATAGGCGCCGGCCGCGGCGAAGGACGGCGACAGGACCGCGATGTGGTCACCCGGTCGTGCCTTCGGGGGACGCACAAGATCATGCTTCATCCCGAGATTCAACCAGCGGCGCCCGTCGGCGCGCATCCCTTTTTGGGGTGCGCCTACCCGGGACCGATCTTGCAGTATTCCTTCGGTGTTATCGATAACACGAGGTGGCAGGGCATACCGCATCCCCTTCACCGCGCCGGTTCTCCAAGCTCGTGCACAGGTGTACGACGTACGAATACAGTTACCATCTTGAATTCGTGGGTCGGTGGGCCGTAACATGCCGGACACGGATGTGAACGCTAACGTTCGGACCCCTGCATCCCACCGAGCCCGTCCCGCCCGGTTGTCGCCCCGTCGCCGGTAGCGCTCATCTGGAGGTCCCATGTCGTCCCTGCCCCTCAGCCGACGCCGCGTGCTGCAGGCGGCCGGCGCCACCGCCGTGCTCTCCGCGACCGGAGCCACGACGCTCGGCGCGGGCCCCGCCGCCGCTGCCGTGGTCCCGCCAGCGCGGTCGGACATCGGCGTCGGTGCCTACCCCTTCGAGTTCGGTCAGGTGCGACTGACCGCCGGCCGCTGGCTGGACAACCAGACCCGCACCCTGAACTACCTGCGCGTCGTCGACGTCGACCGGATGCTCTACAACTTCCGCGCCAACCACCGGCTCTCCACCAACGGCGCCGCCACCAACGGCGGCTGGGACGCGCCGAACTTCCCGTTCCGGACCCACATGCAGGGGCACTTCCTGACCGCGTGGGCCCAGGCGTACGCGGTGCTGGGCGACACCACCTGCCGGGACAAGGCGAACTACATGGTCGCCGAGATGGCCAAGTGCCAGGCGAACAACGGCGCGGCCGGGTTCGGGTCGGGATACCTCTCCGGTTTCCCGGAGTCCGACTTCACCGCGCTCGAGGCACGGACGCTGTCCAACGGCAACGTGCCCTACTACTGCATCCACAAGACGCTCGCCGGTCTGCTCGACGTCTGGCGCTACACCGGCAACACCCAGGCCCGTACGGTGCTGCTGGCCCTCGCCGGCTGGGTCGACACCCGCACGTCCCGGCTCAGCTCCAGCCAGATGCAGTCGATGCTCGGCACCGAGTTCGGTGGCATGAACGAGGTGCTGACCGACATCTACCAGCAGACCGGTGACACCCGGTGGCTCACCACCGCCCAGCGGTTCGACCATGCCGCCGTGTTCAACCCCCTGGCCTCCAACCAGGACCAGCTCAACGGACTGCACGCCAACACGCAGGTGCCCAAGTGGGTGGGCGCCGCCCGCGAGTTCAAGGCCACCGGGACGACCCGCTACCGGGACATCGCCAGCAACGCGTGGAACATCACCGTCGGCGCGCACTCCTACGTCATCGGCGGCAACAGCCAGGCCGAGCACTTCCGGGCGCCCAACGCGATCGCCGGGTACCTCACCAACGACACCTGCGAGCAGTGCAACACCTACAACATGCTCAAGCTGACGCGGGAGCTGTGGCTGCTCGACCCGAACCGCACCGACTACTTCGACTACTACGAGCGCGCCACGATCAACCACCTGATCGGCGCGCAGAACCCGGCCGACAGCCACGGTCACATCACCTACTTCACCCCGCTGAAGCCGGGCGGCCGGCGGGGCGTGGGCCCGGCGTGGGGCGGCGGCACCTGGAGCACCGACTACAACTCGTTCTGGTGCTGCCAGGGCACCGGCGTGGAGATCAACACGAAGTTGATGGACTCCATCTACTTCTACAGCGGCACGACGCTGACCGTGAACCTGTTCGTGCCCTCGGAGCTGACCTGGTCGCAGCGGGGCATCACGGTCACGCAGAGCACCACGTACCCGGTCAGCGACACCACCACGCTCACCCTCGGCGGCACGATGAGCGGCTCGTGGAGCGTCCGCGTCCGCATTCCGGCGTGGACCAGCGGCGCGACGATCAGCGTCAACGGTGTGGCGCAGTCCGTCGCCACGACGCCCGGCAGCTACGCCACGGTCACGCGTACCTGGGCCGCCGGAGACACCATCACCGTGCGTCTGCCGATGCGTGTCGTCGTGCAGCCGACCAACGACAACCCCAGCGTCGCCGCCGTCACCTACGGCCCGAGCGTGCTCTGCGGCAACTACGGCAACACCACGCTGAGCGCGCCGCCGGCACTCAACGTCTCGTCCATCGCCCGGACCAGCACCAGCTCGCTGACGTTCACCGCCACCGCGAACGGGTCCACCGTCAACCTCGGGCCGTTCCAGGACGCCCACGGCTTCAACTACACCGTCTACTGGAACACCAGCGGCAGCAGCGGTGGGGGCAGCCACCGGCTGGTCAACGTCGGCAGCGGGATGGTGCTCGGCATCCAGAACATGTCCACCGCCGACGGTGGGCTGGCTCTGCAGTGGGACGACAGCGGCACCGCCGACCACAACTGGGTGGTGGTGACCGACGGCAACGCGGTCCGGTTCCGCAACGTCAACAGCGGGAAGGTCCTCGGCGTGGAGAACATGTCCACCGCCGACAACGCCCGCGTCCTGCAGTGGGCCGACAACGGCACCGCCGACCACCGGTGGACCCTGGTGGACAACGGCGACGGCACCTACAAGATCCGCAACGTCAACAGCGGCAAGCTGCTCGGCATCCTCAACGGCTCCACCGCGCGTGGCGCGCAGGCCGTACAGGACTCCGACAACGGCAGCGCGGACAACCGCTGGCGGCTGGTGGCCAACGCCTAGCGGTGGTCGCCACGTCGAGGGCTCGGCCTCGCTCAGTCGGCCGTTCCCACGCGCCCGACCCTCGACCAGGTCGTGGCCTGGAGCACCGCGCTCGCGCCGCTGCGCCAGGGCTGACCCGCTTCGCGTACGCCTCAAGACGGCCTCGGGAGTCCTTCCCGGGGCCGTCTGAGTTCGACCAGACGTCGTGGGCGGCGCCGGTGTGACGGTCAGCACGGCGCTACGAGGGCCACTACCCTCGGCGGGATGAGCCGAGCTGCCAGCCCTCAGCGGGCTCCGCTGTGGCGGGACCGCTCCTTCGGCACGTACTGGATCGCGCAGTCGCTCTCCGCGGCCGGTGACGCGTTCGCCTACCTGGCGGTGCCGCTGCTGGTGTTGCAGGCGACCGGGTCGGTGGCGCAGATGGGCCTGCTCACCGCCGTCGCGGGCGCGGCATCCGTGGTCGCCGGGGTCTTCGGCGGGGTGCTGGTCGACCGGTACGACCGCCGTACGCTCATGATCGTCGCGGACCTGGCCCGTCTGGTCCTCTACGCCCTGGTGCCGCTGGCCTGGCTCGCGGGCCCGCAGGTCTGGCTGCTCTTCGTCGTGCTGCCGATCTGCGAGGCGGCCGGCATGCTGTTCCAGGTCGCGGCGGTGACCGCGGTGCGCAACCTCGTCGACTCCGACCGGCTCACCGAGGCCAACGGCCGGCTCCAGGCGACGTTCGCGGCGGCCGCCGTTCTCGGGCCGCTGCTCGCCGGTGTGGTGTCGGCCCGCTTCGGCCCGGCGGTCGCCATCGCCGTCAACGCGGCGAGCTTCGCGCTCTCGGCCGCCGGCCTGCGGCTGGTCCGGCTGCGCCGGGCTCAGGCCGCCGACGTCGCGCCGGTGCCCCGGGAGCGCCCGCTGGCCGAGTTCCTGGCCGGGGCGCGGTTCCTGTGGCGACAGCCGGTGCTCCGCGCGCTGACCGTCCTGCTGTCGGTGTTCATCTTCCTGACCTACGGCTTCACCGATGTGCTGATCTACCACGTCACGCACGACCTCGGCGGCACCGAGCGCACGGTCGGCACGGTGCTCGGCCTGGCGGCGCTGGGCACGGTCGCCGGGGCGCTGCTGGTGGCCCCGCTGCGTCGTCGGCGCGGCTTCGGCGCCACCTGGATCGGGGCGCACGCCGTCTGCGGATTCGCGGTGGCGGGCGCCGGCATGGCGACGAGCGTGCCGGCGGTCACCGCGCTGACCGCCGTCTACCTGTGCTGTCTCAGCGTCAGCGGGATCTGCTCGATGTCGCTGCGCCAGGAGATCACCCCCGACCATCTGCTCGGCCGGGTCACCTCGGCGTTCTGGAGCACGCACTACGCCCTCGGACCGGCCGGCGCCGCCATCCTGACCTGGACCGCCGGCCGGTACGGCGTCGCGGCTGTCGCGTTCGTGGCCGGAGCGGGCTGCCTGCTGGTCGCGGTCGGCGGGCTGTTCACCCCGATCCGCACAGCTGGCGCGCAGCCCCGTCTGTCGCCTCCGGCCGTCCCGGTGGGTCAGGCCGGCTGACCACCGGCGGGGCGGTCAGAACTCCTGGTACATGACGTGCAGGCCGACCCGGCCGAGGGTGGGGTGGCGGAACGCGCCCGGCACCGTGCCGACCACGTCGAAGCCCTCCCTGCGGTACAGCTCGACCGCCGATCGGTTGGTCTCCACCACGGCGTTGAACTGCATGCCGGCGTACCCCCGTCGCCGTGCCCAGGTCAGGGCGTCGCGGCACAGCGCGGTACCCACGCCCCGGCCGCGCGCGTCGGCGGCGACCAGGAAACTGGCGGTGGACACGTGCGCGCCCGGCCCGGGCCGGTTGGTGCCCATCTTCGCGGTGCCGAGGACCCGCTCGCCGTCGACCGCGACGACGGTCCGCCCGGGCGGGGCCTCCACCCAGATGCGGTACGCCGTGTCCGCCGTCATGTCCGGGTCGTAGGGAAAGGTCTTCTGTGCCCGGACCACCTCCTCGATGATCGGCCACACCTGCGACCAGTCCTGGTCGTCGAACTCGCGGATCAGCACCGGCGCAGGCTACGCGCGGCGCTCCGGGTGGGGACAGCGGATTTCGACTGTCGAACTTTCCCGGCGGTGGCTGCATCCGGGCGGTGTGCAGGCCGCGAAGCATGTGTCGTGACGAGACGTCACGGATCCGTCGCTTCGACGAAAGGCCCGTTGATGAAGATCGCACGATTCGCCGCCCGGATGGCGGTGGGCGCCGTGGCCACCGCGCTGGCCACCACCGCCGTGGCCGTGCCGGCCCAGGCGACCGGTAAGGCCAAGCCGCTCGGCACGAAGTCGCTCGCCCAGGTGCTCACGAAGGACACGAGCGGCTTCGACCGCAACTCGCGGGACTTCGACGTACTGACCGCGGCCGTGCTGGCGGTGCTCGAGGCCAAGCCGAACTCGCCGGTGAAGGTGCTCACGGACGGCACCGTCGCACTGACCGCGTTCCTGCCCAACGACGCCGCGTTCCAGCAGCTGGTGCGCGAGCTGACCCACGCCCGGAAGCTGCCCGGTGAGAGCGCCGCGTTCGCGGCGGTCGCCGGTCTGGGCATCGACACCGTGGAGACGGTGCTGCTCTACCACGTCGTGCCGGGCGCGACCATCGACCGCCGGGCGGCCCTCAAGGCCGACGGCGCGGAGCTGACCACCGCCCTCGGCCCGACCGTCGAGGTCGACGTCCGCACCTACTGGCACATCTTCCGCCAGCTGCGGCTGGTCGACGCCGACACCAACGACCGTGACGCACGCGTGGTCGCGTTCGACGTCAACAAGGGCAACCGGCAGATCGCGCACACCGTGGACCGGGTGCTGCGCCCGATCGACCTGCCCTGACCCACCCGGGTGGCGGCCGACCCCGCGTCGGCCGCCACCCGCGCGGGCCGCGCCGTGGGGGTCAGTTCCGGCCGAGCGCGGTGACCTCCTCGTCGAGCAGCGCCGCCGGGGCGAGTACTCCGGTTTCGTCCTCGATCCGCGGACCAGATGCGCCCGGTCGACAGTCGTGACGGGACGCCGCCGGGCTGACACCGGTCACGAGGCGGCGTCGGCCCGCCGGGCGCGGGGCGCCGACCCTGCCGTCTCGCGCCGATGCTCCGGCGCCGGCCCGGACGTGTCGCGGCGGATCAGCTCGGCGGGGAGCACCTCGACCCGGGGCGCCGGCGCCTCCGCGCCGAGCACCAGGGACATCGCCCGGACTCCCATGTCGACAAGTGGCAGCCGGACGGTGGTCAGCGCGGGTGTCACGTCCCGGGCGATCGGCATGTCGTCGAAGCCGACCACGGAGACCTGCTGCGGCACCGCCAGCGAGCGGGCCCGCAGGGTGGCGAGGGCGCCGATGGCCATCGAGTCGTTGAGGGCCACGATCGCGGTCAGCCCGGGGTCGGCGTCGAGCAGCCGGGCGGTGGCCTCGGCGCCGCCGTCGCGGTCGAACTCGGCGTACCGGATGCGGCGCTCGGGCAGCTCGCGGCCCTGCTCGGCGAGGGCCTCTTTGAGCCCGGCCAGCCGATCGGTGGTGGTGGTGAGGATGCGGGGGCCCGCGACCACGCCGATCGCCCGGTGCCCCAGCTCGCACAGTTCGCGACCGGCGAGGTGACCGCCGGCCCGGTTGTCCGGCATGACGGCGTCGCCGGAGTGCTCGTGGCGGCCGATGACCGCGACCCGCCCGCCGGTCGCCTCGTACGCGGCGAGCTTCTCGTTGAGCTGCCGGGTGAACGCCTCGTCGTGGTAGCCGGAGCCGGCCAGGATCAACGCCGCCACCTGGTGGCCGCGCAGCAGCTCCACGTACTCCAGCTCGCGGTCCGGGTCGCGGTAGCTGTTGCAGATCATCAGCAGCCGGCCCTGGTCCGTGGCGACCCGTTGCAGCCCTCGGGTGATCTCGGCGAAGTACGGGTCGGAGACGTCGTGCACGATCACGCCGACCGCGCTGCGGTGCGAGCGGGCCAGCAGTTGGGCGTGCGCGTTGGGCACGTACTGCAATTCGGCGACGGCGGCGAGCACCCGTTCGCGCAGCTCGTCGGTGACCGGTTTGCTGCTGCCGTTGATGACGCGGGAGGCGGTGGCGGGTGAGACGCCCGCGCGCCGCGCCACGTCGGACAGGGTCGCCATGGCCCGCCCCCTCGGTCTGTTGACGGCGTTTCGCCGCGCCGGCTAGCGTCACCGTACCGCAGAGAAAGCCCTTTCCCGCAGGGAGGCCCGGCCATGTCCGATCGCTTCGCGGCGCTTCCCGGCGGGATCGGCGTCTCCCGGCTGCGCGTCTACGACACCGTCGCGCCGGACGGCGTGGTCGGTGGCACCCCGCACGTGCATCTGTGCTGCACCGAGGGGTACGTGGTGACCGACGGCGAAGGCGCGGTGCAGACCTTGACCACGGCCGGCTTCCGGGAGACGCCGCTGCGGCCGGGGGTGGTGGTCTGGTTCGAGCCGGGCACCGTGCACCGCCTGGTGAACGGGGGCGGGCTGAGCATCGTGGTGCTCATGCAGAACAGCGGACTGCCCGAGGCCGGCGACGCGGTGCTGACCTTCCCACCCGAGGTGCTGGCCGATCCGGCGGCGTACGCCGCGGCGGCGGCGCTGCCCGACGGGGGAGCGCCGGGCGCGGACGTGCGCGCCGCGTACCACCGGCGGGATCTGGCGGTGACCGGCTTCTCGGCGCTGCGGTCCGGCGGGCCGCCGGCGCTCGCCGCGTTCCACGCCGCCGCGATCGCGCTGCGCCAGCCGTTGCTGACGCGGTGGCGGCAGCGGTGGGAGTCCGGCGCCGGCCGTGCCGCCGCCGACACCGCCGTGCAGCTCGACGCACTCGAGCGGGGGGACGCCGGGCACCTGGGCGACGCCGGGGTGTACGCGGTGACCGAGCCGGTCGAGCGGGGCCGGCTCGGAATGTGCGGCCTCCTCGACACCTACCCGGCTGGCGGCTGACGGCGCCGTCGGTCCAGGTTGGACTGTTCTGATCTCCTCGAACACTGACGTCGGGGTGTCCCGACAGCCGTCTTCGGGAGGTCGAGGTGATCTCGAAGTGGCCCGGCGCGTGCGGCGCCGGGCCGATCGACGAATAGATCGAGGAAAGGCCTTGCCCGGCGTGAGGGGGCCGCCTACGCTCCAGGAAAGCGTTTGCCTGATCCGCCGACCGGCCCGCTCCACGAGTGCCGTGCCGGGCCCCCGAGGAGGTTCCGCGTGACCGAGAACTCTTTGGACACGGCGGGCCGGCCGGCCGCCGCCGACCAGGCGAGCGGTGCGCGGGCAGCCGCCTCCGAGCCCGCATCCCGGTCCGGAAGCGTCGGTGCGCCGGCGGTCGTCGGCGGCCAGCCATCGTCCACGGTGGTGCCACCGCCGCCTGGCGGTGGTCGTCCACCACGCCCGACGCTCGGTCGGCGCGCGGCGGCCCTCGCCGACTCGCTGTGGCGACCGGCGCTGGTGCTGGTCGCCTTCTTCGTCGCCTGGTGGTTCGTCGCCGCCCGGGAGTACGTGCCGAACTACCTGGTGCCCACTCCCGGCCAGGTCTGGACCACGATGACCGGCCAGTGGTCCGAGCTGGCCCGGCACACCATGGTCACGCTCTACGAGACGGTGCTCGGCTTCGTGCTGGCCGCCGCGCTGGGGCTGGCCACCGCTGTCGCCATCGCCTACTCGCGCACCCTGGACAAGGCGCTCTACCCGATCGTCCTGTTCGCACAGGTCATCCCGAAGATCGCCATCGCGCCGCTGCTGGTGGTCTGGTTCGGTCTCGGCCTCACCCCGAAGATCATCCTGGCCGTGCTCATCGCGTTCTTCCCGGTGGTCATCTCCGGGGTGGCCGGCCTGCGGTCCACCGACCCGGAGCTGCTCGACCTCTCCGCCACCATGGGCGCCGGGCCGTGGCGCACCTTCCGCAAGATCCGCTTTCCGAACGCGTTGCCGCACCTGATGGCCGGCCTCAAGGTGGCCGTCACCCTCGCCGTGGTCGGTGCCGTGGTCGGCGAGTTCGTCGGCGCCAGCGAAGGGCTCGGCTACGTCCTCTTGCTGGCCAACGGCAACCTCGACGCCCCACTGCTGTTCGCCGACCTGATCCTGATGTCCGCCATCGGCATCGTCCTGTTCGTCCTGGTCGAGATCGCCGAGGCACTGCTCATCCCGTGGCACGCCAGCCGTCGCGCCGGCGTGTCCCTCACCACCTCCTGACCGACCCCATCACGGAGGCACCGATGAAACGCACCGCCACCACCATCCTGGCCACCGCCGCCCTGCTCCTTTCCGCCACCGGCTGCGGTGCGGACGACTCCACGGGCAAGACCGGCGCCGACGGCAGCAAACAGGTCACCCTCACCCTCAACTGGGTGCCGTACGGCGAGCACGCTCCCTTCTACTACGGCCTGCAGAAGGGCTACTACTCCGCCGAGGGCATCGACCTGAAGATCCTGCCCGGCAACGGCTCCGGCAACACCGTCAAGCAGGTCGCCCAGAAGCAGACCGACTTCGGCTGGGCCGACAGCCCGGTGCTGCTCAAGTCCGTGGCCAGCGGGATGCCGGTGCGCAGCCTCGGCGCGTACCTGGAGAAGGGCCCGTCCTCGGTGGAGTTTTTCACCGAGAAGAACATCAAGACCCCGGCCGACCTGAAGGGCAAGACGGTCGGCGGCACCCCCGGCGACGCCCTCTACGCGACCTTCCCGGCCTGGCTGGAGAAGAACGGCGTCAACAAGAACGACGTCAAGGTCGTCAACGTGGACGCCGCCGGCAAGATCGCCGCGCTCGCCGAGGGCAAGGTCGACGCCATCATGGGCTTCTTCCACGACCAGGCCCCGACGATCGAGAGCAAGACCGGCAAGAAGGTCGACGTGCTGCTCTTCGCCGACTACGGGATGAACCTGCTCGGCACCGGCCTGATCGCCAACACGCAGACCCTGCAGAAGGACCCGGAGTTGGCCCGCAAGTTCGTCCGGGCCACCCAGAAGTCCTGGGCCGACGCCGCCCGCGACCCCGCCGGCGCGGTGAGCGCCATGGTCGCGCTCGCCGAGAACGAGCCCGCCCCCGAGGTGCTCACCAAACAGCTCACCCTCAACCTGCCGCTGCTCGGCCCGGACGGCCCGCCCGGGGTCAACACCGAGGCCCAGTGGTCCGAGACCATCGACCTGATGTCGCGCTACGCCGAGCTGAAGGACCCGGGGGCGCCCAAGGCGTACTGGGACTCCTCGTACGCGGCGCAGGGGTGACCGGGTGAGCGCCGCGCCGGCAGCGACCGGCACCGCCATCGGGATGTCCGGGGTGACCGTCCGGTTCACCACCCGGCGGTCGCAGACCACCGCCCTCGACGACGTGTCCCTCGACATCGAACCGGGGGAGTTCGTCACCATCGTCGGCCCGTCCGGCTGCGGCAAGTCCACCCTGCTGAAGATCGTCGCCGGGCTGGTCAAGCCCACCAGCGGCGAGGTGTCGCTGCTGGAGCGCCCGGTACGCGGCCCGCAGAAGGAGATCGGCTTCGTCTTCCAGAAGGCCGCGCTGCTCGAGTGGCGCGGCGCGCGGGCCAACATCCTGCTCCAGGCCGAGATGCGGGGCATGGACCGGGCACGGGCGGCCCGCCGCGCCGACGAGCTGATCGAGATGACCGGCCTGACCGGCTTCGAGAAGGCGTTGCCGCACGAGCTGTCCGGCGGCATGCAGCAGCGGGTGGCGCTGTGCCGCGCGCTGCTGCACGCCCCGCCGGTGCTGCTCATGGACGAGCCCTTCGGCGCCCTGGACGCGCTGACCCGGGAGCAGATGAACGCCGAGCTGCACCGCATCTGGCGGGAGACCGGCACCACTGTGGTGCTGGTCACCCACTCCATCGCCGAGGCGGTCTTCCTCGGCACCCGGGTCGTGGTGATGAGTGCCCGGCCCGGCCGGATCATCCGCACCTTCCCGGTCGAGCTGCCGGCGCACCGCGACTACGCGCAGGTGATGTC
Organism: Micromonospora sp. NPDC005237; assembly: GCF_040607775.1. Lineage (NCBI taxonomy): Bacteria > Bacillati > Actinomycetota > Actinomycetes > Micromonosporales > Micromonosporaceae > Micromonospora > Micromonospora sp. NPDC005237. The sequence goes on along the minus strand of NZ_JBEXHJ010000007.1, from coordinate 309,874 downwards.
GGACCCCCGCTTCGACCGGCTCGCCACCGAACTGCGCGGGTTGCTCGGCAGCGCGGCCGCCAACCACTGAACGCGGATCGGCACGACCAGCACGACGGAAGGAACACCATGACCCGCAGGTCCATCGGCATCATCGTCAACGGCGTGACCGGACGGATGGGCTACCGCCAGCACCTCGTCCGGTCCCTGCTTGCCATCCGCGAGTCCGGCGGCGTGCCAATGGCCGACGGCACGACCATCTGGCCGGAACCGGTCCTGGTCGGGCGTAACGAGACGAAGCTGCGCGAGCTCGCCGAACGGCACGGCCTCACCGACTGGACCACCGACCTGACCTCGGCGCTGGCCCGTGACGACGTCGAGATCTACTTCGACGCCCAGGTCACCCAGCAGCGCGAGAAGGCGATCCGCCAGGCGATCGAGGCCGGCAAGCACATCTACACCGAGAAGCCCCTGGCCGAGGACACTGCCAGCGCGCTCGACCTGGCCCGGGCGGCCGACGCGGCCGGCGTCCGCACCGGCGTCGTGCAGGACAAGCTGTTCCTGCCCGGTCTGCGCAAGCTCAAGCGGCTCATCGACGGCGGCTTCTTCGGCCGGATCCTCTCGGTGCGGGGCGAGTTCGGCTACTGGGTCTTCGAGGGCGACTGGCAGCCGGCCCAACGCCCGTCCTGGAACTACCGGGCCGAGGACGGCGGCGGGATCACGTCCGACATGTTCCCGCACTGGCACTACGTGCTGGAGGAGTTGTTCGGCCGGGTCAACGCGGTCTCCTGCGTGACCGCCACCCACGTGCCCGAGCGGGTCGACGAGGACGGCCGCACCTACGCGGCCACCGCCGACGACGCCGCGTACGCCATCTTCGAACTCGACGGCGGGATCATCGCGCAGATCAACTCGTCCTGGGGCGTGCGGGTGTACCGCGACGAGCTGGTGGAGTTCCAGGTCGACGGCACCGAGGGCAGCGCCGTCGCCGGACTGCGCAACTGCCGGGTGCAGCACCGGGCGGTCACCCCGAAACCGGTGTGGAACCCGGACCTGCCGGTCACCGAGGACTTCCGCGCCCAGTGGGCCGAGGTGCCCGACAACGAGGAGTTCGACAACGGCTTCCGGGTGCAGTGGGAGGCGTTCCTGCGGCACGTTGTGGCCGGCGAGCCGTTCCAGTGGGACTTCCTGGCCGGCGCGCGCGGCGTTCAGCTCGCCGAGCTGGGGCTGCGCGCGGCCCGCGAGGGCGTCCGCGTCCAGGTTCCGGAGCTGCGCGCATGAGCGCCGCCGACGTGGTGCTGCCGGGCGGGCGGCGACACCGGCTGGCCGGGGGGAGCGGCTTCGCCCGCCCGGCCGCCCCGGCGACCGGCCGGATCGCGTACGCCGCCGCGCACGTGGTCGCCGACCCGGGCGCGGAGAACGTGCCGGGGGCCCCGGCGGCGGTGGACTGGGACACCACCCTCGCGTTCCGGCGGCACCTCTGGTCGTACGGGCTGGGGGTCGCCGAGGCGATGGACACCGCCCAGCGGGGGATGGGCCTGGACTATCCGGCGACCCGGGAGCTGATCCGGCGCAGCGCCGCCGAGGCCCGCGCCGTGGGCGGCCGGATCGTCGCGGGTGTCGGCACCGACCAGCTGCCGGCCGGCCCGGCGACCCTGGCGGCGGTCGCCGCCGCGTACCGCGAACAGCTCGACGACGTCCGCGCGGCCGGCGCCCGGCCGGTGCTGATGTGCAGCCGGCACCTGGCCGCCGCCGCCCGCGGCCCCGAGGACTACCTGCGGGTGTACGACGAGCTGCTGACCGCCGCCGGGGAACCGGTGGTGCTGCACTGGCTCGGGCCGATGTTCGACCCGGCGCTGACCGGCTACTGGGGATCTGTCGATCTGGATCTGGCCGCCGACACGGTCATCGAGCTGATCAAGACGCACCAGTCCACCGTGGACGGTGTCAAGGTGTCGCTGCTCGACGCCGGCCGGGAGGTCGCGCTGCGCCGCCGGCTACCGGCGGGGGTACGCCTCTACACCGGCGACGACTTCCACTACCCGGAGCTGATCCGGGGTGACGAGGTGGGCCACTCCGACGCGCTGCTCGGGGTGTTCGCGGCGATCGCGCCGGCCGCCGCCGCCGCGCTGGCGGCCCTCGACCGGGGCGACCTGGCGGCGTACGACGAGATCTTCGCGCCGACCGTGCCGCTGGCCCGGCACCTGTTCGCGGCGCCGACCTGGCACTACAAGACGGGGATCGTGTTCCTGGCCTGGCTGGCCGGTCACCAGGACCACTTCACCATGGTCGGCGGCGCGCAGTCCGGGCGGTCCCCGGCGCACCTGGCGACCCTGCTCACCCTGGCCGACGCGGCCGGGCTGCTGCCCGACGTCGACCTGGCCGCCGCCCGCGCGCGGTCGTTCTTCACAGTGGCGGGTGTGGAGCAATGAGTTTGGAGCGGTTCTCGTTCAACCAGGCGACCGCCCAGCACTGGCCGTTGCCCGAGGTGGTCGCCGGCTGTGTGGCGGCCAACGTGCCGGGCATCGGGCTGTGGCGGGAGCCGGTGACGCAGTACGGGCTGGCCCGCTCGGCGAAGCTGGTCCGGGACGCGGGTCTCGCCGTCACCTCGCTGTGCCGGGGCGGCTTCTTCTCCGGCGACGACTGGCGTGCGGAGAACCTGCGGGCCATCGAGGAGGCGGCCGTCCTGGGCGCGCCCGAGCTGGTGCTGGTCTCCGGCGGGTTGCCGCCCGGCAGTCGGGACATCGACGGCACTCGGGCCCGGGTCGCCGACGCGATCGGCGAGCTGGCACCGCACGCGGCGGCTGCCGGGGTACGGCTGGCGATCGAGCCGCTGCACCCGATGTTCAGCGCCGACCGGTGCGTGATCGCGACCCTCGGCCAGGCGCTGGCCATCGCCGAGCGGTTCGACCCGGCGGTGGTCGGCGTGGTCGTGGACGCGTACCACGTCTGGTGGGACGACACGGTGTACGCGCAGATCGCCCGCGCGGGGGCCCGGATCGCCGCCTTCCAGGTCTGCGACTGGGTGACTCCGCTGCCGGAGGGCGTGTTGCTGGGTCGGGCGCTGCCCGGTGACGGCTGCATCGAGCTGCGTCGGCTGCGCGAGGCCGTGGACGCGGCCGGTTACGTCGGCCCGATCGAGGTGGAGGTCTTCTCCGCCGAGGTGTGGGCGCGTCCGGGCGCGGAGGTGCTGGACGCGGCGATCACCGGCTACCTGCGCCACGTTGTCTGAGGCTCCCGAACGGCGGTGGCCGGCGGCGGTCGGCGCCTGGCTGGGCATCGGCACCGCGCCGGCCACCCTCGTGCTCGGTGCGGCGATGGCCGCCCGGCACGGTGGCCCGGTGCCGGTGACCGGCCTGCTGGTCGGCGGGGTGCTGATGGCGGCGCTGCTGTGGGGGCAGGGCCGGATCGGCCTGCGCCGGCCGCTCGGCGACGGCGGAACGCTTACCGCGGTGCTGCCCGCCTACCTGGGCGACACCTCGCGGCTGCTGCTGGCGGCCGTGCTGACTGTGTCCATGATCGGCTGGAACGGTTTCAACGTCGGGCTCGGCGGCGCCTCCCTCGCCGCTCTGACGCACCTGCCGGGCTGGGCCGGGCCGGCGCTGCTGGAGGTGGCGGTCCTCGCCGTCTCCTGGGCGCCGGCCCGGCTCGGCAACCGGGTCGCGGTCGTCACCACCCTCAGCGCGGTGGTGCTGGTCGGCTGGTGCCTGACCGTGCTGCCGCCACCGGGTGCTCCGGTCCGTGTCGCCGCCGGCGGGCTCGCCGACGCCGCTGCGCTGATCGGGTACGCCGCGGTGTTCGCGCTGCGCGCCCCGGACTTCAGCGTCGACCTCGCCCGACGGCGGGACCTGGCCTGGTGCGTGGGCCTGCTGATCGGGCCCGCGCTGCTCGGGGTGCTCGCGGGCGCCGGCCTGTGGCTGCGAACCGGCTCGGCGGACGTGGTCGCGCTGCTCGCCGCCGGTTCGGGACTGGCGGCGTACGCGAATCTGTTCGTCGCGGTGGCGGTCTTCGCGGCGGCGCTGACCACGACGTACTCCGGTGCTCTGGCGGTGCGCGGCCTGGCACCCCGGGTGCCGGCCCGCGTGGCGATGCTCGCCGTCGCGGTGCTCGGCGGGATGCTGGCGGCTGCCCGCTTCGACCGCCTCGTCCTGCCGTGGTTGACCCTGCTGGCCGCCGCGCTGCCGGTGCTTGTCGTGCCGATGGCCGTGGAGGCGGCGGCACGGCGGCGCGGCCGTGCCCCACGGACCGTGCCCGCGTGGTGTTGGGTGCCGCCGGCACTGCTCGCGGTCGGGTGCACGCTCGCCGGGGTGGGCGTCGCGCCGCTGCTCGGGCTGGCCCTCGCCGGGGCGCTCACCATGAGCTGGCGCCGTTCCCTCTGGTGAGGGACAGGGCTCGCCTCCTAAGGGGAGGTGGCAGGGTTCGACGGCGCGGATCGTGGACGCCATGAGCCCCACCTCGACCGGTCCGAGCCTGACGCCAGCCGTGCCCACGGGAGGCGCCGGGAAACCGGCGAGCAGGTTCGGGCTGACCAGGGCCCCTTGTTCGCGGGGCGCCGTCAGCGCAGAGCCGGTGGTAACTGTTCAGCTCGACGGGGGAGGACCGATGACGAAGCATGCTGTCCGGGCGGCGCGGATGTTCGACGGCGAGCGGCTCGTGGACGGCGGGGTGCTGGTCCTGCTGGACGACTGTCGTATCACCGACGTGCACCGGGGTTGGGCGCAGGCGCCGGAGGACTGGCCGGTGCGCGAGCATCCGGACGGCACCCTGCTTCCGGGCTTGATCGACGCGCACGTGCACCTGTGCGCCGATGCCGGGCCGGACGCGCTCGGCCGGCTCGCCGAACGTCCTGAGACGGACCTCGACGCGGTCGTCGAGGCGTCACTGGGTGCGCACCTGGCGGCCGGCGTCACGACCGTCCGGGACCTGGGCGACCGCCGCGGTGCCGTGCTGCGGTGGCGGGACCGGGGGGTGCGCGACGACCTACCAACGGTGGTCGGGTCGGGCGCGCCGATCACCAGCGTCGGCGGGCACTGCTGGTGGATGGGGGGCGAGGCGAGTGGCGTCGACGGGATCCGCGCGGCCGTGCGTGAGCAGGCGGCGGCCGGCGCCAACCTGGTGAAGGTCATGGCCAGCGGCGGGGTGTTCACCCCCGGCACCGACACCACCCGGCCGCAGTTCAGCGACCAGGAGCTGACCGCTGCGGTGACCCGGGCGCATGATCTCGGCCTGCCGGTGACGGCGCACGCGCACGCGCTCAGCGCTGTCGAGCAGGCCCTGCGCGTCGGTGTCGACGGCATCGAGCACTGCACGTGCGTGACCGCGGCCGGCGCCCACGTCCCCGACGACCTCGCGGATCGCCTGGCCATGTCCGGGGTGGCGGTCTGTGCCACGCTCGGCACCGACCCAGCCGTGATCACCCCGCCGGAGGTGGTGGAGATGGCGGCGCGGGCCGGGCTCAGCGAGGCCGCGCTGCGCGCCGCCGCCGCCACCCTGCACCGGGCCGGGGTTCGCCTGGTGGCCGGCTCGGACGCGGGCCTCGGCCCCGCGAAGCCGCACGGGATCCTGCCGGAGACGCTCGTCGAGTACGTCGCGTGTGGCATCCCCGCCACAGCAGCCCTCGCCGCGGCGACCTCGGTCGGCGCCGAGGTGTGTGGCCTGGGGCGGAGTAAGGGCCGCGTCCGCCCCGGCTATGACGCCGACCTGCTGGTCGTGGACGGCGACCCGACCAGCGACATCACCGTACTGCGCCGCCCGCTCGCCGTGTACCTCGCTGGGGCGGTGCCTGGAGACTGAGCAGTCGCGGGCTGTGGGAAGGCGCCGGCCGGCGGTAGGTTCGTCGGCATGGATCTGGAGGACATCGCCGCCCGGCTCGGGGTGCCCGTCCAGGACGTCGAGCGTGTGCACCGGCTCGCCGGGGACCAGCCGTCGGCTCCGCTGCCAGCCAGGGCCGACGCGCCCGCGCTCCTTGACCGGCTCGCGGTGCGGCCGGACGACGCCGCGGAGATCATGGCGGGCTGGCCGGACCCCGACTCCGCACTGTGGACTCCGGAGCTGTGCTGGCTGCTCGACCGCTCGATCGCACTGGTCCGTGCCGATCTCGGTGGCCACGTCTGGCTGCCGCCCGGTCCGGAGCTGCCGCGCGAACGGGGCAACGCGTGGCGGCACCTCTACGTGTACGCGTACCTCGCCCTGGTCGACGTCGTCCGGGGTTACCACCGCGACCACGGCGTGCCCGATGCCGTTTCCTGGCTGACCCTCGCGGACCTGGGCCGCAATCTCGCCGTCGATCGGCGGATGCGGGGTGAGGGTTGGCCGGTGATGCAGAGCTGGCTGACGCTGCATGTGCGCGGCGGCGTCTACGAGCTGGGCCGGCTGCAGCACCACCGGGGCGGCACGACCCTCGGCCTGCACATCCCGGAGTCGGGACCGTTGACGCCGGAGGCGATCACGGCGTCGCTCGACGAGGCCCGCGCGTTCTTCCCGCGCCACTTCCCCGACGAGCGCTACACGGAGTTCTCCTGCGGCTCGTGGCTGCTCGACCCGCAGCTGCGGGAGTACCTGCCCGAGGACTCCAACATCGTCCGGTTCCAGCGACGGTTCGAGCTGGAGCCCTACGAGGAGCCGGAGGGGCTGGACGCCGACGTCGAGGTGCTGCGGTTCACGTTCCGCACCCTGAGCACGCCGCTCGATCAACTGCCGCGCCGCACCGCCCTCCAGCGCGCGATCGTCGACCACCTGGCGGCCGGCCGCCACTGGCAATGGCGCCAGGGCCGCTTCCCGATCTGACCATCCACCTGGGAGCGCGGATCCCGCTCTGCCAGCGCCTGGAAAGACGATCTAGGCACAGTGGCCGCGACGTGATCTTCTATCTCCGGCGATCCGTAACACCGTGCAAATCCTCGATTAACCGTCGACGGCTTAGGTGGGGGAGCGCTCCCATGGCGGGTCGCTCGATGACGTCCAGTTCGTTGACGATGCTCAGGTCGATGAGCGACCGACGTTGAGCCCCACTCGTCGTTCTCACCTGACCCACGAAGCGGTCGAACACCTGGCCGGTCGTGGCCAGCTCCCGCCAACTGCGTTCCCGGTCGCAGGCGCCGTACAGATAGACAAGCTCCTCGGCGTCGGCGCCGATCAGATCCCGCAGGACCGCACGATCGGCCCGATCGAGCAGGGTGAGGTCGAACCCGTCGGTGCCGTAGACGGCGTGGGTGAGGCCCGCGGCCTGCACGTCGCCGTCGCAGCCGAGCGCGGCGAGTCGGTCGCTGACGCGACACAGGTGGGCGTACAGATTGCCCCCGGGATGCGCGATCTGCTCAGCGCCCCGGTCGCGCAGCCAGCCCCGCACGGCGGTGTCGGTGCTCATGGCCCCGACTGTAGGTATCGGCTGCCGGAACTCGCTGCCCCCGGACGTGGGCAATATGTCACACGCTCAGGTGGATGTCGCCGAGGTCCGAGGGGAGATCTTGGACAGTTTCCGTTCGGGCCGAACGGAAACTGTCCAAGATCTGCGCCGTCAGCGGCTCCGCAGGGCCGTCTCGGCGGGGGCGGACGGCGGTTTGGCCTGTCCGCCCCCGACTCCCGATCAGGTGGCAGTGACGGTGAGGTTGAGCGAGCGGGTCTCCCCGCTGGTGTAGGTGACCGTCACCCGGGCGGTGAAGGTCCCCTTGCGCGTGTAGCTGTGACTCGTCGACCGCAGGGTCGCGCCGTGCGTGACGGCGCTGTTGTCGCCGAAGTCCCACGCGTAGTCGGTGATGCTCTGCCCCGACGGTGCCGTCGCGGTGGCGGTCAGCGTGGTGGTCAGCGGCGCGGTGCCGCTGGCCGGGTTGGCCGCGAGCGACAGCGTCCCGCCCGGTTCCTGCTTGACGCCGGCCCCGTTGAACCGCAGCCAGTCCAGTGAGAGCAGGTCCGGTGTGCCGCCGACCTGTGCGGCGTTGACGAACCTGGCGTACAGGACTGTGGTGCCGGCGGGTTTGTTGGTCAGCGTGACGGTGGGCGAGACCAGGTTGTCCCACCCGCCGGTCGAGCCGATGGTGGCCGAGCCGATCAGGGTGCCGGTGGGGGAGCCGGTGCGCAGCTCGATGACGCCGCCGAGCCCGCCGTTGGTCACCCCGAGCGTCACCGAGCCGATGTTGCGCAGGTCCACCGGCCCGTACGCCGCCCAGTCGTTGTGGTCGACATCGCCGAGCCGCTTGCCGGCGCGGGCGGTGGTCCGGTCGTTCACGGTGAGGCCGGACTGGCCGCTGAAGTGCTCGGCCTCCTTGCTCTTGGGTTGCAGCTGCGCCCGGGTCGAGCCGGTCAGCGCCGGTACGCCGCCGGCCGCGCCGCCGTCGGTGTACTGCGCGGTGACGACGGTGTAGAGGTTCTGCCCCGGCCCGTGGCCGTCACCGGCGTCCGCCTCGGTCGCGAGCAGTCCCGAGCAGCCGGTGTAGACGTCCAGCGGGTGGGCGTGCGTGTCGTGGCCGAGTTGGGTCTGGACGGTCACCTTGGCGCAGTCGATGGTGGTGTCCTCCGGGTCGGTGACAATCACCGTGTAGGGGATCTTGTCGCCGAAGTCGAAGAACCCGCCGTCGGGCACGGTGATGGTCACCGTGGGTCGGGTGTTGCCGACCACCACGTCGGTGACGGCGCTGGCGGTCAACCCGTTGCCGCTGTTGCGCACGGTCAGCCGGGCGGTGAACTTCCCGGCCGTCGAGTAGGTGAAGCTCGGGTTGGCGGCGGTGGAGTCGGTGGTGCCGTCGTTGGAGAAGTCCCAGGCGTAGCTGAGCGCCGAGCCGTCACCGGCCGCCGTACCGGCCGAGGAGAAGCTGACCGCGAGCGGCGCGCGTCCGCTGTCCGGGGTGGCGGCGATCTTCGCGGTCGGTGGTCGGCCGTTGGCCACGTAGTCGATCCGGTAGATGCCGGCGCCGGCGTTGCTGCCGCCACGACCGCTGCCGGTGCCCTCGCCGAAGTCGATGACGTAGAGCGAGCCGTCCGGGCCGAACTCCGCCTCGAAGGGCTGGATCCAGCTCATGTTGTCGAAGATTCCGTTGATCGACTGGAGGTCGCCGACCGCGGTGGGACCGAAGCGCGAGTTGGTGAAGGTCTGCGCGGTCCGGTGGATCGAGAGCGTCTTGAACCACTTGCGGGTGAACTCGTACGTGATCCACTTGCCGTCGAAGTACTCCGGGAACTTCGTGGTGCGGGTGTTGGCCGGGTCGTAGTCGTAGACCGGCCCGCTCATCGGGCCGCCGCCCCCGGTGCCCACCTCGGGGAACTGGCTGGAGGCGGAGTACGCGTACCAGACCAGCGCCGACTTCGCCGCCGGCAGGGTGGTCAGGCCGGTGTTGTTGGGGGAGTTGTTCGTCGGCGCCGCGCAGGTGAACTTCGCCCCGGAGGTGCTGGTGGCGAAGTTGTAGTCGTTGAACGGGATGTTGTTGCCGACGCAGTACGGCCAGCCGTAGTTGCCGGCGGCGGTGATGCGGTTGAACTCGACAGTCCCCTCCGGACCGCGGTTGGGGTCGGCGGCGCGGGCGTCCGGGCCGTAGTCACCGACCAGCACCGCGTTCGTCTGCGGCTCGATGGTGATCCGGAACGGGTTGCGCATACCCATCGCGTAGATCTCCGGCCGGGTCTTCGCCGTGCCGGCCGGGAAGAGGTTGCCGCTCGGCACGGTGTACGTACCGTCGGCCTGCGGGGTGATCCGCAGGATCTTGCCGCGCAGGTCGTTGGTGTTGCCGGCGGTGCCCTGGGCGTCCCAGGCGGCCCGGCCGGCCTGCTCGTCGATGGGGGTGTAACCGCTGGAGGCGAACGGGTCGGTGTTGTCGCCGATCGCTGCGTACAGGCGACCGGCCGCGTCAATGGCCAGCGAGCCGCCCATGTGCGAGTTGGCCCGGCCCACGCCGCGGTACGTCGGAACGGTCAGCAGCCGTTTCTCCGAGGACAGCGCGACGCTGTTGTTCGCCACCGTGAACCGGGACAGGTTGAGCTGTTTGAGGGTCTTGTCGGACCAGAGCAGGTAGACCCAGCCGTTGCTGGCGAAGTTGCGGTCCAGGGTCATCCCGAGCAGCCCGTCGGACTGGTCGGTCATCGCCGAGGTGTAGGCGAAGTCCAGCAGCGTGGTGACCTGGAGCGTGTTCGAGTCGACCACCTTCAGCGCGCCGGTGCGCTGGATGTAGTAGACCTTCCGGTCCGGGGCGACGGCCAGCTCGAAGGGGTCGGCCAGGTTCTCGGTGACCAGGCCCACCCGCTCGAAGATTCCGGTCCTGGTGGCGGAGCAGTCGCCGGCGACCGCGCCGGCGGCCCACTCGATGCCGTAGCGCAGATGCTCCAGGAACGCCGGCTCGCTGAACCGGGAGCTGGCGTGCCCGCCGGCGGTGAACCACGACCGGCCGCCGTCGTAGCGCTGACACCAGGAGTACGCGTGGTCGACGCCCTCGTCCAGACCGCTGATCCCGTCGCGCACCTTGATCTGCGCGAGGGTGTGCACGTTGCCGGTCGGGTTGGTCCGCCAGTTGTACCACTCCTCGCTCTGCTCCCACAGCTCCGGCAGGTTGCGGGTGGAGGGGTGGGCGCGGTCGAGCACCTTGACCCGGCCCGGGTACGTGCCGCCGGTGGCCGAGAAGTCGGGGTGGTAGTCGAAGATGGTGCCGACCAGGCCCTCGTACCACGGCCAGTCGCGTTCGCTGGCCGAGGCGGCGTGCAGGCCGGCCCAGCCGCCGCCGTTGCGGATGAACGTCTGCAACGCCGCGCGCTGGCTGGCGTTGAGCAGGTCACCCGAGGCGGGGGTGGAGTTGGTGTTGTTGAAGACCAGGGCGTCGAAGGTGGCGAGGTTGGCGTCGGTGAAGGCGCCCGCGTCGGTGGTGGCGACGACCTCGAAGTTGTGAGTGGCGCCGAGCTGCTGGATCGCGGCGACGCCGGCCGGGATCGAGTCGTGGTAGAAGTTGGTGATCTTCGAGAAGACCAGCACCCGGAAGCGCGGTGCGGCCTCGGCGGGCAGGGCGGTGGTGGTGCTCAGCACGGTGGCGACGGTGAGCAGGGCGAGGCAGATCGCGCGCAGGTGTTTGGGCATGGGGGCGCTCCCTGTCGGACGGTGAGGGTCGGAAAGCGCTTTCTTGCTGCCCGCATCACGGTACTGACAGCCAGTGACGACCGTCAATAGCCTCGGGTAAGCGGTTTCCTGACGCGGCAGCGGGACACCGCGCCCGCGCGGCGGCGCTTACGATGTCCCCTGGACACGCTCCGTGACATCGTGAATGCGGCGCTCGGCAGCGTCGTCGCGACCGGCGCGGCGTTCGAGCAGATCGTCATCGCCGTGTTCCGGGTCCGGGACGGTCAGATCCTGTCGTACCGCGACTACATCAACCCACTGCCGCTGCTCGATGCGTTGGCCACCATCACCGGCGGCACTCACGCGTAGGCCGCCGCCCGTCGACCTGCGTCACCGAGAGGCGGGCCGCAGGTGCCCCCGGGGCAGCGACCTTCCCTGGCCGACGTCGAGCTGGCCGGGCGGGACCTGGAGGGTTTCTCTCCGACGTGATCAAGCGCGTGCGTCTGCCGCGATCCGTGTCGAAAGGCGTCCCGGATGGACTGAGGCATCGATGCGTGTCACTCTGACTCTGGACCGAGTCAGCTTTCGGTCCGCTCTTTCAACGCCGTTCCGGGAAGGACGCTCATGCGCACATTCGCCCACCGGACCGCGGCGGGTTTCGCCGCCGTCCTGATCGCCGCGCTGGCCGTGACGCTGCCGGGGTCGCCCGCGGTGGCCGGCGAACCGTTCCAGAGCCCGGACCAGGGCCTGGTCTTCTACTCGAGCTACCCGACCGAAGTGGCCGGCAGGCTGGCCACACCCGACGGCATCTGCCACCAGGTCCCGGCCGACGCGGCCTGGATGCTCACCTGGAGCGGTGGCTTCGGTTCGGTGCCCGGCTACCGGACCCCCGACTGCAGCGGTCCGGCAACCGAGCTCAACAACTTCCACAGCTGGCCGGAGGGCCGCTACCTCACCTACCGGGCCAGCTGACAGCTGGCCGGCCGTCGCGGCGTACGACGATCACCGGTCGCCAGCGCTGCCGTTCGGCCTGTCGCTCCGTCGTCGATCGGCGCTCTCCGTTCCCGCCGGCGCGAGCCGACCGTTGGGCATGTGGACGACCCGGAGGAACGCGGGCAGCCGCCACGGCCGTGGCCCGCCGATGACGACGTCGCGCCGCAGCATCGCCTGCGCGATGCTGATCCGGCCGAACATCATCAGGTTGAACGGGCGGGCTGGAACCTCACGCGCACGTCGAACGGGGCGTCGGGCGGTGCGATCCACACCCTGCGGTCGCCCAGCGTCAGCGTCGTGGTCGGCGTGAACGCCGATCGGAATTGCACCGACACGTGGTGGCGAGGCATCGGCAGCTCGGTGTTGAGCAGCACCCCGTACGAGTCGCGCAGCATGTCGAACATGAACAGGTCCCAGTAGAGCGCGGCGTGTTCGTCCGGCATCGGCCACGGTCGGCGCAGCGCCCGCGCGATGTCCCAGCCGTGCACGAGCAGCTCGTTGGTCAGATGGGCGAACAGGCCGCCGGCCGTCACCCGCGCGTTGCCCAGCCAACTCACCGTCGACCGCGGATCCGCGGTCGTGGCCAGGAGGCGGGCGATCGCGGTGTTCAACTGCGGCAGCAGGACTTCGGGCTCCCGCTCGGTGAAGTGGGCGAGCACGTGGCTGTTGACGTCGGCCACCGTGTCGACGTTCGTGACGGCGAGCATGTCCTCCAGGCCCGGCACCCGGATGCCGACCTCCGTGCCGTCCACTCGGGACACGTAAAGCACCGCGATCGACACCACGTGCGCGACGGTGTCGGCGAGGGTCCAGTCGTCGGTGACCATGACCGTGGGCGACGGCGCGGCGGCCACCATCTCGGTGAACCGGTCGGCAGCCGCCCGCAGGGCCGTGTTCGCCACATTCCAGCGGTCCGGGCCTGCCGTTTCACTCACGTCCAGCAGTATCGGGCATTCGCTCACACCGGACTTCTCCGAACGTGCGCTCATTCGCCAGTTCCGGGCCGCCGTCACGAGCTACCTCACCCGCTTCGGTGGTGTGGCTATCGTTCTGACATGCTCCGCGACTCATCCCGCGCCGTCGGTGCCGCCTTCCTCGCGGACGGCCCGGCCGATGGCGTCGACCTCAGCCTGTTTGGACAGTTCACGGGTTCCTGGGCGCTGGACTGCACCGAGTACGACCCAGACGGGTCGTCGTCCGTCCGCCGGGGCGAGTGGCACTTCGGGTACGCGTTGGGCGGTCGGGCGACCACCGATGTCTGGATCCTGCCCGGCGTCGAACACGGCGTCAGCGTGCGATTCCCCGATCCTACGGCAGGGCCGGGAATCTGGCGCTCGACCTGGGTGGGGCCGGGCCGGCAGCGGACGCACACCTTCCGGGCGGCCCGCGTCGGCGAGCAGATCGTGCTCGACGGCGGTGATTTGCGGTGGACCTTCTCCGACATCTGCGCCGACGAGTTCCGCTGGCGCAACGAGGCACAGCAGCCCGACGGAACGTGGCGAGTTCAGCAGACCTTCCAGGTGTGGCGACAGGTCTGATCGTTCCCCGCCACGCTCCGCCGATGACCCGTCGGGGCGCAGCTACCCGCCGGCCTGCGGTAGACCCTCGGCCACCTTCGTGGGGGCGGATGCGGTGGTAAGCGGTATACCGCAGAGTCATATTCATACCTCTGAGGTATACCGCTCAACAGCACATCGAGACGGCGGGCAGCCAAAGCGGATGACCAGCGTCCTTCGCCCCAGCCCCAGCCCCAGCCCCAGCCCCCTCTTGAGTTAGGACTTACTCGTCTAGCCGTGCAAGGGCATGCCCGCTCTGCGGGCCGGCGCCCCCGGCGCCGAACCGCAGAACTGGCCTACGTCAGCTTCCGGTGCAGGTGGCGGTGGTGCCGCTGCCGTTACCGGTGCCCTGGAACCCGAAACTGGTGGTCTGACCTGCCGCCAGTCGTCCGTTGTAGCTCTGGTTGGCGACGGTGATGGTGCCGCTGGTACCGCTGGCGACGCCGTTCCACACCGAGCTGACCGAAGCTCCGCTCGGCAGGGTGAGGGTGACCCGCCAGCCGGTGAGCGCGGACGTCCCCGCGGTGACGGTCACGGTGGCGACGAATCCGCCGTTCCACTGGTCCTGGACTGAGTAGACGGCGGTGCAGGCCGGGGTGCCGGTGGGCGGCGGCGTGGTCGGCGGAGGTGTGCTGGGCGGGGGTGTGCTGGGCGGGGGCGTCGTGGGCGGAGGTGTCGTGGGTGGCGGCGTGGTGGGCGGCGTGCCGCCGTCGAGCGTCAGGTTCTTCTGCTGGACGGTCCACTGGTTGCGGCACAGGCCGCAGTCGGGGCCGGCGAAGTTGGCGCCTGCGGTGGTGTCACCCTTCAGGCGCCACTTGAGGTAGAGCACCGCGACGCGGCCGAACTCGCCGCCGTTGGCCTGGTCGTAGGTGCCGCCGTGACCGACGTTGAGATTGCCCATGAAGGCGGGCAGCCCGGCCGGCAGCTTGCCCCAGTCGTCCATGGCGTTGGGGTAGGCGATGTCGCTGGGCCCGCCGATGAAGTAGGCGATCGGCTTGGTCAGCCTCCTGAGCTGGTAGTCGTCGGCGTCGTTCAGCAGGCCGCTGCTGAAGATCCCGGTCGTGGTGACGCGCGGGTCGGCCGAGACCGCGTACGCCTCCAGCCCTCCGCAGGAGAAGCCCGCGACGGCGACCTTGGTGGTGTCGAGCTTGTTGAAGTACTTGCTGCCCTGCCGGGAGTTCTCCGCCACGGCCCAGTCGATGGACTGGGTGAGCATCTGGGAGGTGGTGGAGCCGGACCCGTTCGGGGCTCCGTTGGCGATGGCGAGGAAACCGTGGGAGGCGATCTCGCGCAGGAAGTTGCCCTGGGAGAGGCCGTTGGCAGAGCACCCGCCGTTGCCCCAGACGAAGATGGGGAGGCGTTCGGACGGGAGGGTCTGGGGCCGGAAGATGGTGTGGTTGGCCAGGCTGGCCGACGTCTCGTAGTCGGCGGGATAGGGCCCGGAACCGCCGACGGCGGCATCGGCCGGTGTAGCGCCGAGCATCATGATCACCGAGGCAACCGGGACGATGACGGTCACCAGCCCCACGTAGATCTTCGATCTCCTTCTCATGCACCCCTCCAACGGATCTCACGGTGGGCTCCCGGCGGCGGCGGCGGTGGCGGCTGTTCGTTCACGCTGCGACCGCAGCGGTCAGCGCAGGCCACGGGCCAGGTCGAGGCGAACGCGTCGACCACCCGGCGGGGTCCCCACAGGCGATCCGATGGGAGCGGTATGCAGTTACTATCACTGCCGTAACGAAAAGTGTCAATCTATGGTCGGTCCGGAGGGCCTGGGCGGCACCGGTCCTGGGCTCGCTGACTCCGACGCCTTGCGCAGCAGCACCGAGCGCTCACGCTGGTTGGCGCACAGCCGCGCGGCCAGCTCCAGCTCGGCCCGCGCTTCCGCCCGCCGTCCGAGCCGGGCCAGCAGCTCCCCGCGTACGGTCGGGACCAGGTGCGATCCGGGGAGCCGGTTCGCGGCGATCAGCTCGTCCACGATGGCCAGGGCGTGCGCCGGGCCCGAGGCCATGGCCACGGCGACGGCCCGGTTGAGGTCGACCACCGGTGAGGGGGCGACCCGGCCGAGCGCTTCGTAGAGCACGACGATCCGCTCCCAGTCGGTCGCCTCGACGGAGGGCGCCGACGCGTGGGTGGCGGCGATCGCGGCCTGCAGGCCGTAGGGGCCGAGCCCGCGAGCCGACGCCCTGGACAGCGCGGTCAGCCCGCGACGGATCGCGGACACGTCCCACCGCCGTCGGTCCTGGTCCTCCAGCAGGACCGACGAGCCGTCCGGGCCGGTCCGGGCCGGAAAGCGTGCGGCCGTCAGCTCGCACAACGCGAGCAGGCCGTGCACCTCCGGCTCGTCCGGTTGCAGCGCGGCCAGCGTACGGGCCAGCCGGATCGCCTCGTACGCGACGTCGGGGCGCAGCAACCGGTCGCCCGACGTGGCCGTCGACCCCTCGGTGAAGATCACGTACAGGACGCTGAGCACGCCGCCGAGCCGTTCCCGGCGCTCGGCGGCCGGCGGCAGCTCGAACGGCACCCGGGCCGCCGCGATCGTCTTCTTGGCGCGGGTGATGCGGGCCTGCACGGTCGGCACGGACACGAGGAACGCGCGGGCGATCTCCTCGCTGGACAGGCCGCCGACCACGCGCAGGGTCAGCGCCACCCGGGCCTCGGGGGAGAGCACCGGGTGGCAGCTGACGAACATCAGCGCCAGCACGTCATCGTCGATCCGGTCGGGGTCGATGTCCTCGTCAACGAGGCAGGCCGCCGCGTCGACCGCCAGCAGGGCGTACCGCTGCTGGAGCGCGCTTCGGCGGCGGATCGCGTCGATGGCCCGCCGTCGGGCCGTGGCCATCAGCCAACCGGCCGGATTGACCGGGGAGGCACGCCGCCATGACACCAGCGCCTCGGCCACCGCCTCCTGGGCGGCGTCCTCGGCCAGCTCGAAATCGCCCGTGAACCGGGTCAGCGCGGCGACGATCCGCGCCGACTCGATCCGCCAGACGGCCTCGACGTCGGCCGTACCCATCAGAGGTGGCCGTTGCTCGCGCTGTCCGTCGGGACCTCGTCGGCCTCGGCCACCCGCCGGACCTCGATCTTGGAGCCGCGGACCGCGGGGAACCTCCTGGCCCACTCCACCGCCTCCTCCTTCGAGGCGACATCGAGCAGGAAGTAGCCCCCGAACAGTTCCTTGGTCTCGCCGTACGGCCCGTCCGTGACCACCGGGGCCTCGCCGCCGAAGTCGACCACGACGCCCTGGGCCGGATCGTCCAGCCCCTCGGCCGCGAGGAGGACACCGGCCTTGACCATCTCCTCGATGAACGTGCGGGTCGCGACCATCGCCTCGTCGATCGAGGCCATCATGGCGGCGTTCGACTCGTCGGTGCCTCGCATGATCAGCATGTACTTCGACAACTTGTTCTCCTCGTCCGGCGGGGCCGCCCCTCGGCCCTCACCCCACACGTCGAACGAGCGGCCGGTGGATCGACGCGGCCCCCAAAAGAAACCCTCGTCGCAGTCCGGTCGCCCTCGACATCCGTTCATCCTGCTAGGGCGCGACCGCGGCGAGTGCGGTCGGCCGGCGGGGTGCTGCGGGCTCGCGGCCATCAGCTTCCGGGAATGCCGCCCGGTTTCGCTGCCCAGGACGGGCGCCACGTCGTCGCCGGCAGTGGCGCCAGGCTCGCGACGTGGTCGATGACCGCCCGCAGGCCCGGGTGCGGGTTCGCTCGCGGCAGGATGAGCGAGAGCGGGTACGCGAGCGTCGGGCGCGCGATCGGGATGCGGCGCAGGTCGTGGTTCGTCGGCCAGAGGTACCGGTCGCGCGCGCCGACGACTGTCGCCACGTCGGCGGAGTCCGCGAGGATGTCGAGCAGCACCTCGTTGCCGAAGTTCGGGCCGGCGGCGTCGATGCGCAGGTCGAAGTCGGTGGCGAGCTGGTCGTAGAAGTCCGACCATTCGCTTCCCGGCGCGATGCCGGGGACCCAGATCCGGTGCCCGCGCAGCTGGGCCGGTGTCAGTGTGCGCGCGGAGGCGAGCGGGTGCCGCGGGCCGACGAGCAGTTCCAGGGGTGAGTCGAACGCGTGGATCATCCGCACGTCGCGCGGCAGCGTGGTCGGGTCGGTGACCGAGCGGAACGAGGCGTCGATGTCGCCCGCCTGGACGGCGGCGACCGCCGCGCGCGGGTCGTTGACCCGCAGGGTCACCACGTCGAGCTTGGTTTCCGGATGTGACCGCCAGTAGTCGTGCAGGACGACGGCCTGCGCGGACCGCAGGCCGAGAACGTCGATCCGCAGGGCCCGCGAGCCCGGTCTGATCGCGGCGAGGGCGCGGTCCACCCCGGCCACGATGCCCCGGGCGTGCGGGAGGAATGCCTGGCCGTCGAGCGTCAGCTCGACCCCTCGGGGAGTACGGGTGAACAGCCGGACGTCGAGGGCGCGCTCAAGGGCCGCGATCCGCTTCGACACGGCCTGCTGCGTCACGCCCAGCTCCTCGGCCGCGTGCTGCAACTGCCCGAACTCGGCCGCCCGGACGAACGATCGCACTGCCTCGGTATCCACCGGACCATCATCCACCCGTACAACCGTTGGTTGTGACACGCCCGGACGTTGGTTGTTTGCGCCGACGTCGGCGGCGCTGGTGTGCTGCCCGGACCCGAACGTCGGTTGTCACGAGGGGGGCGGATGGGCGCACGGTTGGGGTCCAGTTTTGGTTGGCTGTGGTCTGCGTACGCCGTCAGCACGTACGGCACGTGGATCGCCTACGGCGCGTTCCCGCTGATCGCGGTTCGCGTCCTGCACTCGCCGGCGTTCGCCGTGTCGATCCTGGCGGCGGCCGGACCGGCCGTCGCGGCGGTCGTGGCGTTCTCGCTCGGGCCGTGGGTCGAGCGCCGGGCGAAGCGTCCGGTGCTGGTCGCCATGGACCTGATCCGGTTCGTGGCCATGGCGAGTGTCCCGCTCGCGTACGCCTTCGGTCTGCTGTCCTACGGCCAGTTGCTGGTCGTCTCGGTCCTCTCCGGGACCGCGAGCATCGCCTTCGCCGCCGCGTCCGGCGCGTACCTCAAGTATCTCGTCCAGGGCGATCACCTGCTGGTGGCGAACGGGCGGTTCGAGGCCACGAGCTGGGCGGCGACGGCGGTGGGCCCGCCCCTCGGTGGCGCGCTCGTCGGGCTGCTCGGCCCGGTCGTCAGTGTCGCGGCCGACGCTCTCAGCTACCTGCTGTCGGCGCTCGCGGTCCTGCGCATTCGCGGCGGCGACGTCGCGTCGCCCCAGGACCGTGCCGGCCGGCTGCGCGGCGCCGATCTTCTGGTCGGCTGGCGGTTCATCCTGCACGGCCGTGCCCTGCGAGGGCTGTTCCTCAACTCCATCCTGGTCGGCGGCCTCATCATGGCCACCGCCCCGCTCCTGGCGGTCCTCCTGCTGGGCGAGTACCACCTCCCGGCCTGGCAGTACGGCCTCGCCTTCGGCGTCCCGGCGCTCGGCGGCCTGGTGGGCGCCCGCCTGTCCGCGCGCCTCGTGGCCCGCCACGGCCGGCACCGCGTCATGATCGTGTCCGGGTGGCTGCGCTCGGTCTTCCCACTCGGTCTCGCGTTCGTCCAGCCGGGCATCCCCGGACTCGTCACCGTGATCGTCGTCGAGGGCCTGCTGATCACCTGCATGGGCGTCTTCAACCCGATCTACGCGACCGAGCGACTGCACCGCACCCCGCTCGGCCACACCGCCCGCGTCCTCAGCACGTGGAGTGCCGTCAGCAGACTCGTCCAGGCGGCCCTGGTGGTGATCTGGGGCGTCCTCGCGACCCTCACCAGCCCTCTCGCGGCGATCACCATCTCCGGCGTTCTCCTGCTCGCCACCCCGCTCCTGCTGCCCAGGCGGACACCGTCGGTGGCCACCGAGCCCGCCGCGTCCGAGAGAGACGTTCAGGTCGGATGAACGGGTGGCGCACCCTCCGTGCCCGCCACCTTTATATTCTCGGTCATCGATGTTAACGTTCACTTAACGTCGTCGTCTGCCGGTCGACATCATCTTCGGCAGCGGCCCGGTGGGATCGGAGAACGCTTATGACCACGTCCGGCAGGGTTCTTCGCGTGCGCTCGGTGGCGGTGGTGACGGTGTGCGCTCTCGCCGCCGCAGTCTCGATGGCTTCTGCCGCGTCCGCGTCCGCGACCATCACCGTGGCCGCCGACGGCAGCGGCAACTACACGACCGTGCAGGCGGCGATCGACAGTGTCGCGGCGAACAACGGCGCTCCGGTCACCATCACCATCAAACCCGGCACCTACCGGGGCGTGGTCACCATTCCCACCAACAAGCCCCACCTCACGTTGGCCGGCGCCGGCAGCTCCGCCGCCCAGGTGGTGATCGTCGAAGGGCACGCGGCCGGCCAGACCAAGCCCGGTGGCGGCACGTACGGCACGTCCGGCAGTGCCTCGGTCTTCGTCAATGCCAACGACACCACGATCAGCAATCTGACCATGTCGAACGACTTCAACGAGGCCGCCAACACCCTCGACGCCGAGCAGGCCGTCGCCGTCAACACCTCCGGCGACCGGGTGCAGTTCGACAACGTCCGCATCCTCGGCAACCAGGACACCCTGCTGGTCAACGCACCCAGTGTCAGCTCGGTCCGGCGTCTCTACGTCCGCAACTCCTACGTGGAGGGTGACGTCGACTTCATCTTCGGGCGGGGCACCATGGTCTTCCAGAACGGCACCGTGCACTCGCTCACCCGGGGCTCGTCGTCGAACAACGGCTACCTCACCGCTGCGGCCACCGACATCAACAACAAGTTCGGCTTCCTGTTCTGGGGAACCACACTGACCAGCAACGCTCCCGCCAGGACCGTCTATCTGGGCCGGCCCTGGCACCCCAGCGGCGACGTCAACGCCCGCGGTCAGGTCCTCTACCGGGGCGTCGCGATGGGCGCACACATCCGCACCGACCCCTGGACCGACATGTCCGGCTTCTCGTGGCGGACCGCCCGGTTCGCCGAGTACAGCAGCACCGGGGCTGGCGCCGTCATCAACGCCGACCGGCCCCAGATGAGCGCCTCCACCGCCACCCAGTACACACCCACCGCCTACCTGGCGGGTAACGACGGCTGGAACCCCATCCGATGACGAAGATTCGTTCCCTGCGGGCCGCGGCCCTCATCGCAGTCGCCGCCGGGGTGCTCGCCGCAGGTCTGCCGGTCCTCAGCGCCGAGGCTGCGGTCGGTGACGGCACGCCGGCCGACTCGAACATCAGCTTCGTCGGCCGGTGGAACAAGACGAACGCCTCGGCCTACGTGCCCTACTGGGCCGGCGCGTACCTGCGGGTCGGGTTCACCGGCAGAACGGTGAAGCTCCGGCAGCGCAACACCATCCAGCTGTGGGCCAGCATCGACGGTAGGGCGTTCACGTCCTTCACGGGCTCCGGCACGATCAACCTGACGCCGACCGCGCTGGCGGCCGGCAACCACACGTTGATCGTCAGTTACCGGCAGGTGGCCGGCTCCTACACGGGTGACGCGGTCTTCCAGGGGCTGATCCTGGAGTCGGGCGCGGGCACATTCGCGCCACCGGCCCGCCCCAAGCTGGTCGAGTTCGTCGGTGACTCGATCACCGCAGGGGCCACGAGCAGTCAGCTTGCCGTGACCGACTACGGCTTCAAGGTCGGTGAGAGGCTCGGCTACGACCACACCCAGATCGCGATCGGTGGCATGTGTCTGGCCGAGACGACCGATGGATGCTGGGCGCAGGAGACACGCTACTGGATGTCGTCCGGTGGCCAGGCCGGCACCGACCCGTGGGACTTCTCCCGCTACACGGCCGACGGCGTGGTGATCAACCTGGGGACCAACGACAAGAGCCATGGCGTGAGCGCCGCGGCCTTCCAGGCGACGTACACCACCTTCCTCACGAGGATCCGGGCCAGGTTCCCGAACGCCAAGCTCTTCGCCATGCGGACGTTCATCGGTCGTTATGCCACGGAGACGGAGGCGGCGGTGCGGGCACGCAACGCCGCGGGTGACGCCAACGTATTCTACGTGGACACCACCGGCTGGCTGCCGTCCGGCGGCCTGAGCGACTCGGTGCACCCGAACGACGCGGGCCATCAGGCCATCACCGACAGGCTGGCCCCGGTCCTCAGCGCACGACTGACCACGACCCCGGACCCGACGACCCCGCCCCCCACGACTGCGCCGACCACCCCTGCGCCGACCGCTCCTGCGGGGGCCTGCGCGGTCACCTACCGCAAGACCGGTGACTGGGGTACGGGCGCCCAGTTCGACGTGACGCTCAGCAACACCTCCACCATCCCGGTCAACGGTTGGACACTGACCTGGTCCCTGCCAGGCAGTCAGCGGATCACGCAGTCCTGGAATTCCACCGTCACCCAGTCCGGCGCTGCGGCCACGGCGGTGAACGCCTCCTGGAACGCGGTTATCCCGGCCGCCGGTTCGGTCAGCTTCGGATTCGTCACCGACAGCCCGCTCGGCGGAGCGACCGGTTTCGCCCTCAACGGCTTCCCGTGCGCCGCCGCCACATGATGGCAAGCGTCTCCGATCAAGGCAGGAGTAACCCGATGACGGTTCGCCGATGGCGTCTCGTGGTCCTGGCAGCAACGGTCCTGACCGTCGTGGCCGGCGGGCTCGGCATCGCCACCGCCCAGGCCGCCACCCCGGCGTGCGGTGTCGCCTATCGGGTCACCAGCGAGTGGACCGGCGGGTTCGGGGCCGATGTCGTCGTCACCAACCTCGGTGACGCGGTGACCAGCTGGGCCGTGGGGTGGAGTCTCGCCCCCGGGCAGGGCGTGACGCAGGCGTGGAACGCCGCCGTCACGGTCACCGGCACGGCGGTGACCGCCACCAACGTGAGCTACAACGGTGCCGTCGGCTCCGGCGCATCGGTCAACTTCGGCTTCACCGGCTCGTGGAGCGGCAGCAACCCGGTGCCGTCGTCGTTCTCGTTCAACGGCATCACCTGTGCCGGCCCACCGGCAGCGACCCCCACCGCGCAGACGCCCACGCCGGGGCCAACGCCCTGCCCCGAGCCGAGCACACCGCAGGCGACCCCTTCCACGTCATCGGCACCCGCGCCGATCAAGGTGTGGATGGCCGGCGATTCCACGATGATGAACGCCAGTTCCTGTCCGATCGGCTGGGGCAGCCAGTTCGCGTCCTACTTCACGTCGAACGTCACCGTGCAGAACAGTGCCGTCGGCGGTCGCAGCATCCAGACGTGGCTCTACGAGGGCAATGTGACCTCCACCAAGAACTCGGCCGGCGAGTGCACGCTCAGCTCGACTGCTTACAGCGCGCGGTGGTCGGCGATGCTGGACACCGGCAGCGGCTTCAAGAACGGTGACTATCTGATCATCCAGTTCGGCATCAACGACGGTGACTCGGCCTGCCCGCGACACGTTGGCACCAATCGCTTCAAGGAACTGCTCGGCGTCATGGCGACGGCTGCCAAAGCCAGAGGGGTGAAGCCAATCTTCGTCACCCCGGTCGCGGCAATCACCTGCAGCGGCGGCTCCGCCGTCGGCAATCGCGGTTTCGTCGCCGAGACGACGGCTGCGGCCGCCGCCAACGGCGTACCGGTCATCGACCTGCACGCCAAGAGCGTGGCGCTCTACAACACGCTCAGGCTGTGCCCGAACAACGGCGACTACTCGACGGGCGCGGTCGGCGCGTTCTTCTGCAACGACCACACCCACTTCGAGGCGGCCGGCGCCAGACAGATCGCCGGCCTGATCGCCACCGCCCTCCGGGCGCAGAACATCCCGCTCGCCGCCCACCTGAAGTGACAGCCACCCCTTTGGCGGTGTGACCCGGTCGCGCTCGCAGACGACAGGAGCCAGGCTGCTGGAGGCGTGCGCCGCTACCTGCTCTTCGTACGTCTTGCGTCGGCGGCGATCCGGACGTCACGGAAGTCGACAACTGCCTCGCGAGCAACCGTGATCAGGACGGCGAGGTCACCTCCTGCCAGCAACAGGACATCGTCGAGCACGGAAGGCGGAACCTCCAGTTCCTGGGGGCCGTAGCAGTCGTGCCACGCCATGTCCATGAGGTGCAGGAGGTCGAGCGCGGCTTCAACCTGCTCACCGGCGAACAGCCCTTCGATGCGCGGCTTGCGTTCCCCACGACGTTGCTCGCTGCCAAGTGCCACGGGTAACTCCTTGGGCCAGGTCTGCTGCCGACTCCACGTAATCAACTCACCGCGGATGCCTTGCAGCGGTCCCGCAGCACCTCGATCGAGGGCAGTGTGGCGGCCACCTACGCCCGGACAACGCGGCCACCGTCTCCTACCTTCAACTGCTCTGACGTCGGTGGAGTCCTGCGCCGCCAGCCGAGCGCGACGACTCGGGCCACGCGTCGCAGCGCGGGATGAGGGAGGATGCGCCGGTGCCTCACGAGCATCACGTCTTCCACAACCCGCCGCCATCGACACCGGATGAGGTACGCGCCGCGCTCGACCGCGGCGATCTGCCGGCCGCGCTGGACGCCATGGTCGGCACCGCCCTGTACGGCGACGGGGACTGGAGAGAGCTCCAGGAACTGCACCTTCGGTTGCTCGAACACGACGATCGCCAGGTCAGTGCGCTCGCAGCGACGTGCCTGGGGCATCTCGCAAGGGTCTACCGTCAACTGGATGAACGCCGGGTGGTCGCCGCTCTGCGCCGAGCCCGGGCGCTGCCACACGTCACCGGTACCGCCGGCAACGCGCTGGAGGACATCGAGGTCTTCCTCCACCCGCGGCGCGCACGGATGCGCGGACGTGTGTGGAGGGCGATCCGCCCATGGACGTGGTTCTGAGTCGAACGCGGAATTGCCACCGGCCCGTGATGGAGCCCCTTTCGGCCCTCAGCTCTGCTGGTAGTTCACCGCGGCGAACCCGCACGGCTGGTGCAGGTGCAGGTAGTAGGCGCCCTCGCCGTAGTCGTCCAGGTCGGCGCCAGCGATCAGACCCACGTAGTCCATCGGTTCGCCGCAACCGGGGCAGTCGGCGTGCTCGGCGTCCTGGATCCACTCGGGCCGGCCGCCCAGTGTCGATCCACCCTGGTTCCAGGCGCTGACCTGATACGGGCTTGCCAAGGCCTGCCCGAGGACCGGCGCCAGCGTCGGAGGGTCCTCCGGTTCGTCGGCGTCCGGGAGGTAGCTCGGGCGGGTGTTGCCGGCCCACCAGGTGGCGCCACCGGCCGGAATGACGTGGCTGTACAACGTCGTGTAGCAGGCGCAGAAGTGGCAGGTCTCGATCACCAACCGCCCGGACCACCCCGTGTGGGCCAGTGCCGCAGCGATGGCGGCATCCGTGGTGTCGAGGTCTGCTGCAACCCACAGCGGCGAGGCACACCAGGGGCAGCCGGGCCGATCCGCGCCTGGTGCTGTTTCGCGCATGACCCACCGGTACGCGGTGTTCCCGCACAGGTCCCGTCGCCGGCCGTCCGAGCCGACCGTCCAGCCGCCCTCGTGGGCGTAGCGGAGCGCATTGACGTACAGCTCGCCCGAACCTGCGGGAGGCTGCGGCGTCCAGCGACGCAGGGCGCTCTCGGCGGACGGGTGAGCACTGTGCGCCAGGACCATGAGCAGGTGGTTGAGCCGATCGGGCGTGCGGCCGCTGTCGACCTGCTCGATGACCCGACGGACCACGTCGGCGTCCGCCGCGCGGTACAACTTCGCCGGGTACAGCACATCGAGGTCGAGCAGGAGACTCAGGTGCGGGGTCAGCCTTCGGGGGTCGGTGTCCGCGATCGCGCACAACTCCTCGATCGCGTCGTCGTCCTCGGCGGCAGCACGTCTGATCAACTCCTCGATCACGAGGGGATGGTAGTCACGCCCGGCTGCTACGGTCCTGCACCGGGATGACGATCATGGTGAATGCTGGGGAGTTGACGTGGATGCGTAAAAAGCCGAGTACGTGGCGTGTCGGCGCGCTGATCATGGTGCCGGCGACCGTGGCCCTCATTCTGGTCGGCACCGCCTCGGCGGCGTCGGCGGCCACGGGCACGCCGAGCGGTGCGCCGCCGGCGGCGAACGGTGTCGACGTGTGGTGCGTGTCGACCACCGGCGCCAAGGCGTGCTTCGCCGCGTACGGGGATCGGGTCTGGGTGAAGGACACCAAGGCGAACGGCGCGTCCGCCGCCGGCACGATCCAGGGACCGGACTGGAGCCGGCAGTGCTTCAACAGCAGCGGCGCGGACGCCGGCTGGGTCATGTGCAACTTCGACGTGCCGGAGTACGACGAGGGTCTGCTGTGGGCGGTCAACAACCCGTTCATCGGCAACGAGAGCAGCACGGAGATCTACACCAGCGGCCCGATCTGACGCCGGCGTTCCCGTAACGAGCCACGGTCCGTCAGACCAGCGGCGCCTGCGCGGATCGGCCGCCGTCGCCGGCCGCGCCGGCGCCCTCGGAAGCGGTGATCGGGGCGGTGATGATCCGGCTGGGCAGCACCGGCGCGTCGCGGCCCGTGCCCGGCCGACCGCCGCCGCCGGTCGACTGTTCGTGGTAGTCCTGCTCCACGTTGACCGACCAGACGTCGTGCGTGGCGCCGGTGGCGATGTTCTCGACGGTCAGCATCGCGGTGAGCATCGAGTGGTCCTGGTTGTTGTAGCGGTGCATGCCGTTGCGCCCCACCGGGTGCACGTTCGGCACGGCCTCGGCCAGCCAGGCCCGGATCACGTCCACGTTGTGCTGGTAGCGCTCGTCGTACACCGGGTATGCCTTGGGCATCCGCACCACGTGGCCGGCCTCCACGACACCGGGGCGGACCAACCCCAACCGCTCCAGCTCCGCGGTGGCCAGGGCCACGAGGTCGGCATCCGGGGTACGCCACATCTCGTCGTCCTCGAAGACGAAGTACTCCAGGCCCAGGCAGGTGCGCCCGTCCTTCACGAGGTAGGGCGACCAGGAGCCGAAGTTCTGGATCCGGCCCACCCGTACCGCCGGGTCGTGCACGTAGATCCAGTTGTCGGGGAACGAGAACTCGGCCGGCACCACGAGGGCGACCGTCAGGAAGTCGCGGTAGCGCAGGTCGGCGGCGCAGGCCAGCACCTCCGGGGGCGCCGGCGGGCGTAGCGCGGCGACCAGCTCCGAGATCGGCATCGACGAGATCACGTCGTCGGCCGGCTCGGTGCGCTGCCCGCCGGCGCCGTTGAGCGTCACACTGATCGCCCGCCGTCGTTTCGGGTCTCGGTGCACGGCGGTCACCCAGGTGCCGGTCGACACCTCCCCGCCGCGCTGGCGCACTTCCTCGGCGCAGCGCTCCCACATCATCCCCGGCCCGTACTTCGGGTACTGGAACTCCTCGATCAGGCTGGTCACGTCGGTCCGGCGGCGCCGGGGCAGCACCGCGTTGCGGATCGCCGTGGCCAGCGACAGGTTCTTGATCCGCTGCGCGGCCCAGTCGGCCTGCAAACGGTCCGCCGGCATGCCCCAGACCTTCTCGGTGTACGTCTTGAAGAAGATCGAGTACAGCCGCCAGCCGAACCGGGCCGACACCCAGCCCTCGAAGTGCGACTGGTCCTTCGGTGGGCGCAGGCGGGCCCGGGCGTACGAGCCCAGGCAGCGCACCGCCTCCGGCAGCCCCAGGTTGCGCAGCGCGTTCGTCGCGCTCAGCGGGTAGTTGAACAGGGCGCCCCGGTAGAAGATCCGGCTCATCCGGGGCCGGGTCAGGAAGTCCTCGTCGGGGAGGATCTCGTGCCAGAACGCCTCCACCCGGGGCACCTTGGTGAAGAACCGGTGTCCGCCGATGTCGAAGCGCCACCCGTCGCGCTCCACGGTCCGGCTGATCCCGCCGACCACCTCGTCGGCCTCGAAGACCCGGACCGGCCGCCCGTGCCGGAGCAACTCGTATGCCGCTGTGAGCCCCGCCGGTCCCGCGCCGATGACCACCGTGCCGTGCTGCTCGCTCATGCCGCTCGTACTCCCTGCCGATGGTTGAGGCGCGGCGCGTACCCGTTATGCCTGGGATGTCACCTGCTGGTCGTGGTCGTTTCGCTCCGGCGGGGCGCATCGGGGCGTACAACGAAAGGGGCGGCACCCCCACGCGGCGGGTGGGTCGGCGGACCGGGGGAGCGGGGCGGATGCACCGGTGGCGAAGCGGCCGGCGGCACGCGACGGCGTGGGCGGTCCGGCTGGCCGGGGCGGCCGGAGCGGGCGCGCGGCTGGCCCGCCGCGTGCCGGCGCCCTGGCCGTACCTCATCGGGCTCTTTATCGGCGCGAAGCTGCTGCTGACCCTGCTCGGCCTGCTGGTCCTGCACGCCTGGGACGGCATTCCGGGCGCGCCGCCGCCGGACGAGGCGATGATGTGGGCGCAGCAGCGGGAGGTCTCCGGCCACCGGTGGATCTCCTTCTGGTTCGCCTGGGACGCGCTGCTCTACCTGCGGCTGAGCGAGCTGCCGCTGACCGGGCGGCCGTGGGGGGACTTCGGCTTCCCGCTGCTCTACCCCTTCCTGGCCCGGCCGGTCGGCGCGCTGCTCGGCGGCGACAACGCACTGGCCCTGCTGCTGATCAGCAACGTCGCGTTCCTCGGGGCCCTCGCGTACGGCTACCGGCTGGCCGAGCTGCTGCTCGGCGACGCGGACGCGGCCCGTCGGTTCACCCGCTACCTGGTGCTGCTGCCGACGGCCTTCCTGTTCCAGGCCGCGCTGACCGAGTCGCTGTTCGTGTGCCTCGCGCTGGCCGCGTTCTACTACGCCGAGCGACGTCGGTGGCTGCTGGTCGGCGTGCTCGGCTACTTCCTGGCGATGAGCCGGTCGGTCGGGCTGCTCGTCGCGTTGCCGCTGGCGCTGGTGCTGCTACGTCAGCACGACTGGCGGCTCGGCCCACGCGCCCTGCTCGGGTACCTGCGGATCGGCTGGCCGTTGCTGCTGCTGCCCGCCGGATGGTTCACCTTCATGGCGTTCTGCCGGTGGCGCGGCGGGGACTGGTTCGCCTACCAGCACGCCCAACAGGTCGGCTGGGGGATCAGGGTGCAGAACCCGGTGCCGGTGGTGTGGGACGCTCTGGCCGGAGAGCCGCGCGACGCCGGACGGGTCCTCTTCGCCGTGGTCGTGCTGGCCGTGCTGGTCGCCGGGTTCCGTCGCCGGGAGCTGCCGTATCTGGTCTACGGCGTGCTCATGGTGCTGGTGCCGCTGTCGATGGGCCCGCCGGTCTACAAGAGCCTGCTGCGCTACCTGCTGGCCGTGTTCCCGGTGGCCCTGGTGCTGGCCCGCTGGGCCCGTGGCGCCGGTGTCGACGTGTGGCTGACGGCGGCCCTCGCCGTGGTGCAGGGTGCGCTGTTCGTGCTCTGGCTCACCTACTGGACCCATATGATCATCTGATTGGGTGGCCGCCGGTCGGGGCAGGGAGCTGCCCCTCCTCCCCGAGCGGGACCGGGTGCCCCGGCAGGCGTTGCGCGCCGACGACCGGCTCACCGCCCTGCGGACGTACCTGCCGGTGTGAGACCCGGCCCGGGCCAGTCGGCGGACCTGTGCGAGCCTGCTACCCGTCGTCGTGCCCACAACTTTCGGAGGAGGCCCGGTGTTCGCCCTGCCGCTGACCGACGAGGTCGAGCTGCGCCCGCTGGAACCCTGGCGGGCCGAGGAGTTCCTCGCCAACCTCGACCGGTCGCGCGAGCACATCCGGCCCTGGGTGTCGCCGTCCTTCGTCGCCACCGACCTGCCGTCGGCCCGCGCGGTGTTGCAGCGCTACGCCGACCGCTGGGCCAGCGACAGCGGCGGCATCTGGGGGCTGTGGTGGCGCGGCACCCTGGTCGGTGGGGTCATGTTCGTGTCGTTCGACGTCACGCTCGGTGTCTGCGAGGTCGGCTGCTGGCTGGAGCCGGCGGCGCAGGGCCGGGGCATGATGGCCCCCGCGATCCGCCGGATCATCGACTGGGCGGTCCGCGAGCGCGGCATCCAGCGGGTCGAGTGGCGCACCGACGCGGCCAACACCCGCAGCATCGCCCTGGCCCGCCGGCTCGGCCTGCGCCACGACGGCACCCTCCGCCAGCTCTACCCGAGCCCGCGCGGACGCATCGACCTGGAGGTCTGGTCGGTGCTGGCCGACGAGTGGCTGGCCCGGCCCACACCGTCACCGCCCACCGTCCACTGACGACGGCGGATTCCTGTCGTACCCGGGCGGCACCATGCATTCATGGCCGTCCCCGCGCTCACCCCGCATTCCGACCCGCCGCGTTCTGTGCCGCTGCGTGAGGCGCGCACCCGGTTAAGTCAGCTCGTCGCGCTGGCCGAGCTGACCGACGCCGTCACCGTCGTCACCCGCGACGGCGATCCCCGCCCGGTCGCCGCGATCGTTCCCGCCGCCGCCGCCCGCAGTGGCGCGCAGGCCCGCGCCGACGCCGACCGGCTCGCCGCGGTCACCGCCGGTTGGGCCCGCCGCCTCGACGAGCAGCACCGTCGCAGCAGCCAGCGGCACGCCGCCGAGCTGGGGGCGGTCCGCACGGCGCTGGCCGAGGTGTGGGCCGAGCTGGACCGCCGCGTCGTCCCGGGCAGCGACCCGGGACTGTCCCGGCTGCGCGCCGCGCACGCCGACCTGCTCACCGACTGACCGCCGCTCGTCGAGGGGCCGTCACCGGCCCCGGCGTCGCGCAGGCGTCAGGTCGTGGCCGGGTAGGCGTTGGTCTCGGTCGCCTTGACCGCGACCCAGACCCGCTGGCCGGGGATCAGCCGCAGGTACGCCGCGGCGGCCGGCGTGACGTCGGCGGCCACGCCGATCGGCCCGTCCACCTGCACGCGGACGTTGTCGCCGTGGCGCTGCACTCCGGTCACGGTGCCCGCCCAGGTATTGCGGGGGCTGCCGTCCGGCCGGGCCGGGTGCAGGGCCACCGCCGCCGGGCGGAACGCGACGAACGCGTCCCCGTCGAGCCGGTCGGCCACGCTGAGGGTCAGCTCCGGCGCGACACGTACCGCGTGGCCCTCCGCCCGGCCCCGATAGAGGTTCAACCCGACCAGGCGGGCCACGTAGTCGGTGCGCGGGCGGGCGGTGACGCTCGGGCCGTCGCCCTCCTGCACCACGCGCCCACCCTCGACGATGACCAGGCGGTCGGCCAGCGCCAACGCGTCCAGCGGATCGTGGGTGACCAGCACCGTGGCGCCCGGGTGCGCGGCCAGGTGGCGGTGCAGCTCCGCGCGGGTGTCCAGGCGGGTGCGGGCGTCCAGGGCGGCGAGCGGCTCGTCGAGCAGCAGCAGCGACGGCCCGACGGCCAGCGCGCGGGCCAGCGCCACCCGCTGCGCCTGCCCGCCGGAGAGCTGCCGGGGCCGGCGGTGCGCCTGGCCGGCCAGGCCCACCCGGTCGAGCCAGTCCCGGGCGGTGGCCCGCGCCGCCCGCCGGTCGACGCCGTGCCGGCGCGGCCCGAAGGCCACGTTGTCCAGCGCGTTGAGGTGCGGAAAGAGCAGGTAGTCCTGGAAGACCACGCCGATCGGGCGGCGTTCGGTGGGCACCCAGCCCCGGCTCGCCGGCCGATCCAGGTCGACGCCGCCGAGGGTGACGTGCCCGGCCGTGAGCGGGTGTAGCCCAGCCAGCGCGCGCAACGCGGTGGTCTTGCCGGCGCCGTTCGGCCCGAGCAGCGCTACGACCTCGCCCGACGCGACCCGCAGCGGCACGTCCAACCGGAAGGCGCCCCGGTCGACGACGAGCCGGGCGTCGAGCAGCGGGTTTCCGGCCTCGTCGTGCAGCGGCGCGGTCACGGGCTGGCCAGCCAGCGGTCCCGCAGCGCGGCCAGGATGCCCACCGAGACGATCAGCAGCACCAGGCTGAGCACGATCGCGGACTCCAGGTCGGTCTCCAACGCCAGGTAGACGGCCAGCGGCATCGTCTGCGTACGCCCGGGATAGTTGCCGGCGAAGGTGATGGTGGCGCCGAACTCGCCGAGCGCCCGCGCCCAGCACAGCACCGCGCCGGCGGCCAGACCCGGTGCCACCAGGGGCAGCGTGACGTGGGTGAAGGTGGTCCACCGCCCGGCGCCGAGCGTCGCGGCGGCCTCCTCGTAGCGGTGGTCGGCGGCGCGCAGCGCACCCTCCACGGCGATGACGAGGAACGGCATGGCGACGAACGCCTCGGCCAGCACCACGCCCGCGGTCGTGAACGGCAGCGTGACGCCGAACGTGGCGTCGAGCCAGCCGCCGAGCAGCCCCCGCCGGCCGAAGACCAGCAGCAGCGCCACGCCGCCGACGACCGGTGGCAGCACCAGTGGCACGGTGACCAGGGCGCGGACCAGCCGGCGGCCGGGAAACTCGACCCGGGCCAGCAGCCAGGCCAGCGGCACCCCGAGCAGCAGGCAGAACAGAGTGGCCAGCGTCGCCGTCTGCACCGACAGTCGCAGCGCCGTCAGCGCCCCCGGCGCGGTGAGCCGTTGCGGCAGCGTCGTCCACGGCGCCCGGACCACCAGCCCGGCCAGCGGCAGGACGAGGAAGAGCAGCCCCAGCCCCGCCGGGATCAGCAGCGCCGCCGGCACCCGCCCCCGTCGGCGCGGCGCGACGTCGGGAAGCCGCCTCGCGCTGCCGGGAAGGGTCTGTCGCCCGGCGCTGGGAAAAGTCCGCCTCACGGTGCGGGGACGGCCCGTCTCATGGCGCCTGGAAGCCGGCCGCGGCGAGGACCGTCTGTGCCGGCGTCGAGCGGACGTACGCGACGAAGGCCCGCGCGCCGGCCGGATTCGGCGCGTCCTTCAGCGCGACGATCGGATAGTCGTTGATCGCCCGCGCCGACTCGGGAAACTCGACACCGGTCACGTCGCTGCTCGCGGCGCGGGCGTCCGTGCGGTAGACGAGGGCCGCGTCGACCTCGCCGAGCTTGACCTTCGCCAGGGCTCCCTTGACGTCCTGTTCGAGGGTGACGGGGGTCAGCGCGACACCTGCCGCGGTCAGGGCGGTACGCGCCGCCGCGCCGCAGGGCACCTGCTCGGCGCAGAGCGCCACCTTCACTCCTGGGCGGGTCAGGTCGGCGAGACCGGTCACGCCCTTGGGGTTGCCGCTGGGCACCGCGATCACCAGTTGGTTGCGGGCGAAGACGAGCGGTGTGCCGTCGGCGTTACCGGCCTCGGTCACGGTCGCCATGTTCTTCGGCGCGGCCGACGCGAAGACGTCCGCCGGAGCGCCCTGGGTGATCTGGTTGGCCAGGGCGGAGCTGCCGGCCAGGTTGAGGGTGACGGTGACGCCCGGGTTGGCGGCCTCGAAATCCCTGGCGATGCGGGTGAACGACTCGGTCAGCGAGGCGGCGGCGAACACGGTCACCGTGCCCGATGCCCGACCGTCCCGGGTGTCGCCCCCGGATGCCGGGTCGCCGGCGCGGTCGCAGCCGGCCGTCGCCAGCACGGTCACCGCCAGCGCCACCGCGACGAATCTGGTCCGACGACTCATCCGACCGCCCTTGCTCCGGCCGGGGTGGTGGGCGCGGCGCGCTCCACCACCACGGTGGTCGACTTGATGACGGCGACGGCGACCGAACCGACCCTCAGGTCGAGGTCGTCGACGGCCTCCCGGCTCATCAGCGACACGACCCGGAAGGGGCCGGCCTGGATGTCGACCTGGGCCATCACCGTGTCCTTGCGGACGTCGACGACGATGCCGCGCAACCGGTTGCGGGCCGAGGAGAATTCGGCGCCCGCGTCCGGGTCGGCGGCCTGCGCGCGGGCGAACGCCGCGAGGTCGACGCCGTCAATGATCCGGTGGTCGTGCTCGTCACGCCCGGCGCGCAGCCGCCCGGCGTCCACCCAGCGGCGGATCGTGTCGGCGCTGACGCCGAGCAGTTCGGCCGCCGCGCCGATCCGGAACGTCGTCACCGCCTCACCCTAGCGGGCCGCATCCGCGAGGGTATAGACCCCATGCCACCCGCATTCGCATGGCCTTGCCGCTCGATACGCCAGCATCTGCTATCCGCCAGGCCGGCGACGTGGCGGTATTGCGCAGCCGGTCAGTGGCGGCGGGGGTGGCCCTTGAGGTGTCGGCCGAGCTCCCGGGCGATCTCGCGGTTGGCGTCGCGTTCGGCGAGGGTCTGCCGCTTGTCGTACGCGCGCTTGCCCTTGGCCAGGGCCAGCTCGACCTTGGCCCAGCCGTTGTCGAAGTACATCGACAACGGCACCAGCGTCACCCCGCCCTCGCGAACCTTCTCCAGGATCCGGCCGATCTCGGAGCGGTGCAGCAGCAGCTTGCGGTTGCGGCGCGGCGCGTGGTTGGTCCACGTGCCGTAGCTGTACTCGGCGATGTGCAGCCCGTACAGCACGATCTCGCCGTCGCGTTCGTGCGCGAACGCGTCCACCAGCGACGCCCGTCCCTCGCGCAGCGACTTCACCTCGGTGCCGACCAGCACGATGCCCGCCTCGTACGTGCGCAGCACGGTGTACTCGTGCCGGGCCTTCTTGTTCGAGGCGATCAGTCGGCGCTCGGGCTGCTTGGACGGGCTCACCCGGCGACGATATCCGGCCGTCCCCTCAGTCGGTCGTCCGGAGCTGGGCGCGCAGCCGCGCCGCCAGGTCCCGCACCGCCTGCGCGAACTGCTCCTGCGACTCGCACGGCGAGTGGCCCAGGATCGGCGGCGGCACGCTGTCGCTGGGCGGGGGCACCACGCCCTGCGGGTCCTTCAACCGGCGGTCCACCGCCGCCTCCGGCCCGGCCAGCGTCGCGCTGTCCCCGGGCCGGTGCGGAGCGAACATCCACCCACCGATCGGGTCGGTGTCGCGCCACAGGTTCACCCAGCGCCAGCTGACGCGCTCGCCGACCTCGCGCAGCGTCGACTCGTCGACGTAGGCGGGGAACAGTCGCGAGTACAACCGGTTCAGCGGCGACAGGTAGGTGAGCAGGGCGACCCGGTCGGTGACCCGCGGCGGCAGTTGCAGCAGCGTGGCCGCGAGCAGCACCGAACCGTGGCTGTGCCCCGCCAGCAGCGCCCCCTCGCCCTGGTCCACGAGGTAGGTGATCCGCTTGGTCAGCTCGGGCACGGCCCGTTCGGCGTAGCAGGGCGGCGCGAAGGGGTGCGCCGCCCGGGGCCAGAAGGTGCCCAGATCCCACAGGACGCCCACGTACCTACGGAACCCGGCTGTCCGGTACGCGAAGATGCCGCCGATCACGAGCCCGACCAGGATCGCGCCGATCGCGTAGCTGCCCGCCCCGATGAGGAAGTTGACGAGGCTGTCGGGCACGCCGACGTACTGCTCGAACACGTCCCCGGGATAGAGCTGGAGCAGACCGAGCAGGCTGGTGGCCAGTCCGAGCGCGGCGGACCCGGCGTAGACCACGGCGAGGGGTTCCAGCCGTTCGGTGAACCGGGCCCGCGCCACCGCCTGCTCGACCCGGCGCAGCCGCGCCGCCGCCTCCGGCGGGGCATGCGGGAAGTCGGCGGCCACGATCGCCCGCGCGACCCGCCACCGGCTGGGACGGGTCGCCACGGTGACCACCACGCCCACTAGCAGCGCGGCCAGCACTGCCAGGAAAAACCCGACGATCGCCCACTTGTACGCCAGCGGCGGGCCGAACGCGAACCGTTCCCGGTACCCGCTGTTGCGGTCCAACACGTCGGCCACCCGATAGACCAACTCGGCGGAGAACGCCACCGCGAGCCCGGCGCCGACTGTGACGAAGACCGGAGCGCCCAGCGCGCGCAGCCGGGGGAGCCGCTGTCCGCCGGCGCGTCGCCCGCTGCCGCGCGCCCAGATCACCACCGCTGCGAGGATCACCAGCAGGACGGTCTGGCTGACGAACAACCAGGCCACCGTGGCGCTGTACCCGGGCAGCATCCTGCTCTGCGGCCACGGCTCGCGGCTGGTCAGGGTGTACGCGATCACCAGGATCGTCAGGCCGCAGGCGATCGTGCGCAGCCCTCGCGTGACCGCCTCCAGCCGGGGCACCGGGCTGGGCCGGTCCATGCCCCGTACCGTCGTCAGCAGGACCACGCAGGCGAGCAGCACGGCCCCGGTCGCCACCGCCAGCGTCGCCCGCACCGTCGACTCGTTCTGGCTGTCCCAGGCGGCCAGCAGGCTGACGTCCAGCGTGGCGAACGCGGCCGCGACGTGCACCGAGCGCAGCCGTCCCACCACCGGGGTCCCGTCCCACTGGCCGACCGCGCTCAACTGCTGGACGGAGGTCTCCTCGGTCGCGCCGGTGCGAAAGGCGTCGTACGAGTGGCTCGGCCGCGCGCCGAGCCACCACACGATCCCGATGGCGGCGACCGGCGCCAGGGCCAACACACCCAGCCGTACTCCGGGCGGACGCTCGCCGAGCCAGGACAGCCAGCTCCGGCCGGCCGTGCAGGTCGGGGAGCCCATGCAGCGCCAGGCGACGAGGTCCAGCGCCATCCCGACGATGGAGAGCACGTAGAGCATCGTGAGGGTGAGCGCGAGCACCCGGCACAGCGCGACGATGACGTGTTTCCCCGAGAGGCTCGCCGGGCGCATCCAGAGCGCCACGTTGCAGAGCATGAACGGTAACAGGAACACCAGCGACAGCGTCCGTACGGCCGTGCCGGACGGCAGGTCGCTCCAGCGGTACGCCTCCAGCGTCACCCCGTCCGTGCCGGTCGAGTCCGGGTAGCCCGGGCGGGGGCGGAAGAACCCGCCGCTGCGGTCCCCGGCGACCTGCTGCACGTGCGGCCGGTTGAGGACCTGGTCGGCGCCCGCCCCGGAGACGCCGTGCACCCGCAGCTCCACTACTCGACCCGAGGTCGTCGGGTCGGTCGGCGACGCGTCCGTCATGGGCCCCCCGAGGTGTGCGACCGCCGGCGGGTCGGCGGTCGCACACCTCCCGCGGCGGTCCCGCTTACCCGTCCCGGGCCGGGTCACGCATGCGTCGGTGCCCACGCGGTGGTGCGATCGAGCCCGCCGGGGTGGTTCTATTGGCGCCATGGCAAACCCGGTGATCCTGACCGTCGACGACGATCCCGCGGTGTCCCGGGCGGTGGCCCGGGACATCCGGCGCCACTACGGAGACCGTTACCGGGTGCTGCGCGCCGCCTCCGGGCCGGAGGCGCTGGACGCGCTGCGGGAGGTCAAGCTGCGCGGCGAGCAGGTCGAGCCCGGGAACACCACGTTCCGGGTGCTGCTGCCGATCACCGAGGACGTCGCGCCGACTGTGCGAAACACCCGTACGACGCGCCGACTACCTAAAGACATCAGGTGGTCGCTGGCAGTAGTCTCGGGCGGCGTTCGTGCTTCCCGCCCCCCGAGGAGCGTCCGTGGACTCGATGGCCCGCCCGCGCACCGCGCCCCACGACGACGACCAGCCGATCGACAACCCTCACGACAGCTCCATGCTTCCGGAGCTGGAGGACGCCGCGTGGATGCACCACGCGAACACGTTCGCGCACACCAGTTTCTGGGCGGTGGCCCGACGCCTGCCGAGGTTGGTGCGGGAGGCGGTGGCGCTGGCGTGGGCCACCAACCGCATGGACACGGTCGCCTCCATCGGGCTGAACGTCGCCGCCGGGGTGATGACCACCTTCGGCCTGCTCGCCACGACCAGCGTGCTGCGGGAACTCTTCGCCGCCGGTCCCACCCCGGACCGGGTGCGCTCCGCCCTGCCGGCGCTGGTCGTGGCCGCGGCGGCGGTCTCGGCGCGCGGCGGTCTGACGATCGCGGCCGGTTGGGCCCAGGCGCGGCTCACCCCGCAGATCAACTATCAGGTGGAGCTGCGGCTGTTCGAGGCCACCACCGCCGTGGATCTGGCCGCGTTCGACGACGCCGGGTTCGCCGAGGAGATGGACCGGGTCCGCGACCGGGGGATGGGCGAGGCGGCGTGGATCGTCGACCACACCGTCAACCTGGTCACCGGCGTGGTCGGGATGCTCGCCACCGCCGTGGCGGTCACCGTCATCCAGCCGCTGCTGCTGCCGTGCCTGCTGCTCGCGGCCGTGCCCCAGGCGATCACGGCGGTGCGGATGGCCCGCCGGGAGTACCTGGCGATGCTGGCCCGGATCACCCGCCGCCGGCGGATGTGGATGCTCGCCCACCTGATGGCCAACCGGCACACCGCCGCCGAGGTGCGCGCCTACCAGATGCGCGACTTCCTGCTCGCCGAGTACCGCGGTGTGATGGCCGTCGAGACCCGCGCCCAACTGCGGCTGGTGCGCTCGCAGACCGGCACCCGCGTGGCCGGCGCCAGCGTGGCGGGGCTGGCCACCTTCGGGGTGTACGCCGTGCTCGGCGGCCTGCTGCTGGCCGGCATGGTCGCCCTCGCCGCCGCGGCCACCGCCCTGCTCGCCCTGCAGTCCGCCCGGACCAGCCTGGGCGTCGCGGTCGTCGCCACCAACTCGCTGTACGAGGACGCCCTCTACTACCAGGACTACCGGGACTTCCTGACCCGGGCGCAGGGCCGGGTGCCCGTCGGCGGCGACCGGATGGTCGACGGCGTCGAGACGATCGACCTGCACGAGGTGAGCCTGCGCTACCCCGACACCGACGCGCCTGCGGTGGACCGGGTCAGCCTGACGATCCGACGTGGTCAGGTGATCGCGCTGGTCGGCGAGAACGGCTCCGGCAAGACCACCCTGGCCACGTTGATCGCCGGGCTCTACCAGCCGACCGGTGGGACGATCCGCTGGGACGGCGTCGACGCCGCCGAGCTGGATCCGCGGACGCTCGGCGCTCAGGTGGCCGTGATGACGCAGGAGTACTGGAAGTTCCCGTTCACCGCGGGGCAGAACATCCGCGTGGGCCGGCACGACCGTACGCCCGACCAACCCGGCCCCGAGGTGCAGGAGGCCGCCGCCGCGGCCGCCGCCCACGACATGATCGTCGGTCTGCCGCACGGCTACGACACCCTGCTCGACCGGGAGTTCAAGAACGGTCACGAGTTGTCCGGCGGGCAGTGGCAGCGGCTCGTCGCCGCCCGCGGGCTCTACCGCGACGCCGCCCTGCTGATCTGCGACGAGCCGTCGGCCGCCCTGGATGCCCGCGCCGAACACGCCCTGTTCCAGCACCTGCGCCGTCGGCCCGACCGGGCGGTCGTCCTGATCACCCACCGGCTGGCCAACGTCCGGCACGCCGACCGGATCTTCGTCATGGACCGGGGTCGCCTCGTCCAGCAGGGCAACCACGACGAGTTGATGGCGGCCGGCGGCCTCTACCGCGAGCTGTTCGAGTTGCAGGCCAGCGGCTACCGGGCCGGCGCCACCGACCCCGCAAACCACTGACCCCCGACCATTCCGCCCGCCGTGCCGTCAGGCGGCGTGGTCGCGGGTGAGGAAGTCAGCGAGGACCCGGGTGTGGGTGGAGAACGCCAGCTCGACCGGGTCGGTGAGCACCAGCCACTCGGTGGCCTCCTCCGTGGGCGCCGACGGCGGCAGGTCCTCGACGGCCCGCTCGGGCAGCACCCCGAAGACCATCATGGTGCCGCCCGCCGGGGCGCCGCGCACTGCGAAAAGCCGGGCGTCCTCGGCCGCCGCGACCAGCCCGGTCTCCTCCCGCAGCTCACGCACGAGCGCGTCGGACCACTCCTCGCCGTACTCGATGAAGCCGCCGGGCAGCGCGAGCAGCCCGCGGGCCGGTTCGATGTCCCGGCGGACGACCACCACCCCGAGGCCGTCGGCGGTGCGGACCGGGAGCACCGCCACCGCGACGGGCAGCGGGTTGCGCCAGACGGTCTCGCCGCAGACCGCGCAGACCCGCGGCCATCCCGCCGCCGTCGGGTAGGCGGTGCCGCAGTAGGAGCAGTGCGAGTACGGCGTGCCGGTCATGACGCAGCACGTTACCCGGGCCCGATCGGATCGACGCGCCGCCCGAGGCTCAGTCGTCCCGGTCGAGCAACGGGCGCAGTTGGTCGAGCAACTGCGCCCGGCTCACGTTGCGCGGCAGCTCGATGGTGAGGTCCAGGCCCGGGCCTCGCACGGTCAGCGTCACCG
This sequence comes from Micromonospora sp. NPDC005237, assembly GCF_040607775.1. Lineage (NCBI taxonomy): Bacteria > Bacillati > Actinomycetota > Actinomycetes > Micromonosporales > Micromonosporaceae > Micromonospora > Micromonospora sp. NPDC005237. The sequence goes on along the minus strand of NZ_JBEXHJ010000007.1, from coordinate 270,523 downwards.
TCGGGCGGGGATCGCGCAGCCGCCAACCTCGGATGGCGGAGACCAGCGCCTCGGCCTGTGGTTGCAGGGTGGCCAGCGTGGCCAGATTCGCCAGGACGCTGATTCCTTCGATGGCCAGGGTCAGGGCGCCCGCGTCCCGAACGCCCTCGTGTGGCAGGCGCAGCTCGGCGACGACCTCGGGCGGTAGCAACAGTCGAACGCTAGTCATCGTCACCCCTCACCATCGCGGCGATCCGGTCCCGGACGCTCTGGCCGAGCGGACGCAGGGACGTCGACGCGGTCTCCCCGCAGATGAAGCCCTGTACGTGCCGGATCCGCAGGTCGTAGATCTGCTTGAGGGTCACCGGCGCCTGCTCGTCGAAGCCCTCCACGATGACGGCGCGTGGGTTCGGCGCGTGTCCGAGGTCGCTGGCGTAGCGGGCGACCCGGGTCACCAGGTCCAGCTCCTCGACGGCCAGCGGGTGGTGAAGGACGGCCCGGTCCACTTTGATCTGGGTCAACGGAAGTTCCGCCATCCGGGCGAGTGACGAGTAGCCGACCCCGAAGTCGTCCACCGCGAAGCTGATTTCCAGGTCACGGGCCAGGCTGGTCAGCCGACGGTGGAAGTACGTCAGCGGCTCCTGAGGCCACACCTCGCCGGGATCGGGCTGGATCGGGTCCTGCTCGGAGATCTCCAGCGTGACGGTGCGCGGATCCAGGTTCGCTTCCATGATCGCCGTGCGCACCTGGGCGATGTAGGCGTCGCTGAGCAGCGAGCGGACCGCGACGTTGACCGAGATCGGCTTGGTGACGTCGAAGACGGACGCGACGTCCGCCTCGGCGTACGAGTCGATCGCCTTGGCCAGCAGCAGCGCGTCGCGTTCGATGACGAAGCGGTCACCCCAGGCGTACGCCATCTGAAGGGCCGCGACCGGCGCGCGCACGTCGGTCTCCAGCCGCCTCGCCAGTGCCTCGTAGCTGTGGATGCCCACCCCGGCGGGCCGCCGGTCCAGCGACATCACCGGCTGGAACACCATGGTCAGTGACTCGATCAGCTTCTGGTAGAGGCTGAAGGCGTGCGAGTACAGATCCACCGGCAGCCGGCCGTAGGCCGAGCGCAGGGCGGTGAGCACCTGCATCTCGGCGTGCACCGGGTCGTCGCGGACATCGGAGTTCCAGATGGCCCGCAGCATGGTGGCCAACGGCTCGCCCATGTCTAGTGCGGCGAGGGCGGGATCGACCACCGCGAGGGTGAGGTTCCGGCTCTTCTTCTGGGACAGGGGTACGCAGAGGATCCGTCGGCCGGCGTCGTCGGCCACCACATGCCCGGGGGAGGAGGTGCGGACCAGGGTCGTGTCCGCGGCGCTCAGTTCGAGCAGCGGTCGCAACTCCTCCTTGTTGAACCGGGCCGTGGAGGTGACCTGGCCGATACCCGTGGGGCTGGATTCCACCACCGCGACCGAATCCGCTTCCAGGGCGTACCGGATTACCTCGACCCGTTCGGCGTGCCCCGCCCGTTGGGCGGAACGCGGCGGACGAGACTGCGAGCGGAACACCCGCCCGAGCAGCTGGGTGATCGAGCTGGACAGGTCGTCGAGTGGGTTCTTGCAGGGCCGGATCGTGCCGGGGTTGACCGGGGCCGTCAATGACTGCCGCTCGTGGCGGGACACCGGCGGCTGGGTGAGCACGGTGGTCGGGCCCCACATGTGGACGAGCTGTCCGGGTGCGGGGTGGATGCCCTGCTCGGCGACGAAGGTGGCCATCTGGGCGAAGGAGACTTTCCCGCTGGGGTCGGCGGCCTCGCCGCGCAACGCCCGCAGCAGTTGGTGGGTGAGCACACCCTGCCGGTGCTCCTCGCTCTCCCGGGCCGCGGCGCCGCTCGGGCACGCCAGCAGGGCGCTGTGCCGGTCGACCTGGGTGCGGTACGTCTGCATCGCCTCGGTGTGCCGCAGCTCCGAGTCCAGGTAGACGCCCGCGTGGCAGCAGTCGAGGATCAGGAACGAGGTGCCGGCGAACGCCTCGAAGACGTCCCGCTTGAGGAACGCCATCCGCAGTCCGTTGTCCGGCTCGCGGCGCAGGCCGTCGGCCTCCAGGTCCGCCGTCACCAGGTACGCGTCGGACTGCGTGCCCCATTCCGGCACGAGGGCGTGGCCGGCGAAGTAGACCAGCAGCACGTCGGAGGGGCGCGACTCCACCACCCGCTCGCGCAGCCGGGCCTTGATCTCCCGCCAGGTGGCGCCCTTGCCGATGAACAGGTCGACGTCGCCGTCGTCGAACGTGCCGATCCGCTCGTCCAACAGCACCGCCCGCACCGCCCGCGCATCGTCCTCGGCATAGCGCAGGCTGGGCAGGTTGACGTCATACCCGCAAGCGTTGGCTCCGATCAGGATCGCCCACCGTCGGCTCATCACAGCACCCCCAGGTGATCCAGTGGGCAACTACGTTGCGACAGCACAGCAACGCTTTGCGTGACCCTACCGGATCTAGGAGAGGCCGCTGATCCAACCGATGAGTCGGATTCACGTCAGGCGCCGGACGACGGCGGCAGGCGGGCCGGCCGCCGTCGTCGGAGCCGCTCAGGCTTCCGGAGTGCCGGTGTAGAAGGCGGTGGTGCGCTCGGCGGCGGCCTTGGCCTCGTCGGCGTCGGTGCCGGCGGCGATGCTCGCCTCGCACCACAGCTGGCTGCTCAGCTCCATGGCGCGTCGTCCCTCGGCGGAGGCGACCCACTCGGCGCTGTCCTCCGGCCGGACGCCGCTGCCGTCGCCGGAGAGGTAGGTGGCAAGACCGAGCAGGCCCAGGTCCCAGCCGACGCCGACCGCGCCCGGCCCGAACTGTGCCCACCGGTCCTGGTCGACATGCGCGATGTGGTCCAGGTCGAGGCGCGCCCGCTCGTCGCCGACCGGCGTGACCCGCACCTCGATCCAGCTCACCTCGCCGCCCATCTCCCAGGTGGCGGTGAAGCGGTGCGGAGGCTCGCAGCTCTCGATGGTGCCGTGGGCGTTGCCCTGGAGCTGGTACGTGCCGTGCAGCCGCAGGTCGCCGCTGATCGGCAGGAACCAGCGGGGGATGCGCTCGGCGTTGGTGCAGGCGTCCCACAGATCCTCGGCCGTCGCCTGGTAGGTCTGGCTGATCGTGGTCACCCGGGCCTCGCCTGCGGCCAGGGTGCGGCTGCCGACCTGCCGCTGGACGGCGTTGATCTGCTCGGTCGCGTCGAACATCAGGTGTTCCTCTCCTCGGGTGGGTCGGCGGGCCCGCGCAGGCGACGTTCGCGTCGGCCCCGGGCCAGCTCGGTGGCGAGTGCCGCCAGGGGTGGCGCCCAGAACCGGCGGAAGTGCTCCAACCAGCCGTCGACCTCGCGCAACGGGCGTGGGTCGACCGCGTACAGCCGCCGGGCGCCCTCTGGCCGCACACTGGCGAAGCCGTTGTCCCGCAACACTTTGAGGTGCTGTGACACGGCGGGCTGGGAGATGCCGAACTCGTCGCGGATGACCGCGCTGACCGCGCCCGCGGTCTGCTCGCCGTCGGCGAGCAGCTCCAGGATGCGGCGCCGGACCGGATCGCCCAGCACGTCGAAGGCGTGCACGGGGACATTTATATCACCGCTGGCTTATTTAAGCCAAACCTGAAACTCCGACCAGCTTGTCCAACCGGATCGGCAGGTCCCGGATGCGGACGCCGGTGGCGTGGTGGACGGCGTTGGCGACCGCCGCCGCGGTGCCGACGATGCCGATCTCGCCGACGCCCTTCACCCCGGCCGGGTTCAGCTCGTCGTCCCGCTCGTCCAGCCAGTACGCCTCGATGGCCTCCACGTCCGCGCAGCCGGTGATGTGGTACGCGGCCAGGTCGTGGTTGACCCAGTCGCCGTAGCGCTCGTCGAGCAGGCCCTCCTCGTGCAGCGCCATCGACAGCCCCATCGTCATGCCGCCGATCAGCTGACTGCGCGCCGTCGTCGGGTTCACCACCCGGCCGGCGGCGAACACCCCGAGCATCCGGTTCACCCGCACCTCGCCGGTGTCCGCGTCCACCCGCACCTCGACGAACTGCGCCCCGTACGCGTACCGGGGCCGCTCGGGCTGCCCGCCCACCTCGTCGGTGGTGTCCGCCTCGGCGCTGACCTCGGTGCCCGGCGGTGCACCGTCGCGCAGCTTCCCGCGCAACGCCTCGCAGGCCCGGATCACGGCCCAGCTCCACGAGGCGGTGCCCATCGAGCCCCCGGCCACGGGAGCCACCGGGAGGTCGCTGTCGCCGATGCGGATCTCGACCCGCTCGGGCGGCACCCCCAGCGCGTCGGCGGCCACCTGCCAGAGCGCCGTCCTGGCGCCGGTGCCGATGTCGGTGGCGTCGATCCGTACCAGAAAGGTGCCGTCGGGCCGGGCGGTGGCCGCCGCCGAGGACGGTCTCGCCCGGGCCGGGTAGCTCGACCCGGCCACCCCGGTGCCGATCAGCCACCGCCCGTCGCGCCGGGCCCGAGGCGTGGGATCCCGCTGCGCCCAGCCGAACCGCTGCGCCCCCTCGCGCAGGCAGGCCACCAGATTGCGGCTGGTGAACGGCTCCCCCTGGTCGGGGTCGACCTGGGCGTCGTTGCGGATCCGCAGCTCCACCGGGTCGACGCCGACGGCGATGGCCAGCTCGTCCATCGCCGACTCCAGGGCGTACGCGCCGGGGCACTCGCCGGGGGCGCGCATCCAGAACGGCGTGGGCACGTCGAGGCGGACCAGCCGGTGGGTGGTGCGCCGGTGCGGCGCCGCGTACATGCTGCGGGTGTAGACGGCGATCTGCTCGGCGAACTCCCGGACGGTCGAGGTCTGGCTGATCGCGTCGTGACAGACCGCGGTGAGCCGACCGTCGGTGTCGGCGGCGAGGCGGACCCGTTGGATGCTGGACGTGCGGTAGCCGATCGGCCCGAACAGCTGCTGGCGGGTCAGCGCCAACTTGACCGGGCGGTCCACGTGCCGGGCGGCGAGCGCGGCGAGCACCACCGCCGCCTTGGCGGAGCCCTTGCTGCCGAAGCCGCCGCCGACGTGCTCGGCGATGACCCGCACGGACTCCTGGGGCAGCCCGAACAGCTCGGCCAGCGTGGTCTGCACCGGCGCGGCGCCCTGGGTCGAGTCGTGCACCAGCAGCCGCCCGTCGTGCCACCGTGCCGTCGTGGCGTGCGACTCCATCGGATTGTTGTGGTACGCCGGTGTCCGGTAGGTGGCGTCCACCCGCACCGGCGCGGCGGCGTACCCGGCGTCGAAGTCCCCCTCGGCCGTGTCCGTCGGATAGCTGGGGTTGACGTGCTCCGGCCGGTACAGGCCGGGGTGGTCGTCGGTGAGCACGGTGCTGTGCGGCGCGGCGTCGTAGTCGATGCGCACCAGTCGGGCACCCTCGCGGGCCGCCTCCAGGCTGGTGGCCACCACGACCGCGACGAACTGCCCCCGGTAGTACACCGCCGGCTCTTGCAACAACCACAGCTCCGGCTGCGAACCCGGCGCGATCCGGGGCGCGTTGCCGTGGTGCAGTACGGCGAGCACGCCGGGCGACGCCAGCGCCTCGTCGGTGTCGACGCGGGTGATCCGGCCCCGGACCACGGCCGCCGGCACCGCCCAGCCGTAGGTGACGCCGTCCACCGGGTACTCCACCGCGTACCGGGCCGTGCCGGTGACCTTCTCCCGACCCTCCAGCCGGGGATGCGCCCGACCGACCGCCCCGGTGCTCACGCGGCTGCCAACTCGCTGAGCACCCGCACCGTGATGGCCCGGGTCAGCGGCAGCTTGAAGCCGTTGTGCCGCAGCGGCCGAGCCTCGGTCAACTCGGCGTCGGCGGCCCGCGCCGCCAGCTCCGGGCTGAACAGTCGACCCCGCAGCTCCTCCTCGGCCCGGTACGCCCGCCACGGCCGGTGCGCCACCGCCCCGTACGCCAGGCGTACGTCGCGGACCACGTCGCCGTCGAGGTCGAGGACCGCGGCCACCGAGCCGGCCGCGAAGGCGAACGACGCCCGGTCGCGCACCTTGAGGTACGCCGAGCGGCGCGCGGCCGGCAACGCGGGCAGCCGTACGGCGGTGATCAGCGCGCCACGCGCCAGAGTCGTCTCCCGCTCCGGTTGCGCGCCGGGGGAGCGGTACAGCGCGGCGAGCGGGACGTCGCGGGGACCGTCGGCCTCGTGCACCTCCACCACGGCATCCAGCGCGGCGAGGGCGACCGCCAGGTCCGACGGGTGGGTGGCCACGCACTGTTCGGACCAGTCCAGCACGGCGAGGTCGCGGTTCTGCCCGTGCAGGGCGGCGCAGCCGCTGCCCGGGTCGCGCTTGTTGCACGCCTTGCCGGTGTCCTGGAAGTAGACACAGCGGGTGCGCTGCAACAGGTTGCCGCCGGTGGTGGCCAGGTTGCGCAGCTGACCGGACGCGGCGGCGAGCAGGGCGCGGGCCAGCACCGGGTAGTCGCGGCGAACCGCCGGGTGGGCGGCGAGGTCGCTGTTGCGCACCGTCGCGCCGATGCGCAGCCCACCGTCGGGCAGCTCCTCGACCGTGTCCAGAGGCAGCCGGGTCACGTCCACCAGCAGCTCGGGCCGCTGCACCCCGAGCTTCATGAGGTCCACCAGGTTGGTCCCGCCGCCCAGGTACGCCGCGTGCGGCTCGCCGGCCAGCACCGCGACGGCGTCGGCCACGTCGGCCGGCCGGTGGTAGCGGAACGGCCTCACGGCGTGGTCGCCGTCTCGCGGATCGCGGCGACGATGTGCGGGTACGCCGCGCAGCGGCAGAGGTTGCCGGCCATCCGCTCCCGGATCTCGGCGTCGGTCAGCTCGGGCGGCGAGTCGAGGTCGTCGGTGACCGCGCTGGGCCAGCCCCGGGCGACCTCGTCGAGCATGCCCCGGGCGGAGCAGAGCTGCCCCGGGGTGCAGTAGCCGCACTGGAACGCGTCGTGTGCGACGAACGCGGCCTGCAACGGGGACAGGTCGTCCGGACCGGCGAGCCCTTCGACGGTCAGCACCGACCGGCCGTCCACCGTGACCGTGAAGACGAGACAGCTCTTCGCCCGGCGACCGTCCAGCAGCACCGTGCAGGAGCCGCACTGACCGTGGTCGCAGCCCTTCTTCGCCCCGGTCAGGCCCAGGTGCTCGCGCAGCGCGTCGAGCAGGGTGGTGCGGTTGTCCAGCGTCAGCTCACGGCGGTCGCCGTTGACCTCGAACGCCACCCGGGACGAGTGACGCTCGTCGGTCGTCGTCTCGTTCTCCGGTCCGCCCCGCACCGGCCCAGACTATCGGCAGTGGCACATAAGCGGGCGAATTACGCACAGAGCCCATCGTGGGGCGCCCCGGGCGCCGCCGGCTGCGGCGCCCGGGGCTTGCGGGCTCAGGCCACCGGCGCGGCGGCGTCGGTGGCGTCGGTGGCGCGGGCGAGGTGTCGGTGGGCGCGGATCAGCTCCGCGTAGCGCAGGCCGCTCGCCTTCACCGTCCGCCGCTGGGTGGCGTAGTCGACGTGCACCAGCCCGAAGCGCTTGTCGTAGCCGTACGCCCACTCGAAGTTGTCCAGCAGCGACCACACGAAGTAGCCGTCCAGCGGTACCCCCCGGGCCACCGCCGACGCGCACGCCGCCAGGTGCTGCTCCAGGTGGTCGGTGCGCTCCTTGTCCTCGACCGTGCCGTCGGCGGTGACCTCGTCGAGCCACGCCGAGCCGCTCTCGGTGACGATGATCCGCCCCGGCCGGTACTCCTCGTGCACGTCGACCAGCAGTCGCTCCAGGCCCGCCGGGTACATCTCCCAGCCCATGGCGGTCTCCACCGAACCGGGCACCGGCACCTGCTTCGCGTACGGCGCCGGGCCGGTCGGGTCGTCGACGACCAGTTGACGGAAGTAGTAGTTCACCCCGAGGAAGTCGGTCGGCGTGGCGATCACCGCCAGGTCGTCACCGCGCACCGGCGGCTCGACCCCGTACGTGTCGATCATGTCGGCGGGGTAGCCGCGCCCGTGGATCGGGTCCAGCCACCAGCGGTTGATGTGCCCGTCGGCCCGCCGGGCCGCCGCGACGTCCTCGGGTCGGTCGGTCGCCGGCTCGATCGGGCTGAGGTTGAGCACCAGACCGACCGACGCCGGTCGGGCGGCGTTGGCCCGGATCGCCTGGGTGGCCAGGCCGTGCCCGAGCAGCGCGTGGTGCGAGGCGTGCACGGCGCGGGTCAGGTCCCGCTCGCCGGGGGCCATCTTCCCCTCCAGGTGCCCGATCCAGCACACGCAGAGCGGCTCGTTGACCGTGTTCCAGTCGGCCACCCGGTCGCCGAGGCGGGCGGCGACCACCGCCGCGTAGTCGGCGAACGCCTCGGCCGTGGCGCGCTCCGGCCAACCGCCGCGATCCTGGAGAACCTGCGGCAGGTCCCAGTGGTAGAGCGTGACGAACGGCCGGACCCCGTCGGCGAGCAGCGTGTCGACGAGCCGGTCGTAGAAGTCCAGCCCGGCGGGGTTGACCCGCCCGACGCCGTCGGGCATCACCCGGGGCCAGGCCACCGAGAAACGGTACGCGTCCACGCCGAGCCGGCGCAGCAACGCAAGATCCTCCGGCCACCGGTGGTAGTGGTCGCAGGCCACCGCGCCGGTGTCGCCGTTGTCGACGTTGCCGGGGATCGCCGAGAAGGTGTCCCAGATGGACGGCGCCCGGCCGTCGACGTCGACGGCCCCCTCGATCTGGTACGCCGCCGTGGCGACGCCCCAGAGGAAGTCGGGTGGCAGCTTGGACAGGTCGGGCACGGGACGGTTCTCCTCCGGGATGGGGTGACTCACTTGACGGCACCGGCGGTGAGGCCGGCGACGAAATAGCGCTGCAAGGCCAGGAACCCGGCGACGACCGGGATGCTGACCACCAGCGAGGCGGCCATGATCTGGTTCCAGTAGACGTTGAACTGGGTGGAGTAGCCCTGCAGGCCGACGGCCAGGGTGCGGCTGCCCTCGTCGGTCATCACGGAGGCGAACAGCACCTCACCCCAGGCGGTCATGAACGCGTACACGGTCACCGCGACCACGCCGGGCACGGCGGCCGGCAGGATGACCCGGAACAGGATGCGCAGCGGCCCGGCCCCGTCGACCTGCGCCGCCTCGTCCAGCCCGCGCGGGATCGAGTCGAAGTAGCCGACCAGCATCCAGATCGAGAACGGCAGCGAGAAGGTCAGGTAGGTGATGATCAGGCCGGTGCGGCTGGCGTACAGCTCGATGCCGGTGGCGTTGCCCAGGTTGACGTAGATGAGGAACAGCGGCAGCAGGAACAGGATGCCGGGGAACATCTGGGTGGACAGCACCGTCACCGAGAAGACGCCCCGGCCGCGGAACCGGTATCTGCTGACCGCGAACGCCGCGAAGATGGCCACGGCCACCGAGCAGACCGCCGCGACGCTCGACACCACCAGGCTGTTGACCAGGTAGCGGGCCAGCGGCACGGTGCTCCACATGTCGACGAACGGTTGCAGGGTGGGCCGGCTGGGCCACCAGGTGAACCCGTTCTGCACGTCCCGCAACGGTTTCGCCGCCGAGGTGACCATCACGTACAGCGGAATGACGACGAAGAGGGTGAGCAGGGTCAGCACGATGCGCCGGCCCCAGCGCTCACCGGCGGTCTCACGCATGGTCGTCCCTCCGGCGGTTGGTGATCAGCAGGTACGCGGCCGAGACGACCAGCAGGAACAGCAGCAGCGCCACCGACATCGCCGAGCCCGACCCGAAGTCCCAGGTCTTGAAGGAGCTGCGGTAGATGTGGATGGAGATCAGGTCGGCCTGCTCGGGCGCGGAGCCGCCGAAGAGCACGTACGGGGTGTTGAAGTCGTTGAACGTCCACAGGAACAGCACCAGCAGCAGCACCAGGTTCACCGGCCGCAGCATGGGCAGGGTGACCGAGCGCAGTCGGCGCCAGAATCCCGCGCCGTCGATCGCGGCGGCCTCGTACAGCTCGCCCGGCACGTTCTGCAGGCCGGCCATCAGGCAGAGGAACGCGAACGGCCAGTTGCGCCAGACCGACACCACCAGCAGTGACCAGAAGCTGTTGTCGCCGATCAGCCAGAAGGGCCGCTCGTTCAGCAGCCCGAGCTGGTCGACGAGCACGTGGTTGACCAGGCCGGTGTCGCGCTGCAGCAGGAAGCTCCAGGTGATCACGGCGGTGTAGACCGGCAGGGCGTACGGGGTGAGGAACAGCGCCCGCAGGATGGCCCGCCCGCGAAACGGCTTCTGCAGCACGACGGCCGCGGCGATGCCAAGCAGCCAGGCGAACCCGACCGAGAGCACGCTGTAGACCAGGGTCACCCAGAACGAGTGCAGCAGCTCCTTGCCCGCGGCGGAGTTCAGGTCGAGCGTGGCCCGGTAGTTCTCCAGCCCGACGAAGGGCGCGGTGGACCAGTCCCGGATGTGGAACTGGGTCAGCTCCAGCAGGCTCATCCAGACCCCGACGACCATCGGGATCACGTGGATGGCGAGTTCCAGCACGATGGCCGGGGCGAGCAGCAGGTACGGCAGGAGCGAGCGGCGGGGCCCGCGCGGCCGGCGGGCGGCCCCCCGGGCGGGTGACCCGGCCCGGGGTACGCGCCGGTCGGCGTTCGGCGCGGTGGTGCTGGTTGCCATCGGGGTCCTCTCGGAGGCGGTGGCCGTGGCCGGGCTCGTCGCCCGACCACGGCCACCGGCGCTGCGTGGGTCAGCGCATCTTCTGCTGCGCGTCGGTCAGCTTCGCCTTCACCGACTGTTCGGTGACCGGCTTGCCGCTCGCCGCGTCGGCGAACAACTCCTTCATCGCGGTGCCGACCAGGGTCTCGAAGGTGCTCTCGTCGGGCACCTGCGGCAGCGGGGCGGCGGTGGTGACCAGCGTCTCCTGGATGCTCTTCTGCTCCGGCGCGCTGAACGCCGGGTCGGAGGCAGCGGTCTTCACGGCCGGCAGCGAGCCGTACGTCTTGTTGAGGAGCGTCTGCTCCTCGTCGCTGGTCATGAACTTGACGAAGCTCAGTGCGCCGTCCTTGTTCTTGGTGTGCTTGAAGACCGCCATGTTGATGCCGGCGACCATGCTGTTGACCTTCTTGCCGCCGGCCGGCGGGCTGGCCAGGAACGGCACCGGGGCCACCCCGTACGCGTCGGCAGGCATGTTCTGCGTCTTGAGGTTCGAGCCGGCGGACTGCCAGAGCAGCATGGCGGCCTTGCCGTTGGCGAAGTCGGAGACCGACTGGTTCTGCGCGTACTCCGCGTTGCTCGGATTGGTGATCTTGTCGGCGGCCATGAAGTCGATGTAGCGCTTGATGGCCGAGACGTTCTGCGGGGTGTCGAAGGTCGGCTTGCCGGCCGAGTCGAACCACTCGCCGCCGTACTGCTGGCTGAAGGTGAAGGCGTGGTGCGCGTTCTCCGACGGGTTGGCGCCCTCGATCGCCAGGCCCCACTTGCCGCCGGTGCTGAGCTTCTTGCCGTACTCGGCGAGCTGCTCCCAGGTGGTCGGCGGCGCGGTGATGCCGGCGTCGGCGAACGACTTCTTGTTGTAGTACAGGCTGTACGCCATGCTGTAGAGCGGCACGGCGGCCGGCGGCTTGCCAGGGGCGCCGGCGGCGGCGAGCGCGGCGGGCACGATCCGGTCCTTGCCGCCCACGGCCTGCAGGGCGGCGTCGTCGAACTCGACGAGCGCGCCGGTGGCCTGCAACGACGCCGACCAGGTGTTGCCGATGTTCACCACGTCCGGGCCCTTGCCCGAGGCGGCGGCGGCGAGCAGCCGGTTGAGCAGGTCCGACCAGGGGACGACCTCGACGTTGACCTTGATGCCGGACTGCTTCTCGAACTTGTCCAGCTCCGGCTGGAGGATGGTCTTGTCGGCCTCCAGGCTGGCGCCCTGGTTGCTGGCCCAGTAGGTGAGGGTCTTGGGCGATGCGGCGGAGTCGTCGCCGGAGCCGCCACACGCGGTCAGCGATGCGGCGGCCAGTACGGCGGCGGTGAATATCCCGAGGTGTCGTCTCGACACGGTCAGCCCTTCCGGTGCGTGGTGGGGGTCCGCCGGCCGCCGTCGTCGATAGGGGTGCGGCGACGGTTGCCGGCTGCGGACGGGGTTTCTCCGGATGCGCCGTCGGGGGTCCGTCGGCGTTTCCCGGGAGTTACATCACGGCTTAATGAATGTCGTCATTAAAGTTGCTGGCAGGTGGGTCGTCAAGCACGGTGCGGTTACAGTCGCCACCAACGGCCGATGGGAACGAGGTGACGAGTGGAGCTGGCGCGTGCCACCAACCGGAGCGTCCGGCTGCGCAACCGGTCCGCCCTGCTGACGAAGCTCTTCCTCGATGCTCCGCTCACCCGGCAGGACCTGGTGCGCAGCACGGGACTGAGCCAGCCGGCGGTGAGCAACGTGGTGGCCGACCTGATCGACGAGGGCATCGTCGCCGAGGCCGGCGCCGCCGAGTCCGACGGCGGCCGCCCCAGCATGCTGCTGCGGGTCGCCCCCCGGTACGCCTTCGTGATCGGCGTGGACGTCGGCGAGACCCGGGTCCGGGTCGAGCTCTTCGACTTCGCGATGACCCTGCTCGCCAGCATCGAGTACCCGCTCGACCCGGCGCGCACCGAGCCCGACGTGGTGGCCGGGCACGTGCTGGCCGGCATCGAGGTGGTCACCGGGAAGGCCCGGGTGGCCACCGCCGACGTGCTCGGCGTCGGCATCGGCGTCTCCGGCGTGGTCGAGCAGGGCGTCGAGGCCGTCGTGCACGCCCAGGCCCTCGGCTGGGACCGGGTGCCGCTGGAGCGCCTCATCGCCGCCGGCACCGACCTGCCGCTGCACATCGACAACGGCGCGAAGACCCTCGGCCAGGCCGAGATGTGGTTCGGCGCCGGGCGCGGCGCCCGGCACGCCGTCTTCGCGCTGGTCGGCTCCGGCGTGGGCGCGGCCGTGGTGACCAACGGCGCCACCTACCGGGGCGCGTCCAGCAGCGCGGGGGAGTGGGGGCACACCACCCTGGTGTACGGCGGCCGGGCCTGCCGGTGCGGCGCGCGCGGCTGCCTGGAGGCGTACGTGGGGGCGGAGGCGATCATCGACCGCTACCGCGAGGCGCGTCGGGGTCGCGCCGTGCCGGGCGAGGACGAGGAGTCGCAGCTCGCCGCGCTGGTCACCGCCGCCGAGTCGTCGGCCACCGCCCGCCGGGTGCTGGACGACACCGCCGGCTATCTCGGCGCGGGGGTGGCCAACCTGATCAACCTGTTCAACCCGGAGCGGGTCGTCCTCGGTGGGTGGGCGGCGATGGCGCTGGGCGATCTGCTGCCGGCCGTCCGCGAGGCCGCCGGTCGGCAGGCGCTGCGCCAGCCGTACGAGCAGGCGTCGATCGAGCTGTGCCGCCTCGGCGTGGACGCGGTGGCCCTCGGCGCGGCCACCCTCCCGATCGCCCGCTTCCTCACCGACGGCGGCGTCCGCCGCACCTGACCCGCCTGACCCGCCTGACCCCGCCTCCTCCTCCACCCGGTGATCAAGAGGTTCGCGTCATCCTGGGCGCGATTTCTGACGCAAACCTCTTGATCACCGGAAGTGGTCGGGGTTGGGGGGACGGGGGTGGGGGTTGGGAATTACACAAAACCGATCCTCGGGATAAATAACGAAGTTATAGATCGATGTCTTGACTCCGTCGCAACCTCGCCGCAACACTCCTACGAGAGCGCTCTCCTCTCCCCGCGGCGTCGCATCGGCGGCACCACCCACGGCACCACGGGCGAAAACCGCTCCCCACCCCCGGCGTCCGTAACGCCCTATCGACAGGCGATGTCATGACATCTCGTGCTACATCCGTACGCCCGCGTCCCCGGCGGCGGACCGTCCGGCACCTCCTCGCCGGAGTCGCCGTGGCCCTGGTGGCGGCCCTGACCCCGGCCGTGGCCACCGCCCCGGCGCAGGCCGCCCCCACCCTGCTGTCGCAGGGACGCCCCGCGACCGCCTCGTCCACCGAGAACGCCGGCACCCCCGCGTCGGCCGCTGTCGACGGCAACACCGGCACCCGCTGGGCCAGCGCCTTCAGCGACCCCCAGTGGCTCCAGGTCGACCTGGGCGCGCGGGCCACCATCAGCCAGGTCAACCTGCTCTGGGAGGGCGCCTACGGCCGCGCCTTCCAGATCCAGACCTCTGACGACGCGGCCACCTGGACCACGATCTACTCGACCACCACCGGCGCGGGCGGCACCCAGAACCTCACCGTCACCGGCGCCGGCCGGTACGTGCGCATGTACGGCACCGCCCGGGGCACCGGCTACGGCTACTCGCTCTGGGAGTTCCAGGTCTATGGCGAGACCGACGGCGGCACCTCCACCTGCGGCAGCACCAACGTCGCCCAGGGCAGCCCGGCGACCGCCTCGTCCACCGAGAACGCCGGCACCCCGGCGTCCGCCGCCGTCGACGGCAACACCGGCACCCGTTGGGCCAGCGCGGCCAGCGACCCGCAATGGCTGCGCGTCGACCTCGGCAGCACCCGCACGATCTGCCGGGTGACGCTCACCTGGGAGGCCGCGTACGCCCGGGCCTTCCAGCTCCAGACCTCCGCGGACGGGTCCACCTGGACCACCATCTACTCGACCACGACGGCCACCGGCGGCACGCAGAGCCTCACCGTCACCGGCAGCGGTCGCTACCTGCGCGTGTACGGCACCGCCCGGGGCACCGCCTACGGCTACTCGCTGTGGGAGCTGGCGGTGAACACGACCGGCGGCGGCACCACCGAGCCCCCGGTCGGCACCACCGACCCGTACAACCCCAACCTCGGGCCGAACACGTACGTTTTCGACCCGAGCACGCCGACGTCGACCATCCAGAGTCGACTGAACACCCTCTTCACCCAGCAGGAGACCAACCAGTTCGGCCCGCAGCGCTACGCCGTGCTGTTCAAGCCGGGCACCTACACCGCCGACGTCAACCTCGGCTTCTTCACCCAGGTCGCCGGGCTCGGCATGAGCCCCGACGACGTCAACCTCAACGGCCACGTCCGCACCGAGGCGTTCTGGATGGGCGGCAACGCCACCCAGAACTTCTGGCGGGCCGCGGAGAACCTCTCGGTCACCCTGCCCGCCGGGCAGACCGTGGAGCGCTGGGCGGTGTCGCAGGCCGCGCCGTACCGGCGGATGCACCTGCGCGGCGCGCAGAACCAGATCCAGCTCTGGAACGGCGGCGACGGCTGGTCCAGCGGCGGCCTGCTGGCCGACACCCGCATCGACGGCCTGGTCGTCTCCGGCTCGCAGCAGCAGTGGTACTCCCGCAACAGCGAGTTCGGCAACGGCTGGACCGGCTCGGTGTGGAACATGGTCTTCCAGGGCGTCGTCGGCGCCCCGGCGCCGAGCTTCCCCAACCCGTCGCACACGGTCATCGCGCAGACCCCGCAGGTGCGGGAGAAGCCGTTCCTGTACGTCGACGGCACCGGTGAGTACCGGGTCTTCGTCCCCGCCCTGCGCACCAACTCGACCGGCACCAGCTGGTACAACAAGACCCCGGCCGGATCGTCGATCTCGCTGTCGCAGTTCTTCGTCGTCCAGCCCGGCACCAGCGCGGCCACCATCAACGCGGCCCTCGCCCAGGGCCGGCACCTGCTCTTCACCCCGGGCGTGCACCACGTGACCGAGCCGATCCAGGTCAACCGGGCCGACACGGTCGTCCTCGGCCTCGGCCTGGCCACCATCCAGGCCGACAACGGCAGCGTGGGGATGCGGGTGGCCGATGTGGACGGCGTCAAGGTCGCCGGCCTGATGTTCGAGGCCGGCACGACCAACTCGCCGGTGCTGATGGAGGTCGGGCCGTCCGGCTCGGCGGCGAGCCACGCCACGAACCCGACCTCGCTGCACGACGTGTTCTTCCGCATCGGCGGGCCGCATGTCGGCAAGGCCACCAACACGCTGACCGTCAACAGCGACAACGTGATCGGTGACCACATGTGGCTGTGGCGGGCCGACCACGCCGCCAGCGGCGTACCGACCGGGTGGACGCTGAACACCGCCGACACCGGACTGACCGTCAACGGCGACAACGTCACCATGTACGGCCTCTTCGTCGAGCACTACCAGAAGTACCAGACCGTCTGGAACGGCAACGGCGGCCGGACGTACTTCTACCAGAACGAGATGCCGTACGACCCGCCCAACCAGGCCGCCTGGATGAACGGGTCGACCCGGGGGTACGCCGCGTACAAGGTGGCCGACTCGGTCACCAGCCACGGGGCGTGGGGCCTGGGCAGCTACTGCTACTTCAACGTCAACCCGGCCGTCGTCGCGGACCGGGCCATCGAGGCGCCCACCAACTCGAACGTGCGGTTCACCAACATGGTGACCGTCTCGCTCGGGGGTGTCGGCACCATCAACCGGGTGATCAACAACGCCGGCGGGACCGCGAACGCGGCCACCCAGCAGGTGTACCTGACCACCTACCCCTGACCGGCGCGCCCGCGCCGGCCCGTTCGCGCACGTGACCGGGCTGGCGCGGGTGGCACCGCGGGCCGGGCCGGCCCGGTCCCGCCGAAGACCGGGCCGGCCATGGTCACACCTCAGTACGCCAGCACCTCGGCCGCCGCGCGCTCGCCCGCGCGTACCGCCCCCTCCAGATAGCCGGCCCAGCGGGTCGCCGTCTCGGTGCCCGCCCAGTGCACCCGCCCGACCGGCGCTCGCAACCGCGGCCCGTACGTGCGCCACGCCCCCGGAGTCAGCACACCGCCGAAACAGCCCCGCGTCCACTCGTCGGCCGACCAGTCGTACTCGACAAGCGCCACCGGATCCGCCGCGCGCGGCCCGACCACGGCCGCGAACGCGTCGAGCACGCACTCCCGCCGCCGCGCCGGGGACATCTCCCGCAGCGCGGCGGCGTCGCCGGCGTAGCTGAACCCGGTCAGCACGCCGCGCGGCGAGGTCGGGGTGGAGTTGTCCACCGTCTCGGTGAGCGGTCCGGCGCTGCTGGTGGACACGCCGGAGCGCCCGTCGGCACGCCAGAACGGCTCGGCGTAGACGGCGTGCACCTTCCACGCCGACCCCATCGGCATCCGCTGCGTCAGGCCGTCGCGCAGCGCCGGCAGCGGGGGGTCGTACCGGATCCTGCCGGCCAGCGCCGGTGCCAGCGCAACCACCACGGCGTCGCCGTCGACGGGCCCGGCGTCGGTGCACACCGTTACCCCGTCCGCGTCCTGCCGGATCGTGTGCACCGCGGCGCCCAGCCGCAGCGTCTCCGGCGGCAACCCGGCCGCCATCCGCTCGGCCAGAGCCGCGGGACCGCCCACGATCCGGTCCTGCTGCGCGCCGCCGGCCATGCCCAGCAGTGGCCCGGTGCCGCCCGCGCTGCGCAGGTAGAACAGCAGGTGCAGCAGGGACAGCTCGTCCGCGGCGGTAGCCAGCAGCCCGCCGGCGAGCAGCCGCCCCAGGTAGTCGGCCGTGTCGGCGTCCCCGGCCGTGGCGCGCAGCCAGCCGCCGAGCGTCGTCGCGTCCCACCGTGCGGCCTCCGGCGCCCGCCACGGCTCGGCCGGGTCCAGGACGGCGGCGTACCCGTCGAGCAGCCCGAGTACCCGGGCGACCTGCGCCGGCGGGTCGGGTCGCCGCTCGCCGGCCCACAGCAGGGTGGACGCGCCGAGCGCCGCCGAGGCGAAGGTGACCAGCCCGTGCTCGGCGACCAGCGCGTACATCCGGTTTTGGGTCGGGCCGATCCACTGGGCGCCCAGGTCGAGCTGCGTCCCGTCGGGCAGCCATCGGGTCAGCACCCGCCCGCCGACGCGGTCGCGGGCCTCCAGCACCCGCACGCGCGCGCCGGCCCGGTGCAGCGCCGCCGCGGCGGCGAGACCGGAGAAGCCGGCGCCGACCACGACCACCCGGAGGCCCTCGGACACGGCGACGGTCTACCCCAAAGCGTCGGGCATATGACTCTTCGCGGGCCCGCAGCGATGATCGCGGTCCGGGTGGGGTGGCATCGACGGTCCTATACTGTGCCTACCGGTCGTGGAACCCGTGAGCGGAGGCGGGCGTGCCACTCTTTTTCCTGAGTTACGCCCAGGAGGACAACCGCAACAGCCAGATACAGGAGTTCTTCGTCGATCTCAGCGAGGCGGTGGCCGGGCTGGCCGCCCTCCACTGGGACGAGGCGGGGTTCATCGACGGGCACATCCCGCTCGGCAGCACCTGGCCGGACACCCTGTCCGACGCGTTGTCCACCAGCGCCTGCCTGGTCGCGCTCACCTCGCCGCGGTACGTCGTCAGCGACTACTGCGGTCGGGAGTTCCAGGTCTTCGCCGACCGGATCGACGAGCACGAGCGGCAGTTCCACGTTCGTCCGCCCGCGATCGTGCCGGTGCAGTGGCTCCCGTGCGACCGGCTGCCCACGGCGGTCGCCGGCTTCCAGTACCGCAACTTCCACACCGGCACCGCCTACGCCCAGGACGGCCTGCTCACCCTCAAGCAGCGCAAACGGCACGAGGACGATTACAAGGACTTCGTCGACGCGCTCGCCCGGCACATCGTGCAGACCGCCCGCGACCACACCCTGCACCGGCCGGCGCAGCGCCCCGTGCTGTCCAAGGTGACCAGTGCCTTCGACCGGCCGGCGAGGCCGCAGGCGCACCACGGCCCGAGCATGTCGACGGCGGTGCAGCGGGCCACCAGTGCCCGGCACGTGCACATCGTGCTGGTCGCCGGCAGCTCCGCCGAGCTGGCCGGCAGCCGGCCCGGCGCCGAGGACCGCTACGGCGCGGTCTCGCGGGACTGGCGGCCGTACCGGCCCGAGCTGGAGGTGCCGATCGGCAGCTGGGCCGGGGCCATCGCCACCACCAAGAGCTACGGCTGGACGGTGGAGGACGCCGAGGAGCTGGCCGTGGTCCGGGAGTGGGCGCGGGCGCACAACCAGATCGTCGTGCTGGTGGTCGACGTCTGGTCCGCCGACCTGCCGCGCTACCAGGTCAGCCTGATCGGCTACGACCGGGACGTGAACTCGCCGCGGGCGCCGGTGCTGGTGCCGTGGACGGCCGCCGACGACGCGGCTGCCGGCGGCAACCGCAAGATGTGGGACACCCTGGCCCGGGTGCTCCCGCATGACGTGCTGCACAACACCCGCGACGTGTGGCGCACCGAGATCGCGACCTCCGCACGCTTCCAGGAGGAACTGGAGGACGTGCTGGTGGTCGAGCAGGGTCGGATCTACCGCACGGGCACGGTCTACCAGGAGCCGCCCACCGACGGCTCCGGTCTTCGCCCGATCCTCGAAGGTCCCTAGGGGAGGCACGCCATGGCGGTGAACGAGACGGCACGCGGCCAGATCGTGACCTTCTACTCGTACAAGGGCGGCACCGGCCGCACGATGGCGCTGGCCAACGTGGCCTGGATCCTGGCCAGCCAGGGGTTGCAGGTGCTGGTCGTCGACTGGGACCTGGAGTCTCCGGGCCTGCACCGCTACTTTCATCCGTTCCTGCGCGACAAGGAGCTGCGCGCCACCCCCGGCGTCATCGAGATGATCTGGGATTACTCGATCGCCACGATGCAGCGCAACCGTGACGAGGACTCCCAGGAGATCCTCACCGGTCATGCCAAGATCCAACGACGCGCGGTCTCGCTGAACTGGGACTTCAGCCACGGCGGCGTGATCGACTTCGTGGCCGCCGGGCAGCAGGACTCGGCGTACTCCCGGCTGGTGAGCACCTTCGACTGGGCCAACTTCTACGAGCGGCAGGGCGGCGCGTCGTTCATCGACGCGGTCCGGGCGCAGATGCGCGCCGAGTACGACGTGGTGCTGATCGACAGCCGCACCGGCCTCAGCGACGTCGCCGGCATCTGCACCGTCCAACTGCCCGACCTGGTCGTCAACTGCTTCACCATGTCCACCCAGAGCATCCGTGGCGCGGCGGCGGTGGCCCGCTCCATCCGCAGCCAGCGCCCGGACGACCCGCCGCTGCTGCTGCCGGTGCCGATGCGCGTGGAGGACGCCGAGCTGCGCAAGCTGGAGACCGGTCGGGACCTGGTCCGCGCCGAGTTCGCCCCGTTCCTCGACCACCTCTCCGACGCGGCGGCCGCCCGCTACTGGAACACCATCGAGGTGCCGTACCGCACGTTCTACGCCTACGAGGAGATCCTCGCCGCGTTCGGCGACCGGCCCGAGCAGGTCGGCACCCTGCTGGCCGCGTACGAGCAGCTCGCCTCGGTGATCACCGACGGGCGGATCACGCAGCTGCACCCGATCGGCGAGACGGACCGTCGCCGCTCGCTGGCCGAGTTCGAACGGAGCCGGCTCACCGCCGAGCAGGCCGTGCTGCTCAGCTACGCCTCCGCCGACCGGCTCTGGGCCGAGTGGATCACCGACCAGTTGGAGGACGCCGGGCTGCGGGTGGACCGCCGCGCGCTGGACGTGCCGCTGCTCGCCGGCGGGCGGGCCGAGTTCGACCGGGCCGTCAGCGGCGCCAGCCGGGTGCTGGCCGTGCTCACCCGGCACTACGCGAGCACCTCCCTCGCGGGTGAGGTGTGGAAGACCGCCACCGGCCGCGACCAGCTCGGCGGCGGGGGAGTGCTGGTGCCGCTGCGGGTCGACGAATCGCGGCTGACCGCCCCGTACAGCGAGCACAGCCCGGTCGACCTCACCGACAGTGACCCGTCCACCGCGCGGACCCGGCTGCTGGAGGCGGCGGGAACGCCGACGATCACGGCCGGCGGTCGCGCGGTCGGCCGGTTCCCCGGCCCGTTCCCGGCGATCTCCAACGTCCGCCAGCACGGGACGCCGTTCGTCGGCCGCGCCGCCCAGCTGGAGGCGCTGCGCGACCGGCTCACCACCTCGCCGGACTCGGCCACCCAGGTCGTGCACGGCCTCGGCGGCGTCGGCAAGACCCAGCTCGCCGCCGAGTACGCGCTGCGCTTCGGCCGCGACTACGACCTGGTCTGGTGGATCCCGGCGGACAGCGAGGACCGCATCCGCGGTGGTCTGGCCGACCTCGGCCAGGCGATGGGGCTGGGCACGGGCGGCGGCGCCGAGGCGGCCCGCCGGGTGCTCGACACGCTGCGCCGCGCCGGGCCCGACCGGCGCTGGCTGATCGTCCTGGACAACGCCGACAAGCCCACCCGCGCCACCCGGTCGCTGCTGCCGCAGGGGCCCGGCCACGTCCTGCTCACGACCCGCGACCAGAGCTGGAGCGAGTACGCCACCGCGACCGAGCTGACCGTCTTCGACCGCGCCGAGAGCGTCCAACTGCTGCGCGACCGGGTCCGCGGGCTCACCGAGGCCGAGGCCGCCCAGGTGGCCGAGAAGCTCGGTGACCTGCCGCTCGCCGTCGAGCAGGGCGCGGCGTACCTGCGGGCCAGCGCCATGCAGGTCGAGAAGTACCTCAGCTCGCTGGACACCCCCGGCCTGCTGCGCATCCTCGACGGCCGGCAGTCCGCCGGCTACTCCAAGGCGCTCGCCGCGACCTGGCTGTTCACCCTCGGCCAGTTGCGCGAGGAGAAGCCGGCGGCGGCCCGGCTGCTGGAGCTGTGCTCGTTCTACGCGCCGGAGCCGATCCCGGTCGCGATGCTCACCGGCGACCGCTTCGCCAGTTTCATGGCCCCGATCGACCCGACGCTGACCGACCCGATCCTGCAGGGCCTGGTCACCGCCGAACTGGGCCGCTACGGCCTGGCCCAGGTCGACGCGGAGAACAACTCGGTGCGGATCCACCGGCTGGTCCAGCTCGTCATCCAGGACCAGCTGGCCGACCCCGACGAGGCCCGCCGGGAGGCCCAACTGCTGCTCGCCGCCGCCAGCCCACGCGACCCCGACAGGCCGGTCAACTGGCCGCAGTACGCCGAGCTGTGGCCGCACGTACGCCCCAGCGGCCTGCACCTGTCCACGATGGACGAGGCCCGGCAACTGGTCGTGGACATCGTGCGCTACCTCTACCGCCGGGGCGACTACGACACCAGCCGCGCACTGGCCGAGGAGTCGCTGGCCGCGTGGCGCGACACCGACGAGGACGACCCCACCAAGCTGCGGATGCGCTTCCACCTGGCGAACGTCCTGCGCGCGCAGAGCCACTTCGACGGGGCGTACGAGATCGACCGGGACGTCTACGACCGGCAACGGCGGATCTTCGGCGAGGAGCACCTCTACACCCTGATGACGGCCCGCAGCCTCGGTGCGGACCTGCGCGCCCAGGGTCTCTACCACGAGGCCGAGGCGCAGGACCGGCGCACCCTGGAGCTGAGCGTGCGCAGCTTCGGCGACGACAGCGGCCGTACGCTGACCGCGGAGAACAACCTCGCCGTGTCGCTGCGCCTGGTCGGTGACTTCCGCGGCGCTGCCGCGCTCGACCAGAACATCCACGAGCGGCGGCGGGACCGCTTCGGTGAGGAGGATCCGTCCACCCTCGCCTCGGCCAGCAACTACGGGCGTGGCCTGCGCGACACCGGCGAGCTGTGGCGGTCGCACAGCGTCCTGCAACGCACCTACACCATCCAGCAGAAGGTGATCGGCGCGGACCATCCGGAGACCCTGCGGACGGCGAAGGAGCTGGCGCTCACCCTGCGTCAGCTCGGGCGCTTCGCCGACGCGCACCGGCTGATCGAGCGGACCGTGGTCCGCTACCAGCGCACCCTCGGCGGTGAGCACGCCGACACGCTCTCCGCCGAGATGGCCCTGGCCACCACCTGGTCGGCGGTGGGCGACAACCAGACCGCCCTGCGGGTGGCACGCCGCCTGCGCGACGGCTACAACGAGGTGCTCGGCGAGTCGCACGCCATCACCCTGGCCTGCCTGAACAACCTCGGCGTGCTGCTGCGCAAGCAGGGCGACCACACCCAGGCCCGCGAGCTGTCCCAGCGGGTCCGCGACCAGTTGCTGACCAACCTCGGCGAGCGGCACCCACACACCCTGCTGGCCACCCTCAACCTGGCCAACGACCTGTTCGCCCTCGGTGACCGCGACAACGCGTTGCTGCTGGACACCACCGCGTACGTGGAGCTGACCCGGGCGCTGGGCGCCGAGCACCCGGACACGCTCTCCGCCTCGGTCAACCTGGCGTTGAGCCGGCAGGCCACCGAGAGCGAGGCGGACGCCGGCCGGGCGCTCTACGACGAGGCGTTCGGCCAGTTGGTGCAGCTCTTCGGCGGTGACAACCCGCGGGTGATGCAGGCCCGCCAACGGGAACGCTCCAACGCCTACATCGAACCGGCGCTGCTCTAGTGGGACGGGATGGTGCATATGTCGAGGCGGCGTAGGCCACGGAGCCGGGTCCCCGCCGAAGGGCCGCCGCAACCATCGAACGGGTCGTCGAGGTCGCGCAGGATGGCATCGCGGTTGGCGGCGATCGTCGGCGCGAGCGGCCTGCTGGCCGCCCTCACCGGCGTGGTGGTCGCCCGCAGCTTCGATCCGGTGGTCGATGGGGCCGCGGACGTAATCGGCAGTGACCCGTTGCAGGTGTACGCGGTTCCGGACCGCGACCTGGGCGCGGAGCTGGATGCTGCCTGGGTGTCGGACCGTCCATTGCCGTCGAGCATCACGACGGGCGGTCAGAGCCCGGAGCGGCTCACCGCTGTCCTGCTCGCCGCGGGCGTGGTCCGGGCGGGTCAGGCCACGACCGCGGTCACGATCGAGAACAAGCGCTCTGATACGGCTGTCCTGACCGCGATCACCGCCTCCGTGCACCGGCGTGCCGTGCCGCTGAGCGATTCCTTGGTCGTCATTTCGCGGGCGGGGGGTGGTCCCGGTGCGGGTCCGGTCGCGCTCGGATTCGATCTTGACGGGCCCAGTCTGTCCGCGCAGGCGTTCGGCAAGCACGACGTCTTGACCGGTCCGTATCTTGACACAACCGGCCTCACGCTGACCGGCGGCGAGAAGCTGAGGTTCAATTTCGTCGGACGTACGAAATCCAGCTATGTCGAGTGGTCAATCAAGATCGACTATGTGGTCAGTGGTCGGGCCCGGACGCTGACGGTGCTTCCGGGCGGCTCTCCCATGCGGGTGACCGCACTGACCAGCCGCTATTCCCACTCGTACCGATGGAATGACGAGGGCGTGCAACGGGTGCCGGTCGAGCAGGTGTGCGGCTCGGACTGCCGGCGTGAGCAGTGGCGGAAACCGGAATGAGTAGCGGGTTCGGGATAAGACCTGGCGTGCGCATCGTCCTCCTGACTGTCGTCCTCTTGGTGCCGTCCCTCCTGACTGCGCTTCTCGTGGTGCGGAACGAGGGCCGACACCAACCATCCGGACCGCCCGACGTCCAGCCCGTCGACGCGGCGTCAGCACCACCGGCCACAGTGCGCGCGGACGTGGTGCCCTTCCAGATCGGCGCGTTCGCCACGCCGCTGAAGACCGGCGAGAAGCCGCCTCCCGCCCGTACCTGTGCGGAGGCGATGAATTGGATGCGGGCGATAGGTGGCGCGGCCATCGGTGAGGCACGGGCAGAGATCTCGATCCGAGTCCCGAGACGGGTGCAGGTCAACGTCCGCGACATCCGGGTGCGAACCGTCGACTCGGAGGCCGTCGACCCTCGAGCCGCCGTCGTCTGCACCAACTCCGACTACACGGTGGATCCTCGTCCGGGGAACTGGCGCTTCGCGGAGACGTTCGGCATCCTGGGCGCGCCCGCATCAACCAAGACCGAGGTCGTACAGCTTGCGAGGCCCGAAGAGTCCGTCGATCGGCCGGCAGTCAGAATGTCGTACCTGGGCGTGACCAGCGAGGACCTGGACGTGCCGGCCGGCGGGGACCTGCGGGTGCCGTTCTACGTGACGGGGCATGGCGGGCCCGCCCACCGGATCGGGTTCCAGATCGAGGTCGACGTGACGATCAACGGCGTCCAGGAAACCCACATCCTCGACGATGGTGGCCGCCCCTTCTCCCTCTACGACAGCACGTTGCGCTACCTCGACGCCAACTACGACTGGCTGGCGGACAAGAGGGAGTGGGTGGTCAATGGAGGCGATCGGACCATTTCGGTCGCTCCGGCCACTGTGCCGACGACCAGGTGGTGCAAGGCGCTCTCCCTCGCCGAGGTCCGACGGGTGCTGCGACAGTGGGTGGAGGCGCAGTCGTTCGACTCGGATTTCCGGCCCAGCTGCGCGTGGTTCGACGGCGCCGTACGACTCAATCTCGCCCTGGACCTCGAGCCAGACGAAGCGTCCGCGAGGGCCGAGTTCGCCTCCATGCGCAACGGGACGCTCGGCCTCGGGGGCGGCATCAAGCCGCACGTCGTCGACATCGGAGACGAGGCGGTGGCGGCGGCCGGTTCCGGAATCTACGAGGTGTCTGTCCGATATGGTGCGGAGATGATGAGCCTTACCCTCGGCGATCCCGAATTCCGGAATGACCCAGCGGTGCTGAGCGCGCTCGTCGAACTCGCCCGAACCGCCGCCGAACGCCTCTGGTGACGACGGCTCGGCCGCTTCCTCGTGGACGCGTACCATGATCACCGACGTTGCGTCAGGGCGGCTGCCACCGTGAGCACATCGGTATCAGGGACCGCCTGATGGGTTGCGCGGACCAGGTCCGGCCGCGCCATCAAGGTGTGCGCCGCGTCGGAGTGGCCGCCTCGACGGGCAGCGAGCATCAAGCCGACCCACGCGTCGCTGTCTTCGGGATCATCGATCAGCCGCCGCTGGTACGCCATCAACGCGCCCGCCACGTCACCTGCGACGTAAGCCCGGTCCGCCGGATCGTCAGGGAAAAACCCGCTGCCGGGGGCGACGAGTTGGCGGCACACCGCCGCCTCGGGGCCACTGCGCACGGCTAGCGCGGGTCGAGCCGCGGTGGCCGTCACGATAGGTGCGGGGCCGCCGCCCGACCATGGCTCGCCTCGCCGCACGGCGCGTAACGCCAGCTCGACCTCCATGGGGTCGGGAACCAGGTTGGCCAGCCCCCACCGCACCGCGCTGGCGTCCGCCACGTCCCGCACCGCCGCCGCGACCGCGCCGTCGACCGGGTCACGCCAGCCGCGCAGGGTGCTCGCCATGTCGGCCACGAACGACCGGCCGGCCGCGGTCAGCTCGGCCGCGTCGGCGAGCTGCCGGACCGCGCGGATGGTCTGCTCCCGCCAGTACGCGTACTCGAACGCGGCGGCGGTCCCCTCGTGCCGCCGGCAGCGCCACACCTCGGCCACCCCCAGGTGCGCGTACGCGCCCTGCAGCAGCGCGCCGACCGGGCGCGGGTCCAGTCGCCAGGGCGCCCGGTAGCGGGCCGGCCCACCCGGGCGGTGAAGCGGAACCAGATCGAGCAGCGCGCCGAGTTTGGTGTGCTGCAACTCGTGCACGAGCAACAGCGCCAGGGTCCGCGCGTCGGCGGGCACGGAGAGCGCTATGGCGCCGAGCGCGTCCCTGCTGGTGGCGCTCACCGGGTTGCCCGAGGGCGGCGGTCGCAGCGGCACGAGTGTGCGCAGCAGCCCGGCCAGCGCGTCGGCGTGCGCCGGAAGGTGGGCACGCAGCCACTGCCCGGCCTCGGCGGTGAGCCGGTCCAGTCGGTCGGCCGACACGTCGTCCAGTCGGGGCGCCGACGGCCGGTGGTAGCAGTCGCGCCACGGGTCCTGGTCGTCGACCAGCACCTCGACCGCGTCGAACGGCCTGGTCCTGCGGACCGGCAACCAGCCGATCCCGCCGACGCCCGCGTCGAGCAGCCGGCCACCGCCGGCCTCGACCCGTACCCCGTCCCCGTCGCCGCTGGCGGCGTCGATCCGCAGCGTGCCGGCCTCGCCGGACAGCCGCACCGGGCTGTCGAAGGGCAGGCCCGTCGCCGCGCCGACGGTGGGCAGCGGCAGCACACCGTCGGCCGGGCGGGGCAGCGTCAGCGTGAACGTCAGGCCGGCGCGGGTCGCCGCCGCCGCCGCGAGCGCGGCCAGGTAGGCGGGCCCGGCGGCGCCGTCGAGCGCGGCGCGGGCCCATCCGGTCACCGGTGGATGGGTCAGCACCGCGGCCACCGTTGCCGGGTCGGCGTGCTCGGCGCGGGTGAGCAGCTCCAGACTCTGCCGGACCAGTGGCTCGTCACGGCAGGCGCGGGCCGCGGCGACGGTCAGCAGCCGTCGGCGACCGAGCTGCCCGCCCCGCAACACCGCGACCGTTGCGGCGTCGCCGTGGCCCCCGGCCAGCCCGGCGAGCTGCGCCGCCGACAGCGGGCCCGTCATGGGCGTGCCACCGGCGTCGGCACGCTCGCCCCGGCGACGCGACGGCGCAGCGCGTCCAGGTCGGCGGTCACCACCGTCCGCACGTGCTGGATCAGCCGCAGCAGGTCGGCACAGTAGACGGACGGGTGGGCGAAGCCGGCGCCGTCGCGGAAGCGGTGCGCGTACAGGCCGCCACCGCAGACGTCGACGACCGGGCAGGCCCGGCAGGCCGGCGCGAGCGCCGCGGTCCCGGTGGGACGCCCGGCCAGCGACGGGTGACGCAGCGCCTCGTCGAAGCTGTGCCGGAAGACGTCGAAGCCGGTCCGCATCGCCGACGCGGTGGTCGTCTTGAGCGTGTCGGTGCCCTCGATGGTGCCGTCGGTCTCGATCGTCATGACGTCCGGCTCGGCGGCGCCCAGCGCCTGGGTGCCGCTGCGTCCGCCCAGCAGCAGCGCGATCAGTGACTCGAACAGCCGGATGCCGGTACGCCGGGGCGTCTCGGCGTACCAGCGGTCGAAGACGGCGATCAGCCAGTCCGCGTACGGGGTGGCGGGGTCGTCGGGGTGGCGTCCGGGTGGGGGAGCGCTCCAGTTGCCGTGCGGCAGCAGCAGATCCAGTCGGGGCGGGTCGAACTCCCGCAGGCCCTCGTAGACGGCGATCGGGTCGTTGGCCAGGTCGACCGTGCAGAGCAGACCGGCGTAGCGGGCCCGGTGTTCGGGCCGGGCCAGCAGGCGCAGCGCGGCGGCCACCTCGGCGAAGCTGCCCCGGCCGTCGGCGTGGCGGCGATGGCGGTCGTTGGCGGTGCGGTCGCCGTCCACGCTCACCCCGACGTCGATGCCGTGCGTGTGGCACAGGTCGAGCGCCGCCTCGTCGAGCAGGAGCCCGTTGGTCTGCATCGCCACGTCGAGTGCGACGCCGGAGGGCATCGCGGCGCGCAGCGTGCGTACCGTCCGGTCGAGCACGGCGGGGCCGGCGAGCAGCGGCTCCCCGCCGTGCAGCACCACCCGGACCCGGTCGGTGCCGTGCCGGGCCACGTGGGCGGCGAGCCGGTCGGCGACCCGGCTCACGGTGCCGGGGGCCATGACCCGTGGCCGGGCCCGCCAGCCCTGGTCGGCGTGCCGGTAGACGTAGCAGTAGTCGCAGGCCAGGTTGCACCGTGAGTGGACCTTCAGCACCACCTGGCGGATGCGGGGCGCGGCCACGGCAGGCCGGTGTCGGGTGGCCGACGGCGGGGCGTCGGCCGGCACGGTCAGAAGCTCGACTCGAACGCCGACACGTCGCCGGGCCGGCCCGGCTCACTCTCGGCGGCCAGCGTGCCCAGCACGTGGGCCAGGACGCCGTCACCGGCGCCGGCCAGCAGGTCCGCCAGAGGTACGTCGCCGAGCTGCACCAGAGCGGTGCCGACAGTGCGTCCGATGGGCGGCTGGTCGTGGTCAGCCACCGTGGACCGTCCTTCGGTCGAAGACCGGCACCTGCGTCACCGCTGCGCTCACTCCGCCTTTCTACACCATCGCACCCGGCCCCGGACGGCGCGACACCGCAGCCCGTACGCGCTGGCCACCGTGCCGTTACCTGGCGTACGACCGGGGCCGCCCGGCGCGGCGTCGCATACCCGCGGCCGGGACGGCCGATTTTTTCCGGCCGGCCTGTCGAGGTGGGCGGTAGTCGTTCGTATGGAGGATGAGAGGTCGGCGTCGCGCCGGCCGCCACGAGGAGGAACAACGATGACGCTCTACCTGCTCAGCATGCACCAGCCGCAGGGTGGGGTGCCGGAGCCGGAGTTCCTGGCACAGGTGATGCGCGAGGTCGGCGAGCTGCGCGACGAGCTGGCAGCCGCCGGGTCCTGGGTCTTCGGTCAGGGTCTGCACGGGCCGGAGACCGCCACGGTGCTGCGCGCCCGCGACGGTGATGTCCTGGTCACCGACGGACCGTTCGTGGAGGGCAAGGAGTACCTGGGCGGCGTCACCATCATCGACGTGCCGGACTTGGACGCCGCCCTGCACTGGGGTCGCCGCTACGCGCTGGCCACCACCCTGCCGATCGAGGTCCGCCCCTTCCGGCCCGGGGCCGGAGACTGACCGTGCCGGACGTGGAGGCGGTGTTCCGCGCCGAGTACGGCCGCGCGGTCGCCGTGCTGGTGCGCCTCCTCGGCGACATCGACCTCGCCGAGGAGGCCGTCCAGGACGCCTTCACCATCGCGCTGCGCCGGTGGCCGGACAGCGGGCCGCCGCCCAGCCCGGCCGGTTGGATCATCACGACGGCCCGCCACCAGGCCATCGACCGGCTGCGCCGGGAGGCGACCCGCGTCGACCGGCACGCCCAGGCGGCCCTGCTGTACGCCGCCGACCCACCCGACGAGGAGGGGCCCGTGCGCGACGACCGGCTACGTCTGATCTTCACCTGCTGCCATCCGGCGCTCGCCCCGGCCACCCGCGTCGCGCTCACCCTGCGTCTGCTCGGCGGCCTGCGCACCGCCGAGATCGCCCGCGCGTTCCTGGTGCCGGAGGCGACGATGGCGCAGCGACTGGTCCGGGCCAAGTCGAAGATCCGCAACGCCCGCATCCCGTACCGGGTGCCGCGCGACGCAGACCTGCCCGACCGGCTCCACGCCGTGCTCGCCGTGCTGTACCTGATCTTCAACGAGGGGTACACGGCCAGCGCCGGCCCGCACCTGGTCCGTGCCGAGCTGTGCGTCGAGGCGATCCGGCTGGCCCGGCTGCTCGCCGAGCTGATGCCGGACGAGCCGGAGGCGCTGGGCCTGCTCGCGTTGATGCTGCTGACCGAGTCCCGCCGGGGCGCGCGGACCACGGCGGACGGCGAGCTGGTGCCGCTCGGAGAACAGGACCGGGACCGGTGGGACCGCGCCCTGATCGCCGAGGGGCAGTCGCTGGTGCGTCGCTGCCTGCGCCGCGACCGGCCGGGGCCGTACCAGATCCAGGCCGCGATCGCCGCCGTGCACAGCGCCGCGCCGCGCGCCGCCGACACCGACTGGCGTCAGATCCTTGCCCTGTACGACCAGCTGACGGTGGTCGCCCCCGGCCCGGTGGTGGCGCTGAACCGGGCCGTCGCGCTCGCCGAGGTCGCCGGTGCGGCGGCGGCGCTGGCCGAGGTGGACCGCCTCGATCTGCCCGGCTACCACGTGCGGCACGCCGTCCGCGCCGACCTGCTGGCCCGGCTCGGCCGGCGTGGGGAGGCCGTCGAGGCGTACCGAACGGCCGTCGCGCTGACCGACAATTCGGCCGAACGGGCCTTTCTCGACCGTCGGGCGGCGGCGGTGTCGGCGGGCTGACCGCGCGTTTGCCGGCCGCCCCGGGCGGGAAACCGAGCCGCCCGTCGGCCGGGGTGTCCACCCCTGGCCGCAGCAGCGGATGGAGGCGGCCATGGCGTACCGACCGGCGACCGTCGACACCGTGCCCGACCTCGGCACCCTCACCCTCACCCTGGGCGTCGAGGAGGAGTTCCTGCTGCTCGACCCGGACAGCGGCCGGAACCTGCCGGTGGCCGACCAGGTGCTGGCGGCGCTGCGCGGCCCGGCCCGCGACCAGGGCCGCCAGGAGTTCCGGCACAGCATGGTGGAGATGGTCACCCCGGTCTGCGCCGACCTCACCGAGCTGCGCACCCACCTGGTGGCGCTGCGCCGCTCCGCCGTCGAGGCCGCCGCCGTGGCCGGGGCCCGGCTCGTGGCGGTCGGCGCCACCCCGGTGGCCGAGCCGCACCGGACGGTGCCCGACCGGCCGCGCTACCACGCCATGTCCCGCCGGTACGGGCCGGTGGCGCACGACCCGGCGGTCTGCGGCTGTCACGTGCACGTCGGGCTGCCGGACCGGGAGCTGGCCGTGCAGGTCTGCAACCACCTGCGGGTGTGGCTGCCGGTGGTGCAGGCGATCACCACCAACTCGCCGCTGCACGACGGGTACGACACCGGCCACGCCAGCTGGCGGTCGATGCAGTTGGAGCGCTGGCCCAGCATCGGCCCCACGCCGTACTTCGACTCCGCCGCCGACTACGACCGCACCGTCGACGAGCTGATCGCCGCCGGCATCATGCTGGACGCGGCGATGGTCTACTGGTACGCCCGGCCGTCGTCGGCGTACCCGACGGTGGAGGTCCGTGTCGGTGACGTCTGTCCGACCGTGGACGACGCCGTGCTGGTCGCCGCCCTGGTCCGCAGCCTGGTCGCGACACTGGCCGACGACGTACGCGCCGGGGTGCTCGCCCCGCCCGTGCGCGACTGCCTCGTCGCCGCGGCGCACTGGCGGGCGGCCCACGACGGCCTGGACGGCGAGCTGATCGACCTGCGCGCCGGCGGCGCCCGACCGGCCTGGGACCTGGTGGACGAGCTGATGGCGGTGATCGCCCCGGCGCTGCTGCGTCACGGCGATCTCGGTTACGTGCTGGCCCAACTGGCCCGGCTGCGCCGCGACGGCACCGGCGCGACCCGACAGCGACGGGTGCTGGAGCACACCGGCGACCTGCGCGCGGTCATCGACGACCTCGCCGCCCACACCGCCGCCGGCTGACCAACGGTTCTCAACGGATGTCGTGGGTCTGCAACCACAGTTCCAGCAGACCGAGCTGCCACAGCTTGTTGCTGCCCGCCGCAGCCTCGGCCCGGTCCGGCTCGGCGAGCAGCCGCGCCACGTACTCGGGGCGGAACAGGCCCCGCTCGCGCGCGACCGGGGCCTGCAACGCTTCGGCGACCAGCTCGCGCACCGGCCCGTCCACGTTGCGCAGCGCCGGCACCGGGAAGTAGCCCTTCGGCCGGTCGACCACCTCGGCCGGCAGCACCTCCCGGGCGACCTCCTTGAGCACGCCCTTGCCGCCCTGGGCCACCTTGTGCTCCGGTGGGCAGCGCGCGGCGAGGGTGACCAGGTCCTGGTCGAGGAACGGCGTACGCACCTCCAGCCCCCAGGCCATGGACATGCTGTCCACCCGCTTCACCGGGTCGTCGGGGAGCATCAGGTGGGTGTCCAGGCGCAGAACGGCGTCCAGCGCGGTCTGCGCCCCGGGCGCGGCGAGGTGGTCGGTGAGCAGGTCACGGCTGGCGTCGTGCTCCAGCGCGTACGCCGGGCCGACGATGGCGCGCAGCTCGTCGTGGCCACGGTCGAAGAACGCGGCGGCGAACGTCTCGGCGGCGCCGTGGCGGGGCACCTGGGTCAGCGGCTGGTGGTAGCCGTAGCCGGCGAACACCTCGTCGGCGCCCTGCCCGGACTGCGCCACCTTCACATGCCGCGCCACCTGCTCGGACAGCAGGTGGAAGGCGACCACGTCGTGGCTGCCCATCGGCTCGGTCATGGCCAGCACGGCCCCTCGTACGGCGGGCGTCAAATCGTCGTCGGCGAGCCGGATCCGGTGGTGGTCGGTGTCGTACGCGCGGGCCACCAGGTCGGAGTAGTGGAACTCGTCGCCGGACTCGTCGCCCCGGCTGTCGAAGCCGATGCTGAACGTGCGCAGGTGCTCCTGGCCGGCCTCGGCCAGGAGCGCCACGATGAGGCTGGAGTCCAGACCGCCGGAGAGCAGCACCCCGACCGGGACGTCGGCGACCAGCCGTCGGCGTACGGCCGTGCGCAGCGCGTCGGAGATGGCGGCCCGCCAGTCGGCGGCGTCCATCCCGGCGTCGGCCGGCTCCCGCACGTAGTCGGGCTGCCAGTACACCTGCTCACGGCTGCGCCCGTCGGCCTCGATCACCCGCACCGTGGCGGGCGGCAGCTTGCGGACGCCGCGCAGCACGGTCCTGGGCGCCGGCACGATGGAGTGCCAGGACAGGTA
The DNA here is from genome assembly GCF_040607775.1 of Micromonospora sp. NPDC005237. NCBI lineage: Bacteria > Bacillati > Actinomycetota > Actinomycetes > Micromonosporales > Micromonosporaceae > Micromonospora > Micromonospora sp. NPDC005237. The sequence continues at coordinate 237,774 of NZ_JBEXHJ010000007.1, read as the reverse complement.
GTGGTGCAGCCCCACCGGGTCGATGCCGGTGTCGACGTCGCCGGCGCGCAGCAGCGCGGGCAGGGTGGAGGCGAACCGGAGCCGCCCGGGGGCCTCGGCGAGGTAGAGCGGTTTGATGCCGAGCCGGTCGCGGGCCAGGACGAGCCGCCGCCGGGGCCGGTCGACCAGCCCGATCGCGAACATGCCGACCAGGTGGTCGACGAAGCGTTCACCCCAGTGCGCGTACGCCACCAGGATCACCTCGGTGTCGCTGGTGGATCCGAAGGAGTACCCGGCGTTCCGCAGCTCGTCGCGCAGCTGGGGGTAGTTGTAGATGCACCCGTTGAAGACCAGCGCCAGGCCCAGGTCGTCGCGCACCATCGGCTGGCCGCCGGCATCGGACAGGTCGATGATGGTCAGCCGCCGGTGCCCGAGGAGCACCCAGTCGTCGGCGTACAGGCCCTCGTCGTCCGGGCCGCGCGAGCGCATCGCCTCGGTCATCCGGGTGACCGCCGCCGCGTCGGGCGGCCGGCCGTCGAAGCGCACCTCCCCGCTGATCCCGCACATCAGGCGGGGTGGCGGTGGTTCAGGGCAGACATGAGCGCCTCCTGTCACGTCTCCCCGGCTGGTGGTGGCGGGGGTCCGGCGAACGAACGGGGCGGCTGGCTACCCGCGCGCGGGGCGGTTATGCGCGCAGGGTGCGCAGGATGCGGGCCAGCTCGGCGCGGTCGGCGTCGGGGAGGTGGCCGAAGAAGCGGTCCGCCTCGGCGCGGCGGGCGGCCCGGATGGCGGCGCTGACGCGGGTGCCCTCGTCGGTGAGCGCGACCAGGGTCGCCCGGCGGTCGGCCGGGTCGGGTCTCCGTTCGACGAGCCCTCGGGCCTGAAGGTCGTCGACGACCTCGGTGGCCGAGCGGGGCGCGATGTGCAGGTGCTCGGCGAGCGTGCCGGGGCGTACCTCACCGTGACGGCCGAGCACGCCGAGCGCCCGGGACTGGCTGGGGGTGACGTCCCACGGCGCCAACGACTCCCGGGTCTGTCGGCGCAGACGGGACGCGACCGCCCAGAACGTCTCGGCCAGGCTCTCGTCGCCGCTGTCGGTGGTGTCCTCGGTCACCGGAATACGGTAGCAGCCGATACTGTTGTTCCCTCATGTTGAGGTAACCTCAGCATATCGCCTCCGGAAGGAGTTCCCCCTTGGAACCCACCCCGATGGGCCGCGACCGCGGCCACCGCACCGTCAGCGCCGAGGAGAAGACGCAGGCCCGCCAGGTGTCCCTGCGCCGCATCGGCCGCCTGTTCACCCCCCACCGACCCGCGCTGGCCATCGTCACCGCGATCATCGTGCTCTCCTCGGTCGTCGCGATGGCCAGCCCGTTCCTGCTGCGTGCCGTGATCGACCGTGCCCTTCCGCAGGGCGACGTGACCCTGCTGGTCTGGCTGGTCCTCGGCATGGTCGCCGTGGCCGCCGTGACCGCCGCCCTCGGCGTCGTCCAGACCTGGATCTCCACCCAGGTCGGGCAGCGGGTCATGCACCGGCTGCGCACCGACGTGTTCAGCCACCTCCAGCGGCAGTCGCTGGGCTTCTTCACCCGCACCCGCACCGGCGAGGTGCAGTCGCGCATCACCAACGACATCGGTGGCATGCAGTCGGTGGTCACCTCCACCGCCACCGCCGTCGCGGCCAACCTCACCACAGTGGTCGCCACCGCCGTCGCCATGGTCGCGCTCTCCTGGCAGCTCTCCCTGGTCTCGCTCGTGGTGCTCCCGCCGGCCATCTGGCTGACCCGCCGGGTCGCCCGGATGCGCCGCGAGATCACCGACCAGCGCCAGCGCGAACTCGCCGACCTCAACGTCACCGTCGAGGAGGGGCTGTCGGTCAGCGGCGTCCAGCTGGCCAAGACCCTCGGCACCGGCCCGGCGCTGATCGACCGGTTCACCGCCTCGTCGGCCCGCCTGGTCGACCTGGAGTTGCGCAGCGAGCTGGCCGGCCGTTGGCGGATGGCCTCGATGAGCATCATCTTCGCCGCCGTACCGGCAGTGATCTACCTCGCCGCCGGCCTGCCCGGCGCCGCCGGCACGCTGAGCATCGGCACCCTCGTCGCCTTCACCGCCCTGCAGGGCGGCCTGTTTCGGCCACTGATGGGCCTGCTCAACGTGGGCGTGTCGCTGACCGCCTCGCTGGCGCTGTTCGCCCGGATCTTCGAATACCTCGACCTGCCGGTCGACGTGGCCGACCCCGCCGAGCCGGTCCGCCTCGACCCCGCCCGGGTCCGCGGCCACCTGCGCCTTGCGGACGTCACCTTCGGCTACCCCGGCAGCGACACCGCCGCCCTCGCCGGCATCACCCTCGACGTGCCCGCCGGCACCAGCCTCGCCCTCGTCGGCGAGACCGGCTCCGGCAAGAGCACCCTCGCCGGACTGGTCAGCCGCCTGCACGACCCGACCGCCGGCCGCATCACCATCGACGGCGTCGACCTGCGCGACCTGCGCCTGACCGACCTGGCCGCGATCGTCGGCGTCGTCAGCCAGGAGACGTACCTGCTGCACACCACAGTCCGGGAGAACCTGCGCTACGCCCGGCCGGACGCCACCGACGCCCAGATCGAGGCCGCCGCCCGCGCCGCCCAGATCCACGACCTCATCGCCGGCCTCCCCGACGGGTACGACACGATGGTCGGCTCCCGCGGGCACCGCTTCTCCGGAGGCGAGAAGCAACGACTCGCCATCGCCCGTACGCTGCTGCGCGACCCGCGCATCCTGGTCCTCGACGAGGCCACCAGCGCGCTGGACACCGAAACCGAACGCGCCGTGCAGCGAGCGTTCGACGTGCTCTCCGAGGGTCGGACGGTGCTCACCATCGCGCACCGGCTCTCCACCGTCCGCGACGCCGACCAGATCGCCGTCCTCGACCACGGCCGCATCGTCGAGACCGGCACCCACCAGAGCCTGCTCGATCACGACGGCCGCTACGCCACGCTGGCCGCGTGAGCCCCCGTTGCTCCCTTGCTCCCTTGATCGTTGGCGGCTGGGCGACATGACACGCCGACAGCTTCGCTGTTGAGGTGCCACCGATCATCGCGGGCTAGCAGAACGTGGGCGCACGTGGGGGTTTTCCACATGGGGAGTGCTGTCCACAGAGGCCGACGGGGGTCCTTGCGGCCCTCGGGGGCGGAGCCGCACGGTGCGTGGTGTGAACTCGGTGCTGCGGGAACTGGTGAAACGGTCCGGAGGGCTGGTCACCCGCGCGGCGGTGACCCAGGTGGTGCCGGAGTGGGCGCTGGAGCATGCCTGCCGCGGCGGTGAATTGGTACGGGTGCTGCCGGAGGTCTTCGTGGCGGCGCACCTGGTGGACAGTCGGCCGGGCATCCCGGTCCTGAAGCAGCTCGACCCGGGCGTGGCCCCGCTCGCGGCTCTCGCGTGGGCACGGGGGTGCGCGACACTCAGCCATGTCAGCGCGCTCGCCGCATGGGGCCTGCACGCGCCGACTGCCAACGAGCCACTGCACCTCAGCGCACCGATCAACGCTGGCCTACGGACGCGCCCGGGAGTGGTGGTGCACCGACGCAGGGGCCTCGTCATCGAGCCGCCGCACGTGGTCGTCCGCAGAGGGCTGACGGTGACCCGTCTTGAGCAGACCATCGTCGACTCGTGGCCGATCCTGCCGTCCGCCGAGCGACGGGCGCCGGTGATCCGGGCGGTCACGACTGGCTGACCACCCCGGAGCGGCTGGCGGTCGCCCTCAGCAGCGAGCCGAAGCTGACCGACCGGGCAGCGTTGCGGATCCTGCTGACCAGGCTCGGCGAGGGATGCCGTAGCCCGCTGGAGATCTGGGGCCACGAGCACGTCTTCACCGGCCCGACCATGCCGGAGTTCTGCCGGCAGGTGCCGGTGCGTCTCGGGCGACGCACCGTGTACCTCGACATGTTCGCCGAGCGGGAACGGGTCAACATCGAACTCGACGGCTCCACCACCCATGGCGTCCCTCGCCAGCGGGAGGCCGACCTGCGCCGGGACGCTCTGTTGGCGACCGTCGGAATCCTGGTGGTCCGCTTCGCCCATCGCCGGCTGGTCAACGAGGCCGACGACGTACGCCGGGAGACCCTGGCGATCCTCGCGACGCGCCGGGATCTGTGGCCGCCCGTGATCGGTGGCAGCTGAGCGATTCGACACGCCGCGTGCCGTTCTGCTGAGCTGCCACCGATCGGGGCGGCGCGGTGTCAGGCGGGCAGCACCGGCAGACCTGGGTCGTGCATGCGTCGGTGGGTCGGGCACACCCACAGGAACTCCCCGGTGGACGTCAGCACCCGGCCGAGCCCACCAAACGTCCGTACGGCGTCCAACTCCATGAGCAGCACCTTGAACGAGCGCAGGGCGGCGCCCTGTGCCACGGTCAGGGCGTGCCGTGACTCGGGCGGCGCGGCCAGCGCGTCCTCGGCGAGCGACGTGGGCAACGAGTCGATCAGACTCTTCATCAGGTCCAACTCCCGCTGCGCGTGCTCCAGGTTGGGCGCGACGTAGCCGGCCACCGAGGCCGCCACCGGATACACGAGGCGCAGGGTCTTGAACACCAGGTTCAGGTACGGCGCGGCCTTCTCCAGCCAGGCGCGCGGCTGGGTCAGCTCGTAGCTGGCCCCGTCCCAGGTGTGCCATTCGCCGGGCTGCTCGCACCAGAGGGTGATCCGGATCGACCGCTGCCCGAACGAGAGACGACGCCAGCCGATGGGCGGGATCGTGGCGACGGTGAACAGCCGCGGGCAGTCGGTCACCTCCGTGCCGACGGCCCGCACCAGTCGGCGCAGGTGGTGGGCCGTGTCCGCGGCGAACGACGCCGTCTCCGCCACATGGTCCCCGATCAGGCCGACCTCCTGGCTGAGGGTGCTGAGCCGTCGTTCCAGCCGGTTCAGCTCCGCGCCGAAGGGCTGCGGCGCCACGAAACCGGTCAGCAGGCCGGCGACGTCGTGGTCCTGCTGGCAGGTCAGGCAGGGGAGTACGACCTCCGGCCGGTTCGTCCCGGCCGCCGGGGTCACGTCGAACAGGCCGACGGACTGGACCGGGCCGGGACGCGTCGAACGCTCCCGGAACTTGATCAGCCCGTCGAGCGGAAAACGCCCGGTGCAGGCCACGCCGTCGGCGTCGCGGCTCGGGCACGGTACGAACAGCTTGAAGGGCAGGCCCGGCCAGCGCGTGGTGAGGAGGCGCTCCAGGCTGTCCCGCAGCACGTTGAAGAAGAGATCGGGCGACGGAGCGCGGACTTCGATGGCCAACCTGTGGTCGGCCTGCAACTCCACCAGCGCCTCGGACTGGTACGTGTCGATCGGATGGCGCAGGAACACGCCTCGCCGCCAGTGCCGACCCGTCGACGCGTCGTGGTGGCGGACGGTGATCCACGAGACCAGGCCCGGCGGCGCGCTCTCGCCGAGTTCACAGGTGAGCCGCAGCACCCGGATACCGTCCGGTACCGGCTGTGTCGCCTCCCACGGCAGCCGGGGGCGCTCGTACCGGACCAACTGGGCGATCAGGCTCCGGTCACCGTCGTTGAGCCGGTACGAGACGTCGAACTTCTCCATCAACCGCAGGAAGAACGGGTGGTGGACCGGGTTGTACGACAGGCCGTCGTCGCGCGGACGCCAGATGTGCCGCAGCTCGTGGTGTTCGAGGATTCCGTCGCCAGCCCGAACGCCGTGGTCCTCCAGCACGTGGCTGATCGCCTTCGTCAGCCACTCGGGGTTGAGGATCACGATGTCGCGCAGACCGTCGTCGTCGCCGTAGTAAATGACCTGGCCCAGGTCGTGCAGCAACTCGGCAAGGTGGACGACCTCGTCGTCGCGGACCCGGTGACGGCGGCAGATCGCGGCGAAGTCCTCGAAGGACATCTGCGGCTGGGCACCGGCCTGCGCCAGGATCTCGTCCCGGGCGCTGGCCCACCGGCGGCTGGTCAACTGGCCCATCTGCGGCAGCCGTGCCGCCTCGTCGCCGATGGCCCTCCGTAGCGCCGTGACGCCGCGGTTGGTTTCGCTGTCCACCGCGTACTGGCCCGCGATCATGCCCGGGAACAGCTCCCGCAGGCGCGGGAAGTCCAACTCCGGCCGCCGTTCGTCCGCGTGGGTGGCCACGATCATCACCGAGGCCTCCGTTCCCACCCGCAGTCGGATGCGGTGCAGCCAGCCCTCCACCTCGCCCTGCTCCTGGCCCTCGCGTGGGTGCCAGACGAGCAGGTAGATGGCGCGTCGACTGAAGAAGAACTGGTGGGTCACCCGGTAGATCTCCTGGCCACCGAAGTCCCAGGTGCGCAGCGTCAACGTCTCGTTCAGGAACGGGTGCGGCAGAACCAACTCCCGGATCTGAATGCCGTGCGTTGTCGGACGCCCCTTCACGAACTGCTCGCCGTTGAGCGCGCCCACCAGCGACGTCTTGCCGACGTTCCCCTCGCCCACCAGCAGGATCTTGGCCTCGTACTGCGGAGCCCCGTCCCCCAGGCTCTGCAGGTACGCCCCCAGCGCGGCGTCCCCACGACGCAGCGTCTCGATCAGGGCCTGGTCCAGCGGGTTGTCGTCGAGCCGGATCGTCAGCTGACCCCGGATCAGCAGCGGCGCGAGACTCGTCGGGAGGGTCTTGAGCAGGTTGCCCCGCAGGTCGAGCAGTTGCAGATCGGGCAGCGCACCAAGCTCCTCGGGCAGGACCGTGAGCCGGTTTCCGCCGAGATCCAGCTCGCGGAGGCGCTTCAGCTCGCCGATCTCGCGCGGGAGGTTGCTCAGCCTGTTTCCAGCGAGGTCCAGCTTCTCCAGCTGCCCCAGAGCGCCGATCTCGGGCGGTAGCCTGCGGATCTCGTTGCCGTACAGGGACAGCACCTCAAGCTCGGTCCGCTCCAGCAGGTCCGCGGGGACCGATGAAATGCCCGTCCGGCCCAGGTTCGCTACCGTCTTCATCGGTTGTCCGTCCTGTGCGACATCGGTGACCGACCACCACTATGGACGGCGGGTGCCACCGCGACGTCCCTCAATCAGGTCACGTTTCCCGACCGGCAGCAGGACGGACAGTGCCCCCTCGTCGCGTCCCGTCCGCCGGCGGCGGGTTGGCACAGCCCACCCCGGTACGGCAGCCTCGGCGTCGTGGGCACGTTCCTGACGCAGCTTCCGGCGCTCCTCGGTGTGTTGGTCGGCACCTTGGGCACGATCCTCGCCACCTCGCTCGCCGACCGCGCGCGCTGGCGTCGTAGCCAGAACGTGCGCTGGGACGAGCGACGCCTCGACGCGTACGTCGAGTTCGCGCACGCCCTCAAGGAGAGTCACGCGGTGGCGTTGCGGATGACGGCCCACCTGCGGCCTGGGTCGCACAGCCACCCGATCGACCGGGAGGAGGGCCTCGCCCGGCTCGCCGAGTCGGACGCGCGGCGCACCATCGTCTGGGAGAACCTGCTGCTTCTCGGCGACGAGCCCACGGTGCTCGCCGCCGCGGCCTGGCGGGACGCGATCTGGCAGTTGGAGCGGCTGGCCCGGGGGATCGTCGAAGCTCCGGAAGACATCTCGGCGCAACTGGACGGGGTCAACGAGGCCCGGGACGGCTACTACCGGGCGGCCCGACGGAGCCTCGGCGTCCGGGGCGGCTCGGTGGAGCAGTCGGCCGCGCTACGTCAGGCGCTCGCCGGCCGGACGACCGTACCGGCCGAGAGCACGGTACGCGTCGACGACGTGTGACGAACCGTGGAGGGGATCTCCCCGGTGCCGTTCGGAGTCCGGAGACCGGCGAGTTGTACGAAGACCTCGCGTTTGACGGTCGCGTCGCCTCGGCGGTCGAGGACGTAGCCCGTCAACCAGACCCAGCCCTCGTACGTCGGCTGGTTCGACACCGACACGACGCGGAAGGTCAGGGCGCGGTCCCCGGAAAACTGCACCGAGGCTCGACCGTCGATGACGAGAAGGCCGCCGGGGGAGGGGCGCGCGGTCACCAGTGGCCGGAGTTGGGATGCTGCTCGTGCGGCGGCCGGCACTCCTGCGCGTGCATGGTCTGCCAGTCCCGTAGTGCCCGTCCGAGCCGGTCGTTCTCCCGGCTGAGCAGCCGTACCGTCTCGTTGAGCATGCCCAGCTCATCGGCCACCCGGGCTTGGAACTCGCGTACCTCCACGGGGTCGACGCCGCGCCGATGCGCGGCGAACTCGCGGGTCCGCACCTCGTACGGGGTCAACCGGGCCGCGTAGCCGGCGGGGTAGGTCCGGCCACCTCGATACACCTGAGCCACGACAGTCCTTTCTGAGAGCAGGCGGGAGCGCGAGGTCCTGGTGGTGGGGTCGGGACGGGCACACGCACCCGCCCCGACCGAGGGGATGAGCCGCACTCGTTGCCACGCGAGGACCGGCTCCGCTTCAACGTATCTAGACATGCTAGCTAAGTCGACGCTGCTTGTTAGGTGCGTCGCGGTGTGATCAAATCGGGTTGCCACGCGAGGAGTGCCATGCGAGAAGTGCCGGATTACTGGCGCATCGCCGATGATGTGATCGCCGACGTCAGGTCGAAGAAGGTCAAGCCGGGGGACAAGCTGCCCTCAATCGCTGAACTACGTGTGCGATACGACGTCAGCCACGGGACTGTGCAGATGGCCTACGCCCGGTTGGAGGCGCTGCGGGTGATCCGGCGGCAGCAGGGCAAGGGCGTCTTCGTGACCGACCCGAAGACCTGGATGCGCGAGCCGTAGGTGGCGTGGGACATCTCGGAACACGCCGCGTACGCGGGCGGCCTCGCCACACGGGTGGCTGAGCTGCGACGGCGTTTCCCCGACGCGCTCGTGACGTGCGATGTCGAGGGTGCGTTCGCCGGGCCCGAACTCATCTGCTGGAACGCCCGCCCGGAGGAGACCTGGGTGTGGGTGTTCGAGCCCGACGATGCTGCGGGAGTACGGCGAGCCCAGTCCCGGCTGGAACAGCTCCTCGCGGCTCCGCACGAGTTGACCAGCGTCGTGGACAAATCCGTGGTCGCCGGCCCGAACGACGTCTTCGACAAGGGCTCTGTCACGGCGTCCAGTTACATCGACGTGGACGGGCGGATCGAGATTCGCAACGGGCCCGGAGACGGTACCCAGCTGTTCCGGGCGTTCGACATCGAGGGTTTCGACGACACCGCGGAACGGGTCGCGATCAACCTGGCGTTCGGCGCCGCCTACAAGGCGGATCGGGACTCCCGGAAGGCATTGGGTTTCCGGTACGACCGGCCCTCTCCGCGTTCCCGGGAAGATGACGAACGGCATTGACACATATCGCTTGGCATCCCATGGTCGATGGATTCATCCCTCCGTCGAAGGGCCGCAGGATGCTCAGCAGTGAACACCGGTACGTCATCGTCGGGGCGGGGCCCGCCGGCCTTCAACTGAGCTACTACCTTCAGCAGCACGGTGCCGACTACCTGACGCTGGAGAGTGGCGACGAGCCCGGCGGCTTCTTCCGGCGGTTTCCGCGCCACCGCAGGCTCATCTCGCTGAACAAGGTGCACACCGACAGCGCCGATCCGGAGATCCGCCTGCGCTGGGACTGGAACTCGCTGCTCAACGACTCCCCGGACCTGCTGTTCCCGCGCTTCAGCGAGGAGTATCTGCCCGCCGCTGACGACCTGGTGCGCTACCTCGCCGAGTTCCAGCGGGTCCATGCGCTCAACATCCGGTTCGGCACGACGGTCGAGCGGATCACGCGCAGCGGCGACGGCTTCGTCGTGGGCACCGACCAGGGAGAGGTGCGCGCGCGCTGCCTGGTCGTCGCGACCGGCTGGGGCCGGCCCTTCGTGCCGGCCATCAAGGGCATCGAGCATGCCATCGGGTACGAGGACATGGTCGTCGACCCCACGGCGTACGACGGTCAGCGGGTCCTGATCATCGGTAAGGGCAACTCGGCTTTCGAGACCGCGTCGGCCATCCTCGGCCGAGCGTCGATGGTGCACCTCGCCAGCCGGCAGCCCCTGCGACTGGCGTGGAACACCAAGCACCCCGGGGACGTGCGTGGTCAGTACGGCGCGATCCTCGACAGCTACCAGTTCAAGACGCTGCACTCGGTGTTGGACTGCACGATCGACGAGATCCGGCCCGTCGACGGGCGGTTCCGGGTGTCGATCACGTACACCCACGCCGAGGGGGAGACCGCCGAACTGGACTACCACACGGTGCTGCGGTGCACCGGGTTCCGGATGGACACGACGATGTTCGACGAGACGTCCCGACCCGAGATGGTGCGCGACGGCCGCATGCCCGGCCTACGCCCCGACTGGCAGTCCAGCACCATCGACGACCTGTACTTCGCCGGCACGATCGCCCAGGCGCGGGACGCGAAACACGCGTCGTCGCCGTTCATCGACGGCTTCCGGTACAACCTCCGGACGTTCACCCGGATCCTGCGGGAGCGCTACGAGGGCGTGCCGCTGTCGTACGCGACGACGCCGGCCGACGCCGTGTCGCTGACCAAGCTGATGCTCGACCGCGTCAACTGGTCCTCGGCGTTGTGGACCCAGTTCGAGTACCTTTGCGACGCCTTCGTCCGTGACGATGCCACCGGCGACATCCACCACTACGAGGACCTGCCGGAGGACTACGCCGTGGAGCGTTTCGCGGCGGCCACGCAGTGGTACACGCTCGCGTTGCGGTGGGGCCGCGACGACTACGGCGACGTCTTCGCCATCGACCGGCACCCGACGCCCGACCGGGCCCGGGAGAGCGCCTTCATCCACCCGGTGATCCGGCGTTACCGCGGTACGGAACTCGTCCACGAACAGCACCTGCTGGAGGATCTGCTCGCCGAGTGGCGACGCCCGGACCGACACGTCGAGCCGTTGGTCGAGTTCCTGACCGGGGACCTCACCAACGGATCATGACCTCGTCGAGGGGTTTGCGGGCCAGATCGGGGACGTGGGCGTCCGGGGTGGGATAACCGACGGGCATCACGACGTACGGGCGCTCCTCCGCAGGTCGCTCGCACACCTCGTTGAGGAACCGCATCGGGCTGGGCGTGTGGGTCAGTGTGACCAGGCCGGCGTGGTGCAGCGCGGTGATCAGCAGGCCGACCGCGATGCCGACGGACTCCTTGACGTAGTACGGCTTCGGGCTGTGCGGCCCCTGGTGCACCTCGAATACGACGATGACGGCCGGTGCGGTCTCCAGGAACGGCTTGCGCCAGTCGGTGCCGAGCCCGGCGATCGCACCCAGCCACTCCGGCGAGGCGCGGCGGTCGTAGAACGCCCGTTCCTCGGCCTCGGCGGCCTCGCGCAGCCGGCGTTTGCGGGCCGGGTCGGTCAGGACGACGAACCGCCACGGCTGCACGTTGGCGCCGCTGGGCGCGGTCGACGCCGCCCGGATCGCGGCCTCGACGACCCCGTCGGGCAGCGGGTCACTGGCGAAGTCCCGCACCGACCGGCGCTGCGCCATCCGCTGAGCGAACGCCTCCGCCTCGCGCACCATGTCGGCCGGCGGTCGGCGGTGGTGCTGGACGGGGACCCTGGGTACCAGGTCGGTGTCGTTCACCTGTGGCCTCCCTGATGAAACTGTGCCGGTCTCCGGTCCCTCCAGCATCGCGGAGCCGCCGCCGCCTGTCGTTACGCAGGCGTGCCCTGTTCACAGGCGGGCAGGTCGGGGGCGGTCCGGCTGACGAGCTCGTCGACCACGTCAGTCAGACGTCCGCGCGCTGCCTGGGCGGCACGCTGACGGGTCGCGCCGTCGCCGTCCGCGGCGAGCCACTTCAGCCAGCCCTCCACCCGTTCGCGGTCACCCGCCGCGTCCAACGCCGGCCGGGCGCGCTCGACCAGCCGCTCGGCCAGGGCCGCCGCGGGCAGCAGCCGGCCCGTGCCGACGTCGACGCCGTGGCCGCCCATCCCGTCGCGGGCGGCCCGCCAGTAGGCGAGTCGCAGCAGCTCGGGAGCCAGCCGCGGTCCCTCGTCGCCCCGGTCGACGGCCTCCCCGGCGGCGACCACCAGGGCCCGCACCAGGGCAGCGAGCGCCGCGGACTCGGCGGCGGTGACGGGCACGTCGGCCACCCGTACCTCAAGCGTGGGGTGGTGTGTGGACAGGCGCAGGTCCCAGAAGATCGTGCCGTGGTCGACCAGCGCGCCGGCGTCGAGGAGCATGTCCACGTGGTCGTCGTACTGCCGGGCGGACGTCAGGTACGGCGGCGGGCCGGCCACCGGCCAGCGCCCCCACGTGACGCTGCGCCAACTCGCGTAGCCGGTGTCGCGCTCCGCCCAGTAGGGCGAGTTGGCGCAGAGGGCGAGGAACACCGGCAGGTGTGCGCGCAGGTGGTTGCCGATCAGCACGGCCCGGTCCCGGTCGGGCTGCTGCACGTGGACGTGCACGGCGCAGATCGCCAGCTCGTCGTGCAGCCCACGGAAGGTGGCGGTGCCCCGATCCTGCCGCGGCCCCTCGGTGAGCGGCGGCGGCACGGCACGGCCCAGCACCGGCGAGCCGCTGGCGATCACCCGCAGACCCGCCGAACGGGCCGCGGTCTGGATGGCGGCCCGGCCCTCGACGAGCTGCGCGGCGAGATCGTCGAGGCCCTGGCACGGGTCGGTGCGGGTCTCGATCTGCAACCTGGTGATCTCGCCGCCCACCCGAGGGCCCAGCGTCGCTCGTGCACCGTCGACGACGGTGGCCGCCTCCGGTACGACCTCGCCCCGGTCGGCGTCGACGACGAGGAATTCCTCCTCGACGCCGAGCGGGGGAATGAGCGATTCCGAGTGCTGTCCCGTAGGCATGCCGAAGCCCACCCCTCGCTGCCGGTCACGCACCGGCGAGAAGCACGTTACGGGATGTCGTCGATGAGTCGCGGCCCGAATTAATCCATCGTGGACAGCGCGTCGACGAGTCCGGCGAGCAGCGCCGTCCGTTCGGGCATCCGGTCGAGGCAGACGTACTCGTCGGCGGCGTGCGCTCCGCCACCGACCGCCCCCAGGCCGTCGAGGGTCGGTACGCCCAGCGCGGCGGTGAAGTTGCCGTCGGACGCGCCAGCGGCGTACGCGCCGGTCAGGCGCGGGATGCCCAGCCGGCGGGCGATCGACTGGGCCACCTCCAGCAGTGGCCGCGCGAGCTCCGGGGCCATCGGGTAGCGGTTGATCCCACCCTGCACGGCCAACGTCGCCTCGGGCAGGAACGGGACGAGCCCGCGAATGGCGTGGTCGACGCGTTCGAGTTCGTCCCTCGTCCAGGCCCGGACGTCGACGGCCACGCTGGCGCGCTCGGGCACCGTGTTCGTCGTGGTGCCGGCGGAGAGCACTGTCGGTGTGACGGAGGTGCCGCCGCTGTCGGCCGCGCCGAGCGCGCCCAGGCTGAGAACCTGGTGGGCGACCTCGACGGTGGCGTTGACTCCGCGCTGGGGTTCGACGCCGGCGTGGGCCGCCCGACCGGAGACGGTGAGGCGGTAGACCGAGCCACCCTTGCGGGCCACCTTCAGGTGCCCGTCCGGGGTGGCCGCCTCGCAGACGAGAACCGCGCCCGAGCGGCGCGCCGCACGCTCGATCAGGTGCCGCGACGTGCCGGACCCGCTCTCCTCGTCGCAGGTCAGCAGCACGCCGACCGCCGAGGTGTCCTCGATCAGGCTCAGGGCCGTGAACATCTGCACGATGCCGGCCTTCATGTCGCACACACCGGGCCCCGTCGCCACGTCCCCGCGGACGGCGAAGGGCCGGGACCGGATCGTGCCCACCGGAAAGACGGTGTCGAAGTGGCCGAGCAGCAGCACGCGCTGGTCGACGGCCGGCCACAGCAGGTGCGGCAGGCCGTCGATCACGACCCGGTGGGCGGGCCGGCCGAGCACGTCCTCCCCCCAGTCGGCGAGAAGGTCGGCACAGGACTCCAGCTCAGGCAGCGAGCCCGGTGCCGACTCGCAGGAGACGAGTGTGCTCAGCCGGTCGACCATGTCAGCTCGGAGCCGCTGGGCGGCGTCGAGCAGGAAGCGGGGACGGTCCATCGATCCCTCCAACCGCACGGCCGACGGGCTTCATCAGGCGTGCCCGTCGACCATCGCAGGGGGATCGGGGTGCGGTCACCCGTGGTTGTGCTCAGACTGCCGGTGTACGAGCCGCGGACCCGTAGCCGACGTCGACGATCCGGTGTGCCATCCCGGCGTAGGCCTCCTGGCCCTCGGGCGCGAACGTGCCGAGCCCGTCGACGTACCGGTTGAACATGCAGAACGCGGCGGCGATCAGGACGGTGTCGTGGATCTCCAGGTCGGTGGCGCCCTCGGCGCGGGCGTCGGCGACCAGCTCGGTGGTGACGTTGCGGCCACTGATCTGCACCGCGCCGGCGATGCGCAGCAGCGCCCGCAGCTTGGCCGAGATGGGGGCGGTGTCGAGATCCGCGCGTACCTGGTCGACGAGGGTCATGCCCTCATCGAGCTGCGCGGCGGCGAACGCCGAGTGCGACGCGCAGCAGAAGGTGCACTCGTTGCGCCCGGAGACGTACGCGGCTATCAGCTCGCGCTCACCGGGCGGGAGCGTGTGTGGGGCGCGCAGCAGCACCTCGGCCAACTCGTTGAGCGGCTTCGCCGTCTCCGGACGGTACCGCATCGGGCCGGTGACGCCGGGAAACTCCTTCTCGTCGATCCCCAGATCGATGTGCGCCATGGTGATCTGCCCTCCAGCCGTGAACCGCGGCCCGACCGGGAGGACGCCTCTGCCGGCGACGACTGCCCGTGCGGGGCGACGTGACAGGCGCCGCGCAGCCACGATCTCATCCCGTCCGACGAACGTCTTTCTTCATTCATGCTCTTTCCCACGACCGACCCGGACGGCGCGGCGATCATGGATGGGAGTGGGCTAGCTGTCGATGCCGAAGGCCAGGGCGCCGCAGCCGATCACCAGTACGAGCAGGGTCAGCAGGATGAGGCTCACGATCGCGCCCGGGCGCTGGATCAGCGGCTTGCCGGGGTCGAGGGGTGCCGGCAGTGACGCCGCGACGCCCGGCGTGGGCTGGGGTGGGGCGAGCCGCAGGATGCGGCGCAGCCGGAGGCGGTCGATGCCCAGGAGGATCGGCATGCCGACGACGCCGATTCCCCACCAGCCGGCGAGCAGCGTCTTGTTCGTGTGGTGACGGAACATCGCGAGACCGCAGCTGCGACACATCCACCCGCGCTGCGAGGAGACGACGTACAGGATCACGATGCTCGTCATCGACTGGAAGGACACGTGGGCGGCGGGGTGGCTGCCGCAGAACTGGCATTCCCCGTCGGTGGGCGGGCGTAGGGCGGGCGGCGGTACGGGCGCGGGCATTGTCGTCACAGGTCGCTCCGGCTGGCGAAAGGGCTGGCGAGTGGAACAGTTGCTGCGGGTGCCGTCAGCTGGCCGGTGCGGGGTAGCGGTCGGCGCCGTACTGGCGCAGGGCCGCCTCGACCTGGTCGCGCGACTGCCTGGTGCTCTTCAGGTCGGCGATGCGGTAGCCGCGCAGGCCGGTCAGCTCGACGTCGGGCGGCAGCGCGCGCTCGGTCTGGTCGCCGACCCAGACGGTCAGGATGCTCGGCTTCTCCAGCTTGCCGGCGTTGGGCTTCTTCTCGATCGCCACCCGGCTCACGTCCGACCAGGCGAAGTCCACGGTCGCCTCGCCCCTGGTCCAGGTGATTCCCTGCTCACCGATGCGGACGGCGAACGCCTGACGGCTCTCCCGCACCGCGCCCAGGCCGCCGATCAGAGCGAGCAGCGCCATCACGTAGCCGACCCAGTTGCCGAAGGTGAACTCCCGGCCCATCGCCGCCAGGATCTCCGGCGAGAACACCAGGACGACCGCCAGCACGAGGAGCGCCGGGGCCTTGGCGTACGGCTTCCAATTTCGTTCGAGTTCCATGATGTATTCCTCCCCCGTGCCTTCCCGAGCGGAAGGACGGGAGGATGCTAGCCAGCCGGGCCAGCGTTGGCGATCATGGCAGAACGCGCGGATCGGGAACAATCGGCATGAAGGTCTATGCCGACCCGATCAAGATTTGGTAGCGCGGAGATGAAGAAGTTCGCCGATCCACCGCGCGGCCTCCCGCTGGGCGGCGAGCAGGTGCTGGCGGGCGTCGGCCACCTCCTGGTCGGCGTCCGCGTCGAGGTGGTCGCCCAGGATCGTCGTCCACCGTCGGCTCAGCTCCTCGGCGTACGTCGCCCTGCGCAACTGTTCGTCGAACTGGTACTCCAGTTTCACCATCCGGTCGACGTGCGGCTGGAGCGCCGGCATGATCCGCTCGTCGAGCCGGACGGCGGCGTCGGGTCGGCAGGTGATGAGGACGTCACCGCGCTGGTAGCGCCACTCGGGATCGTCGGCGAGCGCCCGCTGCAACGCCACCTCCAGATCGGCTGCCCGGTGCGGCGGCAGGTCCCGGGCGGCGTCGGCGGCCAGCCGGGTCAGCCGTTGGATGGCGTTCGGTTGGAAGTACTGCACGTACCAGCTCAAGACCTCGGCGCGCAGGCTCGCCGGTGACGACCAGGCGAACGTGGCGCGGACGTAGAACGAGTACACGTACCCGCGAGAGGGGACCGCGATCAGCCGGGGCGCGTCGCGCTGTTCGATGAGCGGACCCGGCGGGGACGGTCCGGCCCCGGCTCCGACGGGTGCCTCGTCCTGGAGCGCGGCCACCAGCCGATCCCACGTCCGTGCCCACCACCGCCAACCCCGGACACTCACGTCCCGGGCGATGGTCAGCCCACGGATGCCCCGCCGACGCCACAGGTCCGCGGGCCTCGGCCTCTCCTCGGGAGCGTCCGTCATGGCACCCCTTCACGGTCACCGATCCGCATGTCACGCTAACAACCAATGACCGATATGCCCGTAGCCGCGCCGATGGCCCCAGGTCGGGTCCGCGTCGGGATGCTCGCGCTGCCCCCGCTGGTGGGGGGACCGATGGTCCGGGGTTCACCGAGCATTGTGGAGCAGTTGGGGTGCGCGGGCTGTCGCTGACGGCCGGCAACGGCGAGACTGACTCCGGTCCGCCAATCACGCGGATCGATGGATCGGATGGTCTGGAGGCAGCCTGTGTCCACCCTCGTGTCCCCGCTGGCCACGCTCGGCGCGATCCGCCGGCGTACCACCACCCTCGCCCTGCTCCTCACCATGGTCGCCGCCGCGCTGGTCGGCCCGTCCGTGGTGGCCCCACGGCTGACCGACTCCGCGTCGGCGGCGGTCTACAGCTCCTGCACCGTCAGCCGCTGCGCGGACGCGCGCACCGCACGCTCCGGCTGGTCCGCCAAGGGCTTCCCGACCAGCCGCGGCTGGTACTCCTGGAGCGGCGGGCTGTCCAACTTCGCCGGCGGCCGGTTCTACAACAACGAGGGTCAACTGCCCACCAACGCCACCTACTACGAGTACGACGTGTACCCGCGTACCCAGGGCGCTGCCCGCGACGCGTACCGGATCGTGGTGAATCGCAGCAGCGGCGCCACCTGGTTCTCGCCCAACCACTACACCGACTTCTACCGGCTCTGACCGACCCGAGGGCCGGCCGGTCGCACTCGGCCGGCCCTCGAGGCGTCGCCCCGGCCGGATCGGGAGGCACGTACGGAATGTCGCGGTCGGTGACGGCCGGCGGGGTGGTTACTCCAATGAGCGTTATGACTCTGAGGAATGAATATGACTCTGAGGTATGTCGCTCTCACGAGTGACCGAGGCCGGACGGCGCCGGGCGCGCCGGATCGTGCCTCCCGCCGAGACAACGCCAGCCCGGCCGAGGACGGTCAGTCGACAAGCCGCCGCTGACTGTGTGGGTGCTCAGTTCCCGACAGTCCGGACCTCGCCGGGGCACGGTGACGGTGGTGGTGACGCTCGGGTGACGGCCCCTTCGCGATCCTCGTGCCCAGCCGGGCGGCGTGCCCTGGCAGGGGCAGCGGGGAGGCCGGTGCGGTGGACTTCGTCGACGGGGTGCTGGTGCGGTTGGCCGATCCGGGCACCCGCGCCGCCGTCTTCGACGACGCGTCGCTGGCCCACCTGGTCGAGGCCGCGTACGACACCGAGGCGATGCCGGTCGCGCCCCCGTACGCGGCGGTCTTCGACGAGCTGACCCTCGGCTTCGCCGCCGCGCCCGCGACGCTGGCCGAGGGGGAGTGGCTGGGCTCCGGCGGCACCACCCGTACCGAGCTGCGCGTACGGCTGCACGGCCTCGGCGGGTCGGCGCTGCGCATCGACGCGCTCTGGCGGGGCAGCCTGGTGGTGCGCATGAGCCTCGCCCGGGACCGGGTCGAGGACCTCGACGTGGCGGTGCCGGCCTTCGACGTCGACCCGCAGATCATCGCCGACCTCGGCGCGTTGCCCACCGACCCGGCGCTGTTGGAGACCGAGCGTCGTACCCGACTGGTGGCCCGGCTGCGGGCGGGCCTGCACCAGCCGGCCGCGTTCACGGACGCGCACCTGGACCGGCTGCTCGCGGGTGTCGGCGCCGCGAACGCGGGTGACCTGGTGGCGCGGATGCGCGGGCAGACCGCCGGCGCCACCGTACGGCTGCGCTACGCGGCGCCGCCGGCCGCGCCACCCACACCCCGTCCGCTGCCGTTCGCCGCCGCCGTGCTGATCCGCGACCGGGGCTTCTCCCTCGCCGACCTGCTCGTCGAGACGCGGCTCGTCCGGGCCCGCGCCGAGGAGCTGGGCCTGGACGTGCCCGCACCCGACGACGTCCGGCGGCGGCACCGGGTGGTCGCCGTCTGGGTGGTCCCCATCGAGACGTTCGACGACGACGGTTGGCCCGGCGGCGACGCCGGCACCGCCGCGCAGAAGCGGGCCACCCGGTTCGCCCGCGCCGGCCAGTGGCTCGCCCGCAGCGGCATCGGACTGGCCGCCGTGACGACCTGAGAACCCAGACCAGCAGCAACTTCGTCCGGGAGGACCCGTGGCACCGACAGCAGCATTCCCGTTCATCGAGGTCCGGATCGTGCCGCCACCGGCGCCGCTGGCCCAGCGCTCGCCGGGCGTCATCGCCGTGGTGGGCAAGGCGCCGTCCACGGCCGACGGTGGCTCCGCCCCGGCGAACACGCCGGTCCGGATCGAGACCCTGGACGACGCGGTCACCAACTTCGCCCGCCGGCAGGCCGGCAACGTGGTCCGCAACGCCCTCTACAACTCGCTCGAACTGGCGTTCCTACAGGACCCGCGGCCGGCCAAGGTGTACGGGGTCAAGGTGGCCGGTGACGACTACGCCGCCGCGCTCGGCGGTCTGGAGGCCGCCGACGACGTGACCATGGTGTCGCTGGCCAACGAGTCGACCGTCGGCAACCCGGCCGGAGCCGGGGCGCCCACCGGGTTGCAGGCGCTCAAGGCGCACGTGGAGACGATGTCGGCCGCCGGCCAGCGGCGGATCGGCTTCGCCATGGTCAACCCGGCCACCGAGAAGGGCCCCAGCTACGTCGCCGACATCACCACCGCGGCGAACCCACTCAAGAGCAGCACCAGCCGGATGGTGATGATCGCCGCCCGGGGCGCCGACGGCGACGCCGCCACCGCCGCGATGGCGGCCGTGGCCGGTCTGCCGGTGCACCACAGCATCGTGCTGAAGAAGATCCGTGGGGTGGCCATCCCGGTGGCCAAGCAGTACAGCCCGGCCGAGATCAAGGGCCTCTCCGAGGCCAACCTCACCCCGATCATCGACCCGACGCTGATCACCGGCGAGAGCCTGCACTTCGCCGACGGGCGGCTGTTCACCACCGACGCGAGCCTGCTGCACGTCGACCTGGTCCGCACCCTCGACCAGATCGAGTTCATGCTCCGCGCCGGTCTCATCGGCCTGGTCGGCGACGCCCGCATCACCAAGCCGGGCATGACCCTGCTCAAGACCCAGGTGGACGGCATCCTCGGCCCACTCAAGCGGCAGGCGGTGATCGACGACTACCGCGTCGAGATCCCGGTGCTCGACATCCTCACCATCCCCGAGGCCGCCCGTACCGCCACCGACACCTCGATCGTCACCGCCGCCCGGGCCGACCGCACCGTCGACCTGGTCGTCACCGTCACGTACGGCCCGGCCGTGAGCCGCCTGCTGGTCACGCTCGTGGCCAAGTTCTGACCGGAGGAACCAGACCATGGAGTGGAAGACCCGCCTCGCGGTGCAGTACACCAAGGGCACCGAGACGGTGTTGATCAGCCCGATCGACTCGTTCAGCCCGTCCTTCTCGCTCAACGTCGAGGCGCTGCACTCGTGCGAGGTGACCCACATGGGCGTCATCCACGCGCCGGTGTCGATGAACTTCACGATGACCGTCAAGGCGATCGGGGATGTCGCCGGCCGGCTCACCAAGCTGGCGCTCGACGGCGAGCTGTTCGACATCGCGCTGCTGGAGCACACCGGCGACGACTGGGCGTTCTCGTCCTTCGTGCTGCGGGACTGCCTGATCACCAGCGCGACACCCACCACCGCCACCATCTCCGGCGCCCCGGCGGCGACCTTCAGCGGCTTCAGCCTGGCCGCCTCGGTCGACCCGAAGACCGGCGACCCGTCCGTTCTGCCGTAACCGACCGACGAGGAACCGGAGGTAGCAGATGGCGACCGGAGCTGGCCGCGCCGCCCGGGTCACCCGTACCGGGCTGGCCCTGGTGCACGCGGGTGAGCTGGTGCTGCCGGCGGCCGGCAGCGAGGCGGAAGCCGAGCAGGTGGCCGAGGACGATCGCGCGGTCATCGCGTACCACTTCCCGGTGGAGATCGAGGTGGTCGCGGCCGGCGGCGCCCTCGACGCCGACGCGCTCGCCGACCTCGCGCTGGCCCGGCTCGCCGAGCACCTGGACGGGCGGTTCTGACGGTGGCCATCTCGGTGCACGTGCCGGTGCGGATCCGGCTGGACGCCCGGTCGGTGACCGAGCGGCCGGCGGCCGTGACCGACGCGCTCGCCGCGGCCCTGGCCCGAGCCCTGGAACGCTCCCGGCAGGAGGTGGTCGCGCCGCGCGGCGGCTATCTGGAGGTACGCGCCGCGGCGCCGGACTTCCGGTGGACCGGCGCGGCCGCCGAGCGGGTGTCCCCGGACGACCGGCGGGCCTTCGAGGCTCGGCTGCGCCGGCGCATCGACGACGTGGTCGGCGCGGCGCGGCTGGACCCGGGGCTGCCCCCCGGGGTGGCCGCGCCGCTGAGCCGACCGGCGACCGAACTGTTCGACCCGCAGCGGATGCGCCACCTCCTCGCGGTCTACCGGGTGCCGTCCTACGACGACGGCGGGGACGCCGCCGAGGTGCCGGTGGACGGAGACGAGCCGCCTCCGGTGACCTACCAGTGGCTGTTGCGACCAGCCACCTACCTGGCCGATCACTTCGCCGAGCTGGCCCGCGAGGCGGTACGCCAGCACGGTGGCCTGCCCTCCGGCGCACCACAGGGGATCATCGCGCGGGTGGTCGGCCCCGACGGCCGTCCGGTCTGGGCGATCATGGTGACCACCACGCCACTGTCGGTCCTGACCTTCGAGCGCTTCGGCGAGACGGTGTTCCGGGCCACCCCGCAGCCGCACTTCGAGGTGGAGGAGCGGGTGCCCAGCCCGCAGCCCGGGACGGTGCAGCGGCGGCCGGTCGCCGACCGGAGCGCCCTGGTCGCCATGGTGGACGAGGAGCTGAGCGCCGACATCCGGCAGCGGCTGCGGACCGCTTCGCCGCGCGGCGAGACCACCAGCGCCCAGGAGTACCAGGCGCAGATCGAGCGGGCCGTCGACGCGGAGGTGACCCGGCGGGTCGACGCGATCCTCGCCTCGGTGGGCGGGGCGACGCCGACGTGCCTGGTGGTGGTCAGCATCGGCGGGGTGTCCCTGCTGCTGGTCGGCACCGAGGAGACCGACGCCACCCTGCACTGGACCGGCACGGCCAACCTGCTGCCGATCACCATCGAGCAGCACCCGGCGGCCCCGCCGGACCCGAACGCGCCACCCGGCGGCGGCACGGGTTCCGGCACCGGCACCGGCACCGGCACCGGCACGGGTACCGGCACCGGCACCGGCGCGGGCACGGGCACCGGGTCCGGCAGTGGGTCGGGCGGCGCTGGCGGCACGGGCACCGGGGCGGACGGCGGCACCGGAGGCAGCGGGGACGGCAGTGGTGGCGGCCGGCGGGGCGGGTTCGTCTTCGACCCGAGCAGCCCGAGCGCGCCGGCCGGCGCCGAGGGCAGTCGGTTCCCCGTCGTCGGCGGCGGGCACTCGACGATGCCCGCCTGCGCGCCGTTCAACGGCGAGCCGGAGTTGGCCGCGCTCGGGCCGGACGGCGACGAGCTGCGTCGGCTGATGGACGACATCGCGTTCCGGCTGCAGATGGGTGAGCCGTGCCGCTATCCGGCGAACTTCTGCCTCCAGGCCGCCGCCGTGCTGCGCGGCCGGGCCGCGGCGATCAGCCTGCTGGTCGGCTCCGCCGAACGCGAGGCGTTCACCCGGCCCGTCCCCGAGGGCACCGGAGGGCTCGGCCCGCTGGACTTCCGGCCGGTCGCCTCGCCCGCCGTGCAGTTCCTGCGCCACCTGGCCGGAGTGGTGCCCCGCCTGGACCACCTCGCCCAACTGGTCATGGGCCGCTACAGCCAGCCCGAGCACTTCGCCCGCGTCCAGGGTGGCTGGATCGACTCGTCCGCCTCCTGGAACCTGCACTTCGTCCAGGCGCTCAGCCCAGCCGTCAAGGCCGCGGTGGGGCAGCTGTTCATCGTCGGCAGCCAGGCCATGCTTGTGCAACTGCTGCTCAGCTCGCAGACCGGCATCAACGCGCGGATCGCCCACTTCGACCAGTACGCGCCGATCTTCGAGCGGTTGATCGTCTCCCAACTCACCGACTACGCCGAACTGCAGGGGCTGCGCGAGCGGCTGCGCCGGCACGAGGCGGCCCGGTGGACGGCCGAGCACACCGACGCCGGCGGCGGCGTCCTCGCCACGGTGAGCATGGCCAACCCGTCCACCGCCTGGTACGGGGCAGCCCGCGCCATCTCCACCGCGTTCCTCGCCACCGAGGCCGCCCTGACCAGCCCCGGCGCGGCCGGCGAGATCGTCGAACGCGACGGCGTCACCCGCATCCGCGACTCGCACGCGGTGCTGTGGACCCTCGCCGAGATCGAACAGGCGTTGGTCATCCAGCGCGGCGAGGCCGAGGGCGTCGACCCGCTGGTCAAGCAGATCACCGACCTGCCCGACGTGCTGGCCCGCTTCGCCGGCAACCGGTCGGCGATCCGCGACGAGTTGTGGCGGGTGCTGCAGGACATGCGGCGCAACAACACCGAGATGCTGGGCCGCGCCCGCACCGACGCGCACTTCGCCTTCCGGTCCAGCCGGATCAGCGAGCACATCCCGTCGGCCACCATCGCCGGGTCGAGCTTCGCGTTGCAGGGCATCCACCTGGTCACGCACCAGCAGATCGGCGAGTTCTTCGGCGGCAACCTCTACTACGCCACAGGCGTCGACAGCCTGTTCCACACCGAGTTGGGCCGGGAGGCGCTGAGCGCGTTCGCCATCATGGTGGGGATCATCGCGCTGTCCATCCTCTGCCCGCCGCTGGGCTTCGTGGTCGGGGTGGCCGTCGCCGCCGTCGACGTGGCGCACGCCCACCAGCGGGCCCGCCTCTACTCCTCCATGCTCGACCCGGAGCTGGTGCTCACCCGCACCGAGGTCGAGGTCGAGCTGTTCGCCGCGTACCTCGGGCTGGCGATGTCGCTGATCCCGGAGGCCGGCACCATCGGCGGCGCGGCCGTGCGCGGCGGCCGGGTCGCGCTGCGCTTCGGCGTCCGCGCGGGGCTGCGCGCCGCCCGGGGGTACGTGGTACGCCGGGTCACCCGACAGATCGTCGAAGCCGCCTCCCGCGACCTGCTCCAGGCGTTCCTCACCGAGATCCTGCTCAACGAGGTGCTGGAACGGGTCGTGCAGAAGCTGATGGAGCCGATCCTCGCGTACGTGGAGCGCGAGGCGATGCTCAGCGGCGCGGTCGGCGGCCCGGAGGGCGCCCGGTTCATCCTCATGGTGCTCGACTCGCAGCACACCGCCGCGTCCGGCCCGCGCGTGCCGGTGGTGCGGCCGTGACCGGGCCCCGCCGGTTCCGCGCCGGCCGGTTCCTCGACGCCGCCGCCGTGCACGCAGCCGCCGACGCGAACCCCCGGCTGCGCCGGTTCATGCGGACCATCGCCGAGCACAGCGAGGCCGGCGAGGTGCGGTCGCGGCGGCTGCTGGAGCACCTCATCCGCCGCATCGTCGACGACGTCGGCGACCTGCACCTGGGCAACGCGCTCAACCGGCTGGAACGCATCGCCGTCCTGCGGGACAACATCGCCGCGATCCTCGACCACGTGCTGGAGGGTGGCACCCTGCCCGAGGGGGTGCGGGTGGCGACCCTCGGGGAGTACTTCGACCAGCTCAGCACCGAGATGCGCGAGCTGAGCCGACCTCGCGAGGGCATCGTCGGCGACGCGCCGCTGCGGTTGGCCGACGACGCCGGCGCGTACGCCGACTCGCTGCTGCGCGAGTTCGACGGCGGCGGCGGCGCGGCCGGCCGGCACACCGAGCCGGCCGCGATCGTCGGTGACGCGTTCCGGGCCATGCCGGCGGACCGGCAGGCGGCGCTGCGCCGCGCCGCCGAGCTGGAACCGGCCGCGCTGTGGCGCGCGGTGGCCGCCGAGAGCGAGGGTGGCAAGCGGGCGGCTGTCGCCGATCTGGAGACCCGCCTCGGCGGTCGGCTCACCCCCGACGAGCTGGCCCGGCTGCGCACCGCCGTCGACGACCTCGGCCGGGCCCGCTCGCGCGGCCTGCAGATGAGCGACGCCCGCCTCGCCGACGCCCTGGCCCGCATCGGTGACCCGGAACTGCGGGCCGTGGTGGCTGGCGGCGACGTCTGGCTCACCCAACAACTCGCCGTGCACAACCCGGAGGCCTTGGCCACCCTGTGGCGGCGCTTCCGCGACGGGGGCGGACGCGCCGACGACGGCCCCGGCTTCCGCGCCTACCTGCGCCACGACATGGTTACCTACGGCCGGGGCGTCCTCGGCGAGTACAGCGCCGCGTTCTCCCTGAGCAGCATCGAGCTGTTCCTCAAGGGACCGGACGCCAACGTCAAGGTCGCCGGCACCGACCTCGTCGGCATCGGCCACGACGGCTGGGTGTGGCTCGTCGACGACAAGTCGCACCGGGCGAGCAGCGTCGCCGGGGTCAGCGCGCTCACCGACAACCTCGTGGTCAACCTGCGCCGCGACGCCGCCGATTTCCGCGACGCCATCGCGCGGCTGCAACGCGACGACCCCGGCTTCACCCCGGACCCGCGCATCCTCGACGCGATCTCCCGGATGGAGGACGCCGCCGCCGAGATCGACCGGATCAACCGGCGCGGCTCCGCGTCCACTCGACCCGCGCGCATCAGCGCGGCGCTTGAGGAACGCCGGCTGCGGCTGCGGGTCACCAGCGCCGCGGGCGAGGTCCGCGAGATCACCCAGGCGCTGCGCGACCTGGGCCTGGCCGTCGAACCCACCGGTACGCCGGTGCCGCTGCCACCCGTCGGAGGGCGTTGAGCATGGCCATCACCAGCAGCTTCATGCGCTACGGCACGGTCCCGTCGGCGATCATCAGCGACGGGGTGCTGCCGATCCCGCTCTGGGCGGTCACCGCCATCTCCCTCGCCCAGACCTACCACCTGCCGCCGATCGGCTCCACCGCGCACAAGGCCATCGTGGCCACCCACGACGACACCATCACCCTGACCGGGGTGCTCGTCGGCGCGGAACGCTACGCCTGGAAGTTCGCCCTGGAGACGATGGCCGAGGCGAGCAAACGGGGCACCGCCCTCGCGGCGTACTCCGGGGGGAAGTTCGGCGGGCTCATCCTCGTCACCTCGATGACCATCCGCACCGACATGCAGGTGCAGTCACTGACCTTCAACGCCTCGGCCGCCCGCCGCGACGTCCTGGACACCACCATCACCCTCGTCCACGTGCCCCGTCCCAGCCTGCTCGGCAAGCTGCTCGACGTGGCCAGCATCGGAGTCGGCGCGCTCGCCGACGGGTTGGGCAACTGATGCCACCGTTCCCGATCGACCGCTACCTGCTGCCGGAGACGCCCATCGAGGTGCCCCCCGGGTTCACCGAGGTCCGGCAGAGCCTCACCGCCGGCCTGCCGCACCGCGTCGAGCTGGGCGCCGGCGTGCACGCGGTGCTGATCCTGCCCACCGGGCTGGCCCGGCAGTGGCTGAACACCGACCCCCTCGCCGTGGTGAGCAGCTCCGCCGACGACCTGACGCCCCGACCCGCGCCGCCCGCCACGCCCCGGGCGCCGGCCCTGGTCGGTCGGGTGCCGCTGCGCCTGGTCGTCCGCCAGGGCACCCGGATCCTCGGCTCGGTGCCGCTCGCCGCCGGCCTGCGGCGGGTCTGCCCCGACGCCGGCACACCCGTCGACCCCGCCGGGACCACCCCGGTCGCCGTCGAGGTGGTGGTGCTCGCCTGGCTGCTGCACGCCGGGACGGTACGCGGCTCCGGCGACTACGGCTCCACCCTGACGGTGGCGTGGCGACCCGCCGACCGCGCGGTCGACACCTTCGGGCCGCCGCCTATCAACGAGTTCGTCTGGCGTCGCCGCCCACCCGCGCAGCGCGTCGAATCCGAGCTGGGCCCCGGCAGGCTGCGCTACCGCTACCTGCTCGACAAGAAGATGCGGAGGGTGCTGCGGTGACGCTCACGCCGTTCCAGACCGGCCAGATACGCCAGGGCGCGGTCGGCAACGACGCCGGCTGGACCCTGACGTTTCACCGGGAGACCCCGACCGGGCTCAGCCCCGACGTCGCGCTCACCCTGTCCAGCGCCGACTACTACGCGGCCATCGACGCCGCGCTGCCGGAAGGGCTGGGCCCCGGCGCGTACACGATCACCGTGCAGGGCCTGATCGACGAGCACTTCGCCGCGCTGCGTACCGCCGAGGGGCAGCCGCCACTGGTGGCGAAACTGCACCTGTACTGGCGCGACGCCAACACCTCCGTCGGCGCGTTCTTCACCAACCTGGTCGGCGTCAACGCCGGCCCGACCCCGGCCGAGCTGACCCAGGCGCTGGTCGCCGTGCTGCGGGTGACGAAGGTGCGCCGGCTCACCGGGGAGCGGACGTACGACACCGAGCTGACCCTCGTCGAGCAGGCGTACGCCCGCCTCGGGCAGCGGGTCGCCGAACGGTTCGAGGCGGCCACCTTCACCGCCGCGATCCAAACCATCCGCGACCGGACCCGGGTCGACGTGACCGGGTGGGGCGCCAACCCCGACGGCACGATGACCCGGGGCGCCACCGAGGCGGCCGGCGACGAGCGGGTCGCCTTCGGGGCCGGGCTGCTCTACCGCGCCGCCCTGGAGCGCATCGGCGGCGCGTTGCAGCAGTCGCTCAACGCGTACGGGCGGGGGATGCTGCTGATCCGCGACGGCACCGTGCACGTCGGGAAGCGGCCGATCCCGTACCCGGAGGGGGAGCCGAAGCCGCTGACCCTCGCCACCGGCCTGCTGGAGTGCACCGAGAACGGCACCCAGGACACCGACCCGTACGCGGCCACCGAGACCGGCGGCACCGCCGCACCGCGGCGCAGGGCGTGGACGCTGACCCTCAAGGGCCGCCCCGACCTGAAGCCCGGCGACCTGGTGCGCTTCGATCCGCCGGCGACCGACGAGGCCACCACGCTGGGCAGTGTCGGCGCGGCGCTGCTCGGCTCGTTCGCCGCCCCGTTCGCCCCGTCGACCGGGGAGTTGGGCGCGGGGGCGAAACTGCTCTACCTCAGCGCCGCTCGGCACACCCTGTCGCGTACCGCCGGGTTCGTCACTGTGGTGCAGGGCGTCGAGGTCGCCTCGGGCGCCCAGGCGTGGGACACCTGGAGCGACGCGTCCGGTGTGGCCGCCGCCGAGCCGGCCGGCCCGGCGTCGTCGCCCGGTGTGGCCGCCGCCGAGGCGGTGCGTCGCGCGGCCCGCGCGGCCCGGGGCGAGACGCGTGGCCTGGAGATCGGCGAGGTACGCGCCGCCGCCACCAACGCCAGCGGCGCGGTCGAGCCGCCCGCGCAGACCGAGACGGTGTGGGAGGGCCTGGTCCGCTCGGACGGCCGGCCCAACGCCGCCCGCCGTCTGCCGGTACGCCGGGAGCAGCCCGCGCCGCTGCCCGGCGTGACCTACCTGACCCCGTTCGCCTGGGGTGGGTGCGGGCTCATCCTGCCCCGCTATCCGGGCACCCGGGTGGCGCTGGCCTACCGCAACGGCGCCCCCGACGACCCCGTCGAGGTGGGCGCGCTCTGGCCCACCGGGCACGCCCCGGTGTCGCAGCCGGGGGACTGGTGGCTGT
The DNA here is from genome assembly GCF_040607775.1 of Micromonospora sp. NPDC005237. Taxonomy (NCBI): domain Bacteria; kingdom Bacillati; phylum Actinomycetota; class Actinomycetes; order Micromonosporales; family Micromonosporaceae; genus Micromonospora; species Micromonospora sp. NPDC005237. The sequence continues at coordinate 209,611 of NZ_JBEXHJ010000007.1, read as the reverse complement.
CGCTGCCGGTCGGGGTGGCCACGAACAGCCGCTCGTCGATCGGCGACTCGGTGGTGCCCGCCGACCACGACGGCAAGGTCACGCACGACCTCACCGACGGCGACGGCAACCGCGTCATCGAGCTGGGCGAGCTGACCGTGCGGGTGGGCCGGGACCAGCTGCAGGGACGGGGGCAGCGCCCGCAACGCGCCGACGAGGCCGACAGCATCACCATCGAGCACGCCGCCGGCGGGTCGTCGATCGTCATGAAGCAGGACGGCTCGATCACCATCACCGCCACCCGGATCGACTTGGACGCCGGCAACGGCGCGGTGAACATCAGCGGCGGCACGGTGAGCATCGCCGCCGACGACGTCGACGTCCAGGTCGACAACGCGATGAACGTCCACTGAGGAGAACGACATGGCATTCGTGCTCACCACGTCGAGCAACGTGCACTGCCCCAGCCAGGGCACGGTCACCCCGGCCGGGCAGGCCAAGCTGACGGTGGCCGGCGCCCCGGTCGTCCGCCCGGACGGCATCACCGGCAAGTCGGTGAGCGGGTGCGCGATCACCGACAGCAGCTCCACCGTGCAGTGCAAGAACGTCGTGTCGGCGTCCGGGGCCGCGCAGAAGCTGCACGTCGGGGGCGCCGGGGTGGCGCTGGACACCCTCAGCGGCGCCACCAACGGCAGCACCTCCGGCCTCGCGGCCACCGCCGGGCAGAGCAAACTGAAGGCGGTCTGAGATGGACCGCACCGAGCGCGAACGGCAGGCCGCCCAGCGCCGCTACCTCGGCTGGGGCCTCGCCTCCGAACCCACCATGCCCGGGGTGGACCTGGCCCGGGACATCGTCTTCGACGACGGCCCGAACGGCCGGGCGCTGGCCCTCGTCGAGGGCACCGGCAACGTGGCGCAGAGCCTCGCGGTGGCGCTGACCACGTTGCGCGGCTCGAACGTCTTCGACGCCACCTTCGGCTTCGACGGGCTCAACGCCCTCGCCGAGCAGATCGAGCCGAATCTCATCCGCGAGCAGGTCCGCATCGGCATCATCACGCTGCTCGACCGCGATCCCCGGGTCCGCAAGATCGTCGACGTGAACCTCGACGACGGCCGACTCGGCGCGGGAAGTGCCGACGACGCGGCGGCGACCGCCCTGCGCTCGTCGCGCACCCTGCAGGTGCAGGTCCAGTTCGAAACCATCACCGACGACCGGCTCTCGGTGCGCCTCGGGGAGCTGCCCAGTGTCTGACCCGACCCTCCCGGCCGAGCTGGCCGATGTCCTCGCCGTCGACGCCGCCGCGCTGCGGGCCACCGGCTCGACCGGCTTCGGCATCGTCGAGACCGGCTTCGTGCCCAAGTCCTTCGCCCGCCTGCTCGCCGAGAAGCTGGCCACCGCCCGGCTGCTCTTCGGCGAGGACGTCGACCTGACCAGCGGCGCGGTGCTGCGCAAGGTCCTCGAACTGGCCGCCCTGGAGGACGCTCGACTGTGGGCGGCGCTCGGCGCGGTCTACGACAACTCCTTCGTCGTGTCGGCGACCGCCGACGCGCTGACCCGCCTCGGCGAGGAACTCGGCATCGCCCGGCCGTACCTGCCCGCGCGGGGCACGGTGAAACTGAAGCTGAAGGCGGCGCTGCCCGCCGGCCACACCCCGCTCACGCTGCCCCGGGGCGCCCGGCTGTCCACCCCCGGCGGGCACCACGTGGCCCTGGACGAGACAGTGGTGCTCTCCGCCGCCGTCGGCGAGCGCGAACCGGCCGTCGCCGCCTTCTATCCCGGCCCGGCGCACAACCTCGACCCGACGCAGGCCAACCAAAAGATCGACCGCTGGAACCGGGCCGACACCCTGCTGGCCGACCTCGACGACGCCGAGCAGGCGGCCGGTAAGGAGCTGGTCGAGATCACCCACACCGTCGCGCTGACCGGGGGTGAACAGCAGGTCTCCGACGCCCGCTACCGGCAACTGCTGCTGGCCGCGCCCCGCTCGATCTGGACGGCCGAGGCGATCGGCCTGGCCGTGGCCACCGTGCCCGGCGTACGTCAGGTGCAGGTCTTCGACGGCCGGGGCGGGCTGGACCTCAACCAGTCCATCTTTGGCAACTTCAACTTCATCGAGCGGGTCTTCAGCACCGAACGCGACCTGGGTAACCCGTACTACGTCACGGTGCTCGTCGCGCCGACCGCCGCCGCCATCTGGGACGGGCCGGACGGGCTGCACGCCGCCGTCGAGTCCGTCATCGAGGACCTGCGCCCGGTGGGCATCTTCGCCTCGGTGGACCGGGCCGACGAGGTCGGCATCGGCGTCGAGGCGGACCTGGTGATCCGTGGCCTGCCGCTGCCCACCGGTTCGAAGGAGACGGTGAACGCGTCCACCGCCGCCACCGAGCTGCGCGCCCGGCTGCACGCGCGGCTGCGCCGCTACGTCGACGAGCTGCCCTTCGGTGAGCCGGTCCGGGCCGCCGAGGTGATCTGGACGCTGATGAACGAGCCGGGCGTCGCCGACGTACGCGGGCTGCGCCTCGTGCGGTTCCCGGCCGACTCGGCGGTGGTGGTGACCGGCAGCGCGCCCACCGGCGACGGGGTGCAGCGGCTGCCGGTCGGCGACAACGCGGTGCTCGCCGCCAACCAGGTGCCCGTCTACGTCGACCGGGACGATCCCCGGCCGTTCCGGATCGTCTGAGCGGGGGCGCGATGACCGACATCCGGGTGCCGGTGGACGGCGCCGATCCGTCCGTCGAACGCAACCTCGTCGACCAGTTGGAGGGCCCCTACCCGGGGACCGTCCGCCGGGTCGTCGTGCCGCTCGCCACCACCGGCGCCGCCGCGGTGGACTGGACCAGTCGGCACCCCCTGCTCACCGTCGTGCTGCGTCGCGACCTGGTCGAGGAGACCGTCCGGGTGAGCGTCACCGTCAACCCCGGCGGCGGCGGGGACGAGCGGGTGCTGCCGCCGGTGGTCTTCGCGCCCTGGTCCGCCGCGGGAGCGTCGGTGCCGGCATACGCGCCGGACACCGCCGACGAGCCGCTGGTAGCGCCGTTTTCCGTCGCTGTGACGGCCGAGCGGGCCGTCGACGGGGCGGCCGCCACGGCGGTCACCGGTGCGGCGCTCACCGCCCTGGTCGAGCTGGCCGTCGTGGAGGGCAACCTGGGCCGGCTGCTCTACCTGGTGTCGTACGAGAAGCACCGGCTGCGCCGCACGGCGCGGGAGGTGCACGCCTACCGGACCCTCGCGCACGCCCGACGTGACGCGCTGGACCGGATCGGCGCGGACGTCGGGGTGGCCCGGTTCGTCGACGAGCTGGTGCACGAGCCGGCCAGCGGCGACGTGTACGCCCGCCGGCTGGCGCCGCCGGCCCGCGAGGCGGACGCCGCGTACGCCCACCGGTTGGGGCTCTACCGGCGGTTCCTGCTGCCCACTCCGGGCGCGATACGCCGGCTGCTCAACGGCCCCGGCGCGGACACCGACCCGAACGCGGGGCTCTTCGCCGACCTGCCCGGCGGCGCCCGGTTCACGCTGCGCGAGGAGGACGACCGGTTCGCGGTGGCGATCCGGCTGGTCGCCGCCGGTGATCCGCAGCACCGCACCAACTTCCTCGCCCAATTGCGCCGCGACCGCCTGGTGCTGCCCGCCAACACCCCGCCGAACAACACCACGCACGCCGCTCGGGCGCTGCCGTCCGGCCGGCTGACCGAGGTCACGGCGCTGCGCGCCAGCCTGCGGCAGTCGTACGCCTTCGACAGCGCGCACGCCATCGCGCCGCCGCTGGCCACCGCGCTGGACCGCGCCGGGCGCGTCTGCCGGGCGCTCGGCTCGACCCAGGTGTGGCAGGTGACCCGGGCCCAGGACGACGCCGGTGGCAGTCGCTACGAGCTGGGCCTCGGCGTGGACGTGAGCTGGCCGACCGCCGCCCAGGCCACCGACCTGCGCAACCGGGTGCTGGACACCGGTCGCGCGGTCACCGGCGACCGGACCGCCGAGGCCCTGATCGCCGCCGTCCGCGCCGCCGGTGTGCCCACGGTGGCGGCCGACGGCGAGGTGGCGTGGCTGTGGCGGGTGTGCGGGGTGCAGACCACGCACCGGATCAGCACCACCAGGATGTACCTGTCACACCTGCCCACCCGTGGGCTGGCGGTGACCGCGCCGACGGCCGCCACGGTCGGCGCCGACGTGGCCGTCGAGGCGCAGTTCCACGCGCCGGGCGACCCGGGTGGCAACGCGCTGCTGCTGGCCGGCCTGGCCGCCGCCGCGACGGCGTGGACGGGCGCGGGGGAGCCGGCGTGGACGCCGATGACCGACGCGGCGGCCCGGACGCGGTGGGCTGGTGTACCGACCCGGCCGGCCGGGCAGCCGGTCGATGCGGTCCTGGCCGCCGCCGGCCTGCCCGCGGTACGCGACCCGGCGCCCGTGGTGGCCGCGCTGAACCGGCTCCCCGACGAGCTGGTGGAGACCATCGAGCTGCCGGCGGCGCTGGCGTCCGCGCTGATCGCCGGGCAGCCGGCCGCCGCCGACCGGCTGGCCCGGCTGGTCGGCCTGCTCCGCGACCAGCATCTCGCCGCCGCGCTGCCGCTTGTCGACACCGGCAACCGGGTGCTGCTGGTGTGCAGCGTGATCGGGCTGCCCCAGGCCGGGCTCAACCTGGCCGAGCGGCGGGCCACCGGCTTCCGCTGGTACACCGTGGGGCTCGGCGGCGGCACCGCCGACATCAAGGCGGTCGGCGCGCGGACCACGCTGCGCCCCACCCACGCCGGGCTGGTCGCCGTGGTGGCGCTGTCCTACGTGCGGACCGGGCTGACCGACCCGTACGAGTTCCGGGTGGAGCTGCCCGACGGGGTGGCGTTGACCCTGGCCCAGTACGAGCGGCTGATGAACACCCTGACGCGGGTCTGCCCGCTCGGCGTGGAGATCAACACCTTCGGCATCCGGCGTGACCACGTCGACCTCGACGCCGACGGCGACGCCGAGCCGCTGCGTCCGGCGGTGGCCCGGACCTTCCGCACCTTCCAGCAGCGCCGGCACCGCGGCGTGTACGACCAGCTCTGAGAGGGACATCATCATGGCGAGCGAGATCAACTACGACGGGGTGACCGTCACCGAGCTCTACCGGATGTTCACCGAACACGGCATCCCGCAGTCGGACGCCAGCGTGCTGGTCTCCTCCTGGATCTACGAGAACGTGGGCACCGCGAAGCGGGTGTTCAGCTACGCCGAGCCGTTCCCGGCGGTGGAGCCGGGCTGCGCGCCACCACCGTTCGCCCGCACCTTCGCCCACACCGACTGGGTCGACGGCGAGGACGTCGTGCAGGCCGGGCAGACGACCGGCGAGCAGGGCTTCAACGAGCGGTTCCACCGCATCGAGCACGACCTGGACCACCTCGGCACCGACCTGGCCAAGGCGTTCTCCTGCATGGCCGCGATGCGGGTGAGCCTGCGCCGGCTGCTCGACGAGATCCGCGCCGAGATCAACCGGCTGCACTCCACGGTGCACGAGACGAAGGTCAGCCCCGGCCCGTACCAGCTCGAGCAGATCCCCAACTACATCGGCACGCTCGACTTCGGCCGGTACATGGGCACCACGATGTTCATGGACAAGAAGGTCAGCATCTGGCAGACCAAGGCCGGCACGATCGTGCTGCCCGCCGTCGAGACCCTCGGCGTGGACGTGGTCGCCGGCCCGAAGGTCCGGGGCGCCGCCTACCTCGACCGGTACGCCGTCGAGAACGCCGACGTGCGGCAGCGCTTCCCGCGCGAGGTGAAGGTGGTGGAGTTCATCCGTACCTTCGGTGAGGACCAGGTGGCCGACGGCCGGACGATCCGCGACGTGCTCAAGGTGCTGCCGGCGGACAGCAGCTACCCGAGCGTGGACGCGATGGTCGTCGAGGTCAGCGAACGGGAGGCGGCCATCGTCCGGACCACGGCGGGCGCCCAGTCGGCGGTCTCCGCCGCGCTCGGTATCGACGCGGAACTGGAGAACGTCGCCGACGCCGACATCGCCATGCTCGCCGGGGTGCCCACCAAGGCCCGCGCGGCGCTGACCCGCGCCGGGATCAGCACGCTCGGCAAGCTGGCCGAGGCGCCGGCCGAGCGGGTGCTCGGCATCATGAAGGAGGCCGGGGTACGCGCCGACGTCGGCGACGCCGCCGAGTGGACCGGCTACGCCCGGACGCTGAGCAAGCTGCGCTGAACGGCCGGTCATCGCTCCGGCGAACGGCTGATCCCCGCCGTTCGCCGGGTCGGTGTGACGACACTGCGCTGGCGTGCGGACCGTCCACACCCGAGCGTGGAACTCCCACACCGGTGATCGGGTGCGAAGGGCGCAGGGATGGCAGTTCACGAGGTGACGCAGGACGTCCGCTCCGGGGCGCAGGAGGCCGGCGTGGCGCGACCAACCCGGTACACGCTGCGTCTGCTCGGCGGCTTCGGGCTGGAACGCGACGGCCGGTCCGTCGTGGTGCCGCAGGGCGCGCGCCGGCTGCTCGCCTACCTCGGCGTACGCCAGCGGTGCGCCCGCTGGGAGGCTGCCGGCACCCTCTGGCCCGGCTCGCACGAGGAGCGGGCCCGCGCCAACCTGCGCACCATGCTCTGGCGGCTGCACCGGGTCACCCCCGAACCCCTCGTCGAGGAGGACGACCGGCTGGCCCTCGCCGCCGGTGTGACCAGCGACGTCGCCACGCTCGGCGCGGCGTCCGCGGCGCTGCTGGCCGGCGGGGCGCCGGCGGGTGTCGGCGCGGGGGTGCCGGCGCTGGCGACGGGCGAGCTGCTGCCCGGCTGGTACGACGACTGGGTGCTGACCGAGCGGGAGCGGCTGCGCCAGACCCAGCTGTACGCGCTGGAGGCGCTCGCCGAACGGCTCACCGCGCAGGGACGCTTCAGCGAGGCGGTGCAGGTGGCGTTGACCGCCGTGCAGTTGGAACCGTTGCGGGAGAGCGCCACCCGCGTGCTGATCGCCGTGCACCTGGCCGAACGCAACATCAACGAGGCGGTACGCCGGCTGGAGCTGTTCCGCGCCGACCTGGGCCGGGAGTTGGGTGTCGCCCCGACCTCCTGGCTGGAGCACCTGGTGCGCGAGGGCCTGCGCCGGGACAGGTTCGTGCCCGCGTCGGGTCTCGGCGGCGGTACGCAGGCCTGACCCGTCAGGCGCGCGTCCCGGCTCAGCTCAGCTCAGTGCGAGTGGGCCGGCCGGTCCAGGATGGCGCTGAACCGCTCCTCGGCAAGGTCGAGCTGGCCGAAGATGTGGGCCTTCACCGCAGGCGAGAGCGGGGTGTCCGCACGACCGATCAGGTCCCGGAAGAGCGGCACCAGCGGCCGGTACTTCCGGGCCGACGAGACGACCTTCGGCCCGACGGTGTGGATCACCCCGACTCCGTTGTCGGTGAAGTCCGACACCTTGATCACCCGCGCCCAGGGTTCCCGGTCCAGGCTGACCGCCAGGTGCTCCCGGTACTGCTCGTTGCGGTCGCGCTGCGGGTCGTACATCGGATTGGTGACCGCGGCGACCAGGGTGGCCACCCGCGGCCCGAACCGCGCGGCGAGCGCGGCCAGCGCCGCGGCGGTCGGGTCGCCGCCGCCGTCGGCCAGCTCGGCCGGGTGGTCCTCCACCGCGTCGTGCAGCAGACCCGCGACGATCACGTCGACGTCGCGGACCTGGTAGTGGTGCATGAGCCGGATGGCGACCCGCAGCAGGTGGTTGAGGTACGGCTCGCGGACCCGCCGGTCGTCGCGGTGCAGCTCGGCGGCGAGGTCGAGCGCGGCGGTCAGGCGGGCGCGTTCGCCGTCGTCGAAGCGCTCGACCTCCAGTCGGAAGCGCTCCAGCAGGCCCGGTTCGCCGTGGATCTCGGTGATCGCGTGCATCGGCATGCTGCCCAGGTGCGGCGGGAAGTCCATGCGTCACTTATAGCCGATCTTCCCCCCATCGATGGCCCGGTACGTCGCCGACCCGACCATGGCGAGTCGTCACAGCGGCAGCCGATCGGCCCCGGCGAGCGGGCCCACCAGGAGCGGGAGCAGCGGCGCCGGCAGGACCGGGTCGCGGCGCAGGGTGGGTGTCCAACCGGCGTCGGCGCCCAGGTCGGGGTCGTGCGCCGCGTTGTACGCCGTGAGCAGGTCGACCGGCCGGGCCGGGCCGGCGCCCTGGCGCACCCAGGAGCCGCGCTCGGTGAGCGCGGTGCCGCCCCAGTCGTAGAGCAGGTCGGCCGGGTCCACGCCCGCGTCGAGGGCGAAGAAGTTGTTCTGCGCGTAGATCGCCGACTGCACACCGACGCCCAAGGCGTACTGGAAGCCGTCGCCGCCCAGCCGGTACAGGTTGTTGTAGACGTCGACCTGACCGAACCGCACCCGCGGTAGCCGTTGCAGGACGCCGTCGAAGAGGTTGTGGTGCAGGGTGACCTTCAGCCGACCCACGTCCGGGCCGACCGTGTTGGACGAGCCGATCAGCATCAGCTTGTCCCGTCCGGTGAAGCGGTTCCATGAGGCGGTGACTCCGCTGGCGGTGTGCGTGACGTCCAGCGACCCGTCGTGCACCTGGTACGGCCGGCCGAAGTAGACGGGCTGGGCGCTGTCCGGGTTGTCGCCGTCGGTGAACGTGTTGTGGTCGACCCACACGTGCTCGCTGCGGCGTACCGAGATCTGGTCGTACTGGCTGTTCCAGTTGCCGGTGTCGCCGTCGGTGGGCGACCACGCGGGGAAGCAGTCCCGGGCGTCGACGAAGGTCAGGTTGCGCACGATGACGTTGGACGCCCGGTCGATCATGAGGGTGAGACCGGTCAGTCGCGCGCCGCGCAGGCCGACGATTGTGGTGTTGGGGCCGACGTTGATCTGGGTCTGGCGGGTCTGGTTGGCCACCGAGCGCACCCGGGCCTCCTCCAGCGGCCCGGCCGGTGCCACCCGACCCCAGACCGCCGGGTCGTACGCGGCCAGGTAGGCGTGCAGCCGGTACGCCGGGTCGGCCAGGTCGGCGCAGCTCAGTGTTGTGCTGTCGGGCCCCTCGAAGCCGTCGACCGCGCCCGCCACGTAGATCAGCTTCGGCGTGGCGTCGGTGGCGTTGGCGGCGTTGTCGCCACCGAGGGCGGCGACCAGTTCGGCCCTGCTGCGGACCACCCGGGTCCGCTCCGGCTGCGCCGCCGAACCGCCTGTGGTGCCGACGCCCTCGGCCGCCCAGCCGTCCCGCTCCGGCAGGGCCTGCCGACCGAGGTGACGGGCCGACCAGGAGAGCCGATCGGCGGCGGAAGTGTCGGGGCGGGGAGCGGCGGCGGCAGGTGTGGCACCGACCAGGACGGCGATCACCGTCGCCCCGACGAGGGGTGCGCGCATTGATTTTCCCATTCGCTGGTGGTGGTTTCGGCATTCACCAGGAACGGTAGGTTCGCGGTTTTGTATCGGTCAATATAAATTGTTTGCAGGAATGTTGCAGTGGTGCCGGCCGCTAGTGGGCGGTCTCATCCCGCGCGGGTCGAACGTGCCGGAAGGCGACCAGCAGGGCGGTGACGAGAGCAGCCACCAGCAGGACCCTGATGACGATGAACAGCACCGCGTCGCCCGTGGAGTGGGGCGGGAAGATGTCCTTGACGAGCCAGCCGACCCCCAGCCCCAGCCCCAGGCAGGCGTGCATCGCGGCCCGCAGGCGGGGGAGCGGCTGCGGGCGGCCGAGGATCCGGGGTGCCACGGTGCCACCGCGGCTCCTGGCGAGCAGCACGGCGGCGACGGCCAGGTTGGCCACGCCGACCGCGACGGCCAGGGCCAGGTCAACTGTTCCCATGTGGACGCACGTTATCGCACGGACAGTCGCTCCGAGGGCCGCCTCTCCTGACGTCGGCCGCCTGCCCCGAGTGTCGGAGGAGGGGCGGGCACCGACCCGTCGCCTCCTTTGCTCTGCTTCAACCCAGGCAACACCTGCGGGGCAAAAGTGTTGCCTCGGTTGAAGCAGAGCAAAGGACAACCGGAGCACCCTCGCCACCGCGGGGCGACACCACTACGCCAGGTCCGCGCGGTACGCCGGCACGGCCCACGGCACGCCCTGCTCGCTGGGCAGCGCACCCTGCTCGGCCGCCCGACGCAGTACCTCGACCACGCCACGGATCCGCAACACCCGCTCGTCACCGTCGCCCACCACGTCGACCAGCTCCCCGCCGAGCAGTCGGGGCTCGGGCGCGGCCCGCAACGCGTCCAGCAGGGCGGTGAACGGCGCGGTACGGGCCAGCGGGGCGATCAGCGGCACCCCGGCCGAATCGGCGCGGTGGGCGAGCAGGTTCTCCAGCAGGCCCCGTCGACCGGGGACGCGGCGGGTCACCACGTCACCGGGCAGGCGCAACCGGTCCGTCGGGTACTCCAGCACGGCCTGTCCCGTCGTGCCGGTCACCACCACCTCGCCCGCCACGAACTCCTCGGATGCCAGGGTGACCGCCGCCAGCACCGGTGGACCGGCGCGGAACCGCACCCGCAGCACCGCCGTGTCCTCCACCTCGATCGGCCGCACCCGGTAGCGCTCCACCTCGATGGCGACCGGCCACGGTGGTGCCCCGCCGAGCGCCTCGGCGACGGCCAGGCACTGCATCACCGCGTGCGCGAGCGGGTTGGCCAGCGCGCCGTCCAGCACCGGTCGGCCGTCCACGCTCCGGCGGCCGGCCCACGGGGAGCGGGCGTAGTAGGCGTCCGGCCGTTGCCACGCCGCGACGGTCGCGATGCCGGTGACCGCGCCGAGGCGGCCGGCGGCCAGCGCGTCGGTCAGCGCGGTCAGCGCCGCCGAACCGAGCGCCTGGAAACCGACCTGGGCCACCCGGCCGGTCGCCGCCATGGCGTCGGTCAGCTGGTCGTGCTCGGTTAGCGACAGCACCGGCGGCTTCTCCAGCAGCAGGTCCGCGCCGGCCGCGAGGGCGTCGCGGGCGATCGGCAGGTGCGTGTGCGGCGGGGTGCAGATCGCCACCACCTCCGGTCGGGTGGCGGCGAGCATCGCCCGGTGGTCGGTGAACACCCCGACCCCGGGCGGCACCGGCGCCTCCCGCTCGTCGCGCACCGGTTGGACGTCGACCAGGGCGACCAATCGCAGCCGGCCGCCGGCGTGCAGCGGCGCGATAACCCGCCGGTGCCAGTGGCCGTGCCCGTTCGCCCCGATCACCGCCACCGTCGGCGGCGGCGCCGACCCGTTCACGAGACGCCGGTCAGGACTGCCGAGGCCCCCGGGGCACCGGCCCACGCGGCACCGCTCACCGGGCACCGGCCAGGGTCGCCTCGACGCCGTGTCGTCCGAGCGCGGTGAGCCAGGCGGTCACCTCGGCGCGTACCTCGTCGTCGTCGGCCACCTCGGCCGGGATGACCTCGCGCAGCGCGAAGACGGCGTCCACCGCGCCGGCCGGGCTCCGCGCTCCGGCGTCCAGGGCGGACCGGATCGGCCCCGCGAGGGGGTCCTGCAACGGCAACGGTCCGCCGTCGTCGGCGTACCCCAGCGCGAAGCGCAACCAGGACGCCACGACCAGCGCGCCCCAGCGCGCGGACCGGCCGGCCGCGCGCAGGTCGGCGATGGTGTGCAGGATGCGCTGCGGCAACTTCTGCGAGCCGTCCACCGCGACCTGCAGGGTGCGGTGCCGGATCGCCGGGTTGGCGAACCGGGCGAGGACCTGCTCGCCGTAGTCGACCACGCGCACCCCGTCCGGCGGCGTGAAGCTGGCCGCGACGTCCTCGGCGATCAGCCGGCGCAGCACGTCGGTCAGGTGCGGGATCTCGAGGGCGTCGGCGATGGTCTCCCGGCCGGCCAGCGCGCCGAGGTACGCCACGGCCGAGTGCACGCCGTTGAGGGTGCGCAGCTTCAACCGCTCCCACGGACCGGCGTCGCCGGTGAGCACCGCCCCGGCGTGCTCCCAGCCCGGCCGCCCGCCGGGGAAGTCGTCCTCGATCACCCACTGCGCGTACGGCTCGGCGGCCACCGCGGCCAGGTCGGTCACGCCGAGCGCCCGGCGGGCCGCGTCGATGGTCTCCGGGGTGCTGGCCGGCACGATGCGGTCCACCATGGTCCCGGGGCAGGTCACGTTGGCGACCACCCAGTCGACGAGCCCGGCGGGCACCCCGGCGGCCCGCTCGACCGCCTGGTCGACCAGACCGCGCAGCCGCCGGCCGTTGGCCGGCAGGTTGTCGCAGCTCACCAGCGCCAGCGGCCCGGCGTCGGCGGCGGCGCGGGCGGCCAGCCCGCGCAGCAGCAGCCCCGGCACGGTCGTCGGTCCCTGATGACCGGCGAGGTCCGCGGCGAGCGCGGCGTCCGGGGACAGTCGGCCGGTCACCGGATCGAGGTGGTACGCCTTCTCGGTGACGGTGAGCGTCACGACGCGGACCGCCGGGTCGGCGAGCAACGCCACCACGGCGTCCGGGTCGCTGGGAGCATGCCGTACGCCGCTGAGCGCGCCCACCACCCGGGTGGTGGTGCCGGCGGCGGAGAGGGCGCTGACGCTGAACAGGTTGTCCTGGGCGGTGAGCGCCTCGACCAGGGCGGTGCTGCGCGGGGCGACGGCCATGATGCCCCAGTCGCCGCCGGCCGCGCCGACCGCCGCCTCGGTGTAGACGGCCTGGTGCGCCCGGTGGAACGCGCCCAACCCCAGGTGTACGACGCCCGTCGGCACGGTGCCCGGCCGGATGAGGGGACGGGACTCGACGGGCAGGTGGCGCAGCACCCCCAGGCCGAGGCGGGACGCGCCGACGGTCACCGCCATGCCGGACCGTCCGGGAAGCGGAACTCGGCGATCGACGACGGGTTCATGGTGGCGCTGTAGCCGGGCCGGTCGGGCAGCAGGTAGCGGCCGCCGCGGGTGCGTACCGGGTCGACGAAGTGCTCGTGCAGGTGGTCGACGTACTCGATCATCCGACCGTCCAGGGCGGCGCCCACCCGCAGGTAGTCGAAGATCGCCAGGTGCTGGACGTACTCGCAGAGGCCGACGCCGCCGGCGTGCGGGCAGACCGGCACCCCGAACTTCGCCGCCAGCAGCAGCTCGGCCAGGACCTCGTTGACGCCGCCGACCCGGCACGCGTCGATCTGCATCACGCCGATCGCCTCGGCCTGGAGCAGCTGCTTGAAGATCACCCGGTTGGCGGCGACCTCGCCGGTGGCCACCCGGCACCGCCCGCCGGTCAGCTCGTCGACGGCGCGCGCGATCCGGGCGTGACCGAGGATGTCGTCGGCGTGGGTCGGCTCCTCGATCCAGTACGGGTCCACCTCCGCGAGGGCGGTCATCGCCGTGATCGCCTCGTCGACGTCCCACACCTGGTTGGCGTCCATCATCAGCAGCGCGTCCGGGCCGATCTCGGAGCGGATGATCCGGGCCCGGCGCAGGTCGTCGGCGAGCGGGCCGCCCACCTTCATCTTCATCGCCCGCCACCCGTCGTCGTACGCCTGCCGGGTCAACGCCCGCACCTTGTCGTCCGGGTAGCCGAGCCAACCGACCGAGGTGGTGTACGAAGGGAAACCGTCGCGTTCGAGCGTGCTCAGTCGGTCGGCCAGGCCGTCGCGTCCCTTGTCGAGGATGGCCGCCGCGTCGTCCGGGGTGAGCGCGTCGGTGATGTGCTTGAAGTCGATGCTGGCGACCAGCTCGTCAGTGGGCAGTTCGGCGAGGAACCGCCACATCGGCTTGCCGGCGATCCTGGCCCGCAGGTCCCACACGGCGTTGACAAGCGCGCCGGTCGCCATGTGGATGACGCCCTTCTCCGGCCCCAGCCAGCGCAACTGCACGTCGGCGCTGAGCGAGCGCCAGAACGCCACGGGCTCGGCCGCGATCTCCTCGACCGTCCGACCCTCGACGTGGTGGGCCAGCGCCCGCACCGCCGCGCAGGTGATCTCGTTGCCCCGGCCGTTGGTGAAGGTGAACCCCGTGCCGACCGCCCCGGCGTCGGTGCCCAGCTCGACGTACGTCGCCGAGTAGTCGCCCCGGTTGATCGCGTCGGACCCGTCGCCCCGCGCGGCGGTCGGGAACCGCACGTCGTGCACCTCGACGGACGTGATGGTGACACTCACTGGTCGACCCCTCCGAAGTTGAAGACCCGCTTGGGCAGCCGGTACGCCAGGTCGACGATCGTCTCGGCCGCCTCGTCCAGCGGCAGCCGCTGCTCGGCGACCAGCCGGGCCAGGAAGCCGGCGTCGACGCGGCGGGCCACGTCGTGGCGTACCGGGATGGAGCAGAACGCCCGGGTGTCGTCGACGAACCCGGTGGTGTTGTAGAAGCCGGCGCTCTCGGTGACCGTCTCCCGGAACCGGCGCAGCACCTCGGGGGAGTCCAGGAACCACCAGGGCGCGCCGAGCAGCAGCGCGGCGTAGCCGCCGGCGAGGGGCGCGAGCTCACGGGTGAAGGTGTCCTCGTCGAGGGTGTAGAGCACCACCCGCAGCCGGGGGTCGTTGCCGTGGCGCTCCAGCAGCGGCGCGAGCGCGTGCACGTACTCGGTGGCCTGCGGCACGTCGCCGCCCACGTCGCGGCCGTGCCGGTCGTACAGCCAGCGGTTGTGGTTGCGCACCGCGCCGGGGTGCAGCTGCATGACCAGGCCGTCGTCGAGCGACATCCGGGCGAACTCCATGAGCATGTGCGCCCGGAACGCCTCCGCGTCGGCCGCGTCGGCCGTGCCGCGCAGGCCCCGGTCGTACAGCCGGGCGGCCTCACCCGGGGTCAGGTCCAGGGTGCGGGCGGTGGGGTGGCCGTGGTCCGACGAGGTCGCCCCGCCCGCGATGAACGCGGCCCGCCGGGCCCGCAGCGCGGCCAGATAACCGGTGTACGTGCCGGTGTCCTCGCCGGTCAGCGCGCCGAGACGCGCCACGTTGGACGTCCAGCCCTCGTACTCCATGTCCACCACGTCGTCCGGGCGGAACGTGGTGACCACCCGGCCGCCCGGCCCGCCCCACCCGTCGGCGGCGAGCTTGGCGTGCTGCGCGAGGTCGTCCAGCGGCGACTCGGTGGTCGCGAGCACCTCGATTCCGAACCGCTCGAACAGCGCCCGGGGCCGGAAGTCCGGCTCGGCGAGCCGGGCCGCGATCTCGTCGTAGACGGTGTCGGCGGTGGCTGGGCGCAGCGGTGTGTGCACCCCGAACACGGTGCGGAAGGTCTGCTCCAGCCAGACCCGCGACGGGGTTCCCCGGAACAGGTGCCAGTGCGCGGCGAAGCGCCGCCAGATCACCCGCCCGTCGATCTCGGTCGGGCTGCCGTCGCGGGTCGGCACGCCCAGGTCCGACGGGGGGACGCCCTGGCTGAGCAGCATCCTCGTCAGGTAGTGGTCGGGCACGATGAGCAGCCGCGCCGGGTCTGGAAAGGGCTGGTCCTGCGCGAGCAGGGCCGGGTCGACGTGCCCGTGCGGCGAGATGATCGGCTGCTGCGCCGCGAGGGTGTACAGCTCCCGGGCGATCGCGCGCTGCCCGGGCTCGGAGGGCAGGAGCAGGTCGGTGTGGTCGGACGTCGGCACGGGGCTGGGCTCCTCGTCGGTGGTCAGCGGGGGGTGAGCAGATCGGCGACCCGGACCGGTTGCCCGGTCTCGAAGGACCGGTTGGCGGCCAGGCCGGTGAGCAGGGCCAGCGCGCCGTCGTCGGCCGTCGCGGCGCGGCCCAGCGGATCGGGCTGGCCGCCGAGGAGCACCGCGGTCATCCGGGCGTCCGCGCCGCCGTGCCCGTGTCGGGTACGACCCTCGACGGGGATCTGCCGGGGCGGTTCCCAGAACGGGCGCAGGGTGAGCGTCGCGCCGCCCCCTTCGGCCGGCGCCTCGACGCCGTGCAGCGCGGCGCCCTTGACCGCGCCCGCGGTGCCCCGGTCGACGAAGTCGTTCTCGGTCACCTCCAGCTCCAGGCGACCCCGGCTGCCGTTGACCATCACCCGGTAGCCCTCCCAGGGGGCGTACGCCGTGAGGTGGTAGGTCATCGTGGCGCCGGTGGAGTAGCGGGCGAGCACGGCCATGTCGTCCTCAATGCTCACGCCCGGGGCGAACACGTTGCGGTCGCGCTGGTAGCCGTCCTCGGCCTCGGCGTCGAGGTACAGCTCGCGCAGCCGGGGGTGGGCCTCCAGCCGCAGCGCGAACGGGTCGTCGACGGCGGCGGGGGAGCCGTACGCCCGCTCGTAGTCGCGGGCGTAGCCGTGCCGGCGACCGTCCTCGCCGTAGAAGAACAGGCGGCCGGCGGCGTACACCTCGACCGGGGTGGCCCCCAGCCACCAGTTGACCAGGTCGAAGTGGTGGCTGGCCTTGTGCACCATCAGCCCGCCGGAGGTGGCCTTGTCGCGGTGCCAGCGCCGGAAGTAGTCGGCGCCGTGCCGAACGTCGAGCAGCCACTCGAAGTGCACCGAGCCGATCTCACCGACCGCGCCGTCGGCGAGCAGGCGGCGGACCTGCTCGTGCAGCGGGTTGTAGCGGTAGTTGAAGGCGACCGTCACCCGGCCGCCGGTCTCGGTCACCGCGTCCAGGATGCGTCGGCAGCGCGCGGCGTCGACGGTCATCGGCTTCTCGGTGACGACGTCCCGGCCGGCGCGCAGCGCGGCCACCACGTACTCGTCGTGGGTGACGTCCACACTGGTCACCAGCACGACGTCGACCCGCTCTTTGTCCAGCATGGCCTGGAACTCACCGGCCGGGTACGTCGGCGCCGGGCGGTGGCCCAGCTCGGCGAGCCAGCGGTTGTGCGCGTCCATCCGGGCCTGGTTCACGTCGGTGAAGGCGACCAGCTCGGTGGTGTCGGCGTGGTCGAGCACCAGGGCCCGGACGAACATCTCGGCCCGTGCGCCGGTGCCCACGACGGCGTACCGGACTCGCCCGTCGGATCTCGGTGACATGTGGTCGCCCCCAGGTGATCCCTGCAAAGGTTTGCAGTGAAGTAACCACGATCGATGCGATCGCGTCAACGCCAACGGCGCAATCGGCGATAAATGTCAGTGTTTGCGGCGTTTTAGGTCACCACGGGGAGCGTCGACGCAACAGAACCGCAACCATTGACCGTTGACACTGGCGCAACCGTTTGCATTAATTGGCGGCACCCACGTGACCGTCGCCACATCGGACGAAGGGCCCGCCGTGCCAGTCACCATCCGGGACGTCGCCCGCGCCTCCGGGGTGCACATCTCCACCGTGTCCCGCACCTTCTCCGCCCCGCACCTGGTCAACCCGGAGACCCGGGTCCGGGTGCTCGCCTGCGCGGAGGACCTGGGCTACCGGCCGAACCGCGCCGCCCGGGCCCTGATCACCGGGCGGACGCACAACATCGGCCTGATCATCGCGGACATCGCGAACCCGTTCTTCCCGCCGCTGATCAAGGCGGCGGAGAGCCAGGCCCGCCATCGCGACTACCACGTCTTCGTGGCCGACACCAACGAGGACCCGACCGCCGAGGAGGAGTTGGTCCACGCGCTCGCCAAGCAGGTCGACGGGGTGCTGCTGTGCAGCCCACGGATGAGCAACAGCCTGATCGAGCAGCTCAGCCGGGAGGTGCCGTTGGTGGTGGTGAACCGCCAGGTTACCGGCCTGCCCTGCGTGCTGATGGACGTCGGGCAGGGCGCCCGGGCGGCGATCGAGCACCTGATCGGTCTCGGTCACCGCGGCATCGCGTTGCTCGGCGGCCCACGCAGCTCGTGGACCAACCGGGAGATGCGCCGCGCCGCCGCCACGGCCGCCCGCAGCGGCGGCGCGGAGCTGACCGTGCTCGGCCCCAACGCGCCCACCGAGACCGGCGGCCTCGCCGTCGCCGACCAGGTGCGGCGCAGTGGCGTGACGGCCGTGCTCGCCTACAACGACCTGATGGCGATCGGCCTCATCGAGGGGCTGGACGCGCTCGGGGTCCGGGTGCCACAGGAGGTGAGCGTCGTCGGGGTCGACGACATCGCCCTGAGTCGGCTCACCCGTCCCAAACTGACGACGGTGGCCACACCCACCGGGGCCGCTGGCCGGACGGCCGTCGACATGCTGCTGCAACAGGACATCGAGTCACCGCGCGGCGCGCGGGGCCCCGGTGCCGGCACGGCGCTCGGCGTCCGTCGTACCACCGCACAGGTAATGCTCCAGACCGACCTGGTCATCCGCGACTCGACCGGCCCGGGCCCGCACGCCCGACCGGCACGTCCCCTGGCCGCGCCGCCTGGCCCGGACCCGCATTGCCCTGCGGGCCCGGGCGTCCCGACCGCGGCCACCGGTGACGCCGTCGCCTCCTAATGCCGAGGAGTGAGCGCACATGCACCCCGCAACGCCCCCCACCACTGACACGCCCGTCGGGCGCCATCACGGTACCCCGGTGCCCCGTCGGCGACTCCTGCGCGGCCTGCTCGCCGCGACCGTCGCCGCGCCGCTGATGTTCGGCGCCGCCGCCTGCGGAGACGACGGCGGCGCCGCCGACCCGAACGCCCCGGTCAAGCTCTCGATCTTCTGGTGGGGCGGCGACGCCCGCGCCAAGCTGACCGAGGACGCCCTGGCCCTCTACACGAAGAAGCACCCGAACGTGACCTTCGAGAAGACCTGGCAGGCCAACCAGGGCTACTTCGACAAGCTCGCCACGCTCACCGCCGGCGGCAACCCGCCGGACCTGTTCCAGATCGACGACAACTACCTCGCCGAGTACGCGGCCCGCAGCACCACCCTCGACCTGAAGAGCTACCAGGACTCCGGCAAGCTCGACGTCACCAAGTTCCCCAAGAGCCTGCTGGAGTACGGCGTGATCGATGGCAAGCTCGCCGGGGTGGCCGCCGGGGAGAACACCCAGGGCCTGGTCTACAACAAGACGCTGCTGACCAAGCACAACCTGCCCGAGCCCACCACCGGGATGACCTGGGAGCAGCACATCGCCTGGGCCGAGCAGGTCACCGCCAAGACCAAGGTGCCCGGCACACAGGACCCGAGCGCCGACTACAAGGCGTACTGGATCTGGCTGCGCCAGCAGGGCAAGGACCTCTACAAGGGCAACGAGCTGGGCTTCACGGCCGAGGACGTGACCGCGTGGTTCGACCTGTGGAAGGGCGCCCGGGACCGCAAGGCCACCCCGACCCCCGACGTCATCCACGAGGGCAACTCCAGCGACGTCACCAAGCAACTGGTGGTCACCGGCAAGGCCGGCACCAGTTGGGTCTGGGCCAACCAGATGCCCGACCTGAAGAAGAACACCAAGGACGAGCTGGGGGTCGTCGCCTATCCCGGTGACCCCAGCGCGCAGTGGGCCCGGGCCTCCATGTACTGGTCGGTCTTTAAGGGCAGCAAGAACAAGGACGTCGCGGTCGACGTGATCAACTTCCTGAACAACGACCAGGGGGCGGTCAAGCTGCTCGGCACCGACCGCGGTCTGCCGTCCAACCTGGACCTGCGTCGGGTGGTCAGCGACGACACCACCGACCCGGCGATGAAGCAGTCCATCGCGGTCGAGACCGAGCTGGCGCAGAAGTTCGGCCAGTCCCCGCAGGTGCCGATCAAGGGACACAGCAAGGTCAAGTCCGAGCTGGTCAAGGCCGCCGAGAACGTGCAGTACGGCCGGGCCACGTCCGCGCAGGCCGCCGCCCAGTTCGTCGAGGCGTGCAAGTCCGCCATCGCCTGACCGCCGCACGAGGCGAGGAGAGGAGCTGTTCGTGGCATTGACCACGGCACCCGACCCGACCCGACGCGGCCCCGGATCCGGCCGGGCCCACGCCGAGAGGCGTGGGCCCGGCAGCATCCGGCACAGCGAAGGTCTGGCGGGGTACGTCTTCCTGTCGCCGTGGCTCATCGGCCTGATGGGTGTCACGGCGGTCCCCATGCTGCTGTCGCTCTACCTGAGCTTCACCAACTACGACATCCTCACCCCCTTCTCCGAGGTGCGGTGGGTGGGGTTGGCCAACTACGAGCGGATGTTCACCGCCGACCCGTCGTACTGGCACGCGGTGCGGGTCACCCTGACGTTCGCGCTGGTCGCGGTGCCGCTGAAGCTGGCCGCCGCGCTCGGCGTGGCGTTGCTGCTCAACCGTGCCTGGCGCGGTGTCGGGCTGTTCCGCGGGCTGTTCTACCTGCCGTCGCTGCTCGGCGGCAGCGTCGCGCTGGCCATCGTCTGGGTCAACATGTTCAACCGCGACGGGGCGTTCAACTCGCTGCTGAGCCTCGTCGGCGTCACCGGCAGACCGTGGGTCAACGACCCCGACTGGGCCCTGGAGACGCTGATGGTGCTCGCCATCTGGCAGTTCGGGGCGCCGATGGTGATCTTCCTGGCCGGGCTCAAGCAGGTGCCCACCGAGCTGTACGAGGCCGCCTCGGTCGACGGCGCCGGCAGGTTCCGCCAGTTCCGCAACGTCACGCTGCCGATGCTCTCCCCGGTCATCTTCTTCAACCTGGTGCTGGAGACGATCAACGGCTTCCAGGGCTTCACCGCCGCGTTCGTGCTCAGCAACGGCACCGGCGGCCCGGTCGACTCCACCCTCATGTACACGCTGAACCTCTACATCACCGGCTTCACCGACCTCAACATGGGCTACGCCTCGGCTATGGCCTGGGTGTTCCTGCTCGCCATCGCGGTCATCACCGCGATCTTCTTCAGCACCGGACGGTTCTGGGTGCACTACTCCGACGGGGAGGACCGGTGATGGTGGCGGTGAACCCGGCGGCCGCGGCGTCGACCACAGCGCCGCCGAACGCGCGTCGACGGCCGGGCGGCCGGTCCCTGCTGCGGCTGCTGATCCTGGTGGTGATCGTCGTCGTGGTGCTCTACCCGCTGATCTGGATGGTGGGCACGTCGGTGAAGTCCCAGGAGGAGATCGTCAACAACGTCGGGCTGCTGCCCGAGCGGTTCACCCCGGGCAACTACACCGCCGGATGGTCCAACTTCGACGTCAGCTTCGGCCGGTTCTTTCTCAACAGCGCGATGGTCAGCCTGCTCACCGTCGTCGGCAACGGGCTCTCCTGCCTGCTGGCCGCGTACGCGTTCGCCCGGCTGCGGTTCCGGCTGCGCGGCATGTGGTTCGCCGTCATGATCGGCACGCTGCTGCTGCCCCAGCACGTGCTGATCGTGCCGCAGTACATCCTGTTCCGGACGCTCGGGCTGGTCGGCGGCGACTGGCCGTACCTGCCGCTGCTCATTCCGCAGTTCCTGGCCACCGAGGCGTTCTTCGTCTTCCTCATGGTGCAGTTCATGCGCGGCGTCCCGCGCGAGTTGGATGAGGCGGCCCGGATCGACGGCGCCGGCCCGTACGGCATCTTCCGGCACATCATCCTGCCGCTGAGCCGTCCCGCGCTGGTCACCACAGCGATCTTCTCGTTCATCTGGACCTGGAACGACTTCTTCCGCCAGTTGGTCTTCCTGTCCCAACTGGAGGACTACACCGTGCCGGTCGCGCTGACCCTGTTCATCGACTCGACCAGCCAGAGCGCGGTCGGGCCGATGTTCGCCATGTCGGTGCTGTCGCTGCTGCCGGTCTTCCTGTTCTTCGTCGCCTTCCAGCGGATGCTCGTCGAGGGGATCAACACCAGTGGCATCAAGGGCTGAGCCGGTCGACACCGTCGGGCGGCGGGACTGGCGGGACGTCGCCCGTGACGCCGCCGACCTCGCGCTGCTCGGCATCCTGCTGACCCTCGCCGCGGCGCCGGTGCTCACCGCCGCCGCGGCCGTCGGCGCGGCCAGCGCGGCCGTGCACGACTGGACGCGTACCGGCAGCTGGCCGTCGGCGCGGGCCACCGCCCGCCGGTTCGGCCGCGCGGTGCTGCCCGGCGTGCCGGTCAGTCTGCTCGCGCTCGCCGTGGCCGGGCTGCTCGCCGCCGACCTGGCGGCGCTGGCCGCCGGCCGGGTGCCGGGCGGCCCGCCGGCGCTGGCGGTGACCGCGCTGGTCGCGGCCGGTCTGGCCGGGTACGCCGGGCTGGTCGTCGTCGAGGTGGGCGGCGACGGGGGCGGGCGGTGGCGGGTCGCGGCCCGCTCCGCCGCCCGCGCCTGCCTCGACGCGCCGACCCGCTGGGCCGCGCTCACCGGGGTGACGGCGCTGGCCGGGCTGCTCGCCGTCCTGGTATCCCCGGTCGCGGTGCCGATCCTCGCCGGCTACACCGTGGCCGCCCTGCACGCCGTCGCCAGCCGCCGGCCGGCCCTCGCCGGTATCGACGGCGGCCGCTCGGCTCTCGCCGGTGTCGACGGCGGCCGCTCGACTCTCGCTGGCACCGCCGGCCGCCGGCCGATCTCCGCCGGTGTCGCCGGTCCCCGGGCGGTCTCCGCCCAGCCGGAGCTGCCGTGAGCGCCGACCCGGCCGCCGCCGGCGGTGACGCGGCGGCCCGTACCGGCCCCGACCAGGTCGAGACGGCCGCCGAGGAGCCGGCGCGACTGCTGGTCGGCGGGACGGAGGTGGCCCGGTACGTGGTGGACCCGGCGCTGGACGCGCGGCACGGGCCCCGGCCGTACCTGCACCCGGTACGCACCCTCGGCGGCACGGTGGTCACCGACGCGCTCCCCGCCGACCACGTATGGCACCTCGGCGCCTCCCTCGCCGTGCAGGACGTCAACGGCAGCAACCTCTGGGGCGGGCGCACCTACGTGCGCGACGTCGGCTACACGTGGCGCGACGACCACGGCGTCATCGCGCACACCGGCTGGTCCGAGCGGGCCGTCGACCGGCTGGCGCACCGGCTGCAGTGGCGCGACCGGCACGGGTCGGTGCTGCTCACGGAGCAGCGGCGGCTCGCCGCCGTTCCGCTGACCGGCGGCGTGTCGGCCTGGCGGCTGGAGATGGACTACACGCTCAGCGCCCCGGCGGAGCAGGACGTGCGGCTGGGCAGCCCCGCCACCAACGGCCGCCCCGGCGGGGCCGGCTACGGGGGGTTTTTCTGGCGGGCGGTCTCGGCCTCGCCCGCGTCGGTGTTCAGCGCCTCGGCGACGGGGGAGGAGGCGGTCAACGGCTCCGCCGAGCCGTGGATTGCGCTCTGCGGCACCGGGCCGGACGGTCGGGCGTACACCCTGGTCTTTACCGGTCTCGGGGTCGACGACCGGTGGTTCGTGCGGACCGCGATGTACCCGGGTGTGGGGGTGGCGTTCGCCTTCGAACGGCCGGTCACCATCGCGGCTGGCCTGCAGCGGCAGGGCCGGCACGGCGTGGTCGTCGCCGATGGAGCCCTGGACCCTGCCACCGCCGCGGCAGTGGCCGCGAACTCCGCCCGTGTTGACGTGGTGAGCGGTGATCATGTGGTGAAACAGAGGTCAACGAGCGGTTGATCCACTCCAGGTCGCCGACATGGGGGTGTCCGGGCGTCTGGATGCCCCCATATCGGCGATATGGTGTGGATCAACCGCACAGGGGGTCGCGTTTGTCAACGGGTGGGCAGGGCGGCGGTCACCCGCACGGACTTGACGATGGCGGGGATGGAGCCGATCAGCAGGACCAGACCCCAGATGATGGCCACGATGGCGAAGACCAGCGCGCCCACGTCGTCGAGGATGCTCACCACGATGACCGGGACGAGCCGGTGCAGGAACTCCAGCACGACGGTGCAAAGCAGGGTGGTGAGCGCCAGCAGCACGAGGCCCTTGTTCTGCGCGAACCGTGGCTGGGCGAGCAGCAGCAGCACCGCCCAGACCAGCTTCAGCAGCAGCGCCAGCCCCAGCAGCAGGCTCGCCTCACCCACCGGGAAGAAGCCCCACAACGCCAGGTACGCCAGGGTGCCGAACGGCACGGCCAGGAACAGCGACACCATGATGGTCAGCTCCACGAAGGCGATGATCAGCAGCACGAGCGAGCCCAGGATGAGCAGGATCGAGAAGATCAGCGTCGCCACGCCCTGGATCCGGCCCTGCACCCGCTCGGGCACGACCAGGCTCAGGCAGAACAGGCCGGTGGTCCACAGCGCCACCACGTCGATCAGCGCCAGGTAGCTCGTACCCCGCCCGGAGGGCTCGCTGATTCCGCCGGCGTCCACCTCCACGCCGAGGTCCGCCGCGCCGGCCAGCAGCGCGCCGGTGGCGTCCCCGCCCCCGGTGAGCAGTGACGATCCGACCTCGACGAGGACCACCAGCGTGACCGCGACCAGCGCGAGCAGGAGGAAGGGCTTGCGCAGGTCACCCATGTCGGGCCTCCTCGCGGTCGTGCCGGCCGACGGGTGCGCGGCCGGGGCCGGCGGCCGGCACGGGCCCGGCCGGGGGACGGGTCAGTCGGCGGCGACGGTGACCGTGCATCCGACACCTCCCGGACAGCTCAGGAGCACAGTGACCGCACGGTCGACGGCAATCCGGGCGACCGCCTCGCCGCCGTCGTCCGGCTCGACCTCGGAGCGCACGGTGAGGTCGGCGTCGCGGGGCGCCGGAGCGCGCACCACGAACGGGCGACCACTGCGCAGCACCAGCGTCCGCAGCTCGCCCGGGTCGGCGACGCGCACCGCGCAGCCGCCGACGAAGCTGAGCACGTCGCCGGTGCGGTCGCAGTCGGCCTGCACGGTCGCCGGGTCGACGCTCGTACTCGCGCCGGCGAGCCGGCCGAGCCGCTCGACGACCCCCGGCGGATCGTCCGCGCGGCCCTGGTCGCCGCCGGAGACACCGACGGCGAGGACGAAGAACGCCACCAGCAGCGCCGCCAGGGTCACCAGCACCACCTTCTGCCGACCGCTCATCGCTGCGCGACCGCCCCGGTCACCTCGGTGAACCGGATCTGGTCCACGCCGGCGAAGTACCTGTCGAAGCCCTGCGTCTTGCCCACCGCGACCAGGGTGAGCGTGTGCCGACCCGGCCCGAGCCGGACGGTGCCCACGTCGGTGAAGTCCTGCAGGACGACCGTCGGCGTGAAGCCGAAGAAGGTGCCGCCGAGCTGCACCCCGTCGACCTGCCAGATGGTGTTGGCGTAGTCGAAGGACGTGGTGCGCCTGGTGGAGAACCGCCAGAGCGCGTCGGTCGGCAGCTCGACCGTGACGCTCACCCGGTCGCCGGGTGCCAGGCCGGTGAAGAACAGCTGCTTGTCGCCCGACCAGGTCACGTCGCAGCAGTTCGGTTGCGCCCCGACCGCCGCGGCGGTCTTCGCCGGGGATTCGATTCGAGCGCCGTCGACCAGGCTCTCCGCCTCCACCGTCACGACTCGTGGCGTGCCCGGTGTGGGTGTGCCGTCGGGGCGGGTCAGCAGGTAGCCGACCACTCCGGCGACCACCAGCACCAGCGCCGCCGCGGCGGCGATCCACGGCCAGGGCGTCCGCTTCGGCGCGGCGACCGCGCGGACCTCGTACGTCACCCGGCCGCTGGAGCGCGAGCTCTCCTCCGGCGCGGTGTTCGCCGAGTACGCGAACCCGGTCATGTCGTAGCGGCGCGGCGCGATGCCCGCCGGTACGGCGAGGCGGACCAGGAAGGACACCGAGCCCTGCCCGGGGACCACCCGCTGCGGCTCGGTGACCGTGAACCAGGCCCGCTGGCTGCCCTCGCCGGGTGCCACGTCGAAGACGACGGTGTCGGGCGCCAGGCCCGGATTGGAGACGGTGAAGGTCAGCTCGCCGTGGTTGGCGGCATCCAGGGTGAACTGCGACGCGGCGGCGACGACGGTCCATTCGGTGGTCATGACGGCTCCTCTGCGGACGGTGTCGCGCTCGGCGGGGTGAATGGCGGCGAAGCGGCGACGACGATCTCGGCGGTGGTCGATGCGGGCTTCTCCGCCTCGACGATTCGGGTGATCACGGCGAGCTGACCGGCGGCGGCCGCCGGCACCCGCACCACGATGTGGAAGGGCCGCTCGTCGGGTTCGTCGATGACGAACCCCGGCAACCCGGTGGCCAGCTCCAGCGCTCGGCGCATCCCGTACGGGGTGCCGCGCCACCGGGCCAGCAGCGCGCCGTTGGCCACCAGGTCACGGAGCCGGCCCACCGGCAGCGGCAGCGGGGCGTCCGGTCGGGGCGAGGCCACCACGTGGTCCATCGCCACCCAGCGGGTCAACCGCACGACCAGGTGGTCGGGCGCCCGGTACGGGTCGAACAGGGCGTCCACCTCGGCGAGGATCGCCTCGTCCGGAGCGTGCAGCCCCTCCATGACGTCCAGCAGCGCCCAGAGCACGCTGCCCGGCACGCACGCCCGCTGGTAGGCGGCGGGCAGCAGCCGCTCAATCGCCGAGCGTCGCATCCTGGCGCACCACCTCGATGTCGTGCTCGCCGGAGCAGAGCAGCCACGTGTCCGGGACGGTCACCACGTCGGCGGTGGCCTGGTTGGCGCTGGCGGTCCAGTTGACCGCGTCGGCACTGCGGTACACGCCGCGCTCACCGCAGGCCAGGACCAGTCGGTCGCCCGCCGTGGGACCGTCCGCGCCGACGGTCGCCGGGCCGCTCACGGCGACGGCGTCCACCGGCACGAACCGGGTCCGGTCGCGCAGCGGCAGCCCGCAGTTGACCGACACCGACTGCCACTGCGGCTGGGCCGCGAGGGTGTCCAGCCGCAGCACCCCGCCGCTCTGCGTGGCGGCGAGGGCCTGCGATCCGGCGAACGCCAGGTCGCGACAGGTCCCGCCGATCCAGCCGGCCTGCACGGTCTGCCACTGCACGTCGGACTCGAACAGCCGGGTGCGGTGGCAGCCCTGGCCGGGCTTCTTCGGGTCCGGCTCGCCCGCGCCGCTCCACAGCAGGGTGGCCGGGCCGTCGTACTGCACCGCGAGGACCCGGTTGTCCACGTTGGAGAGGCCGACGTGCGCGAAGCTGCCCGGCCGGCCACCGGCGGTCGACAGGTACACCCCGAAGCCCGCCTGCGCGGCGACCGCCACACCGGGAGCGCCCCGCTCGGAGACGAACGCGCGTACGGCGTAGAAGCCCCGGTCGGCGTCGGACGAATCGACGAGGATCTGCAGCGGCACCGCGCCGGGCAGCAGCGACACCTCGTACAGCCCGGTGTCGGTCGCCACCAGCAGCGCGCCGGCGCCGTCGCGGTCCAGCCACGCCACGTCGGAGATGCGCGAGTCCAGGTCGGTCAGCAGCGACCACGTCTCACCCAGGTCGGTGCTCAGGTGCACCCGGGAGCCGCCCGAGGCGCGCAGCGTCACCACGGCCACCGAGCCGGGGCGCGCGACGATGCCCGGTCGCACCGGCGCGGGCGCGGGCGCCACCCGCAGCACGGTCTCGTCGTCGAACCGGCCGGCCGGCTCCCAGCCGGAGCCCGCGTTGCTGGAGCGGAACAGCACCGGGCCGCGTCCGGCGTACCAGGTGCGCGGCTGGTACTGGTCGACGGCGAGGGCGCGGACCTCGGCGTCGGGGGCCTCGTCGACCACGAACCGCACCGACTCGACGTAGCGCACGCCCGGCTCGGCGTGCTCCAACAACCGGTACACGTTGGACGCGCGCAGCGGCTCACCGAACGGCCACCCGGTCGGGTTGAGCGCGGTGGGCAG
The DNA here is from genome assembly GCF_040607775.1 of Micromonospora sp. NPDC005237. Taxonomy (NCBI): domain Bacteria; kingdom Bacillati; phylum Actinomycetota; class Actinomycetes; order Micromonosporales; family Micromonosporaceae; genus Micromonospora; species Micromonospora sp. NPDC005237. The sequence continues at coordinate 182,389 of NZ_JBEXHJ010000007.1, read as the reverse complement.
CGGGCTGAGCGTCTGGTGCAGCCGGTCGTGGATGCGTCGCCGGACCGCGTCCACGTCCTCCTCCCGGCGCACCACCACCCGGGCCCGCACCGACACCGCCTTGAACCGGGCCCAGGTGGCCCGCGAGCGGATGCCGACCATCCGGCGCTGTTCCAGGTCGCCCTCGACGCGGTGGCGGGCCTCGGGCACCTCGTGCTCGCGCAGCACCGCCACCGGCAGCCGGCCGCCCGGACGGGCCGTCGGCGGCACGTACGGCACCAGCACCACCTCGACCTCACCGGGCCGGGCGAAGCTGTAGACGGCCGAGCGGGTGAACGCGCGGGCCCGCGCCACCGCGCCGGAGCTGGTGGCCAGCACCTCGAAGTCGCGGGCGGTGACGGCGCGCTGCTGGGCGAAGAACTCGTACGGGCCGCGCAGCAGCACCGATTCCAGCGCCTCCATCTCCCGGCCGCCGGCCGCGGGCGCGGGGTTGTCGACCCGTACCCCGGGCAGTGGATCGCGCAGGCTGGTCAGCGTGCCGGCCGCCACGTTGCCGGTCGGACCGCCGCCGGCCCGGTACCAGAGCCGGACCTGTCGCCCGGCCGGCGGCACGGCCGCCACCGTCACCGCCCCGCCCGGCCCGGCGGCCTCGCCCGCACCGGCGGGCGGTCGCAGGTCGAGGGCCGGGGCGAAGGTGACGGTGCCCGAGCAGCGGTCGACGAGGTAGGCCTTGGCCTGCGGACCGAGCCCGGCGAAGCTGTCCACCGGCTGCCAGATCTCGAACGTGCGGCCGTCGTGCTCGCGGGCTGCCACCCCCAGCTCCACCGAGCCGGCCGGCACCTCCACCCCGAGCAGCAGGTCCAGCGGCTCGCCGGTGTGGGTGAGGGGAGCGTGCGCCGCCCGGAGCACCTGGCCGGGCTGGCCGGTGCCGACACCCAGCAGCTCCGCCTCGACGGGCTCGCAGTGGTGCATGCGGACCGTCACCGACGCTTCCCCGGCCGCCAGCAGGGCCGGTTCGGTGGTGACGAACAGGACCGGTCGGGGATCGGCGCCGCGCGCCGCCGCGACCCGCAGGCCGGCCGGGATCCGCACCGCGTCCCGGTCGGTGCCGGCGCGGGTGAACACGACGTCCGCCCAGGCCGCGGTAGGCGCGTGCCGCGCCACCCCGAGCAGGTTCAGAAACGAGACGTACGCCTTCTCCGGCAACTGGTTCAGCCGGTAGATCATCACTTCGGTGAGGTGCGCGAACGCCTCCACCAGCGCCATGCCCGGGTCGTGCGCCGACAGGTCGGTCCAGGCGGGGCAGGACTGTTGGATCCGCTCGCGGGCCTCGGTGACGAGGTCGAGGAACCCACGGTCGTCCAGGTGCGGCACGGGCAGCGTCATGACTGTCCTCCCGGTTCGTCGTCGGCGGGGAGCAGGTCCACGGAGAACACCAGCTGCCCGGGTGTCAGGCTGGCCCGCACCCGGTAGTCCAGCCGGATCACCAGCCGCCACGCGTCGTCCGGGTCCGGGCCGGCGTCGGTGTCGATGACCTCCACCCGGGGCTCCCAGCGGGCGATGGCCTGCCGGACGTAGTGGATGGCCAGCCCGGCCGTCGTGTCGTCGTTGGGCGCGAAGACCAGCCGGTGCAGCCGGGAGCCGTACCCGGGTCGCATCAGCCGCTCGCCCGGCGTCGTGGACAACAACAGGAACAGCGCCTGGCGTACGCTCTCGTCGCCATCGGTCATGGCCAGGCCGCCGGCCGCGGTGAGCGCCAGCCCGCCGCCCCGGCCGGCGTCGAAGCCCGCGCCGACGAAACGGAACGCCCTCATCGGTCCGCCCCCAGGAACTGCTGGCGCGGGTCGCGGACGGTGTGGTGGACCGCTCCCGGCGGTGTGCCGTCGGTGAACCCCTCCAGGTGCGAGAGCACCACCCGGTGCCCGTCGACGCGCAGCCAGTCGCTGTAGCCGACCCGGACGGTCAGCGTCTTCGCGCACGGCTTGATGGTCGGGCCGTAGTTCGGGCAGGCGATGATCTTTCGTCCCTCCGGGTCGTCGTCCACAAGCACCGGCACGGCGGTGACGGTCACCCAGAGCTGCGAGGGCTGGTTCTCGACCCGGCCGTCGTGGTCGCAGGTGATCACCGAGTCGCGGTGGATCCAGCGCATCAGCCGCCTCCTTCGTGATGGGCGCGAGCGAGCGAACGGGCCTGCTGCGCCGCGGTGGTCGCGTCCTCGGGCGCCTCGGCGTGCAGGAAGTCCACGCTGCGGGCGCGGACCACCATGGCCCGGCCCGGCGCGGAGATCACCAGGTCGCTCGCCGCGTGCAGGGTGGCCAGGTCGGGGGTGAGTTCCAGCCAACTGCCGCCCTCGGTGGCGAGCCGCAGGCTGCGCTGGACGTCGTCCACGACGATCGACTGCCCGCCGGCGGTCCGCAGGGACCAGCGGCGGGACTTCCCGTCGTCGACACCCGCGTCGTACGGCTCGACGGCGCCGAACAGCGAGCCCAGCACGACGCCCGAGGCGGGCTCGCCACCGGGCAGCACCACCAGCACGGTGTCGTCCGGATCGGGGAGCGCCACCAGGCCCTTGCCGCGTCCCGCACCGGGACAGAGCACGCCGAGCCAGCCGGCGTCCAGGTCCCCGTACGCCGGCAGGGTCAGCCGCACCCGGCCCAACCCGTCGGGGTCGGCCACGTCGGTGACGGTGCCCAGGGTGACCACCGCGCCGCCCGCCGTCGTGGGGGCAGCGGGCGGTGGCACGGTGGAGAAGCGGGTCAGGTGCCCGTCGCCGTCCACGGTGTGCACCACCTCGGTCAGCACGTACGCCCCGGCGAGCGGGTCGGGCACACCCGTCAGGTCGATCCGCCGGCCCGGCCGCAGCGCCGGATCGCCCTCGGCCAGCCCTTCGGCGGTGGCCAGCGCGGCGGCGCGCAGGTCCAGTCGTGCCTGGGCCAGGGCCGCCAACTCGTCGTCGCTGCGCCCCGGCTGGTCGACGGCGGTGCGTACCCCGTCCGCCCCGACGTCGGCCGGGTCCGGGCGGTCACCGGCCGGTCGGCCGCAGCGCGCCTCGTCGGCCTGCTGGCTGATCGGCTCGGCCCGCTGCGGATGCCAACCCAGCGCGGCGCTGGCGCCGCTGGCCTGGTCGGCATTGGTGGACAGTCGCAGGGTGTGCACACCCGCGCCCAACCTCAGCGCGACGGGCTCCCCGTAGCCGGCGAGGGTGATCAGCCGGACGTCGTCGCCGTCGGCGGCCAGGTGCAGCCCGGCCCGGCCGGTGACCTCCCGGAGCAGCTCCAGGTCGCTGTGCCGGTGCTGAAGCAGCCGTTCCAGTCGCGGCCCGTCGCTCTCCGCCGTCACGGTCAGCCCCACCTCGCCGCACAGCTCACGGGCCAGCTCCGCCGCCGTCACCGAGGTGAAGACCCGCAGGTCCTGCCGCTTGCGCAGGCGGTGCAGCGCGTCGTACGCCCGCAGGCGCAGCACGGCCGCGCCGTCGGCGGCGTACTCGACCTCCACGGCGGTCACCTCACCGGTGAACAGCGCGTCGGGATGATCGGCGAGCCGCACGTCGAGGGTCGTGCCCGGCCGCGCAGCCGGGTCGAGAGCGCCGCCCCCGGCGGCGGTGGCGAGCACCAGCTCGGCCTGGGTCGGCTGGTCGAGCCGGGCGGCCACCCGCAGCGAGCGGATCCGCTGGCGGGCCGTAGCATTCAGTTCCACGCCGTCCAGCGCAACGGTCAGCGCGCGGGGCGCGACGCTGGTCATGGCGCACTCCGCGGGCCGGTGCCGAGCGGCGTGCTGTCCGGGTTGGTGCTGGCGGGCGTTGTGCCGGTCGGCGTGGCCCAGCTCGCGGTGGCGATCGAGGCGCCCACGAACGACGCGCCGGCGCCCACCGCGCCGGCCACCGCCCGCGCCATCCCGGCCAGCGTCGGCTCCGGCCCGCCACCGCCCGAGGCGCTGGCAGGGACCGCGAGGGTCGTGCCGGCGGGCACCGCGAGCGGGTCGGTGATCCGGTTGTGCTCGGCCAGCAACCGCCACCGCAGCGGCGACCCGAGCGCGTCGTTGGCCAGCAGGTCGAAGCGCACCCCGGAGCGACCCGGTTCGGCGGCACCGTCACCGGCGGCTACCACGGCGCTGCCCGGGGCGGCCGCCGGGGTGCTCACCGCGGCCAGCTCCTCGGCGAATCCCGCCTGCGCCTGGTCGGCCGTCTCGGCGGCCCGGACCAGCTTCAGCCGCAGCCAGGAGCGCCGCGGCGAGCCCGTGCCGGTGAACGCGTCGAACCGCTCGGCCACCGCGATGATCACGCCGGGCACGTTCCAGGTCTTACCCCAGACCAGCCGGACCAGCGGCGGACGCAGCCACCCGTGCTCGGCGGTGGAGTTCTCGGCCAGCATCCACAGCGGCCGGGTGAGCACCCGTACGTCGGTGGGGCGGACCTGGGCCTGGACGAAGTCGACGTCGAACAGCAGGTCGAGCACCAGCTCCGTACGGCCGCCGCCGGTGAAGACCAACGGGTCGTCGGCCAGTCCGGACCCGGTGAGCTGCCCGCCGCCCGCGCCCCGATGACGTACGCCGGCGAGCCGGGTCACCTGCACGGTCTCCGGGTTGAGCAGGCAGTCCACCCGCTCCCCGGAGGAGTCGATGAGGAAGGCGACACGTTCCATCAGCCGCCCGCCTGTTCCCGATCCAGGCGGTCCACGTGACCGGCGTCGAGCGCCGCCCCGGGCACCGTCCACAGCGGAGCGTCGTCCGGCAGTTCCGGCCACGGGTCGACGGCCGTCGACGCCGGGAGCATCGTGCCGACCGACCAATGCCCGGCACTCGGTTCGCGTTGATCGCGGTGGCTGCGGTCGGGCTCGGCGGGCCGCGTGGCCCGTACGCCGCCCTGCTGCGCTCGTTCGTCCGGTAGGGCGGGCCACAACCCGCTGCCAGCGCCGCCCACCGCCATCCCGCCGACGGCGGTGGGGGCGGTAGTGGATCGTGGCTGGAAGGTGCCCCTGGAGGGGCCGAATTCCTCCACGATCTCGGGCGGGGAGCCGCGCCGGGTGGCCAGCGGCGGGGCGGCGGGCACGCCTGCCCGGGTCGGGACGCGTGCGTCGGTGGTCGGGGTGTCACGTCGTGCCGGTCCCACCGGTGCGGCCGCCGTGGCCGTCCGGGTCGCCGCGCCCCGCCACGATGACGGGCGCGAGGGCCAACGATCCAGTATCCGGCCGGACCAGCGCCGATTCGCCGGCGAGGACGCCGCCTCCCTGCCGTGCCCGCCCGACACGTGGGTGGCGTCGGAATCGCCACCAGGGCTGACGCTGCCGATCCCCGAGCCGCCCGGTCGACCGCCCGGGCCAGAGGCGTCGGGCACCTGACCCGACCTCCCATTCCGGCCCGAGGGCCGCCATCCGTCCGGTCTCCCGTCCGCCCTCACCGCACCCGTCCGGCCGAGGACGTCTGACCCGCCGAGGACGTCTGTCCCGCCCGTCCCGGCGAGACCGGCTGTCCGGCCGAGGCCGTCTCTCCCGCCGAGGCCGGCCGTCCTGCTGAGGCCGTGGCCGTCGGGTGCACCAGGGCCGCCTACCGTGCTCGGGCCGTCCGTCGCGCCGAGGTCGTCCGCCGTACCGGATGCCCGGACGCCGCGTGCGTCGTCGTCGGGTTGGGCGGCCGGGCCGCGAGCGCGGCGGCCGGCCCGCTCGGCGAGGCGCCGGCTCTTCTCATCGGCAGAGCCGGTTCCTCCCTCGACCTGGTAAGGGCGAGCCTGAGTGGTCGACGGCAGGCCACCTTCTCCCCGGCCGTCCTGCCGGTCGTCGCGGCCCGGCGTCTGCTCGACGCCGCCAGGGGTCGCGTCGAGGTCCAGTTCGCGCAGCAGGCCGGGGGCGTGTGCGGCGACCAGGTTCAGCCAGTGCTGGGGCGGCTCCCCGAGACGACGTGGCACCTCCGCCGGAGGCGCCGGGGGTACGCCGGTGTTCTCGACGAGTCCGGCGAGGCGCTGCACCGCGCCGGCCGCGGAGCGGAGCCGACCGGCCAGCCAGCTACGCGGGCGTCGGCGCGGCGGCACCGCCGGTCTCCAACTCCAGGCCCTCGTAGCGCAGCGTCAGCGAGGCGATGGCGATCTCGTGGCTGACCGTGTTGAGGTGCGCCCCGCGCCACCGGGTGGGCCAGGCGTCGATCAGGTTCCAGCGCAGCACCTCGGCGGTGCCCGCCGAGTCCAGCAGCACCACCGACACGTTGCGGCGGTTGAGGGTGCCCTGGGCGGTGGCGTTCACCCAGTCCCACAGCTCGCGGGACGCGGTGAGGCCGAAGTGCAGGGTCACCGGCTCGTACTCGGCCTGGCCGGGGACCATACGCGTCGGTCCGGGGCCGTGCTCGCGGTACGGCTGCCCGGGGATGTTCACCTCCAGTCCGCTCATCTCGGTGAAGTGGCCGTTGGTGACGCCGTTGATGAGGAGCCGGAAGTTGTACGCCCGGTACGGGTCGACCGGGGCGCCCGGCTGCGGGGTGGCTGTGGTGGGCATGTGTCAGCCTCCGATCGTCTCGGTCTCGGTGCCGCCGGCCCACTGGCTCAACTTGAACACCACGAATTCGGCGGGCTTGACGACGGCGATGCCGATGTGGGCGATCACCATGCCGGCGTCGCGCACGTCCACCGGGTTGGTCTCCTCGTCGCACTTGACGAAGAACGCCTCCTCGGGGCTGCGCCCGAGCAGCGCGCCGTCGCGCCACACCCGGGTGAGGAACGCACCGATGTCGCGCCGGATCGAGCGCCAGAGGGTGAAGTCGTTCGGCTCGAAGACCATCCAGCGGGTGCCGTTGGCGATGGCCTGCTCGATGGCGATGCTGAGCCGCCGTACGTTGAGGTAGCGCCACTCGCTGGCCTCGGCGGCGAGCGTACGGGCGCCCCAGACGCGGATGCCCTCGCCGGCGAAGTAGCGGATCACGTTGACGCCCTTGGGGTTGAGCACGTCGTGCTCCGGGCGGGTGACCAGGTAGCCGAGGTTGACCGCGCCGCGGACGGGTTCGTTGGCCGGCGCCTTGTGCACGCCCCGCAGGGCGTCGGTGCGGGCCCAGATGCCGGCGAGGTGCCCGCTCGGCGGGGTGAGTTCCAACTCCCCGCTGATCGGGTCGCGTACCTCGATCCACGGGTAGTAGAACGCGCCGAACTCGGACTGCCGGGGCCGGTACGCCGGTCCCTCGCCGCCGCCGGACCCACCGGGTCCCGCGCTGCCGGCCGCGCCCTCGGCGGGCTTGGGCGGCTTGCCGGACGACGGGGTGGCGACCCGGGTCAGCGCGGAGATGTCGTCGATGTCCGGGGCCGGGTCGCAGATCGCCACCATGGTGCGGGTGCGCTCGGCCATGCTGAGCAGCGCCTCGTGGGACACCACGTCGGAAAAGCCCGGAGCGGCGATGATGGAGATCTCGTCGATGGCCTCCAGCAGTTGCAGGCCACCGCGTCGCTGGCCGGTGCCGGTGATGGCGCCGCCCTCGCCGACGTTGACCACCCAGCATCGGGCGCCCCCGTTGTCCAGAAAACCGAAGACGGCCCGGGCCAGTGGGGTGCTCTCGATCTGGTTCCCGTCGGCGAAGAGCCGCAGGAACTCGGTCCAGTTGTTGACCGGTACCGCCTTGCCCAGGTGGGCGCTGCGGTTCGGGGCGACGCCGACGAACGCGGCGATGCTGGTGCTCGCCGGTCCGATCGGTCGGGCGCCGCTGGGGACCTCCTCGACGTAGATGCCGGGGGAGAAGTAGCTGGGCATCGGTCCTCCTGTGCGGGTGGGCGTCAGTGGGTCGGTGGTGCGCAGACGATGACGATGTCGTCCTCGCCGGCGTCGACGTCGGCGGTGAGCACGAGACCGCGCCCGCTGAGCCGCAGCCGTACCGGGCCGGGGTGTTCGGGGTCGTGCGGGACCCCGGCGATCAGGAACCGGCCGTCGGGGCCGGTGCGGGTCGCGGACGCGGTGCCGGGCAGTTCGACGCGCATGGCGGCGAGCGGTTGGTCCGCGGGGCCGACCACCCGGCCGGCGAGGGTGCGCATCGACAGCTGGCGCAGCCGTAGCGGTTGCAGGACCGGCGGCGCGGCCGGCGTCGGGTGCTCCACCTGCGTGGGCACGTCGATCAGCAGCGCCGGTCGGGGCGCGGCGTCGAACGCGTTCCACAGCGCGGCGTCGCCGGCCTCCAGCACCACCGGGTAGCTGCCGTCGCTGGTCGCGGCGGTGAGCACCCGGTCCAGGACGGCCAGCCCGGCCGGCCCGGCCACGCAGAGCAGGTAGCGGACCGTGAACCGGTACGGCTCGCGGACCGCGCCGCTGGAGCGCGTCTGCTGGGCCGGGCGCAGTTCGAGGGGCCACAGGGTCAGCCCGTCGGCGTCGACGCCCGCGTGGGGCGGGCCGATCGGGACGGGTTGCCCCGCCACGCCGGTCAGCCATGCGGCCAGCTCGGCGGTGGCCGTCTCGATCGGTCCGCGCCCGTCGGTGGTCATCGCGGCGGCGTCCCCTGGATCCGGTACGCGATGGCCTCGTTCCACACGTGCGGGTAGACGCCGATCTCGAAGTAGCGGGTGAACCGGTTGATCGGCGCGTTGGTGTGGTCGTGGTAGAGCAGCCAGACCGGCGCGATGGTGAACAGCACGTAGTTCGCCAGCACCAGCGGGATGTAGAGCGGGCCGAGCAGCCGCGCCTGGAAGATGTGCACGTCCTCGTGGCGCTGGATGCCGGAGCTGGAGCCGGCGCAGACGGTGCCGATGGTGGTGGCGTAGCGGGGTGAGACGCCCTCCACCACGCTGACCCGGCCGCTGCCGGCCGAGGTGGGCCGGTCCAGCGAGTGCCCGAAGATCAGGTGCACGGCCAGGTAGATGGCCCCGACGATCGTGTTGAGCAGGCTCCACGTGTGGTCGACGACGAAGAGGAAGATGCCGCGGGCGTCCGGCGCGTACACCCCGGCGGAGGTGACCGCCCAGCCGAACGCCGCGCCGATGAGCAGGCCCACGACGGCGCCGATGAGCAGGCCGACCGGGCCGCCGGCCAGGAGGCCGAGGACGGCGCCGAGACCCACCTGGATCGCCGCGCTGAGAATTCCGAAGATCATGACGTCACTCCTCAGACCCACGAGCGGAAGACACGGGGCTCGCGACCGCTCGCGAGCTGGGTGGGCGTCGCCTGCCGGTTGCCGGGCGGGAACTGGTTGACGCCGAGCGCGGCGGAGAAGATCACCAGCGCGTTGAAGAACGCGATGACCCACTTCTCGCCGCCGGCGTCGTCGGCGAAGGCCGCGGTCAGGTAGGACAGCAGCAGCGCGATGGCGATGGCGATCCACTTGCGGAGCTTGTCGCCGCTCGGGCCGATGAGCCCGCCGATGACGTTGGTGGCCAGCAGGGTGGCGGCGCTCGCGCCGGCGATGGTCCCCAGGGCGGCCCAGGTGAAGAGATCGTTCACGGCGATCCCCCTTTTCTGCGATGGTGCGACCGGGATGTGGTGGTGGTGAGGGCCGGTGCTCCGCGGGGGGAGCACCGGCGCCGGTCGCCGTCGTCGCGGGCGGCCGGGGCCGGACGTGGCCGGCGGGGCCGGCCACCGGATGGATCAGCCGGGCCCGGGAGCGCCGGCGGGCGGGCCCGGCGAGGTCGGCCCAGTCGGCCCGGGTGCGGTCGGCCCGGGTGCGGTCGCGCCGGGTGCGGTCGCGCCGGGTGCGGCCGGCGCCGTCGGGCGACGGCGGCGCAGCAGGAGTACGCCCACCGCGGCGAGCACCAGCAGCAGGAGTACGCCGCCGCCGACCAGCAGCCACGGGAAACCGCCGGAGTCGGAGGCGGCGGCTGCCGGTGACGCCCAGGGGCGGGGCGGGGCCTCGGCGACGGCCCGCAGTTCGATCGGCTTGTCCTGGTTGGAGTCGACCTTCCAGGTGACCGACCTGCCGTTGACGGTGCCATTGGTGTCGATCACCCGACCGGGAAACGTCACCGAGATCTCGAACGACATCAGCTTGAGGAAAGCCTGCTGTTGTTGAGGATTCTGCTGGGCAATTTTCCCGCCGTATTTCTTCGGGTCCAGCGGTAACGTGAATCGGTAGAAGTCGCCGTCTCGGACCAGTTTGACGCTCTCGCTGTCGAAGCTCGCCAGCGGTGCCCTGCGGTAACTGATCTGGGTGCCGAAGAGTTTGCCGTCCTCGTAGCTGGTCTCCTCGCCCGGCGGCAGCGCCGGAATGTTCTGCCGCAGCTCGGCGAAGGCCGCCGGGATGTTCTTGTTCCGGGCACTCAGCAGGGACTTCTGGGCGGTTAGCAGCAACTGCCCGTCGACCGTGTCATCGGCGTTGACGGTGAGCCCGATGTTGAGTTGCATGCAGCCGCTCAACGCGGCGAGAAGAAGGAGGCACACCGCGACGCGGAGTGCCCTACCGCGGTTGACGCTCCTGTTCATGCGCTCAGTGTGTGTGATCGCTTTCACCATGAGCAGTCAGCGATCGGTCACAAGGCAGTCGCCGATTGTACCGGCGCACTGTCGTATTCGACCGAGGTGGGAAGCGGCGCAAAAGAATAAACTGGAGTTTTGCGTCCCGGTGTGCCCGACCCCGGGCTGAGTCGATGATCGTGGCCGGCTGAGTGGCCGACTGAGTGGCCGGCTGGGTGGCCGCTCTCTCAGCCCGCCGGTGGTCGCCAGTCGACCTGCCGGGTCATGCCGCGCAGGACGGCGCCGGCCGGCATCAGTCGCAGCGCGGCACCGCGCACGGCGAGGGCGAGCGGGTTGCGCAGTTGTTGGCCGTACCGGCCGGCGCGCAGCGAGGCACGGGCGATGGCCTGGCTGCGGGGGCGACGCTGCTCGTCGTACGCCGCCAGGGCGGCCGGCAGCCCCTCTGCGCCGCCGGAGCAGGCCGCGCCGAGCACGACCGCGTCCTCGATCGCCTGCCCGGCGCCCTGCCCGAGGTTCGGCGTCATCGCGTGGGCCGCGTCGCCGAGCAGCGCCACCCGTCCCCGCACGTACGAGGGCAGCGCCGTGGCCAGGTGGTGGATGTCGTTGCGCAGGACCACCCCGGGTGGGGTCGCCGCCAGCAGCGCGGGAATGGGCTCGTGCCAGGCGCCGAAGTGGTCCCGTACGGCCGCCAGTTCGTCCGGGGCATGGCCACCGGGCGGAGCGTTGAGTGCCGCGTCCCAGTAGACCTGGCCCTCGCCGAGCGGCACCATGCCGAACTCGGCGGCCGGGCCCCAGGTGATCGCCGTCGGGATCGGGTCGGGGAACGCGACGGCGGCCCGCCAGGCCGTCGAGCCCGCGTACACCGGGGCCGGGATCTCCGGCCAGAGCTGGGTGCGCAGTCGGCTGTGCAGGCCGTCGGCGCCGACGACCAGGTCGGCGTCGAGGGTTCGTGGGCCGTCGGGCCCGTGGTGGCGCACCGTGGCGCGGTCGGGTTCGGACTCGACGTGCTCGACCTCGGCTCCGGTGTGCAGCGACGACGCGGGCAGCGCCTCGCGCAGGATGCGGTGCAGGGTGGCCCGGTGGATGCCGAGCGCGCTGGTGCCGAGCTGCCGGATCATCTCCGCCGCGTCCACCCGGGACAGCCACCGGCCCCGCCGGTCCCGGATCCCGCCGGGGGCCTCGGCGTGCGCGCTGGACCGCAGCGCCGGGCTCAGACCGAGGGAGTCCAGGGCGCGCAGCGAGTTGGCCATCAGGGTCAGCCCGGCGCCCACCTCGCGTAGTTCGGGGGCGCGTTCCAGCACGGTCACCCGCCACCCGTGCCGGTGCAGGGCGAGGGCCGCGCTCAGCCCGCCGATGCCGCCGCCGACCACGACCGCGTGTGGCTCGCCCATGTCCCCACCCTTCTACATCTGTAGAAGAGTGATACTACCTGCGGACCTCGACGCCGAAGGAGACCCGTGACGGCCCGCGCCAACCGGATCGCGCTGCTGACCGACGCCGCCATCGAGCTGATCGCCGACGGCGGGATGCGGGCGCTGACCCACCGGGCCGTCGACGGTCGCGCCGGGCTGCCAGCCGGCACCACCTCCGCGTACCTGCGCACCCGGCAGGCACTGATCGAGGCGGTGGTGGAACGCCTCGCCGAGCGGGAACGGACCGACCTGGCCGCGTACGACCTGCCGACCGGCCCGCCCTCCCCGACGCCGGGTCCCCGGCTCGACGGCGACGACCTCGACCGGCTCGCCGCCGGGGTAGCCGAGGTTCTCGACCGCTGGCTGAGCACCGGACGCAGCCGGACGCTGGCCCGCTACGCTTGTCTGCTGGAGGCGGTCCACCGCCCCGAACTGCGCGGCATCCTGCACCACGGCACCGGCATGCGGGCACAGGCACGGGACCTGCTGACCCGGGCCGGGGCCACCGATCCCGACCGGCAGGGCGACCAGTTCGTCGCCTTCGTCGACGGTCTGCTCTTCGACCGTCTGGTCGGCGCCGGCGCGCTCACCGCCCCGCACCCCGGCGGCCCGGCCAGCCGCGCCGACCTCGCGGGCGCCGTCCGTACGCTGCTGCGCGCCTTGACCAGCAGTTGAGCCTCGGGCCGGTGCGCCGACCCGCAGCGCGTACTGCGGGTCGACCACCGAGCCCGGCAGGACGGCGCGGCGACCGTCGCGCAGCCCGGTGAGCGGGTCGATCACGCGATGGTGAACGATCGCGAGGGGCGCTCCGGGCCGCCGGAAGGGCGCGGGCGATCATGGACCCCCGGCGTGCGGTCGAGGTGAGCGGAGGTGGGCGATGGCGTGGTTCGGAGGCCTGCGGGTCGCCGCTCACCGGCTGCGGCAGGGCTGGCGGCCGGTGCTGGAGGCGACCGTCGCGGCGACCGTGGCCTGGCTGCTCGCCACCCGCCTGCTCGGGTATCCGCAGCCCTTCTTCGCGCCGGCCGCCGCGCTGATCGTGCTCGGCCAGGCCCGCGGGCAGCGGATCCGGCGGGCCGTCGAGGTCGTACTCGGGGTGGCCGCCGGAGTGCTCGTCGCAGACCTGGTCGTGCAGGCGCTCGGCCCGGGCACCACGTGGACGGTCGGCACCGTCATCCTGCTCACCGTCCTGCTCGCGGTCGCCTTCGGCGCCACCGGCGTGACCCTGGTCCAGGCCGCGGTCTCCGCGCTCTACCTGGTGGTGGTCGCGCCACCGGACGGGTCGCTGGTGCCGTTCCGCTTCGTCGACGCGCTGGTCGGCGGCGCGGTCGCGCTCGCGGTCAGCCTCCTCGTCGACGCCCGGCACCCGCTCGCCCCCCTCGTCGCCGAGGTGCGGCGGACCTTCGACGAGTTGGCCGGCCTGGTGGGCGGGATCGCCGACGCGCTGGACGGTCGCGACGAGTCGGCGGCGATGGCCGCGTTGACGCGGGCCCGGGGCATGGACGCCCGGGTCGACGGGCTGCGCGAGGGCGTGCTCGCCGCCGGTGAGGCGCTGCGGCTCAACGTGCGCCGGCGTCGGCACATCGGCCGGCTGCGGTCGGTGGACGAGTCGATCCGGCAGACCGACTACGTGGTCCGCAACGTCCGGGTGCTGGCCCGCGCCGGGGTGACGCTCAGTCGACTGCGGACCCCGACGCCGCCGGAGCTGGGCGGGGCGCTGCGCTGCCTGGTCGAGGCGGTCCGGGAGGCCGGCGCGGCGCTCGCCGCCGACCTGGACGGGCGGGAGGAGGCCGCCGACCAGCACGCCGTCCGGGCGGACGAGGCGGCGCTGGCCGCCGTCCGCACGGCCGGGCAGCTCTTCGGGTCGACCCAGACCCTCCCACTCGCCATGATCATCGGTCAGATCCGGGCGACGGCCATCGACCTGCTGCGGGGCGTGCACCCCGACGACGACGCCGCCGTCCTGGCCCGCGTGGACGAGGCCCTCGGCCTGCCCGTCGTGTGACCCCTCACCGCGTCCCTGCGCTCGGGTCTTCCCCGGTGGCGGCGGTGAGCCATCCGGTGGCGCTCGCGCGGATCGGGGCGGGGACGTCGTGGCCGTCGGGGAACTCCTCGTAGGTGACGTCGTAGCCGAGGCCACGCAGGTGCGGCACGAAGCGGCGGCTGCACACGTCGATCGGCAGGACGCGGTCGTCCACCCCGTGCGAGACGAAGATCCGCGGCCGGCCCCGGATGCGCGGCGGCGCGGCGAAGCCGGGGGAGAAGGCCAGCACCGCGTCCACCAGGTCGCCGTTGGCCAGGCCCAGTGAGAGGGCGTACGAGGCCCCGTCGGAGAAACCGCCCAGCGTCACACCGCTGACGGGGTAGCCGTCGAACGCGCTGGCCAGCAGCGCGTCGATGTGCTGCACGTCCACCCCGAAGCCGCCGGCGAGCAGGTCCCAGCTGGCCCCCGACGACTGCGGGGCGACCAGCAGCAGGTGATGCACGTCCGCCACCGAGAGCAGCAGGTCCAGGCCCTGCCGCGCGGAGCCGCCCGCCCCGTGCAGCAGCACCACCAGCCGGTACGCGGCGCCGTCGGCCGCCGGCTCCGGCACGTACGCCATCGCCGGCCGGCCGCCGTCGCCGCCGGGCAGCGGCACGAGGCCGGTGGGACCCGACACCACCGGCGGGTGCGGGCGGGTGGTCAACCGGCCGTGCCGGGGACCCTGCGCGGACGCTCCGGTCGGCGGCGCGGAGTCGGACACGGGCCACCACTCCTCGCGGTCGGCGAAAGGTGCGAGGCGGTTACCCGACCGGCCGCCGGTTAACCGGCGGCCAGCTCAGGCGCTGTCGCGGGTCACCAGGGCGGACGGGAAGAGCGTCGCCGGCGCGGCCGGGCGGCCGGCCAGCACGGCGGTGGCCGCCGCGGTGGCGATCCGGCCCACGGGGTGGCTCGCGGTGGTCAACGCCGGCGCGGTCATGCCGGCCAGCGGGATGTCGTCGAAGCCGGCCACCGCGACGTCACCAGGCACCCGCACACCGCCCTCGCGGAGCGCCGCGATGACCCCGAGCGCGGTCTCGTCGCTGATCGCGTAGATCGCGTCGACGTCCGGCCAGCGGCGCAGAGCCTCGCCGGCCGCCGCCCGGCCACGCGCCGCCGTGAAGTCCCCGTCGACCACCCGCTCGGGTAGGCCGGCCTGGCGCATCAGGTGGCGGTACGCCTGCACGGGGCGCTGCGAGCACGGCAGCCACGCCGGACCGGTCACCATGGCGATCCGGCGGCGGCCCGTCGCGTACAGGTGGCGCAGCACCGCGCCGGCGCCCGCGGTGTTGTCGACGTCGAACGACGGCACCACGGCCGAGCCGATGCCGATCGAGGCGACCCGGCCGTGCAGCGAGCGGGGTACGGCGTCCAGCAGGGCATCGGTGGTGTTGACCAGCACGACGCCGCACACGCTGCGGTCGGCGGCGAGCCGGTCCAGGCCGCGTGGGTCGCCCAGCGGCAGCCAGTGCAGCGCCACCCCGACGCCGGCCGGCGCGCACACCCGGGCGGCCGAGCCGACCACCCGGTGGACGTACGGGTCGTCCAACACCGCCGCGCTGGTCCCCGCGACGGCCACCACCAGACGTACGCCGCCGCCACGCACCAGCGCTCGGGCGGCCGGGTTGGGCACGTAACCCAACTGGTCGGCGGCCGTCACCACGCGCTCCCGAGCGGCCGGTGAGGCGAACCCCGTCCCGGCGATCACCCGCGAGGCCGTGGACCGGGACACCCCGGCGGCCCGGGCGACGTCCTCCAGAGTGGCTGGCCGGTGTGCCGCTGCCGTCATCGTGCCCTCCCCCCGGCGCCCGCCCGGGGCGGGCGTACGCCTGCCAGGAATCATCCCCCGGCCTGCGCGTCTCCGGTAAGGGGCCAACCCGCTTGTGGTGGTAGCGCTCTCAGGTGTGCGATCGTGCCAGGAGATCACCCCGAGGAAGAGGACCCAGCCCTGTGAGCGCCCCCACCAGCCCGGCCGTCGCCCCGGACACCACCGTTCCGGCGCGGATCGTCCGGCTCGCCCGCAACGGCGTCGCCGTCACCTTCACCCTGAACGGCCTGGCCGTCGGCAGCTGGTTCTCCCGGGTGCCGGCCGTCCGCGAGGCGCTGGATCTCTCCGCCGGGCGCCTCGGCCTCCTGCTGCTGGCGATGAGCGTGGGCGCCCTGCTCGCCATGCCGACCTCCGGGCTACTCGCCCAGCGCCTCGGCTCGGCCCGCACCGTGACGATCGCCACCGTGCTGGTCGCGGTCGGCCTGATCGTGGCCGGGCTGGGCGCGACGGTCGCCGGGTCGTCCGTCGTCGTCGGGCTGGGGCTGGTCGCCTTCGGCTACGGCTCCGGCGCCTGCGACGTGGCGATGAACGTCGAGGGCGCCACGGTGGAGCGGCGGTTGGGGCGTACCGTCATGCCCCGCTTCCACGCGGCCTGGAGTCTCGGGTCGGTGGCCGGCGCGGGCCTCGGCGCCGGAGCCGCCCGCCTGGACGTGCCGGTCGGCGCTCACCTCGCCGCGGTGGCGGTGGTGGTGCTCGTCGGCACCGTGCTCGCCTCCCGGATGTTCCTGCCCCAACCGGGCGTCGAAGCAGGCAACCAGACGGCGGACACCAGCCCGGCCGGCCGCCGCCGGGCCCAGCTCGCCGCCTGGCGGGAGCCGCGCACCCTGCTCATCGGGCTGTTCGTGCTGGTGGCCGCGTTCACGGAGGGCAGCGCCAACGACTGGCTGGCGGTCGCTTTCGTGGACGGCCGGGACCTGAGCGAGGCGGCCGGAGCGGCGGTCTTCGGCGTGTTCGTCGTCGGTATGACCATCGGGCGCACCGCGGGCACCATCGCGCTGGACCGCTGGGGTCGGGTGCCGGTGCTCAGCGGCACCCTGCTGCTCGCCGCTGCCGGCGCCGGCCTGGCCGTGCTGGCCGGCTCGGGGCCGGTGGCCATCGTCGGCGTCGCGTTGTGGGGTCTCGGCGCGTCGCTGGGCTTCCCGGTCGGCATGAGCGCGGCGGCCGACGAGGAGGCGCACGCGGCGGTGCGGGTCAGCGTGGTCGCGGTGATCGGCTACACGGCCTTCCTAGGCGGGCCGCCGCTGTTGGGCCTGCTCGGTGACCACGTCGGCACCCTGCGGGCGCTGCTGGTGGTGCCGCTGCTGCTCCTGCCGACGCTGGCGCTGGTGCCGGCGCTGCGCCCGCCGCGAGCCGACGAGCAGGCTCCGGCAGCACAGAAAAACTAACCCAGATCGCGGCGTGGCGGTATCGGGTGCGCGGCCGAGTGCGTCGCGCGCCCGCGCTGGCTACGGTCGCCCGATGCCAACCGACGAGATCACCGCCGCCGCGGCGGGCAGCTGGACCCTGGGCGACCGCACCGTGCACCGGATGGGCTTCGGCTCGATGCGGATCACCGCGAACCCCGACCGCGAGCGTGCGATCGCGCTGCTGCGCCGCGCCGTGGAGTGGGGCGTCAACCACATCGACACGGCCGCGTTCTACGTCTCGCCCGGCGGAACCCTGCGGGTGGGCACCGGCCCCGCCCGGTACGCCACCGAGCTGATCCGCGCGGCGCTCGCCCCGTACTCCGAGGATCTGGTCATCGCCACCAAGGTCGGCTTCGGCTACGACCCGGTGACCGGATTCAGCGAGGCGGAAACCCCGGCGCAGCTGCGCGCCCAGGTCGAGGAGAACCTGCGACGCCTCGGCCGCGACCGGCTGGACGTGGTGAACCTGCGGCTCGGCCGGGGGCCGGGCGCGGTGCCGTTGGCCGAGCGGTTCGGCGCCCTGGCCGAGCTGCGCGCCGCCGGGCTGATCCGGCATCTCGGGCTGTCCAACGTCCGGCCCGAGCAGGTGGACGAGGTGGCGGGCATCGCGCCCGTGGTCTGCGTGCAGAACAACTACGGCCTGGACGCGTACCGGGAGCAGGACGCCTTCGTCCGCGCCTGCGGCGAGCGGGGCATCGCCTACGTGCCCTTCTTCGCGCTGGCCGGCACCGGTCGGGAGGCGGGTGCGAGCGCCGCGCAGGGCGGGGCCGTCGAGGCGGTCGCCCGGGCCCACGGCGTCACCCCCCAGCAGGTACGCCTGGCCTGGACGCTGCACCAGGGCCCGCACGTCCTCGCGATCCCCGGCACCGGAGACCCGGCCCACCTGCGGGAGAACATCGCCGCCGCCGCGCTACGCCTAACCCCCGAGGACCTGAACCGCCTCCCCTGACCCCCGCCCCCGGTGATCATGAAGTTATTGCCATCGATGCCGGCGTGTCGCGCCGATAACTTCATGATCACCGGAGCCAGACCCGGAGGGGGCCCGCAGGGAGGAAGCCGGCTCGGCGGGCGGGTGGTAGGTCGGGGGTGGTCTCGTAGCCGACCAGGGGTACGCCGGGCAGGGTGGCGGGGATCGCCTGCCAGATCTCGTCCGGGTCGTCGGTGTGGGTGAACAGGTTGGAGACGCCGGCCGGGTCGTCGCCGCTGACCACCGCCCCGCCGACGACAGCGCCCCGCTCGTCATGGCGGGCCAGCACCCGGATGCGCGGGTCGGCCAGCAGCGCCGGGCGAAACAGTTCCCCGCCGCCGTGCGCGCTCGCCCAGGCCGCCAGCCCTTCCGGAGTGGTGACCGGCGTGAGCGGCGGGCCGGCCGGCGGGTCGGTCGACGGGCGGTGGATCCACTGCGCGTCGAAGAGCACCCGGAACCCGTACGCCGAGAGGTCGAGGTCGGCGAAGCTGTCCTTCACCGACGCGCCGGGCCCGACGTCGATCCGCGCCAGCAGCGTCTCGGGGTCGACGTCGGGGCGCAGGGTGACCGCGTCCGGATACCAGGGTGGGGAGCGGCGGGGCACCGACCACGCCTCGGCGTCGATCCGGCCGGCCAGCCCGTGGCTGGCGCACACGGCGTCGCACCATTGCGCGTTGTTGTGCGCCGCCGCCTCCCGCACGTTCGTCGACACGCCCGGCAGCCTATGAGGTCAGGAGCCGGTGAGGACGACGAGTCGCTGGGTCGCGCGGGTCATCGCGACGTACCGGTCGACCGCACCCTGGATGCCCTCGCCGAACGTCTCCGGGTCGACGAGGACGACCAGGTCGAACTCCAGCCCCTTGGACAGTTCCGGGCTCAGCGACCGGACGCGATTCGTCGCCGGCCGGAAGGTGGGCTCGCCGATGACGCAGGCGATCCCGTCGGCGTGCTCCGCGAGCCAGCCGTCGACGATCGCGTCCAGCTCGCGCACCGACCCGTGGATCACCGGAATCCCGTTGCCGCGGATCGAGGTCGGCACGTTCGCGTCCGGGAGCACGGCGCGGATGACCGGCTCGGCCTGCTCCATGACCTCCCGTGGCGTCCGGTAGTTGATGCTCAGCGAGGTCAGGGTGACCCGGTCGAGGCCGATGCGCCTCAGTCGTTCCGGCCACGACTCCGTGAACCCGTGCCGGGCCTGGGCGCGGTCCCCGACGATGGTGAAGCTGCGCGCCGGGCAGCGCGACAGCAGCATCTGCCACTGCGCGTCGGTCAGCTCCTGCGCCTCGTCCACGACGATGTGCGCGAACGGGCCGGCCAGCAGATCCGCGTCGGCGCTGGGGAGTACGGCCTCGTCGACCAGCGCGTCCTGCAGGTCCAGTTGGCGCAGGCTCGACAGCACACCCTCACCGTCGTCGTACGCGTGAGCCTCGATCAGCTCGTCGACGACCGTCGCCATGCGCGCGCGTTCGGCGGCGATGGCGGCCTCGTGGCGGCGCGTACGCCGGGACGCCTCCGGGTCGCCGAGCCGCTGCCGTGCCGCGTCCAGCAGCGGCAGGTCGGACACCGTCCAGGCGCGGGCGTCGACGCGTTGGAGCCGGCGGATGTCCTCGGGGCCGAGCCAGGGGGCGCACCTGCGCAGATAGGCGGGTACCGACCACAGGTCGGCGACGATGTCGGTCGCCTCGAGCAGCGGCCAGGCGCGGTTGAACGCCGTACGCAGGTCCCGGTTGCGCAGCAGCGACCCGCGTACCAGGTCGTCCGACTCGTCGCCGTCGTACCTCCCGAGCAGGATCGCCAGCAGCTCCTCCCAGATCTCGTCCCGCGCCTCGTTGTGCGGGGTGCCGGGTCCGGGCGCCTCGAACGCCTGGGCCCAGTCGTCCGCGCTCAGCCGCACGTCGGTGTCGCCGGCCGTGACCGTCATCGCCGTGGTCGGCGGCTCCTCGTAGAACCGCACGGCCGCCTCGATCGCCCGGACCAGGTCCGCCGAGGACTTCAGGCGGGCCACGTCCGGATCGGCCTCGACCGTCGCCGCGGCGCCCTGGGGTACGAGGTCGCGCAGGGTGCAGGTCTGCACGTCCTCCTCGCCGAGGCTGGGCAGAACGTCGGCGACGTACGCCAGGTAGGGCTCGTGCGGCCCGACGAACAGCACCCCGCCGCGCCGGTGCCCGAGGCGGGGGTCGGAGTAGAGCAGGTACGCGGTGCGGTGCAGGGCCACGACGGTCTTGCCCGTGCCCGGACCGCCGTCGACGACGAGAGCGCCGCGCGATCCGGCCCGGATGATGGCGTCCTGGTCGGCCTGGATGGTGCCGAGCACGTCGCGCATCCGGGCCGACCGGTTGCCGCCGAGGCTGGCGATGAACGCGGACTGGTCGTCCAGCGCCGCGTGCCCCTCGAACCCGTCCGGGGTGAACACCTCGTCCCAGTAGTCGCTGATCCGGCCGAGCGTCCAGCGGTACCGACGCCGGCTCGCCAGGCCCATCGGGTTGGCGTGGGTCGCCCCGAAGAACGGCTCGGCCGCCGGGGAGCGCCAGTCGAGCAGCAGCCGCCGACCGTTGCCGTCGGTGAGGCCGAAGCGTCCGATGTAGACCGGCTCGGGGTCGTCCGCGCTGACGATGCGCCCGAGGCACAGGTCCAGACCGAAGCGCCGCAGGGCGCGCAGGCGAGCGGTCAGCCGGCGGATCTCCTCGTCCCGGACTACCGCCTGGCGGCCCTTGCCGGCGGGTGCCCGGCGCTCGGCGTCGAGGCGGTCGGACAGCTCGGCGATCGACTGCTCCAGGCTCGCCGCGATGACGGCGAAGTGCTGCTCGTCACGGTCGATCAGCGCCGGGTCGGCCTTGGCGGCGAGGTTGTCGGGAAGGTCGAACGCGCTGGCCGCCGCCGACGAGTTGTGCATGTATTGGCTCCCGTTTCCGCAGGTCCTGGCCTTGGACGGGCAATTCTGCGGTACACCTGGGGCCTTGCCGCAAGTCCCCCCATGCGGTATATGTTGGATATGGCGGGGAGTGTTGTCCCCCGCTTTCAGGGCTTCCGTTCGGTACGCCCGCTCCAGCGGTTCCGTCCGCGCTCCGCCGAGTCAGATTTCTCCCAGCTGGCGTGCAGCGTATTGCCAGGAATCGGTGCTGAACTGGAGTGGCGTCCGAGGAGAGGGGCTGGGCATGGGCTGGTTCAACCGGCGGTCACGGGGCACCGAGGCGACCCCAACGAAGCTGGACCGCGAGGCCACCCGGGACGATCTCGCCGCGCTGGAGTCGTTCGTCGCCAGCCGGCGGGGAGTGGAGTTCTACCTGGAGCCGGAGACCACCGCCACCGACACCACAGTGGTGGCGATCGCCCACGACGGCGAATGGATCCGCCGCCGCACCGGCACACCCCGCGCGGCGGGCGCCATCGCCCGCAAGCACGCGGTGCCGCTGTACGAGGCGGCCCGCACCGGCTACCCGGAGCGGATGCGGGTGTGGAATCGGGCACACCCGGAGCGCCACGCCCGCTGAGACTCCTCCGCCCAGAAGCCACCACCGCCGGGCCAGCGGCGCGAGCCAGAGTGCTCCGCCGATCCTTTGCTCTGCTTACCAATAAGCGCCAGTGACGCCCCATTCCCGTTGCGTATAGGGAAGCAGAGCAAAGGATGTCGGGCATTGATCCGGGGCATCGAGGTCGGGTGATCCGCTGTCGCGTCGAGAGTTGAGGCTCGGTGACGCACGCCCGTTCGTCGGGCCGGAGCAGCGTTGACCCGCAGCGCAGGGGTGTGGCAGCATTCGCGGCCTGACGGCAGTGAAGGAAGTCGGTGCGAATCCGACGCGGTCCCGCCACTGTCACCGGGGAGCGATCCCCCCTCGTGAGTCACGGCCGTGTGTCTGCGGTTGGAAGGCCGGGGGAGAGCGTCGATCCGGAAGCCAGGATACTTCGGCCGTCGGGACGTACCCCAGGGCGTGGACACCCGAGGAGGACCCGATGACGCTTGGCGTCTCCATCATCGACGGCTGCTGCCGTCCTGCGCACCGCGGCCGTGCCGCCGCCGCGATCGGCATCGACTCCGTTCACCGCTGAGTTCCGGACCGCGCCGCCCGTCGCTCCCGGCCGCAGGCCGCTGAGCCGGCCGGATCGCGGCCTCCGCTGAACCCTGCGCCCATCCCACGTCGCCAGGCCGCTCTCGCGAGCGTGCCGACGTTACCGTCCGGAGCCTGCCGTGCGCGTTCTGCTGCTCTCCACCGCCGACACCGACCTGCTGGCCGCCCGCGCCAGTGACGCCGACTACCGGCTCGCCAACCCGGCGCGGGTGGCGGCCGACGAGGTGCCCGCCCTGCTCGACGGGGTCGACCTCGCCGTCGTACGCCTGCTCGGGGGTCGGCAGGCGTGGCCGGACGGCCTCGCCGCGGTGCTCGCCACCGGCGTGCCGACGGTCGTGCTCGGCGGTGAGGCGGTGCCCGACGCGGAGCTGATGGCGATCTCCACGGTGCCGTCCGGAGTGGTCACCCAGGCGCTGGCCTACCTGGTGGAGGGCGGGCCGGACAACCTCGGGCACCTGGCCCGGTTCCTCTGCGACACGGTGCTGCTCACCGGCGAGGGGTTCGCCCCGCCCGCGCCGACCCCGGCGTACGGCGTACACGGCGACCACCCGACCGACCCGCGGCGGCCCACCGTGGGGATCGTCTTCTACCGGGCGCACGCCCTCGCCGGCAACACCGCCTTCGTCGACGTCCTGGCCGAGGCCGTGCGGGAGGCCGGGGGCAACCCGCTGCCGATCTTCTGTGGCTCGCTGCGGGGCCTGACCACGGGCGCGGGCCCGCTCGGGCTGTTTGCCCGCTGTGACGCGCTGCTGGTCACCGTGCTCGCGGCCGGCGGCGCGGTCGCCGCCGACGCGTCCGGGGGCGGCGACGAGGACGCGTGGGACGTCGGCGCGCTCGCCGCCCTGGACGTGCCCGTCATTCAGGCGCTCTGCCTGACCAGCACCAGGGAGCAGTGGGCCGGCAGCGACGCCGGGCTGTCCCCGTTGGACGCGGCGATGCAGGTGGCCATCCCCGAGTTCGACGGACGGATCGTCACCGTGCCGTTCTCGTTCAAGCGGATCGACGCGGACGGCCTCTCGGTCTACGCCGCCGACCCCGAGCGGGCCGCCCGGGTGGCCGGCATCGCGGTACGTCACGCCCGGCTGCGGTACGTGCCCAACGCCGACAAGCGGGTCGCCGTCGTGCTCAGCTCGTACCCCACCAAGCACTCCCGGGTCGGCAACGCCGTCGGGCTGGACACCCCCGTCTCGGCGGTCCGGCTGCTCGCCGCACTGGCCGAGGCGGGTTACCACCTGGGGGACGCGCCGCCGCCCGACGACGGCGATGCGCTGATCCACGCCCTGATCGCCGCCGGTGGGCACGACGTGGAGTGGCTCACCCCGGAGCAGTTGGCCGCCGCCGAGGCCCGGGTGCCCGGCGAGACCTATCGGCGGTGGTTCGACCAGGTACCGGCCGAGCTGCGTGAGCGGATGCGGGAGCACTGGGGTGAGCCGCCCGGCGAGCTCTACACCGACGGCGGGGATCTCGTGCTCGCCGGGCTGCGCTTCGGCAACGTGGTGCTGCTGATCCAGCCGCCGCGTGGCTTCGGGGAGAACCCGATCGCCATCTACCACGACCCGGACCTGCCGCCGAGCCACCACTACCTGGCCGCGTACCGCTGGCTGGCCGCGCCCGTCGCGGACGGCGGCTTCGGCGCGGACGCCGTGGTGCACCTGGGCAAGCACGGCACCCTGGAGTGGCTACCCGGCAAGGGCCTCGGCCTGGCGGCCGACTGCGCGCCCGACGCGGTCCTCGGTGACCTGCCGCTGGTCTACCCGTTCATCGTCAACGACCCCGGCGAGGGCACCCAGGCCAAGCGGCGCGCACACGCCGTGGTGATCGACCACCTGGTGCCGCCGATGGCCCGCGCCGAGACCTACGGCGACCTGGCCAAGCTGGAGCAACTGCTCGACGAGTACGCCACCGTGCAGGCCCTCGACCCGGCCAAGGTGCCGACCGTGCGGGCGCAGATCTGGGACCTGGTGCGCGCCGCCGAGCTGCATCACGACCTGCACGCCGAGGCGATGCCCGACGCCGACGACTTCGACGACTTCGTGCTGCACCTCGACGGGTACCTCTGTGAGGTCAAGGACGTGCAGATCCGCGACGGCCTGCACATCCTCGCCGACGCGCCCGTCGGCGAACCGCGGGTCAACCTGGTCCTCGCGGTGCTGCGCGCACCCCAGATCTGGGGCGGCAACCACGCCCTGCCCGGCCTGCGACAGGCCCTCGCCGCCGCGTACGGCCTCGACGAGCAGGAACTGCTGGCGGCACCGGGCGAACGACTGGCGGTGCCCACGGCGTTGACCGACGTGGTGGACGGGCCGGCCGGCACGGCCGCCGACGCCGTCGACCTCATCGAGGCGCTCGCCCGGAGGTTGGTCATCGGGATGGAGACGCTCGGCTGGGACGCCGAGGCCGTCAACGCGGTGGTCGCCGAGGTGACCGGGCAGCCGATCCCGGACGTCGTCGCGGTGCTGCGCTTCGCCGCCACCGAACTGGTGCCCCGGCTGGCGCGCACCACCGACGAGCTGACCCACACCCTCGGGGCGCTCGACGGGCGGTTCGTGCCGCCCGGACCGTCCGGTTCACCCACCCGGGGCCTGGTCAACGTGCTGCCCACCGGCCGCAACTTCTACTCGGTCGACCCGAAGGCCATCCCCAGCCGCAACGCCTGGGACGTCGGGGTGGCCCTCGCGGACTCGCTGCTGGCCCGGCACCTCGCCGACACCGGCACGTACCCCCGCTCGGTGGGGTTGACCGTGTGGGGCACCAGCGCCATGCGCACCCAGGGCGACGACATCGCCGAGGTGCTCGCGCTGCTGGGCTGCCGCCCGGTGTGGGACGACCGGTCCCGGCGGGTCACCGGCATCGACGTGGTGCCGACCGCCGAGCTGGGCCGGCCCCGCGTCGACGTGACCGTGCGCATCTCCGGCTTCTTCCGCGACGCGTTCCCGCACGTCGTGGCGCTGCTCGACGACGCCGTACGGCGGGTCGCCGCGCTGGACGAGCCGGACGAGGAGAACTACGTGCGGGCGCACGTCGCCGCCGACCTCGCCGAACACGGCGACGAGCGGCGGGCCACCGCCCGGATCTTCGGCTCCAAGCCCGGGGCGTACGGCGCGGGCCTGCTGCCGCTGATCGACGCGCGGACCTGGCGCAGCGACGCCGACCTCGCCGAGGTGTACGCGGTGTGGGGCGGCTACGCGTACGGCCGGGGCCTGGACGGGCGGGAGGCGCGCGCCGACATGGAACGCTCGTTCGCGCGGATCGCGGTGGCGGTGAAGAACCAGGACACCCGCGAGCACGACATCGTCGACTCGGACGACTACTTCCAATACCACGGCGGGATGGTGGCGATGGTCCGTCACCTCACCGGATCGTCGCCGCAGGCGTACGTGGGTGACTCGGCGATGCCGCACGACGTGCGCACCCGCACGCTGGGCGAGGAGACCCGGCGGGTGTTCCGGGCCCGGGTCGTCAACCCGAAGTGGATCGCGGCGATGCGCCGGCACGGCTACAAGGGCGCGTTCGAGCTGGCGGCCACCGTGGACTA
Source organism: Micromonospora sp. NPDC005237 (assembly GCF_040607775.1). Classification (NCBI taxonomy): domain Bacteria; kingdom Bacillati; phylum Actinomycetota; class Actinomycetes; order Micromonosporales; family Micromonosporaceae; genus Micromonospora; species Micromonospora sp. NPDC005237. The sequence goes on along the minus strand of NZ_JBEXHJ010000007.1, from coordinate 156,820 downwards.
CCTGTTCGGCTACGACGCCACGGCCGGCGTGGTCGACGACTGGATGTACGAGCACCTGGCCGCCGCGTACCTCTTCGACGACACGACCCGGGAGTTCCTGGAGCAGTCCAACCCGTGGGCGCTGCGCGGCATCACCGAGCGGCTGCTGGAGGCCGCCGACCGGGGGCTGTGGGCCAAACCCGAGCCGGCCACCCTGGACCGACTCCGTGACACGTACCTGGCCAGCGAGGGCGACCTGGAGGACCGGGCATGATCACCTACCCGTTCAGCGCGGTGCTCGGCATGGCCGACATGCGGTTGGCGCTGCTGCTCAACGCTGTCTCCCCGGCGATCGGCGGGGTCCTCGTGCGCGGCGAGAAGGGCACCGCCAAGTCCACCGCCGTCCGGGCGCTCGCCGCGTTGCTGCCCCCGGTCCACCGGGTCGCCGGCTGCCGCTTCGGCTGCGACCCCGCCGAGCCCGACCCGGGCTGCCCGGACGGGCCGCACCCGGACGATGCCACCGTCGAGACCCGTCCGGCCCGTCTCGTGGAGTTGCCGGTCGGCGCCGCCGAGGACCGGGTCGTCGGCTCGCTCGACCTGGAGAAGGCCCTCGGTGCGGGGGTACGCGCCTTCGAACCGGGCCTGCTCGCCGCCGCGCACCGGGGCGTCCTCTACGTCGACGAGGTCAACCTGCTGCACGACCACCTCGTCGACCTGCTGCTCGACGCGGCGGCGATGGGCCGCAGCCACGTCGAGCGCGAGGGCGTCTCGGTCAGCCACGCGGCCCGCTTCCTGCTGGTCGGCACCATGAACCCGGAGGAGGGGGAGCTGCGCCCGCAGCTGCTCGACCGATTCGGGCTCACCGTCGAGGTGGGTGCCAGCCGGGACCCGGAGGTCCGGGTCGAGGTGGTGCGTCGCCGGCTCGCCGCCGACGCCGACCCGGCGGGCTTCGCCGCCCGCTGGGCCGACGCCGACGCGGAGATCGCCGGCCAGGTGGCCGCCGCCCGCCGCCGGCTTCCCGGGGTACGCCTTCCGGACGCCGCGCTGCGGCAGATCGCCGAGGTGTGCGCCGCGTTCGACGTGGACGGGATGCGCGCCGACATCGTCACCGCCCGTACCGCCCTCGCCCACGCGGCCTGGCACGGCCGGGACCGGGTCACCATCGACGACGTACGGGTCGCCGCCCGCCTCGCCCTGCCGCACCGCCGCCGCCGTGACCCGTTCGACACGCCGGGCCTGGATGAGAAGCGCCTCGACGAGGCGTTGCAGCGCGCCCAGGACGCCCACCCCGACGATCCGGACGACGACGGCGGCCCGCACGACGGTGGCCCCGCTGGATCGCGCCCCGACGGCTCGGACCCCGACGGTGGCGGCCCGGGCGGTGGCTCCGGCGGCCCCGGCGGCCCGGACGACGGCGGCGCCGACCGTCGTGGCCCGGACGACGGTGGCCCGCGGGGCGGTGCCGGCAGCGGTGCCGACCGCAGCGGCCCCGACGGTGCGGGACCCTACGGTGGCAGCTCCGACGGCAGCGACGACGCCGCTGACCAGGGTGAATCGACCCGGCAGCGGGGCTCCGGTGGGCAGGGGCAGCCGGTGGCCGTACCCCACGGTGGTCTGCGGGCCCGGCTGCTCACCGCGCCCGGCGTCGGTGACGGCGTGCCCGGGCGGCGGTCGCGCGCCCGCACCGGGCGGGGACGCACCACCGGGGCCCGGGTGCCGGCCGCTCGGGTCGGCGCGCTGCACCTGCCGGCCACGATTCGCGCCGCCGCGCCCCATCAGGCGGCCCGGGGGAGGCTGACCGGCCCGCTGCGACTGCGCCCGGACGACGTGCGGGAGGCGGTCCGGGAGGGGCGTGAGGGCAACCTCGTGCTGTTCGTGGTGGACGCGAGCGGGTCGATGGGCGCCCGGCAGCGGATGACCGCCGTGAAGGACGCGGTACTCGCGCTGCTCACCGACGCCTACCAGCGGCGGGACAAGGTCGCCGTGATCGCCTTCCGGGCCGGCGGTGCGCGGACGCTGCTGCCGGCCACCTCGTCGGTGCTGGCCGCCTCGACGCGGCTGGCCGAGCTGCCCACCGGTGGACGCACGCCGCTGGCCGAGGGCCTGCTCGCCGCCGCCGAGCTGCTGCGGCTGGAGCGCCGACGTGACCCGAAGCGCCGCCCCCTGGTCCTCATCGTCACCGACGGCAGAGCCACCGCCGGGCCGCGTCCACTGGACCGGGCCGCGGCGGCCGCGACGGTGCTGGCCGCGACAGCGGCCCCCTGCGTCGTCGTCGACTGTGAGTCCGGCCCGGTCCGTCTGCACCTGGCGCGGCGCCTGGCCACCCAGCTGAGCGCGCCCCTGACCCCCCTGGCTGCCCTGACCCGCCCCCGCGATCGTGTGGTTCCGGTCGCGACATGAGGGGACCACGTGCGCAGATGACCAGCAGAAACGGCACGATCGCGGGAGTGCCCGCGGGACGGGGGACGGGCTGATGCCACAGGGACAGCCGAGCGTGGTGCCCGCTGACGGGTTGACGACCCGGCAGCGGCGGCACCGGCCACTGCTGATCGTCCACACCGGACAGATGAAGGGGAAGTCGACCGCTGCCTTCGGGTTGGCGTTGCGGGCGTGGACCGCCGGCCTGCCGGTCGGGGTGTTCCAGTTCGTCAAGAGCGCCAAGTGGCGGGTGGGGGAGGAGAACGCCTTCCGGGCGCTCGGCGAGGTGCACGAGCGTACCGGCCAGGGCGCGCCGGTGGCCTGGCACAAGATGGGCGAGGGCTGGTCCTGGATCCAGCGCGGCGGCGAGGCCGACCATGCCGCGGACGCCCTGGAGGGCTGGCGGCAGATCCAGCGCGACCTGGCCGCGCAGCGGTACGGGCTGTACGTGCTGGACGAGTTCACCTACCCGATGAAGTGGGGTTGGGTCGACGTCGACGAGGTGGTCGCCACCCTGGCCGACCGCCCCGGCTTCCAGCACGTCGTCATCACCGGCCGGGACGCCGACCCGCGCCTGATCGCCGCCGCGGACCTGGTGGCCGAGCTGACCAAGGTCAAGCACCCGATGGACGCCGGCCAGAAGGGCCAGAAGGGCATCGAGTGGTGAGCGCGCCCTGGGCGCTGCCCCGAGTGGTCATCGCCGCGCCGGCCAGCGGCCACGGCAAGACCACCGTCGCCACCGGGCTGCTCGCCGCGCTGCGCCGTCGCGGCCTGACGGTCAGCCCGCACAAGGTCGGCCCGGACTACATCGACCCCGGCTACCACGCCCTCGCCGCCGGGCGGCCCGGCCGGAACCTCGATCCGTTCCTGGTCGGAGCCGAGCGGATCGCCGGTCTGCTGCGCCACGGCGCGAGCGTCCCGACGCCCGCCGACATCGCCGTGGTGGAGGGTGTGATGGGCCTGCACGACGGGGCGGTGGGCCGCCGCGACTTCGCCTCCACCGCGCACGTCGCCCGGCTGATCGAGGCACCCGTGGTGCTGGTGCTGGACACCATCGCGCAGGGTCGCTCGGCCGCCGCGCTGACCCTCGGCATGGCCGCCTTCGACCCGGCGGTCCGCATCGGCGGGGTGATCCTCAACCGGGTCGGCTCGCCCCGGCACGAGACGCTGCTGCGCGACGCCCTCGCCGAGGTGGGCGTACCGGTGCTCGGGGCGGTCACCCGCGCCGCCGAGGTCGCCGCGCCGGCCCGGCACCTCGGGCTGGTCCCGGTGGCCGAGCGGGCGCCCGAGTCCCTCGCGATCGTCACCGCCCTCGCCGAACTGGTGGAGGCCACAGTGGACCTCGACGCCGTCCTCGACCTGGCCCGCACCGCCGCGCCGCTGACCGTCGCGGCCTGGGACCCGGTCGTCGCCGTCGGCGGTCCGGCCGGCGACGAACGCCCGCTCGTCGCGCTCGCCGGTGGTCCGGCCTTCACCTTCTCGTACGCGGAGACCGCCGAACTGCTCACCGCCGCCGGGGCGGACGTGGTCACCGTCGACCCGCTGCGCGACCCGGCCCTGCCCGCCGGCACCCGCGCGGTCGTGATCGGCGGCGGGTTCCCCGAGGCGTACGCGGAGGCCCTCGCGGGCAACGGCACGCTCCGGGCCGAGCTGGCCGACTTCGACGGGCCGGTCGTGGCCGAGTGCGCCGGGCTGCTCTACCTCGGGCAGGCCCTGGACGGCGTACCGATGTGCGGTCGGCTGGACCTCACCGCCCGGATGACCGGCCGGCTCACCCTCGGCTACCGCGAGGCCCTGGCCGTCACCGACTCCCCGGTGGCCCGCGCGGGCGAGCCGGTACGCGGCCACGAGTTCCACCGCACCACCACCGACCCCGCTCACGGCGAGCGGCCGGCGTGGCGCTGGAACGGCACGGACCACGGCTTCGTCGCCGGCCGCGTGCACGCCTCCTACCTGCACACCCACTGGGCCGGCCACCCCGCCGCCGCCCGCCGGCTGGTCGAGGCGTGCCGATGAGCGCCGACGCCACGCTGACCGGCGTCGGTGTCGGGCCGGGTGACCCGGAACTGCTCACCGTCAAGGCCGTGCGGATCCTGCGCGAGGCCGACGTGGTGTTCGTACCCGTGATGGCGGACCGGGTCGCGCCGAGCGCGACCGCCGGTGCGACGCCGCCGGGCGCGCAGGCCGGGCGGGCCGAGGCGACCGTCCGGGAGTACGTGCCGGCGGATCGGCTGCGTCGGCTGCCGTTCGCCCTCGACGACCGGGGTGGGGTGACCGCCCGCCGGGCGGCGGCCTGGGACGACGCCGCCCGGAGCGTGCTCGACGCGGTCGACGCGGGCGCGCGGTCCCTCGCGTTCGCCACCATCGGCGACCCCAACGTCTACTCCACCTTCGGCTACCTGGCGCAGAGCGTCCGCGCGCTGCGCCCCACCGTGCGGGTGGCGACAGTGCCCGGCGTGACCGCCATGCAGGAACTGGCCGCCCGCAGCGGCATTCCACTCTGCGAGGGACGCGAACCGCTGACGCTGCTGCCGGCCACCGCCGGTCTGGCGCTGTTCGCCGCCGCCCTCGCCGGGCCGGGCACCGTTGTCGCCTACAAGGGCTGGCGGCGGCACCCGGAGCTGCTCGCCGAGCTGCGCCGGCAGGGCCGCCTCGCCGACGCGGTGCTCGGGCGCAGCCTCGGCCTGCCCGGGGAGAGCGTCGGCGGAGTCGACGACACCGCGCACGACCTGCCGTACCTGTCGACGTTGCTGGTGCCCGCCCGCCGCGACCACCGAGGAGGAAAGCTGTGACCAGCAACGGCAAGGTGTGGTTCGTCGGGGCCGGCCCGGGTGCGGCGGACCTGCTGACCCTGCGGGCCGCCCGGGTGATCGCCGCGGCGGACATCGTGATCTGGGCGGCCAGCCTGGTGCACGCCGACGTCCTCGACCACGCCCGCCTCGACGCGGAGATCGTCGACTCGTCGCAGCTGCCCATCGAGGGCGTGCTCCCGCTCTACCAGCGCGCCGCCGAGCAGGGGCTCACCGTGGCCCGCATCCACTCCGGCGACCCGGCGCTCTGGGGCGCCGTGCAGGAGCAACTGGACCTGTGCCGAACGCTCGACCTGGCCGTCGAAATCGTGCCCGGAGTGTCGTCGTTCACCGCCGTCGCGGCGCTCGTCGGGCGGGAGCTGACCGTGCCCGAGGTCGCCCAGTCGGTGATCCTCACCCGCCTCGAAGGCGGCAAGACCCCGATGCCGCCCGGCGAGCGGGTCCGCGACTTCGCCCGGCACGGCACCACGATGGCGCTGTTCCTCTCCGCCGCCCGCTCCGGTCAGGTGCAGGCCGAGCTGCTGGCCGGCGGCTACCCGGCGGACACCCCGGCCGTGGTGGCGTACCAGGCGACCTGGCCCGACGAGTTGGTCGTGCGCTGCACGGTCGGCACCCTGGAGGCCACAGTCAAGCAGCACAAGCTGTGGAAACACACCCTCTTCCTGGTCGGACCGGCGCTGGCCGCCGAGGGCACCCGCTCGCACCTGTACCACCCCGGGCACTTCCACACCTTCCGTCGCGCCGAGCCGGCCGCCCGTGCCGAGCTGCGCCGCCAGACCGGCGGTCGCGCCGGGGGAACAGGCACACCGTGACGTACGCCGAGCCGCCGCTGCGCGAGCCGGACCTGCCGCGTACGGCGAAGGTCCGGCCCACCGCGCTGCGGACGGGTTGGACCACCGGGGCCTGCGCCACGGCCGCGGCGAAGGCCGCCGTCTCGGCGCTCGTCACCGGGGTTGCCCCGCCGGAGGTGGAGATCGGGCTGCCCGCCGGGCGGCGGGTGCGGTTCCCGGTCGAACGCTGCGAGGTGACCGGCAACCCACCGGCGCGCGCCGAGGCGGTGGTCGTGAAGGACGCCGGTGACGACCCGGACGTCACCCACGGCGCCGAGCTGACCGCCACCGTGGACTGGACCGACGTCCCCGGGCTGCGCCTGGCCGGCGGTCCCGGCGTCGGCACCGTCACCAAGCCGGGCCTCGGCCTCGCGGTCGGCGCCCCGGCCATCAACGACACCCCACGTCGCATGATCGGCGAGGCGGTGGCCGAGGTCGTCGACCTCACCGAGGTCGGTGTCCGCGTGGTCATCAGCGTGCCCCGGGGCGAGATCATGGCCCGCAAGACCACCAACCGCCGGCTCGGCATCCTCGGCGGCATCTCGATCCTCGGTACCACGGGGATCGTCCGACCCTTCTCCACCGCCTCCTGGCGGGCCAGCGTCGTCCAGGCCGTGCACGTGATGGCCGCCCAGGGCGAGCGGACGGTGGTGCTGTGCACCGGCGGGCGTACCGAGCGGGCCGCCCGCGCGCTGCTGCCCGAGCTGCCTGAGGTGTGCTTCGTCGAGGTGGGCGACTTCACCGGCGCCGCCGTCACCGCCGCGGTGGGCGACGCGATGACCGGGGTGGTCTTCGTCGGCATGGCCGGCAAGCTCGCCAAACTCGCCGCCGGAATCCTGATGACCCACTACACCCGCTCGAAGGTGGACCTGTCGCTGCTCGGCGCGGTGACTGCCGACGCTGGCGGCGATCCGGCGCTGGTCGCCGCGGTGACCGAGGCGAACACCGGGCGGCACGCGTACGAGCTGTGGGAGGCCGCCGGGCTGCTCGGCCCGGCCGGGGACCTGCTCTGCCAGCGGGTCGGGCAGGTGCTGCGGCGCTTCGCCGGGCCGACGGTCACCGTGGACGTGGCGATGGTCGACTTCGCCGGCGCGCGGGTGGTCGCCTCGTCGGGCCGGTGGCCGCGATGAGCCGGGCGACCGCGGCGGCCGCCGACCCGCTGGCGAACCTGGCGTCCCCGGACGCGCTGGTGACCGTGGCGGCCCCGGACGCGTTGGTGACCGTGGTCGGGTTGGACGCGGCCGGAGCGCCACCGCACCCCGCCCTCGCGCCCGCGCTGGCCGGGGCGGGGCTGGTCGTCGGAGCGTCCCGGCACCTGGCCACCGTTTCCGTGCCGCCCGGCGTGGACACCGTCGTCCTCGGGCCGCTCGCCCCGGCCGTACGACGGCTGAGTGTCGCCGTGGCCGCCGGTGTGCCGGCCGTGGTGCTGGCCAGCGGCGATCCCGGCCTGTTCGGCATCGTCCGGCGGCTGCGCGCGGCCGGGCTGCCCCTGTGGGTGGTGCCGGCGGTCTCCAGTGTGGCCGCCGCGTTCGCCCGTGCCGGGCTGCCTTGGGACGGTGCAGCCGTGGTCACCGCGCACGGCCGTGACCCGCGACCGGCCCTGAACGCCTGCCGGGCGCTGCCCCTGGTCGCGGTGCTCACCGCGCCGGGCGTCGGCGCGGCCGAGCTGGGCGCCGGACTGATCGGCTGGTCCCGCCGGCTGGTGGTCGCCGAACACCTCGGCACCGACGCCGAACGCGTCCGGGCGGTGACCCCCGAGCAGGCCGCCGCCGGCACCTGGTCCGACCCGCACGTCCTGCTCAGCATCGCCGACACCGCACCCGCCGGATTCGTGCCCACCGACGTCACGCCCGACCGGGTCGCAACCGGTGGGATGCGCGCCGACAACCAGCCGGCCGCGGCACCGGCCGGTGGCTGGGCGCTGCCGGAGGACCGGTACGCCCACCGCGATTCCATGATCACGAAGTCCGAGGTGCGTGCTCTCGTCGTCGCCCGGCTGCGGCCTCGTCTGGGCCGGCTGGTCTGGGACGTCGGCGCGGGCAGCGGCTCGGTCGGCATCGAGTGCGCGTTGCTCGGCGCTGCCGTGCTCGCCGTCGAACGGGACCCCGCGTCCGCCGCGACGATTCGGGACAACGCCGCGACGCACGCCGTCGACGTGCGGATCGTCGTCGGGCGGGCCCCGGCGGCGCTGGCCGGGTTGCCCGAGCCGGACGCGGTCTTCGTCGGCGGTGGCGGTGTCGACGTCCTCACCGCCGTGGTGGCCCGCCGACCCGAGCGGGTGGTGCTCACGCTGGCCGCGCTGGACCGCGTCGCGCCGGCCGTGGGCCTGCTGCGCGCCGCCGGCTACACCGTCGAGGGCAGCCAGCTCTCCGCCGCCCGCCTCGCCGACCTGCCCGGTGGGTCGATCCGCCTCGCGGCCACCAACCCGGTGGTCGTCCTCACCGGGGAGCGCCCGTGACCGACCAGAACTCGCCTGCCCGGATCGGCCTGGTGGCGGCCACCGCCGCTGGCCGACGGCACGCCGAAACCCTGACCGCCGCGTGGCCGCACGCCCGGCTGGTCGAGGGGGAGACCGTCGCCGACGCGCTGCGCAGCGCCTGGGCCGGCTGTGACGCGGTGATCGCGTTCCTGGCCACCGGGGCGGTGGTGCGCATCCTCGCGCCGCTGCTCGACGACAAGCGCACCGACCCGGCCGTGGTGGTCGTCGACGAGGCGGCCCGGCACGCCGTGGCGCTGCTGGGCGGTCACGCCGGCGGGGCCAATGCCCTCGCCGAGCAGGTCGCCGCGCTGCTCGACGCCCGACCGGTGATCACCACCGCCACCGACGCGGTCGGCCTGCCGGGGCTGGACACCCTCGGCTGGCCGGTGCAGGGCGCGGTCGCCGCGGTGTCCCGGGCCATCCTGGACGGTGAACCGGTCCGGCTGATCGCCGACGCCGACTGGCCGCTGCCCGCCCTGCCCCCGAACGTCTACGCCGCCACCGCTCCGGCGACCGTGGCCACCGGCACCGCCGTAGGCGGGGCCGGCAGCGCCGGCGGCCACGAGGACACGCCGGACGACGGGTACCGGCTGCTGGTCACCGACCGGGTGGTGCCCTTCGACGGGCGCACGGCCGTGCTGCGGCCGCCGTCGCTGGTCGCCGGCGTCGGCGCGAGTCGGGGCGTGCCGGCCGCCGAGGTGGCGGAGCTGCTGCACCGGGTGCTGGCCGAGGCCGGCCTCGACCCGGCGAGCCTGCGCTGCCTGGCCAGCGCCGACGTCAAAGCCGACGAGGCGGGCATCCGCAGCACCGCCGACGCGCTCGGCGTACCCCTGGTGACCTGGCCGGCGACGCGGCTGGCAACTGTCGACGTGCCGCATCCCAGCGAGGTGGTCCGCGCCGCGGTCGGCACGCCGAGCGTCGCGGAGGCCGCGGCGCTGCTCGGCCCGGACGGCCGATCCGACGACGCGACGCTGCTGGTCGGCAAGACCGCGACGGCGATGGCCACCGTGGCGGTGGCCCGGCACGCACCGCGCGGCCGGCTCGCCGTCGTCGGCCTCGGGCCGGGCGCCGCCGACCTGCGGACCCCCCGCGCGGTGGCGGAGTTGCGTCGCGCGGCGGTGGTGGTCGGCCTGGACCAGTACCTCGACCAGGTGCGGGACGTGCTGCGGCCGGGCACCCGGGTGCTGTCCAGCGGGCTGGGCGCGGAGGAGGCCCGGGCCCGCGCGGCCGTCGCCGAGGCCGCCGCCGGCCGGGCGGTCGCGCTGATCGGGTCCGGCGACGCCGGGGTGTACGCGATGGCGAGCCCCGCCCTGGAGTACGCCGACGAGCGGATCGACGTGGTGGGCGTGCCCGGGGTGACCGCCGCCCTCGCCGCCGGGGCGCTGCTCGGCGCGCCGCTCGGCCACGACCACGCCTACGTGAGCCTGTCCGACCTGCACACCCCGTGGGAGGTCATCGAGCGGCGGGTGACCGCCGCCGCCGAGGGCGACTTCGTGACGCTGTTCTACAACCCGCGCAGCCAGGCGCGCGACTGGCAGCTCGGCAAGGCACTCGGCATCCTCGCCGCGCACCGGCCACCGGACACCCCGGTCGGCGTGGTGCGCAACGCCAGCCGCCCCGGCGAGCGGGTGCACCTGGCGACGCTGGCCACGCTCGACCCGGCCATCGTCGACATGTACAGCGTGGTCGTGGTCGGCAACAGCGACACCCGGTTGGTCGCCGGCCGGATGGTCACGCCCCGGGGGTACCGGTGGCGATCGTGACCATCGGCGCCTGCCAGGGCTGCGGCGCCTGCCTGCTGACCTGCCCCACGCACGCGATCCGGCCGGTCGTCGGCGGCCTGACGGTACGCGCCGACCGCTGCACCGGCTGCCTGGAGTGCCTGGAGATCTGCCCGGTCGACGCGATCCGCGTCGCCGAGCCCGACCCCTGCAAGGGAGCCCGATGAGCCGGGTGGTGCATCCGATCGAGGTCGAGTCGTACCGCATCCTGCGCGAGCGGGTCGACCTGTCGCACCTGCCGCCGCTGAGCCGAGCGGTGACCGAACGGGTGGTACACGCCAGCGCCGACCTCGCGTACGTCGACGACCTCGTCTGCGACGAGACCGCCCTGGAAGCGGGGTTGGCGGCGCTGCGCGCCGGCGTACCGGTGGTCACCGACGTGGCGATGGTCGCCGCCGGCATCACGCGCGCGGGCCTGGAGCTGGTCTGCCCGGTCGCCGAGCCGGCCGCCGCCGAGCTGGGCCGCGCGGCCGGCATCACCCGCTCGGCGGCCGCCGTGCGGATCGCGCTGGAGCGGGTCGGCCCCGGCGCGGTGTGGGTGATCGGTTGCGCGCCCACCGCGCTCGTCGAACTGCTCACCCTGGACGCCGCGCCCGCGCTGGTCGTCGGCCTGCCGGTCGGCTTCGTGGGCGCCGCCGAGTCCAAGGCGGCCCTGCGGGCCAGCGGCCTGCCCGGGGTGTCCAACGTGGGCGAGAAGGGTGGCTCGGCGGTCGCCGCCGCCGCCCTCAACGCCCTGCTCTACACCGAGGAGAGGTCATGACCGGTCTGGTCATCGTCGGGCACGGCACGCGCAGCGCTGCCGGGGTCGACCAGTTCGCCGCGCTCGTCGAGCGGGTCCGCCGTCGCGGTGACGTCGCGGACGTCGAGGGCGGCTTCATCGAGCTGTCCCGCCCACCGCTGACCGACGCGGTCGGCGCGCTCGTCACGCGCGGGCACCGGAAGCTGGTGGCGTTGCCGCTGGTGCTCACCGGCGCCGGGCACGGCAAGGGCGACATCCCCGCCGCGATGGCCCGTGAGCAGGAGCGGCACCCCGGGCTGACGTACCGCTACGGGCGTCCGCTCGGCCCGCACCCGCTGCTGCACACGGCCCTCGAAGAGCGCATCGACGCGGCGTTGGCGGGCGCCGACCGGGCCGGCACGGCGCTGGCCGGTGCCGACCGGGCCGGCACGTGGGTGGCGTTGATCGGGCGGGGGTCCACCGACCCGGACGCCAACGCCGAGGTGGCCAAGGTCGCCCGGCTGCTCTGGGAGGGACGCGGCTACGCGGGCGTCGAGCCGGGCTTCATCTCGCTGGCGCAGCCGTCGGTGCCGGAGGTGCTGGACCGGTTGCGCCGGCTCGGCGCGCGGCGGATCGTCGTCGCGCCGTACTTCCTGTTCGCCGGGGTGCTGCCCGACCGGATCGTCGCCCAGTCGGCGGAGTTCGCCGCCGCGCACCCCGACCTGGACGTCCGGGTCGCCGAGGTGATCGGCGACTGTGACGCCCTCGCGGATCTGGTGCTCGAACGCCACGCCGAGGCGCTGGGCGGGGACATTCGGATGAACTGCGACACCTGCGCGTACCGCGTGTTGATGCCCGGCTTCGCGGACAAGGTGGGCCGCCCGCAACGCCCGCACGACCACCCCGACGACCCGGTCGGCCACCACAATCACCACCACGGGCACGACCACCACCACGATCACGGCTCGGTCGCCGTGGTCGGCGGCGGGCCGGGCCCCGACGACCTGATCACGGTACGCGGCAAGGCGCTGCTCGACGCCGCGGACGTCGTGGTGGTCGACCGGCTCGCCCCGCAGGGGCTGCTCGCCGAGCTGCGCCCCGACGTACTGGTCATCGACGCCGCGAAGGTGCCCCGTGGCCCCTCGATGGCCCAGGACGCGATCAACGAGGCCCTGGTGTCGCACGCCCGTGCCGGCCGCCGGGTGGTGCGGCTCAAGGGCGGCGACCCGTACGTCTTCGGACGCGGTCACGAGGAGGTGCAGGCCTGCGCGGCGGCCGGCGTACCGGTGACGGTGGTCCCGGGGGTCAGCAGTGCCCTCGCCGCGCCGACCCTCGCCGGCGTGCCGGTCACGCACCGGGGCGTGGCGCACGACGTCACCGTGGTCTCCGGGCATCTGCCGCCCGGGCACCCCGACTCGCTCGTCGACTGGGCGGCGCTGGCCCGCGCCCGGGGGACCGTCGTACTGCTGATGGCCGTGGACACCATCGCGAAGATCGCTGCCGTGCTTGTCGAGCACGGTCGTGCCCCGGAGACTCCGGTGCTGGCCGTGCAGGACGCCGGGCTGCCCGGCCAGCGGTCCGTGCCCGCCCGGTTGGACGAGATCGGCGCGGTCGCCGCCCGGGAGGGCATCGGCCCGCCAGCCGTCTTCGTGCTCGGCCCGGTGGTCGCTCTCGCGGCCACCGGGCCGAGCGCCTGACGACTACTCGCTGCGGGCGGTCTCCGGCCCGGTGACGCGTTCCAGCAGCGGCATCGTGGAGGCGATGACGCCGAGGCAGGCGACCAGTCCGACGACGACGATCACGTAGAAGCGCGGCTGGGGCGCGATGAGCGTGTAGTCCATCTGTGCCCGCAGGAACAGGTGCGCGGCGAGCAGGCCCATCCCGATGGCGAGGGCGGCGACGGCGAGCATCGGTACGGCGCTCTCCAGCGCCACCACCCGACGCAGGACCCGTACCGGTGCGCCGCTGAGGCGCAGCAGGCTGAATGGACGGCGGCGTTCGGTGAGACCGCCGATGACGCTGACCGCGAGGCTGCACCCGCCGAGCGCGAGGCTGGCCACGATGATGACGTTGGCCAGTTGTTCCCAGCCGCGCAGCGTGTCGGCGAAGTCCGACTCGAAGTCGCCGGGCACGTTCGGCCCCACCCAGAAGGTCGGGAAGGCGACCTCCAGCACGGTGCGGACGCGCTCGATAGCGGCAGCCGAGCCGTCCGTGCCCACGACGACCGAGCTCACCGGCAGCCGCTGGAGCTCGTCGAGCGTGATCGACGCCGCGCGCCACTCCGTTGTGGACGACGCCGACTCCTGCCAACGGCTCAGACCCATCGGCACCTCGATGACGACGGCGCCCTGGGCGCACCTGCCGTACGCGCTCGGCAGGTCGGCGCAGGCGATCACCCCGCCCTCGCCGCCGGTGTTGATGTCCGGGGCTTCCCGGATGGCGGTCGCGGACCGCACGCCGGTGATCGCGTGCAGTTCGGCGAAGAGCGTGTCGGGCACCGACGTCGTCTTCTCGTCGAAGACGGTGGTGACAGTGCCCGCGTCGGTCGAGCCGATCGGGGCCGGGCCGCGTTCGTCGACGATCGTGGTGATCACACCGACGGCGACGCTGGTGACGAAGAGCGCGAGCATGATCCCGCTGATCGCCCGGAAGCCGGCCTTCGGGTTGTCGGCGAGACGTCGCGCGGCGATGAGCGTGGCCGGGCGGTTGGCGTACCGGGCCAGGACGCGGGCGCCGACCATCGTCAACCACGGGCCGGCGAGGACCAGGCCGGCCATGATGAGCAGCAGGCCGGGCAGGAACAGCGCGGTCTGGCCGTCGGACGTCTCGGGCCGGTAGCCGAGGGCGAACACCAGCACGGCGACGCCGAGCACCATCGGAATCAGCCGGTACGCGCGCGGGGCGCGGGGGGTGACGCGGCGGGTGACGCCCAGCGGCGAGATCCGTACCCGGCGTAGCGAGACCTGGGCGGCCAGCGCCGCGCCGGCCGGGACGCCGAGCGCCACGAGCAGAACGTTCAGCAGGCCCAGCGACATGTCGCCGGGGAAGAACGGCATGCCGGTGAACGGGATGCCCGCGAGCGTGTCGCGGAAGGCGTAGAACAGGCCGAAGCCGACGGCGGTGCCGGCGACGGCGGCGGCGGCCGCCTCCACGGCGGCGACCGTCGAGATCTGCCGGGGTGTCGCGCCGACCAGGCGCATCGCGGCGAAGCGCTGCTCCCGGCGGGCGGCGCTGAGCCGGGTGGCGGTGCCGATGAAGATCAGCACCGGGAAGAGCAGCCCACCGGCGATCACGCCCAGGATGAGGTTGACCGCGGTCTCGGGGAGGGCGGGCTTGTCATCGAGGTTGTCGACCTGCCGGGAGTTGGGCAGCTTGGCGACGCTGTCCGGCGTGCCGCCCACGATGGCGAGCAGGGTGTCCGGTGAGGTCAACCCGGACGGTCCGACGGTGCCGAGGTCACGCCCCGGGTATCGGTCGGCCAGGTGGTCGGCCGGGTGTGCCGCGAACAGTTCCCGCAGCGCCGGCGAGACGTAGAACTCGCCGGGGCCCGGAGTGGTCGGGACGCCGGCCGGGGTGGGCGCGGTCGATCCGGTGGCGGCGACGTCGATCCGGAGGATCTGCTTGCTGCGGAAGAAGTCGTCCCGCGTCGACCACCACAGTGGATCGGCGGCACCGGCGGTAGAGGCCTGGGGATAGATCGACGCGTACCGGGTGAGCTGGGCGTCGACCGCGTTGACCCCGGCGAGGGTGGTCAGCAGCAGCCCGCTGCCGATGGCGACGGCGGCGGCGATGACGATCAGGCGGGTGAGCGCCTCGCGCCCACCGGCCACGGCGAGGCGCAGCCCGAAGCGGATCACGACGCGATCCGGTCCGGCGCGTTCACGCGCCCGTCGCGGACCATGACCTCACGGTCGGCGTACGCGGCGATCCTGGGCTCGTGGGTGACCAGGATGACCGTGGTGCCCTGCTCGCGGGCGGCGCCGACCAGCAGGTCCATGACGTGCTCGCCGGTGAGCGAGTCGAGCGCGCCGGTCGGCTCGTCGGCGAAGAGCACCCGCGGCTCGGCGACCAGGCCCCGGGCCAGGGCGACGCGTTGCGCCTGCCCGCCGGACAGCTCGCCCGAGCGCCGCTGCTCCAGGCCGTCCAGGCCGAGGCGCGCGAACCAGGCGTACGCCTTGGGCAACGCCTGCTTGCGGTGTACGCCACTGAGCAGCAGGGGCAGGGCGACGTTCTCCACCGCGGTCAGCTCTGGAACGAGTTGGCCGAACTGGAACACGAAGCCGAACCGGTCGCGACGCAGGCTGCTGCGCTGGGTCTCGGGCATGGCGTCGACCCGGGCCCCGTCGAAGAGGATCTCGCCGGAGCTGGGCACGAGGATGCCCGCCAGGCAGTGCAGCAGAGTGGACTTGCCAGAGCCGCTGGGGCCCATGACGGCGAGGATCTCGCCCGCCTCCACGGCGACGCTGGCGCCCCGCAGGGCGGGTGTCTGGCCGAAGGCGAATTCCACGTCCCGTGCTTCGATCACGACGCTCATGGCCGCACCTCTTTCCGCAGGGCGTCCAGGCGGGCGCCGGTCATCTCGATCCACCGGAGGTCCGCCTCCAGGTGGTACAGGCCGTGGTCGGCGAGCAGCGCGTCGACCAGGCTGCCGGCGCGCTTGATCTCGGTCAGCTCACGCATCCGCTGCAGGTGCGCGCTGCGCTGGGTGTCGAGGTACTCAGCGGCCGGCCTGTCCAGCATCAGCGCGAGCACGACCTTGGCGAAGAGCACCGTCTGCAGGTGCGGCTCCGGGTCGACCGGCTGGGTCAGCCACTGCTCGACCTCGGTCGCGCCGACGTCGGTGATGACGTAGCGCTTGCGGTCGGGGCCAGAGCCGGGCGCCACATCGCTGATCACCACCTTGCCGTCGCGGGCCAGGCGGCTGAGGGTGGAGTAGACCTGGCCGAACGGCAGTGGCTTGCCCCGACCGAAGAACGCGTCGTAGTCGCGCTTCAGGTCGTAGCCGTGGCTGGGCTCCCGTTCGAGGAGGCCGAGAAGGGTCAGTGGCACGCTCATGCCAGGGAGACTACCCCGAGGGTATACCTCGCGTATATACCCTCGGGGTGTTCTCGGTCGGCTCCTTGCTCAGGGCATGGCGTCCGGAGGTCAGCCCACCAGGGCGCGGGCCAGGGCGTAGCCGGCGGTGGCCGCGGCGAGCCCGGCCGCGACGCTGCCGAGCACGTTGGCCAGCGCGAGCAGCCGATGACCACCCTTGGTCAGCCGCAACGTCTCGTAGCTGAAGGTGGAATAGGTGGTCAGGGCGCCGCAGAACCCGGTGCCGAGCAGCGCGCTGACCGCGGGGTCGACCGGCCACCCGACCAGGACGCCGAGCAGCAGCGACCCGACCACGTTGACGCTGAACGTGCCCCAGGGGAACGCCGAGGCGTGGCGGGACTGCACGGCCCGGTCGGTGAGGTAGCGCAGCGGCGCGCCGACGGCCGCCCCCAGGGCGATGAGCAGTACGGTCACTGGGCGACCCGGCGTCGCAGCAGTCCGGTGGTGGCGGCGTCGCCCAACCCGACCGCGACGAGCGCCCCGAGCACCGTCGCGGCGAGGTACGCCAGCGCGACGCCCGGTGCGCCCGCCACGAGGGCCTGCTGGACGTCGACCGCGTAGGTGGAGAACGTGGTGAACCCGCCGAGCACCCCGACCCCGAGGAACGGGCGGGCCAGCGGGTGCCCACCGTCGAGGTGCCCGAGCACCGCCATCAGCACACCGATCAGCAGGCAGCCGGACACGTTGACGCCGAACGTCGCCCACGGGAAGGCGGTCGGCGCGTGCGGGGCGACGTGTTGCAGACCGGCCCGGGCCAGCGCGCCGAGCGCCCCGCCGGCCGCGATCGCGGCGAGAATCGTCGCGGGGCGCGCGGTCAGCTCGCGACGGTCGGCGGGGACCCGCAGGTCGACGTCGGGGTCGGTACGCGGCTCGAACGGCTCTGGCACGGCTCCTCAGCGTAGTGCCGGTGCCAGCCGGCGTTGACGCACCGCCGGCGCTGGCCGCCTCGACGCACCGCCGGCGCTGGCCGCCTTAACCCGCTGCCGGCGCTGGCAGCCTTGACCCGCAGCCGGCGCCGGCCGGCGTCAACCCGCTGCTGGCGTGCGGCGGCGTCAACGCGCTGCCTTCGTCAGCGAACTGCCGCGACGGCGGCGTCCGGGCCGCCTCGCCAGACCGTGCCGACCTCGCTGAAGCCGGCCGCGGTGAGCGCGGCCAGGTGCCAGGAGACCGGTGGGTTCCACTCGGGGCTGTGCCCGGTCGGGTAGATGGCGTGTCGTTGGGCGACCAGCGGGGCGAGCGCCGGGTCGGCGCCGGCCCGCTCCCACCAGTCCGACCAGGACAGCATCGAGCCGGCGGCGTAACGGGCGTTGCGCCGGTCCCGGGCCCGGTCCATCAGCCGCTTGGTCAGCTCCGGCAGGGTGTCGTCCGGCATGTGGTCGGCGTTGACGAAGACGCCGCCCGGTCGCAGCACGTCGCGCAGCTCGGCGTAGAGCTGCCCGAGTCGGTCGGCCGGCAGCCAGTGCAGGGCGGTTGCGGTGAGCACGGCGTCGTACTCCTGGTGCGGGAGCGTGGAGCGCCATTCGGCGGCGCCGAGGTCGGCGGTGATGATGGTGGCGCGGTCGGCCAGCGAGGCGCTGGCGATGGCGAGCAGCGCCGGGTCGAGGTCGACCAGGGTCGCCTCGGCGGCGGGGAAGCGAGCGAGGGTCCGCAGCGAGATGGTGCCGGTGCCGCCGGCCAGGTCGAGCACCCGCGGCGGCCGGCCGTCGAGGACCGCTTCGACGGTGTCGAGCATGGCGGTGAACCGGTGTTCCCGGTCCGGGAGGTAGGCCTCCTGCTGGCGGTCCCAGCTCTCCTGCCAGGCCCAGGGATCCGCGATGTAAGGACTCATAGCGATCAGGCTAGTTACGGGCCCAGGGCGTTGTCCACACCTTGTTGCACATCTTTTGCAATTGCGGGAAGATGGCAGGGCGATGATCAGAGCGACGCCGGGCCAGGCATCTGCCCGGCCCGGCGTTGTCCTCCCGGCGGGGTCAGACCGTCGTGTCCACCAGGCTCGCGTCGGCCCGGGTCGGCTCGTTACGACGGGCCAGCCGCAGCGCCCCGAGGAGCACGCCCAGGCCGGCCAGGGTGAGCGCGGCGCCGGCCCAGATCGGCGAGGTGTAACCGAGTCCGGCGGCGATGGTCACCCCGCCGATCCAGGCGCCCAACGCGTTGCCGAGGTTGAACGCGGCGATGTTCGCCCCGGACGCCAGGGTCGGCGCCTGGTGGGCGTAGCGCATGATCCGCATCTGCAGCGGCGGCACGGTGGCGAAGCCGAACCCACCCATCAGCACCAGCGCGACGATGGTCAGCACCGGGTTGGTGGCGGTCAGCGCGAAGCCGACGAGCACCACGGTGAGCACCGCCAGGACGGTGACCAGGGTGCGTGACAGTGACCTGTCCGCCGCCCGGCCGCCGAGCAGGTTGCCCGCGAAGAGCCCCACTCCGAAGAGGACGAGCAGCCACGGCACGGTGCTGGTGGCGAAGCCGCTGACCTCGGTGAGCGTGTAGGCGATGTAGGTGAACGCGCCGAACATTCCGCCGAAGCCCAGGACGGTGATCACCAGGGAGAGCCAGACCTGGGGGTGGGTGAAGGCCCGCAACTCGCCGCGCAGCCCGCCCGCCGGGCGGTCGGCGTCCGCGGTGTCGCCGGTGGGAATGAGCAGGGCCAGCCCGATCAGGGCGACCACCCCGATGGCGGTGATCGCCCAGAACGTCGACCGCCAGCCGAAGTGCTGCCCGAGGAAGGTGCCGAAGGGCACGCCGAGCACGTTCGCGATGGTCAGGCCGGCGAACATCATGGCGATGGCGCCCGCCCGGCGGGCCGGTGCGACCAGGCCGGCGGCGACCACCGCGCCGATGCCGAAGAACGCGCCGTGGCAGAGCGCGGCGACGATCCGACCGGCCATCATCACGGCGTAGTCGCCGGCGACGGCGGAGAGCAGGTTGCCGATGATGAAGAGCACCATCAGGCCGAGCAGCACGGGTTTGCGGGGCAGTCGGGTGACCGCCGCGGTGAGGGCGACCCCGCCGACGGCCACGCTGAGCGCGTAGCCGGAGATCAACCAGCCGGCCACCGGCTCGGTGACCGCGAAGTCCGCGGCCACCTCGGGCAACAGCCCCATGATCACGAACTCGGTGAGTCCGATGCCGAAGGCGCCGATGGCCAGCGCGATCAGGCCGGGCGGCAGGGACTTGTGGCGTACGGACATCGTCTTCCCATCGGGAGGGGAACAGATATGCGGCGCGTGCAATTACACGCGCCGGCAAAGAAATACTTGCACGCGCTTGATATCGGCGCAAGCGTGGTAGCCTGGGGCCCGTTCAGATCACACCGAGGAGGCCGCCATGGGCATCGCCGACGACGCGGTCGAGATCCGCGCGCAGGGCTGGCGCACCCTCGCCGCCCTGCACGGGCTGATCGAGACGTCCCTGGAGCGGGCCCTGCAGGCCGGCCACGGCCTGTCCGTCGTCGAATACACGGTGCTCGACGCGCTGTCCCGCCAGGACGGCTGGCACATGCGGATGAGCCAGCTCGCCCGCGCCGCCGCGCTCTCCGGTAGCGCCACCACCCGGCTGGTCACCCGCCTGGAGCAGCGAGGGCTGCTCACCCGGATCCTCTGCGCCGACGACCGGCGCGGCATCTACACCGAGCTGACCCCGGCCGGCTCCGAGCTGCTCGCCCAGACCCGACCGACCCACGACCGGGTCCTCACCGACGCGCTCGCCGAGGCGGAGGCCACCCCCGAGCTGGCGCCACTGGTCGACGCCCTGCACCGGCTGCCAGCCGCCCGCTGACCGCCCCGCCGGCCCGGGCGACGGCGGGCGTACGGTACCCGCAGCCCGCACCGGGACCGTCGCGCAAGGAGGCAGGCGATGCAGGACCGCACCCCTCGTCCCGAAGAGCTGGAGCCGATCGAGCGCGCCGACATCGACGAGCTGCGCGCCCTGCAACGCGAACGGCTGCGCTGGTCGTTGCGGCACGCGTACGACCACGTGCCGCACTACCGCCAGGCGTTCGACGCCGCCGGCGTGCACCCCGACGACTGCCGCGACCTCGCCGACCTGGCCCGCTTCCCGTTCACCGGCAAGGCGGAGCTGCGCGACAACTACCCGTTCGGCATGTTCGCCGTACCCCGGGAGCGGGTCGCCCGACTGCACGCCTCCTCCGGCACCACCGGTCGACCCACAGTGGTCGGCTACACCCGCGACGACCTGCGGACCTGGGCCCGGCTGATGGCCCGGTCCATCCGCGCCTCCGGTGGCCGTCCCGGCGACCGCGTGCACGTCGCGTACGGCTACGGGCTCTTCACCGGCGGCCTGGGCGCCCACTATGGGGCCGAGGAACTCGGCTGCACGGTCATCCCGGTCTCCGGCGGCATGACCGAACGGCAGGTGCTGCTGATCCGCGACTTCGAACCCGAGGTCATCATGGTCACGCCCAGCTACATGCTCGCCATCGTCGACGAGATGCAGCGCCAGGGCGTCGACCCCCGCACCACCTCGCTGCGGGTCGGCATCTTCGGCGCGGAGCCGTGGACCGAGGACATGCGGCGCGAGATGGAACAGCGGTTGGACATCCACGCGGTCGACATCTACGGGCTCTCCGAGGTGATGGGCCCCGGCGTGGCCACCGAGTGCGTCGAGACCAAGGATGGGCTGCACCTCTGGGAGGACCACTTCTACCCGGAGATCATCGACCCGGTCACCGGGGTAGTGCTGCCCGACGGTGAGCGGGGCGAGCTGGTGCTGACCTCGCTGACCAAGGAGGCGATGCCGGTGGTGCGCTACCGCACCCGGGACCTCACCCGGCTGCTCCCCGGCACCGCGCGGCCGATGCGCCGGATCGAGAAGATCACCGGCCGGACGGACGACATGATGATCGTTCGCGGGGTGAACGTCTTCCCCACGCAGATCGAGGAGCTGATCCTGCGCACGCCGCAGCTGTCGCCGCACTTCCAGTGCGTCCTCGACCGGCGGGGCCGGCTGGACACCCTGACCGTACGGGTGGAGCGGCGCGTCGGGGTGGCCGTGGACGCCGCCGAGCGGGCCGGCGCGGCGCTGGTCGAGCTGGTGAAGAACACCATCGGGGTGAGCGTCGCGGTGGCGGTGCTCGCCCCGGACTCGGTGGAACGGTCGATGGGCAAAATGCGCCGCATCGTCGACCAGCGTGACGGCGGCTGAACGGCGACTGACGGCGCGGCGGCGCGGGGTCAACGGGGCACCGCGACCAGCGGTGTCGACATAGGATCCGCGAGATGCGCGTGCTGGTGGTCTCCGCCCCGCTCGTCGGGCACGTCTTTCCCCTGGTGCCGCTGGCCGTCGCGCTGCGCGACGCCGGCCACGACGTGCTGGTGGCCACCGGCGGTGGGGCGATGGCCGCCGCCGGCGCCGGTCTGGCCGTGCACGACGTCGCGCCCGGCTTCGACTTCGGCCGGATCGCGCTGCGGGTCCTTCCCCGCCATCCGCTGATCGCGCGCGCCGAACTGGCCGGCACCGCCGGCACCCGGGGCGCCGGGCTGCTCTTCGGCGCCCTCAACGACCAGCTCACCGACCCGGTCGTCACGCTGGCCACCGGGTGGCGACCGGATCTGGTGGTGTACGAGCCGTTCGCGGTCGCCGGCGCGGTGGCGGCGGCGCTGCTCGACGTGCCGGCCGTACGCCAGGAGAACACCCTCTTCGACGGCCGGGACCTGGTCGGCGCGACCACCGCCCGGCTCGGGGCCGCGCTGCGCCGGCACGGCCTCGTGGAGCTGCCGCCACCCGCCGCCGCCCTCGCCGTGGCCCCGCCCAGCGTGGCCGCCCAGGCCGGCTGGCCGATGCGCTACACGTCCTATGTGGGCGGTGGTGAGCTGCCGGCCTGGCTGCGCGAGCCGGGCGAGCGACAGCGGATCCTGGTCACCCGCAGCACCCTGACCGGCCCCGGCGACCGGGGCCCGATGCCCGCCGTGGTGGCCGCCGCGGCCCAGGTGGACGCCGAGATCGTGCTGGTCCGGCCCGACGAGCGCTCGGCCCGTTCGCTGCCCGGCAACGTCCGGGTGGTCGACTGGATCCCGCTCGACGAGGCGTTGCCGGCGAGCGCGGCGCTGGTGCACCACGGCGGGGCGGGCAGCGTTTACGGCGCCCTCGCCGCCGGCCTGCCGCAACTGGCCACGGTGGGCCCGGGGGACCGGCGGCACAACGCCGAGCTGGTGGCCCGCCGGGGCGCCGGCCTCGCGCTGCGTCCGGCCGACATCACCGCGCAGACACTGACCCAACTGCTCACCGACGAGAGCCTGCGGACGGCCGCCGGGCAGGTCAGCCAGGAGATCGCCGCGATGCCACCGCCGACGGCCCTGGTGGCCCGGCTGACGGCGCTGCTCTGATCCCCGCCCCGCGTGCCACAGCCGCGCCCACGCCCGGCTGCGGCAGGATGGCCTGATGCGACACGTCGTGCTGTTCCACTCCGTGTACGGGCTGCGGCCCGCCGTTCGTGCCGCCGCCGACCGGTTGCGCGCCGCCGGGCACCAGGTCACCGCCCCCGATTTGTACGGCGTCCCGGCCGCCGACACCGTCGAGGAGGGCTTCGCGCTGCTCGACAAGATCGGCCACGAGGTGGTGCTCGACCGGGCCCGCGCGGCGCTGCGCGACCTGCCGCCGCAGACGGTCCTCGCCGGTTTCTCGATGGGCGCCGGCGTCGCCGGGGCGCTGCTCGCCGAGCGCCCCGACGCCGCAGGCCTGCTCCTGCTGCACGGCACCGGTGGCGCGCCGGACACGGCCCGGCCCGGGTTGCCGGTGCAGCTGCACGTCGCCGACCCGGACCCGTACGACGCGCCGGACGAGGTCGACGAGTGGCAGCGGGCGATGACCGACGCCGGCGCCGACCTGACCGTGTTCCGCTATCCCGGCGCCGGACACCTGTTCACCGACCCGGACCTCGCCGAGTACGCCCCGGACGCCGCCGCGCAGGTCTGGCCCCGGGTGCTGGCCTTCCTCACCGCCGACTGAGCGCCGGCCGGGCCACCCGACGTTCAGCGGGTGGTGGCGCCGATGCGCGGGGGAGTGGAGAGAGAGACGATCGCCCGCGGTGGCGCGTCACCCCGCCACAGCTCCTCGATCATCCGGCCGACGGAGACGACCTCGCACCGGGCCGCCAGCAGCAGCGCGAGCACGGCGCGTTGGCGGGGGCCGTCGGACCCTCGACGGGGCGCTATCGTGGCGGCAATCATGATCCTCACGGGGGTGCGGGAATGACGACCACAGCCTTCGATGACCACGAGCGGTCGCGCTGGGCCGGGCGGGCGGCGGCGTACGACGGCAGTTTCGCGCTGCTGTGCGCCCATCCCGCCCCGGCACTGTTGGACGCCGCCCACGTCGATGCCGGAACCCGAATGCTCGACGTCGGCACCGGTTCCGGGACCGTCGCCGGGTTGGCGTGCGCGCGCGGCGCCAGTGTGGTGGCCGTCGACGCGGAGCCCAGCATGGTCGACCTGGCCCGCAGCCGGCTCCCGTCCGCCGACGAGGTTAGCCTCGCGGCTCTGCCCCATCTCCCGTTCGACTCCGGGCAGTTCGACGCGGCCGTGGCGAACTTCGTGATCAATCACGTGGGCGACCCGGCGGCCGCGATCACCGAACTCCGACGGGTCGTCCGGCCGGGCGGACGGATCGCGGTGACTATCTGGCCCCACCCGCCGCCCGAGGCGCAGAGCCTCTGGGGCGAGGTCTTCGACGCTGCCGGGGTCGACCGCCCGACCTCGATGCCGAGGGTGGACGCGGAGCGGGACTTTCCCCGTACCCCCGAGGGGTTCGCCGGGTTGCTCGACGCCCCCGGCCTCGCCGACGTGCGGTGCGAGACGATCACCTGGGCGCACCGCACCGACCCCGAGGCGTGGTGGAGCGGCCCGGCGAACGGCATCAGCGGGCCCGGCCTGCTGATGGAGACCCAGCCGCCGGCGGTGATCGCCCGCATTCGTGCCGCGTACGACGAGCTGACCGCCGCCTACCGTGGCGCGGACGGCCTGCTCGCGCTGCCCACCGCCGCGCTGTTGGCCTCGGCGTCCGTGCCGTAGGACGACTCGGCTGTGCCCGCCCCGCAGGGGGTGGGGCACGGCGTCGAGAATGGGCGGCATGGAGTTCCTGTGTTACCACCGCGACCGGCCCGACTCGGCGACGTTGCGCGACGAGTTACTGGCCGAGCACTGGACCTACATGGACCGGTTCGCGGCGGAGATGATTGCGCGCGGCCCTACCCTGTCCGGCGACACGGCCACCGGCAGCGTGCACATCGTCGACGTGCCCGACCCGGGCGCCGCGCGGGCGTTCGCCTTCGACGAGCCGAACTACCAGGCCGGCGTGTACCGGGATGTGCTGCTGCGCCGGTGGCGCAACACGCTGGGCCGCACGATGTGGGACTTTCCCGGCGGTCGGACCGGCGGCAACCGGTATCTGGTGCTCGGCCTCGGCGCGGGGCCGGCCGTTGACCTGGCCGTGCCGCCCGACCGGGACGAGCTGATCGCGTACGGGCCGCTGCTGTCCGACGACGGCGACACCTGGCTCGGCACCGCCGCGCTGGTTCGGGCGCCGACCCCGGACGCGGCGCGCGCCATCCTGACCGTGGAGCGGTACGCCGACGTCGAGGTGCACCACTGGCAGTTCGGCGGGCGACCGGTCTGACCCCTCAGGCGGCGGCCAGTCCGTTCGGCCAGTGGATCAACGGCGGGCGGGGTGCGGCGCGCACGACCCTGGCCGGTGGGCCGACGCCGGCGGGTCCGCCGCGTTCGGGTGGCCCCGGCACGGTGGGCACCGCACGGATCGTCGCCGGGGCCCGGGCCACGTCCGCAAGCCAGTGCCCGCCCATGTTGGTCGGCGTCGCGGACGCTCGGGTCGGAGGCACGTCACTGGCGGACGCGACGGCGCGCAGGCGGCGGGCACCCGCCGGGCGGATGGCCCCGCGACTCGGCGCGGCCGGTGCGGTGGCCATCGTCGCCGTCGGGAGACGTCGGCGCGGCGGTTCGGTGCGGCGCGATGAGACCGTCGGGGCCACCACCGCGAAGACGGCGCCGAGGCGGCCAGCCCGGGAGCGAACGGCGTCGAGACGCGCCATGTCGGCTGGGCGGTCCGCGACAGGGTGATCTGCGGCGGAACGGTCCGCGGCGCGACGGACCGAGGTGGGGTCGAGGGCGTCCGGGCGGACGGTGTCGAGGCGCGGTGCTTCGGCGGCACGGCGGCCGAAGACGGCCCGCAACGCGCGGGGCAACCGCTCGGCGGCGACCTGGCGCAGCGCGGGCGCGGCGAACACGTACCCGTCGGCGCGCCGGGGGAGCAGCAGCCCGGCCGCGACCAGCCCGCGTAGGGCCGATGCGGACTGGCCAGGCGCCCAACCGAGGGCCCGGTCGACGGCAGTGCCGGAGACCGGACCGCCGGTGGTGGCAGCGGCCATCAGCACCGCCCGTCGTTCACCGTCGAGGTGGTCCAGCTCCGCGCCGACGGCCCGGCGGACCGCGTCGGGCAGCGGGAGCGTCACCCGGTCGGCGCCGTCCACGATTGACCGCACGTACGCCGCCGCGTGGCCGGGACGGCCCGCCACCAGTGGCAGCAGCCGGTCGGCCAGGGTCACCGGTTGCCCCGCCCGGGTGAGCAGGTGGCGCAGCAGCCGCCCGGACTGCACCGTGGCCAGGGGACGGATCGGCACGCGGCGGGCCGGGCCGGGTCGGGTGTCGGCCCACTGCGGCTGATGCACGGTGAGCACCGCCAGCGGCAGCCCGCGTGCCGCCGCCGCGGTGAACAGCGCGTGCAGGAAGTGGCTCACGACGGGCGCGGCACGGTCCACGTCGTCCACGGCGACGACCAGCGGTCGGTGGGCGGCCAGGCGCAGCAGCACGTCCCGGCAGACCGCCGCGGCGGCCAGCGCCTCGGCCGAACCGTCCGGGGTGGTCAGCAGCGATTGCAGCGCCACCACCGCCGCCGCGACCCGGTCCGGCGGGTACAGCGGTGTCAGAGCGTCGGTCAGGCGGTCGCGGACCGCCGCCGGGCCGTCGCCGTGGCGGATGCCGGCGACGCCGCGGACCAGCTCGGCGACCGGCGCGAGCACCTGGTCGGGGTACGGCGGGCAGCCCACCACGCACCAGCGCACCGGCATCCCGTCCACCGTGCGCAGCGCGCGGGCCAGCTCGTGCAGCAGTCGGCTGCGGCCGCTGCCGCTCGGGCCGACCAGGGACACCCAGCGCGGTTCGCGCTCGTGCAGCGCCCGGGTCACCTGGTCGGTGATGCTGGCCAGTTCGCGACGTCGCCCGATCAGCGGGCCGTCGTGTCGGTCGGCGCCCGGTCGCGCCAGGCCGGCGGCATGCCACACCGGCATCGGCGGTACCCGGCCGGCGACCGGCACCGGCGCCAGTTGACGCTGCACGATGAGACCGGCGGTGGCCCGCGCCGTGGCGGCGCACAGCGCGACGGCGCCGGGTGCGGCGTACTCCTGCAGGCGGGCCGCGGTGGTGATCACCGCGCCGCTGGCCACGCCGTGGCCGCCGCTGACCGCGTCGCCCAGGTCGACCACCGCCTCGCCGGTGGCGACCCCGACGCGCACCCGCAGGGTGATGTCGCCGAGGATCGGCCGGCGATCCAGCGCGGCCTGGATCTCCAGCCCCGCCCGCACCGCCCGGTACGCGTCGAAGCCGTCGGAGTGACGCGCCCCGAACAGCGCCATCACCGCGTCGCCGACGTACTTCTCGACCACGCCGTGCCAGCGGCGCAGCACGGAGGCGACCGTGTCGAAGTACGCCCGTTGCAGCCCGCGGACGTCCTCCGGGTCGAGCCGGTCGACCAGTGCGGTGGAGCCGACGATGTCGGCGAACAGCACGGTGACCGTCCGTCTCTCCTCGGCCACCGGCCAGTGTGGGCGGTCGGTCCGCTGCGTGTCGGCGACGATAGTGATCATGGGTGCGCACCGGTCCTTCCCCCGCTGATGGCTGACGACCCTCGGAGATTGGCATTCCTGGGCTGACGGGGGATCGGCAGAACGACGTATGTCGGCCACCCGCAACCTTTAGTCGCAATGTCGACGCGAGGAGTACCACAAGCGGCAGATGGCCGTAGAACGGTACGGGGGCGTGTGATTAGGCTGCGTCCCATGGCCAGCGATGTGGACACCGCACCGCTCGTGGGCCGGGCCGAGCTGGTGCAGACGGTTCGGTCGGCGCTGCTTGGTGACGTGGCACAGGGGCAGACGGCCGCCGTCTTCCTCACCGGTGAGAGCGGTGTGGGCAAGACCCGCCTCCTCGGTGAGATCGGTGCCCGATTGCGCGA
Organism: Micromonospora sp. NPDC005237; assembly: GCF_040607775.1. Lineage (NCBI taxonomy): Bacteria > Bacillati > Actinomycetota > Actinomycetes > Micromonosporales > Micromonosporaceae > Micromonospora > Micromonospora sp. NPDC005237. The sequence continues at coordinate 129,452 of NZ_JBEXHJ010000007.1, read as the reverse complement.
CCAGGGCGCATTGGTGCTGACCGGCAGTTGCCTGGACATCGGCGACGCCTCACCGCTGCACCCGTTGCTGCAGGCGCTGCGGCGTTTCGACGGGGACCTGTCCGCGGCGCAGGCGCGCACCTCCTCGGCGGTGCGCGGGCTGTTGCAGATGTTCGCCGACGAGACGGGCGGCCCGGACGGCGCGGGCGCCCTGCTGGAACGCGTCTCCAGGGGCCTGCACCTGATCGCCGAGGGGCGACCGCTGGTGCTGATCCTGGACGACCTCCAGTGGGTCGACCGCAGCACCCGCCAGCTCCTGCTCTATCTGCTGGCCGGTCTCGGTGACCTCCAGCTCTCGGTGCTGGCCGCGGTGCGGGCCGAATCGTTGCAGGGCGCGCACCCGCTGCGCCGGGTGCTCACCGAGCTGCGCCGACTGCGGACGGTCCGGGTGCTCGACCTGTCCCCGCTGGACCGCGCCGGCACCGAGCAGCTCGCCGCCGCGGTGGTCGGCCGGGCGCTTCCGCCCGACGCGGCCGAGCAGGTGTGGCAGCGCAGCGGCGGCAACCCGTTCGTCATCGAGGAGTTGGCCCGCGACCTGCGCGACGGGCGGGACGGGCTGTCCGAGACGCTGCGCGAGATCTTCCTCGACCGGGTCGACGCGCTGCCGCAGCACGCGCACGCCGTGGTGCACGCGGTGGCGGCGGGCGTCGAGCCCGTGCAGCACTGGCTGCTGGCCGAGGTGTTGCGGCTGCCCGAGGACGAGCTGATCGACGCCGCACGCGCCGCGGTCGCGCACCGGCTGCTGGTCGGCGCCGACGACGGCTACCGGCTGCGGCACCGCCTCGTCGCCGAGGTGCTGGCGCACGAGCTGCTGCCGGCCGAACGCTCCGGGCTGCACCGCCGCTACGCCGAGGCGCTGACCGCGGCGCCGGGCGAGCTGCACCAGGCCCGGCTGGCGCATCACTGGCGGCTGGCCGGCGAGCCGGCGCGGGCGTTGCCGGCGGCGGTGGCCGCCGCGCAGGAGGCCGAGCGGTTGCACGGTTACGCCGAGGCGCACCGCCACTGGACGGCGGCGTTGCACCTGGCCGGCGACTCCGGCTCGCTGGAGGTGGACCGGATCGAGCTGCTCGGCAACGCCGCCGAGGCGGCCCACCACTGTGGGGAGCACGCCCGCGCGTTGGCCCTGCTGGAGGAGTTGGCCGCCGTGCAGGGTGGCGCTCCGAGCTGCGCACTGCACATCCGCCGGGCACGGTACCTGGCCGCCGCGGGGCGCTCGGCGCTCGCCGAGGAGGAGTACGAGCGGGCGCTGGAGGCGGCGGACTGCTCGCCGCGAGACCGGGCCGCCGCCGCCGCGCGGCTGGCCGAGCTGTTGCTGCACCTGGGCCGCTACGCCGACGCCGGCGAGCGGGCGCGGGAGGCGCTGGCGCTGGCCGAAAACGCGGAGGGTTCCGCCACCGAGGTCGTGCTGGCCAGCTCGGCGCTGGGCTTCAGCGACGCCTTTCTGGAAGACCCGGACGCCGGTCTGGCGGTCATGCGCGACGCCCTCGACACCGCCGAGCGCGCCGGCCAGCCCGAGGACGTGGCCTGCGCCTACCTGCACCTGGCGGAGCTGCTGACCGGGCCGCTGAACATCCTCGAAGAGGGCGTGGTGGTGGCACGGCGGGGCGCCGAGCGGGTGGCCGAGCTGGGGTTGGGCCGCACCTGGGGCACCCGACTGCTGGCCATCGCCATCAACGGGCTGTTCCGGGTGGGCCAGTGGGCCGAGGCGGAGAAGGTGGTCGCCGTGGCCCTGCGGCACCGACCGTCCGGCGCGGACGCCGTCGAGTTGCTGCTCGCCCGATGCCGGCTCTCGGTGGGCTACGGCGACATCGAGGCCGCCGGTCGGGACCTCGACGCGGTGGCGACCCTGCTCGCCGGCGGTGGGGCCCGCCACGTCATCCCGCTGCTCACCCTGCGGTCCGGGTTGGCGATGTGGGAGGGCCGGCACGACGTGGCGCGGCTGGCGGTCCAGCGCGGCCTCACCGAGAGCCGCTCCGACGACGTGATGATCCTGTCCGCCCTGGTCTGGCACGGGCTGCGCGCCGAGGCGGAGGCGCACTCCAGCCGCACCGTGGACGTGGACCCGACGGCCGTACGCCGGCTGCGGGACGTCGCCGACCGGATGGCCCGCAAGAGCGCCGGAGCGGCCCGACCGGTGCGCTCTGTGGTGGAGGGCTTCCTGGCCCTGTGCGCCGCCGAGGTGAGCCGCCTCAACGGCAGCGACCCCGAGCTGTGGGCCACCTCGGTCGCCGAGTGGGACCGGCGTAACCACCCCTATCCGGCGGCGTACTCCCGCCTGCGGCAGGCGGAGGCTCTGCTGGCCCGGCGCAGTCGGGTGGCCACCGCGGGCAAGCTCCTGCGGGAGGCGTACGGAGTGGCGCAGGGGTTGGGCGCGGTGCCGTTGACCTCGGAGATCCGGGAGCTGGCGGGGCGGGCCCGGGTGTCGCTGCAGGAGCGCGACGCCGACGGCGCGCGCGCCGCCGCGTCGGCCGAGCCGGTCGGCGACGAGTTGGCTGCTCTCACCGCGCGCGAGCGGGAGGTGCTCGCGCTCGTCGCCGAGGGGTTGACCAACAAGGAGATCGGGCAGCGGCTGTTCATCAGCGAGCGGACCATCGGTGTGCACGTGTCGCACATCTTCGACAAACTCCAGGTCCGCACCCGCGTCCAGGCCAGCGCGATCATGCTGCGCAACTCCCGCGGCTGACGGCACCGGTACGTATCCCGGCGCGTGTGCGCGCCGGGATACGTCGTTCTACTGATCCCGGCGGCGGCCCTCGGCTGAGAGGCTGAGCCCCGTCGACGGCGTCGCGGGGGCGTCACGACCACAATGGAGGAGAGATGACCGAACCCGTCTGGGGGCCCGTGCACCGGGACATCGTCGACCTGCTGGCCGACCATCCGGCGGACGTGCCAGCGGTGGTCGATCACCTCACCAAGCTCCAGGACATGCTGGTGCGGCTGCCGCCGCTGGAGGCGAGCTGCCCGCTCGCCGACTTCAACAAGCTCTACCTGACGATCACCAGCAGCGTGCTGGACGGTCTGTACGACGACCGTTTCGTCGACCCGGTGTTCCTCTCCCGGCTGGATGTCGAGTTCGCGGCCCGCTACTTCGACGCCCTGCGGCTGTGGACCGACTCCAGCCCCGGCACGCCGAAGGCGTGGTCGTGTCTGTTCTCGCGGATGCGCGGGCCGGACGCTCGCCCGTTGCCGTCGGCGGCGGCAGGTGTGAACGCGCACATCAACTTCGATCTGCCGTTCGCGTTGGTGACGACGTTCGACCACCTGGAGTCGGAGCCGGTCGACGGCACCGACCAGCACCACGACTACCTGGAGATCAACAACATCTTCGCGGACAAGATCCCCGGCCTGCGCCGAGGCTATCTGGAGCGGTGGCAGCTGCTCATCGACATGCTCAACGGCGACATCGACGACTGGTACCAGGGGGAACTGGTCGAGTACACCCGCGATGTCGCCTGGCGCAACGCGCAGAAGATCTGGCGGTGCCGGCACGATCCGGACGCCCGCGAGTGTGAGCGCACGCGGTTGGACGACAACGCCGCGGCGCTCGGCCGGTTGCTGCTCTCGCCCCTCGGGGCGTTCCTGCAGTAGCCGGGACGGGGGGTCCCCGCGCTCCGCCCGTGGGGGCGGCGGAGCGCGGGGGCGCGTCCGCCCCACCAGCTCCACCACCCGCGGGTCGACCGGTGTTCACCGGCGGCGGCGGGGAGTCAGCCGGTCGGCTCGGGGGGTGTCGACCGTCTGCCGTCGTCGGCCGGCCCGGGGGTTGCCGGCCGGCGGCGGGGGAGCGGGTGCGGGCCGGGCTCGCTGTGCCGGTCGGCGGTGACGGGACGGGCCGCCGGCCGGCCCAGCGGCCACGCGGGGGTACGGGCCACCGCACGGTGGTGGGGGGCCGGACCGGCCGCGGTGTGCTCGGTCGTCAACGGGGCACCGGCCGGGGGTGTCGGTCGGCTCGTACGGGGTACGCCCGCGCCATGACCGTCCTGGCCCGGCGTCGGCCCGCCGCCCGACCCCGCCCCGCGCGGCCCGGTCCGCTGCGGCCGGGCGGCCCGGTACCGCGACCCGCCGCCCGTCCCGGTGCGCGATGACCGCCGCTCCGGCCCGGTTTCCGTTCCGCTTCGACCCGGCGTTCCGTCCGCCGTTGGCGCTGCTGGGTGTGCGGCCGGCGACGGCCTGGGTCGCCGTCACCGACCAGGACCTCCTGATCCGGTACGGGCCGTGGCGGCTGCGCACCGGCCGGGACAACGTGCTCGGCGCCGAGGTGGGCGGCCCGTACCGCTGGTGGCGGGTGATCGGCCCGCACCTGTCGTTGGTCGACGGCGGCGTGAGCTTCGGCAGCAGCACGGCGGGCGGGGTCTGCCTGCGCTTCGGCGTACCGGTGCCGGCTCTGGCGCCCGGCGGCTGGCCCCGGCATCCGGCGGCCACGGTCACCGTTGCCGACCCGCCGGCCCTCGCTCGGCTGCTCGCCGGATGAGGACCTGCCCTGAGCAGGCCATCCGCATACCCGGTTCCGCCGGTCGGACCGCCGGGCACCACCTACCGTCGGATCAGGACCTGCGAGGGTGGGACGGGCGATGGCTGACGAGCACCGGGCGAGACCGCGACGCTGGAACGGACGACGCCATACGCCGACGGGACCGGACCCGGCCCTGCGCGCCGCCCGCGACCCGGCCCGCCCGCACTCCGGCGGCCGGCGGGGTGTCGTGGTGCCCGAGCGGGTCGACAGTCCGGCCCGGTCGGCGCCGCCGGCCAGCCCGCTGCGCCGGTGGCTCTTCCAGCACCAGGTGCAGCCGCCCGGCCCGGAGGCCGAAGAGGGGCAGAGCCGCCGGCACCCCTGGTGGCAGGTGATGTGCCTGACCGGCGTGGACTACTTCTCCACCCTGTCCTACCTGCCGGGCATCGCGGCGGTGGCCGCTGGTGCGCTGTCCCCGCTGGCGACCATGCTGATCGTCGCGCTGACCCTGTTCGGCATGCTGCCCATGTACCGCCGGGTGGCCCAGGAGAGCCCGCACGGGCAGGGCTCGGTCGCGATGCTGGAACGGCTGCTGCCGTTCTGGCGGGGCAAGATCTTCGTGCTCGTGCTGCTCGGGTTCGTGGCCACCTCGTGGATCATCACGATCACCCTGTCCTCGGCCGACGCCACCGTGCACCTGCTGGAGAACCCGTACCTGCCGGACGCCCTGCACGGCCCGGCGGTGCCGGTGCTGGTCACTGCGGCGCTGCTGCTCGTCCTCGGCGGCGTGTTCCTGCTCGGCTTCCGCGAGGCCGTCGTGGTGGCCATCCCGCTGGTGGCGGTCTTCCTCGTCCTCAACGCGGTGATCGTGGTGGTCGCGGTGACCCGGATCGTCGAGGACCCCGCCATCGTGTCGGACTGGACCACCGCGCTGACCGCGGGCGGCGGGGCGGGCCACGTCCTGATCACGGCCGTGCTGGCGTTCCCGCTGCTGGTGCTGGGGCTGTCCGGCTTCGAGACCGGCGTCAGCATGATGCCGCTGGTGTCGGCCGACGGCCCGGACCCGGCGGCCCGGCTGGCCGCCCGGATCCGCAACACCCGCCGGCTGCTCACCACCGCCGCGCTGATCATGTCGGTGTACCTGATCTCGACGACCTTCGTGACCACCGCGCTCATTCCCGCCGCCGCGTTCCGCCCGGGCGGCCCCGCGAACGGTCGGGCGCTGGCCTTCCTGGCGCACACCTATCTCGGCGAGGGTTTCGGCACCGTCTACGACGTGAGCAGCGTGCTCATCCTCTGGTTCGCCGGCGCGTCGGCCATGGCCGGCCTGATCAACATCGTGCCCCGCTACCTGCCCTCGTACGGCATGGCCCCGGAATGGGCGCGCGCGGTACGCCCGGTGGTGATCGTCTACACCGTGGTCAGCGTCGCCATCACGATCGCCTTCCGGGCCGACGTCAACGCCCAGGCCGGGGCGTACGCTACCGGCATCCTGGCGATGATGGTCTCCGGCGCGGTGGCGGTGACCATCTCCGCGGTCCGGCACCGCCAGCGCGCCGCCGGCATCGGGTTCACGGTGCTGACCCTGGTGCTGCTGTACGCGCTGTTGGAGAACGTCGTCGAGCAACCGGACGGGATCACCATCTCGGCGCTGTTCATCCTGGGCATCATCGTGGTGTCGCTGATCTCCCGCGTCACCCGGACGACGGAGCTGCGCGCCGAGCGGATCGAGTTCGACGAGCCGGCCCGCCGGTTCGTCGCCGATTCGCTGGCTCATGACGGGCAGTTGCACCTCATCGCCAACAAGCGGCAGAGCGGCTCAGCGAAGGAGTACACGATCAAGGAGCGGGCGCAGCGGAGCATCAACCCGGTGCCCGGGGCCGCCGACGTGCTGTTCCTGGAGATCGACGTGGTGGATCCGTCGGGGTTCAGCCAGGTGCTGCGGGTGCACGGCGTCGAGGTGGCCGGCTTCCGGGTGCTGCGGGCCAGCAGCCCGGCCGCGCCGAACGCGATCGCCGCGATCCTGCTGGCGCTGCGCGACGCCACCGGGGTACGCCCGCACGCGCACTTCGAGTGGTCGGAGGGCAGCCCGATCGCGCATCTGCTGCGCTACCTGATCCTCGGCCAGGGGGACACCCCGCCGGTGGTACGGGAGATCATTCGCCTTATCGAGCCCGACCCGCTGCGTCGGCCCGGCATCCACGTCGGCGGGTGAGCGCGTGCATTGCTGGTGTCATTGAAGATGAATGGCAGCACTGTTCACGTTCACACCTTTCTGTCCGTATTGCGGCCTTAAGGTGACCTTTGGTGGAGGGCGCGCAGCCGGCCGGCGAGGTCGGCGGCGAAGAAGTCGAGGAAGCCGTCGGGGTCGCCGCCGGCGTTCTGCAGAACGACGTGGTCGAAGCCGGCGTCGACGTACGACCGGACCTTCGCCACGTGCGGCTCGGGATCGGGGCCGACGGCGAAGAGCTCGCGGATGTGCTTCTCCTCCACGTGCGCGCTTGCTGCGTCGACGACACGCTCCCGATTCCGTCCGCCCGCTGACGCCGGTCGCTCGGGACCGACAAACGCCGCCCACGCCTCCGAACCAGCCTCCTAGGACGCGCTGCGCGGTGTGACGGTGCCCGTCCGCGCTGCGCGGTGTGACGGTGCCCGTCCGCGCTGCGCGGTGTGACGGTGCCCGCCCCGGGGCGGGCACCGTGCCCCTCAACCCCGGGCGGCAAACGGCCCGCGCCCTGGACGGGCGCGGGCCGGTGGACCGTGTTCGTCCTACTTGGACGGCTCGGGCAGCTTGCAGTCGACCTTGGGGTTGGCCCCGATGTAGTTGAGCGGTCCGGCCACGATCGTGACCAGGATCGTGCCGGCCTCGGCGCAGTTGGTGTCGTCGCCGCTGTAGTAGCCCCGCTGGCCGCCGGCGATGGCGCCGATCACCAGCCAGATCACGACGATGACTCCGAGTATCGAGGTGCCGCGCATCGCTGCCTCCTGAAGGAATGTGGTGGATCTGAGGTGCAGGCGTTGTACCCAATCGGGTCGCGCGGCTAACGGTGGGCGTCCGGCACCTACGCCGGATCCTCCGTCCGGCCGATGCCGTCCGCCGTCGGTACCGCGTCGGCATCGGCCGCCCGCATCGCGTCCCGACGGTCGGCTATCGGATCGCCGACCGACCCGGCCGCGGTACGGGCGACCGGACGTAGAACTGCCTCACGGCCCCGCCGAGGAGGACCCATGAACGCGCCGACCCCATTTCTGTCCATCGACCGCCCCGAGGACGTCGCGGTCGCGGCCCGCGCGCTCGCCGGCGGCGCGGTCGTCGCGGTGGCGTTCGCCAACTTCTACGCGATCGTCACCCGGCCGGACGCGACCACCGTCCGCCGGGTCAACCTGGCCAAGGGCCGCCCGGTCCACCAGGTCGGCAGCATCACCACCGCCATCGGACGGATCCCGGGAATGTTCGACTGGTCCCGGATCTCGCCCCGGCTGCCGATCGGCCGGGTGCGGGCGCTGATGGACGCCCTCTACGGCGCCGGGCCGTTCGGATTCCGGGGCCCCGCCGCCGACCGGCTGCCCGAACACCTCACCCAGCTCGACCACGGCCTGCGTACCACCCAGGTCATCGCTCCCGGTCTGACCTGCCCGTCCAACACGTTCTTCGAGCGGGCGCTCGCCGAGACCGGCACCGATCACCTCTACATCACGTCGGCGAACCGGTCCCGACACCACACCGGGGTGGTCGAGGAGCCGGCGCACTGGAAGGCCGGCGCGCTCGCCGCCGACTTCGCCCACCTCGACGACCTGGTGGTGCTCGCCCACCCGGACGAGGCGGCCGCCCGCGCCGCCTACCCCGGCTACCTCACCACCTCGGTGACCCTGCTCTCCTTCCACGCGCCGGAGTGCGAGCTGGAGGAGCCGCCGGTGCTGACCGTGGACCGGCACGGTTCGCTGCACCTGGACGACGTACGCCGGGCCGCCGCTCCGCTGGGCCTTCAGGTGCGCCTCGGCAACACCGCCGGGCGACGGTTGCAGGTCCGGGGGTACGCGGGAGCGCTGGTGTGAGCCATCACCGGATCGGCCTGCCGGTGCTGGCCGGTGCGGGGGGTCAGTGCGGCGGGGCGGGGGACTCCGGCGGTTTGCCGCGACTGCGGCGATAGTCGGCGTACGCGACGCCGGCCAACACCAGCAGGGCGCCGAGGGAGGCGCACAACGGCGGCAGGTACATCGCCGCCGGCGCGATCGTCAGCAGCGCCAGGAGGCCGCCGGCCCGCGACGGCGACACCCGGCTGAACACCTCGTACTCGAATGAGGACCGGCCGACCAGGAACAGCGCCGGGCCGCCGAGGATCACCGCCACCCAGGCCGGCGGCGTACGGCCGGGGTCGTCGTGCAGCACCAGGTCGAACCCGGAGGCCGTGACCACCACTCCGGAGATCATCAGCAGGTGGGTGTACGGCGCGGTGAACAGGAACTTGCCCGGCGCCCCGGACATCTTGATCGCCGTCGGCAGCAGCTGGCCGGACTTGTGGACGTAGATCCGCCAGAGCAGCAGGGTGGTCGCGAACGCCACGGCGAACGACGCGATGTTCTGCGCCGCGGAGTGGGCCAGGTTGAACATGGTGCCGATCGTCAGGATGGCGTCGCCGAGGGCGATGATGAAGAACTGCTGGTACCGCTCGGAGAGGTGCTCGGCCGTGACGTTGCGCTGCGGCTCCGGCACCACCCCCAACCCGGGCACCGGGTACGCGAGCCGGAAGCCGCCGTAGTCGATGGCGAGCGCGATGGCCCAGCACGCCAGCCGGGCGTCGCCGCTGACGAACCCGCCGATGATCCAGGGGATCGCCGACACGGCGAACCAGACGAAGATGCGCACGGCCCTGCGCTGGGTCTGCGGTTCCCGGCGCACGGCCGGCACCAGGAACAGCCCGCGCCCGAGGTGGATGGCCACGTACGTGGCGGCGAAGACGATTCCCCGTGCGCCGAACGCCTCCGGGATCGCGGTGGTCATCAACAGGGCGCCGAACATCACGGCGCTGATCAGCAGCTTGATCTCGGTGCGGTCCGGGTCGTACAGGTCGGTGACGAGGGTGGTGATCGCCCACGTCCACCAGACGGCGGCCAGCAGGATCAACGACTGACCGGCCCGATGCCAGTCGAGCTGGTTGACCATGCCCCGCGAGATGAGGGCGAGCGCGACCACGTACACCAGGTCGAAGAAGAGTTCGAGCAGCGTCACCCGGCGGGGGGCATCCGGGTCGCGCACCGGCGGTCGGCTCTTGCGGTCCCCGGGCTCCGGCGCGGAGAGGTGCACGATTGCTCCTGCGGTGCCGGTGGACGCGGCGAGCCATCCGGCCCACCTCGACCGACGCTAGCCAGCGGTCGGACGCGCCACTCCGGATTCGTCTGGTCGTCCCCCGACCGGGGAGGCGGTTGATCGACTCGGCTCTCCTGAGGCCGGGGTGTCCGGGCGGGTGGATGGCCCGGTTTTCGGGACATCGGGTCGATCACGGCCCTGGCTCTCGGCCCCCGACTGCTCCGCCACAACGACGGAACCCCCGGGCCGACCGTCGGGAAGACGGGCGCCCGGGGGTTCGCTGTCGGCTCTCAGCCCTGGCTGCCACCCGGCAACACCGCGGTCGCCTGGTCACCGGCGCCGGCCAGCACCCGCGCCTGCTGGGGCCAGGTGGCCAACGCGGGTGCCGCACGTAGACCGGCGGTCCGGATCAGGTCGCGCAGCGCCGGCTCGTCCAGCTCGCCGAGCTGGCGGTAGGTGCGTACGCCGGCCGCCTGCAACGCGGCCGCCATCTTCGGCCCGACCCCCTGGATCCGGCGGAAGTCGTCCGCCGGGCCCGTCGGTTCGGTGTCCGCCTGCGTCGGCGTGGTCTCGGCCATCCGGACCGGCGGGGCGGCCCGCACCGGCTCGGCGTCCTCGACGTCCGCCGAGGTCGCGCCCGCCGCAACCGCCGGCGTCGCCTCGGCCGGGGTGACCTCGGCGTCCGTGGTCTCGGCCTGCGTGACCTCGGCCTCGTTGGTCTCGGCCGGGCTGGTCTCCGCCGGGCTGGTCTCGGCCGGGATGGCCTCGGCCTCGGTGGTCTCGGCCGGGTTGGTCTCGGCCGGGTTGGTCTCCGCCTGCGCGACCTCCGCCGGGGTTGCCTCGGCGTGGGACGCCTCGGACGGCAGGGTGTCGATGCTGTCGTCCATCGGCTGCCGCGGGGCGATCACCGTCGCCGGGGCGGGCTGCTCGTCGACCGCGACCGGCTCCGGTTCCGCCGCGACCGCGGGCGGTTCGTCGACCGCGTCGGTCCGCTCGGTGGCGGGGACGGGCGGCGGGGCGTCGGTGAGGGCGATGTCGCCCGTGTCGACGGCGTCCGGGGCGAAGTCGTCCCGCGTGGTCATCGCAGCCGGTGCGCTGACCGTGTCCACCGGGGTCGGCTCCTCGGTGACCGCGGCCGGGGGGGCGTCCACGGCCGCCGCCGGGGAGGCCTCGTCGGTGGCGGCCGGCGGCACCGGAGTGTCGATCACGGCCAGGCCGGCGACGGGGTCACCGTCCACGATCGACTGACCCTTCCCGCTGGCCCGCGTGTCCTGCCGGCCGCGCAGCAACCATCCGGCGGCCAGGCCCAGCAACAACGCCAGTACCACTATCAGCGAGTGTCCGATAGACCACTCCACGGCGAACCTCCCTCTCATTTCATCGAAAAAGTCACGAGAAAAACTCGCCGCAGCTTTGCACACGCGCTTTGCCGATGACAGAGAGGACCGGTCGTCGGCACGATGGTCGGGACGGTCACCTCAGCTGGTGCCTGACGGGTGACGCAGCGTCGCAGCCACGGCAGGACGGAACCGGCGGGCCCCGTGCGCCGTTCGACGGCGTTCCGCGCGACGACCAGGGCCGGGCCCCGGGGTGACCGCCGCCCACGCAGCGACCCGGGTCGGCGCCGTGTCGCCGTGCCCGGGTCGGTGGTGCCGCGCTCAGTCCTCGTCGCCCTCGTAGGTGTGGAAGTCGTCGACGAAGCGGCACCGCAGCGGGGGCACCCGACTGGTCACTCCGAAGTAGCCGCGCGCGCCGAGCAACGCGAGTCGGCCCACCACGCCGAAGATCAGCGAGATGCCCTTGCGGACCCGCTCGGGTACGAGGTCGCGGGTCTGCGCGGTCAGCGGAATGCGGGTGGCGATGTTGATGGTGCCGGCGTCGCGGGTGACCGCGTGTGGCAGGTACTGGTGGCGTACCGCCGAGTGTGTGCCATCCGCCGCCACCAGCAGGTCGCCGATGGCGCTGGTCCCGTCGGCGAAGTACGCGGTGACCGTGCCGTCGTCGTGCTGCTCGTACCGGACGAAGGTCTTGTCGAAACGCACCACGTCGCCCAGGTCGGTCAGCAACACCTGGCGCAGCACCATCCGGGCCACCGAGTGTTCGGTGCGCACCGGGTCGACGGCCGGCCGCAACTCGAACGAGGCGGTCTGGCGCAGCCGTTGGGTGACGACGTTGAAGTAGCTCGGCGGCTGGGCGCAGGTGGCCAGGAACGTGGCGACAGCTTCGGCGGCAGGCACTCGCGCAGCGCCCGGCTGCCGGTGGGGCCGATGCCCACCCGGTAACCGAGCAGCCCTTCGGCGCTGTGGTGGTGCCGTTCGTAGACGGCGACGCTGATCCCGGCGCGACGCAGCCCGTGCGCGAGGCGCAGCCCGCCGGTGCCGGCGCCGATGATCAGGACGTGCGGCGGGGCGGTGGACATGTCAGCCGGCCGGGTGGGGCGCCGCCACGTCGGCCGCGTCCCAGCGGTAGAAGCAGTCGGCGATGGCGTCCTGGGGGGAGCGCCAGGTCGACAGGTACGGCGAGGTGTGGGCGGCGAGTCGCTCGTTGACCTGCTGGAAGAGCGGGTGGTTGCGGGCGGCGGCGAGGGCGCCCGGGTCGACGTCCGAGGTCTCGATGAGGTGCACGAACACGTCGTGCAGGCAGTACAGGGACCGGTGCGTGACGCCGGTCAGACCGGGCAGTTCGGTGGCGTCGGACTCGGCGAAGATCTGGGCGACCCGCTCCTCCGCGCCCGGGATGATCCGGTTGACGATCAGTAGACGACTCATGTGAACCCTTCCGCCGGTGGCCGATCCCGGCCCGTGGGCCGGTGGTCACGTGCTCGTTGCGCCCACCGTGCCGCAGGGTGTGTCACGTCACCGTCACGTGCGTCACCCGGCCGATGACGGCCGGGCGGCGGGCTCCCGGCCGACGGCCGCCGGGCGGGTGGCCGCCCGGATCGGGGCGAGCGTGTCGTCGAGCAGGGCGCTCATCGCCGGGCTGGGCTCCAGGCGTAGCTCCCGGCGCAACAGGTCACGGTAGACGTAGAAGGCGTGCACGGCCTCGAAGGCGTTGCCCTCGGCGAGATGGATGCGCACCACCAGCCGGTGTGGCGTCTCGCGCAGCGGCTCGGCGGCCATCGCCTCCAACGCGGCATCCAGCGCCTCGCCGTGCCGCCCCGCCGCGAGGTGCTGCGCGGCCACCTGCTCCAGCATGTGCAGGCGCAGTTGTCGCAGCCGTTCCCGGTCCAGCAACACCCAGTCGTCGTACCAGCCGGGCAGCAGGTCGTGCCGGCCGGCGGCGAGCGCCCCGGCGGTGGTCCGCGGGTCGTCACCGTTGCGGACGCGCGCGGCCGTCTGCACGAGGTCGTCCACGTCGACCCGTACCGCCGGTGCCAGTCGGACCGTGTCGCCGGCCACGACCATCGGGCAACACGGGTCCTGCCGCAGCCGCCACAGCGCGGTGCGCAGCGACGACAGCGCCCGGTCCTCCGACACGTCGGGCCAGAGCAGCCCGGCCAACTGGCTGCGGGTCGCGCCGGGACGCAGCCCGATCAGCGCGATCACCCGTTGCAGACCGCGCGGCACCACGATGTGCGCGGTGGCGTGCAGGAGCCGGAAACCGCCGAGCAGGTGCAGTGCGAGGTCGGTCTCGCCGGGACCTGCGGCGGTCGGCACGGACGGCTCAGCGGCCACGGCGGCACCCCCTGCGGAACGCTCGTCCCGACTGTCTGCTGTGTCCCGGATCGGCTGCCGCCTTGCATTCCGTCGACCCCGTCGACGGAATGCGACCACGGCTGTGAAGGCGCGGCACCGCCCGCCGGAGCCGCCGGGTTGACCACCGTGAAGATTATCAATAGTGGTCACGGTGAGTCAACGCCGATGTTGGCCTTCCCTCAGCCGCGCTCAACCATGAGATCGGTTCTGAACTGCTAGAACATCATTCTCTCGGGTCGGGGCCGCATTCATGGGACGCATAGCTCATACACAGGTTGCGTCAACGCAGCGTCACCGTGCAGCGCTGCCGGTCGGGCCGCTGCGGTGACGCCGCCGTGACGACGACTGCCGCATCGTGGCGGCAGTCGTCCAGCACGTCCGGAGGTTCACCGGCCGGCCCGGACGCCGTTGGGGGGAGGCCCAGCCATGGACCGATCGCTGATCGTCGCGAAGGTCGTACCGACCGCCGAGGAACAGGTCGCCGACATCTTCGCCGAGTCGGACGCGACCGAGCTGCCGCGCCTGGTCGGCGTCCGGCACCGCTCGCTGTACCGACTGCACGACCTGTACGTGCACCTGCTCGACACCGAGCATCCGGCGCAGGAGGCGGTGGAGGCCGCCCGTGGTCACCCCGAGTTCGTCCGGGTCAGCGACCGCCTGCGGCCATACGTCTCGCCGTACCTGCCGACCTGGCGCTCGCCGCGCGACGCGATGGCGCACTGCTTCTACCGGTTCGACGCCCCGGACGCCGGGGGGCGTTCGTGACCGCCCCCGCCGGGCACGCGGAGCAACTCTGGTCCCGCTGCGCCGGCTGTGCGAGCCTGCTCTACCGCAAGCGGCTGCGACGCAACCTGGACGTCTGCCCGGAGTGCGGTGAGCACACCCGGCTCGGCGCCCCGGAACGCCTGCGGCAGCTCGTGGACCCGGGGTCCCTGCGCCTCCTGCCCGACCGGCTGCCCGAGGCGGACCCGCTCGACTTCGTCGACGTGCTGCCGTACCCGCACCGGCTCAGCGCCGCGCGGGCCAGCACGGGCCTGGCCGAGGCGGTCCTCTGCGGGACCGCCACCATCGGCGGACAGCCGGCCGCTCTGGCCGTGATGGACTTCCGCTTCCTCGGCGGCAGCCTCGGCTGCGCGGTGGGTGAGCTCATCACCCGAACCGCCGAGCGGGCGCTGGACGACCGGGTGCCGCTCATCCTGGTCACCGCGTCCGGTGGGGCACGGATGCAGGAGGGCGCCCTGTCGCTGATGCAGATGGCCACGGTCAGCCAGGCCATCGCCGCGCTGCGCGAGGCGGGTCTGCTCACCGTCAGTGTGCTCACCGACCCGACCTACGGAGGGGTGGCGGCGTCGTTCGCCACCAACACCGACCTGGTGCTCGCCGAGAGTGGCGCCCGGATGGGTTTCGCCGGACCACGGGTGATCCGCCAGGTCACCGGCCGGGCGCTGCCGGAGGGCTTCCAGACCGCCGACTTCCTGCTGCGCCACGGTCAGGTGGACATGGTGGTGCAGCGCCGGTCGCTGCGGGGTCGACTGGCGGCGCTGCTGGCCGCGGCCCGCGCCGGCCGTCCGGCGCGTGCGCCCGTACCCCGTCAGGAGCCGGCGCGACACCACGAGAGCCTGGCCGGCGCGGCCCCGACGGTCCCGCCGGCGGAGGCCGACGGCCACCGCCCGGTCGGGGAGCGGCCGGCCGACGACGGCCCGACACCTGCGGTACGCGACGCGTGGGACACCGTGCGCACGGCCCGTCACCCGGGTCGACCCACCACCCTGGACTATCTCGACTCGGTCTTCGACGGGTTCGTCGAGCTGCACGGCGACCGGCTCGGCGGGGACTGCCCCGCCATCGTCGGCGGTGTCGCCCGGCTGGCCGGCCGGCACGTCATGGTCATCGGCCACCAGAAGGGGCACACCACCGCCGACCTGGTCGCCCGCAACTTCGGGATGGCCAGCCCCGCCGGGCACCGCAAGGCGCTGCGACTGATGCGTCTCGCCGCCCGCCTCGGCCTGCCGGTGGTCACTCTCGTCGACACCCCCGGCGCCGACCCGGGAATCAGCGCCGAGGAGCAGGGCCAGGCGGCAGCCATCGCGGAGAACATCCTCACCCTCACCGTGCTGCCCACCCCCGTCCTCGCGGTGATCACCGGTGAGGGCGGCAGCGGTGGCGCGCTGGCCCTCGCCGTCGCCGACCGGGTGCTGATGCTCCAACACGCCGTCTATTCGGTGATCAGCCCGGAGGGCTGCGCCGCCATCCTCTGGCCGGACCGCTCCGCCGCGCCGCAGGCCGCCCGCGCGCTCCGGCTGACCGCACCCGACCTGTGTCGCCTCGGCGTCGTCGACGAGATCGTCCCCGAACCGGCGACGGCCGCCCACGACGACCCCGCGGAGACCGCCCGACGGCTGCGCGCCGCGCTGCTGGCGAACCTGCTGCCGCTGCTGGACGTGCCGCCCGCCATGCTGGTCCGCCTGCGGCGGCAGCGGTTCCGCCGGTTCGGCGCCCCGCGCGCCGGTGCCCGGGCGGGTGCCCGATGACCGCCGCGCCCACGGTCTCCACCGTGGACGGCCCGAACGGCCGACCCGACGTGGACGGCCGGACCGACGCCGAGGGCCGCGCCGACGCCGAGAGCCCGAGCGCGGCGCAGAGCGGCCCCGAGCCGGCCGACGCCCGCGACGGTGTCCGCCCGGACGGACGTCAGCCGGCGGACGGGCACCCGAGGACCGACGCGGACGGCGAGGAGGTGCTGGTCGGGCTGCGTCGACAGGCGCAACACCTGCTCGCCGAACTCCCCGGTCCGGTGCGTCGGATCCGGTTGTGCAGCGGGACGACGGTGCTGGAGGTCCAGTGGCACCCGGACGAGGCGGCCGCCCGGCCGGACGTACCCCGGGCACTGCCGCCGGCCGGCGCCACACCGTCGGCGGGCGCGGGCGTGCCCGGCCCGCCGGCCGCGCTGATCCGGCCGCCGGTCCCCGGGCGCGCGGCGGTCCGGGCGCCGATCGTCGGCACGTTCTACCGCGCGCCGGAGCCCGGCGCGAGGCCGTTCGTCGCGGTGGGCGACCTGGTCAGCCCCGGGCAGCCGGTCGCGATCGTCGAGGCGATGAAGCTGATGAACGAGGTGACCGCCGACCGGGCCGGGCGGGTGGCCGCGATCCTCGTCGAGGACGGCCAGCCGGTGGAGTACGACCAGCCACTGGTCGAGCTGGATCCGGCCTGACGGCGGGGATGGGTGAACCATGTTCGAGACCGTGCTGATCGCCAACCGGGGTGAGATCGCGCTGCGGGTGCTGCGGGCGTGTCGGGAGCTGGGTGTGCGCACGGCGGTGGTCTACTCCGCCGCCGACGCCGACTCGGCGGCCGTGCGCCTCGCCGACCAGGCCGTCCGCATCGGGCCGGCGTCGAGCCGACGCAGCTACCTCAACGCCGCCGCGATCGTGGAGGCGGCCCGGCAGGTGGGCGCGCAGGCCGTGCATCCCGGGTACGGCTTCCTCTCCGAGGACGCCGACTTCGCCGAGATCTGCGCGGACAACGGCCTGACGTTCATCGGCCCGCCGCCGGCGGTGATGGCGGCGCTGGCCGACAAGTCCTCGGCCCGGGCCCTCATGAGCCGGGCCGGGCTGCCGCTGCCGGCGGGCAGCGTCGCGCCGGTGGCGACCGCCGCCGCGGCGGCCGAGGTCGCCGACGCCATCGGCTACCCGGTGATCGTGAAGGCCGCCGCCGGGGGCGGGGGCCGGGGGATGACAGTGGTGCGCCGTCCGGCCGAGCTGGCCCGGGCGTACGCGCGGACACGGGCCGCCGCGCAGGCCGCCTTCGGCGACGACCGGGTGTACGTCGAGCGGTACCTCACCGAGGCCCGGCACGTCGAGGTGCAGGTGCTCTGCGACTCCCACGGCAACGGCGTGCACCTGGGCACCCGGGACTGCTCGGTGCAGCGCCGGCACCAGAAACTCATCGAGGAGGCGCCTGCTCCGGCGCTGTCCGCCGCGGCGCTCGACTCCATCGCCGAGACCGCGCTGCGGGGTGCCCTGGAGGTCGGCTTCGTCGGCGCGGGCACGCTGGAGTTCCTGGTGGACGCCGAGGAACGCTTCCACTTCCTGGAGATCAACTGTCGGATCCAGGTGGAACATCCCGTCACCGAGATGGTCACCGGGATCGACCTGGTGCACGAGCAGCTGCACATCGCGGCCGGGGTGCCGCTGCGGTGGCGGCAGGAGGAGATCCAGCTGCACGGCGTCGCCGTGGAGTGCCGCGTCAACACCGAGGACCCGGAGCGCGGCTTCGCGCCGACGCCCGGCCGCCTGGAGCGGTTCACCCCGCCCGGCGGCCCGTTCACCCGCGTGGACACCCACGCCAGCGCCGGCTACCTGGTCGGCCCCTGGTACGACTCGCTGCTGGCCAAGGTGATCGTCTGGGCGCCCGACCGGGAGCTGGCGCTCAACCGGCTGGAGCGTGCCCTGGAGGAGTTCGACATCGCCGGGCCGGGCGTGCACACGACCATCCCGTTCGTCCGGCGGGTGCTCGACGACGCCGCGTTCCGCAAGGGCCGCTACACCACCGGCCTGGTCGACCGCCTGCTCGCCACTTCGCCGCCGGTGCCCGGGCAACGGCCGACGGCCACCCCCACACCCCGCGCCGCGCCCGCCGCGGAGCCCGACGTATCCAACCGGAGGACCCGATGACCGTCACCCATGGTCGCCCGATGACCGCCGAGATCACCGACATCCTGGTGGCGCACTGCGGACTGGACGCCGACGCCGCCGCCCGCGCGCCCGCCGCGTCGCTCGAGGAGTTGGGCATGGACTCGCTCGCCCTGCTGGAACTCTCCGCGGTCGTCGCCGACCGGTGGCAGGTGAGCATCCCCGAACAGGCCGGGCAGCTGAGCATCCCGGCGGTGGCCGACCTGGTCGCCCGGCGCACCGACCCGCCCGGGCACACCGAGAACTCGGTGGTCATCGACGCGCCGCTCGCGCTGGTCTGGGACGTCACCAACGACGTGGCGAACTGGACCGAGCTGTTCACCGAGTACGCCGTGGTGGAGATCCTGCACCGCGACGGGCACACCGTGCGGTTCCGGCTCACCATGCACCCCGACGAGTCCGGGGTGGCGTGGAGCTGGGTCAGCGAACGCACCGCCGACCCGGTCAGCCGACAGGTGCGGGCGCACCGGGTGGAGACCGGGCCGTTCGAGTACATGCGGATCCACTGGCGCTACACCGAGGAGGCCGGCGGCACCCGGATGACCTGGACGCAGGACTTCGCCATGAAGCCCACCGCGCCGGTCGACAACGCCGGGATGACCGAGCGGATCAACACCAACAGCGTCATCCAACTCGCGGTGATCAAGGACCGGGTGGAGCGGATCGCCCGGCAGCGCGAGGAGCAGAACAGCCCGGCGGCCGGCGCCGCGCAGGACAGCCCGGTTGCCGCCGGCGAGTCGACGGGGGCCGGCGATGAGTGACCTGGGCACCCGGCCGATCGGCGCGGCGGACGTACCGGCCGACCGGCGGCGCGGCGGCGAACTGCGGGTGCTGCTCGGGCCCCGCACCGTCGGCAGCACCTCGGGCTTCCTCGGGGTGGCCACCCTCGCGCCGGGGGAGCGGATCGCCGAGCACTACCACCCGTACAGCGAGGAGTTCCTGTACGTGGCGCGTGGCGCGATCACGGTCGACCTGGACGACCAGCCCACCGAGGTCGCGGCCGGGGAGGCGCTGTTCGTGCCGGTCAACGTGCGGCACCGGCTGCGCAACACCGGGTCCGAGCCGGCCGAGGTGGTCTTCCACCTGGGCCCGCTGGCCCCGCGTCCGGAGCTGGGACACGTCGACACGGAGCTGGTCGAGCAACGGGGCGGGTCGTGAGCGGGCGTCGCACGGTGGTGACCGGCATCGGGGTGGTCGCTCCCGGCGGCGCCAGCCGGGACCGCTTCTGGAAGACCATCACCGAGGGACGTACGGCCACCCGGCGGATCAGCTTCTTCGACCCGTCGCCGTTCCGCTCCCAGATCGCCGCCGAGTGCGACTTCGACCCGATCGCCGCGGGGCTCACCGACGCCGAACGGAGCCGCGCCGACCGGTACGTGCAGTTCGCGCTGGCCTGCTCCACCGAGGCGATCGCCGACGCCGGCCTGGTGCTCAGCGACGCCGAGCGGGACCGCGCCGGGGTGGTGCTCGGCACCGCCGTGGGCGGCACGATGGCCCTGGAACAGGAGTACGTGCGGGTCAGCGACCATGGCCGGCGTTGGCTGGTCGACGCGGCGCTCGGCGGCCCGTACCTCTACCAGGCGCTGGTGCCCAGCAGCCTGGCCGCCGACGTGGCCTGCCGGCACGGGCTGCACGGCCCGGCGCAGGTGGTCTCCACCGGCTGCACGTCGGGCATCGACGCCATCGGCTACGCCCACCAGCTGATCGTGGACGGCGAGGCGGACATCGTGCTGGCCGGCGCGGCCGACTCGCCGATCTCACCGGTGACCGTCGCCTCGTTCGACGCGATCAAGGCGACCAGCCCCGACAACGACGACCCCGCGCACGCCTCCCGTCCCTTCGACGCCGACCGGCACGGGTTCGTGCTGGCCGAGGGCGCGGCGGTGCTGGTGCTGGAGGAGGCGGGGCACGCCCGCAGGCGGGGCGCCCACATCTACTGCGAGGTCGCCGGCTACGCCAGCCGCAGCAACGGCTACCACATGACCGGGCTGCGCCCGGACGGGCTGGAGATGGGCCTCGCCGTCACCGACGCGCTGCGGCAGGGCGGGATCATCCCCGAGCAGGTCTCCTACATCAGCGCCCACGGCTCCGGGACCCGGCAGAACGACCGGCACGAGACGGCCGCGTTCAAGCGGGCGCTGGGCCAGGCCGCGTACCGGGTGCCGATCAGCTCGATCAAGTCGATGGTGGGGCACTCGCTCGGCGCGATCGGGTCGATCGAGATGGCCGCCTGCGCCCTCGCGATCGAGTTCGGCGTCGTGCCGCCGACGGCCAACTGGAGCACCCGCGACCCGGAGTGCGACCTGGACTACGTACCCAACGAGGCGCGGGAGGTGCCCGTCAACGTGGCCCTGTCGGTGGGCAGCGGGTTCGGCGGCTTCCAGTCGGCGATGGTGTTCTGTCGACTGCCTCCGACGGTGGCGGCGTGAGCGCCGCCCGGGCGGTCGTCACCGGCATCGGGGTGGTCGCGCCGAGCGGCGTCGGCGTGGACGCGCACTGGCGCACCGTGCTGGCCGGCACCCGGCGCACCGGGCCGATCACCCTGTTCGACCCGGCCGGCTACCCGACCCGCTTCGGCGGCGAGGTCCCCGACTTCACTGCCGACTCCTACGCCGACAGCCGGCAACTGGTGCAGACCGACCGGTGGACGCACCTCGGCTTCGCCGCCACCCGGCTGGCGCTTACCGACGCCGGCCTGCCCGAACGGGCACCCGACCCGTACGGCTACGCGGTGGCCCTGGCCAGCTCGTCCGGGGGCAACCTGTTCGGCCAGCGGGAGCTGCAACGGCTGTGGGGCGGGACGTCGCGCACCGTCGGCGCGTACCAGTCGATCGCCTGGTTCTACGCGGCCAGCGTCGGGCAGCTCTCCATCCACCACCAGTTCAAGGGGCCGAGCGGGGTGCTGGTCGCGGAGACGGCCGGCGGGCTGGACAGCCTCGCGCACGCCGCCCGCGCCGTACGCCGGGGCACGCCCGTGGTGATCGCCGGGGCGACCGAGTGTCCACTGAGTCCGTACGCGCTGGCCTGCCAGCTGCGCTCCGGGCTGCTCAGCGACGTCGCCGACCCGGAGCGGGCGTACCGGCCGTTCGACGCGGCGGCCAGCGGCTACCTGCCGGCCGAGGGCGGCGCGGTGTTCGTGGTGGAGGAGCTGGGGCACGCCCTGTCGCGGGGCGCCCGGATCTACGGCGAGGTGAGCGGCTGGGGCGCCACCCACGACGCCGCGCACACCACGGCCGACAGCGCCGGCGATCCGGGCCAGTACGCCCGCGCGATGCGGCTGGCCCTGGGCCGGGCGGGTGTCGCGGCGGCCGGGATCGACGTGGTGCTGCCGGACGCTCTCGGTGTGCTCCGCTACGACCGCAGCGAGGCCGAGGCGCTGCGCGCCGTGTTCGCCGACCGGTCGCCCCCGGTCACCACCCAGAAGCCGTTGACCGGCCGGGCACACCAGGGCGGCTCGGCGCTGGACGTGGCCACCGCGCTGCTCGCGTTCGCGCACGACACGCTGCCCGCGTCCGCCGCCCCGGACGAGGTGGCCGACGGGTGCGAGCTGGACTTCCTGCGCGAGCATCGCCGGCCGCGCAGTCGGCTCGCGCTGGTCTGCGCGCGGGGCTTCGACGGGTTCAACAGCGCGCTGGTCCTGCGGGGGGCCGCGCCGGCGAGGGGAGAGACGCCATGAGCGAGCAGCGGGCCCCAGTGGTCTTCCTGGTCCGGGTGCCGCTGCCCCGCACCGAGGAGTTCCTTGCCGCGTACGAGGAGGTGCGGCATCTGGTCGCCGGGGCATCTGGTCGACCAGGTCTGCCGCTCGTCGACCGACCCGGAGAAGTGGCTGATCACCAGCGAGTGGGCGAGCCTTGCCGACTTCGAGACTAGGAGCGCACCGAAGAGCACCGGGACCTGGTGCGCCCGATGCGGGAGTGCTTCACCGACGCCCGTTCGCTGCGCTTCCAGATCCACGCCCAGACCCCGGAACGGGCCCGCGATGAGGTCAGGGTCCGGTAGACCCATCCAGATCGGCGCTGTGGGGGTATCCGAGCGCCCGGATGCGTACTAGAGCCGTCGGGTTGGCGGACGCAGCGTCCAGGACAGCAGCGCCAGCCCGGCGACCATGGCAGGTGGGATGAGGTTGGTGGCCGATTGACGCGTGGCGACGATTGAGGCGGCCGCACCGATCATGTTGATCAGGATGCCGGCGTAGGCCCATTCCTTCAGCCGTGGCAGGCGGGGCGCGAGCACCACCACCCCGGCGATGAGCTTCGCGGTTCCCAGGATGGTGGCCAGGTAGCTGGGATACCCGAGGTCGATCATCGCCGGGTAGAACGGCGGCATGTGGAGCAGGTCCATCGTGCCGCCGATGGCGCATTCAGCGACGACGGCTGCGGTGGTGACCCAGTAGGTACTGGCCCGGCCAAGACCTCGGGCGGCGGTGGTGGGTGCCGTGGTCATGACTGCTGCTCCCGGGCAGTGCCGGCGGCAGCGTCGTCGGTCCGGTGGCGGGCCACGTCTGACGGCGGGGCCGGCAGGGCGCGGTCCCGGCCCTTCGTCCCGGCCCGCTGGGCCAGCTCGCAGAAGCCGTCTGATCCGATGCCCAGGCCGATGTTGGTCATGTTGTTCAGGTGCTCGCTGGCCACCAGCCAGACGATGTCGCAGACCTCGCGCTCGGTGTAGTGGCGGGTGAGCCGGACGAACGTGGTGGGCTCGACCTTCTTGTCGCGGGTGAGCTCGGTTGCGTAGTCCAGGGCCGCGCGCTGGGCATCGGTGAACAGCGGGCTGGTCTGGTACTCCGGCAGCGCGTCCAGCCGCGCCAGGTCGTCGGGCGTCTTGGTCATGACGTACCACCTGGCCGCGTCCATGCAGAACATGCACATGTTGGTACTCGCCACCTGCTCGCGGATGAGCAGCGCGGTCTGCGACGCAAGCCGGAGTTTCCGGTCCAGTCTCGGTAGCTTGCCGTAGAAGGACCCGAACGCGAGGGGCATGCGAGGGGGCAGCACCTTGATCGGGGTCATCACCTTGCCGAACTGGCGGCGGCTGACGACATACACCATCTTCATGATCAGGCCCCGCGGCTTGTCGATCGGGGGCAGGTACGGTGCCATTGCTGGCCTCCTCTGACGTCAATCCACCTCTGCCGACGCGACGGCGGGCATGGCCTGAAACGGCCGGGACTGGTCCGATTGGTATTGACCACGACGGTCCGGTGATCCGCCGCTCAGCGATCCCGCCCGATCACCCCGGGCCGGCGCGAGGCGGGCGCGATGAACCCGCTCGACCGGGCGCAGCGTCCGCGCCGGGCCGAGGGTCGCGGTGCTCGCCATGTGTGTCTCCTGTGGAGTAGAACTCTCATTTCAAGAGTACAACTCTCGAAATGAGAGTGGTAGTCTCGATCATGTGGCGACCAGGGTCAGCGGACAAGGGTCCCGCGACGGGCAGGCGCGGACCCGCCTGGCTCGCGCCGCGGTCGTTGCGGCCGCGCGGGCCCTGTTCCTTGAGCGCGGCTACGCCGCAACGACGATTGAGACGATCAGCAAGGTGTCGGACGTCCCGCCCGCGACGGTGTACCGGCTGTTCTCTTCCAAGCTCGGGATCCTCAAGGCGCTGCTCGACCTCTCGATAGCCGGTGACGACCAGGCCGTAGCGTTGCCCGACCGGCCCATGGTCCGTGCGCTTCTCGCCGACCGCGACCCCAGGAAACAGCTGTCAGGTTTGGCCGGCCTCGTCCGCGGCATCATGTCCAGGGCCGAGCCTGTTCACCGGATTCTTGTCAGTGCGGCGGGCACCGATCCCGATGCCGCCGCACTGCTCGCCGAGCTGACGCGGCAGAGGCAACACGGCCACGCGCAGTTCGCGCGGTCCCTCGCGCGCACCGGCGCCCTACAGCCGACACTGCGCGAACGCGACGCCGACGACATCATCAACGCGCTCACGTCCCCGGAGGTCTACCGCTTGCTCGTCAGCGACCGAGGCTGGTCTCCGCAGCGGTACGAACAATGGCTGACGGAAATCCTCATCGGCCAACTGCTACCTGCGCCGGCGGACACGTCGACCGCACCTGGCGCCAACGACTGACCGAGCTCGTCCACACTCACCGACTGCGTTCCCACATCGGCTCGGGTTCCCGGAGAACGCGGAATCCGCTAACCCGGCTTCACGGAACCCGAGTCGATCATGCACGTTGGGCCG
Source organism: Micromonospora sp. NPDC005237 (assembly GCF_040607775.1). Classification (NCBI taxonomy): domain Bacteria; kingdom Bacillati; phylum Actinomycetota; class Actinomycetes; order Micromonosporales; family Micromonosporaceae; genus Micromonospora; species Micromonospora sp. NPDC005237. The sequence continues at coordinate 105,092 of NZ_JBEXHJ010000007.1, read as the reverse complement.
TGATGGCGGTCCGAGTGACGGTGGGCACCGGTATGTGGCAATCGGTCCGGGCGCTCTGTTTGATCTAGCCATTTGCATCTAGCGATGCTCCGCGCGGCTGTCGTAGGGTTCCGTCAGCACCCCGAAAGTTGTTCACAAACGGTAGCTATGCCCTAATTTGTGCTGCGGGTTGAACGGCGAGGGCGATGGATCAATCGACAGGAAACCTTACGGCTGAAGACCCTGGATGGGTGGACGACATCCTGTTCTCCGGCCATCCGACCGATGTTTGTCTCCGCCTGCCGGAATCGATCGACCGGGTCACCCTGCACCGGCTGGTGACCGCCGCGCAGGACCGGCTCATCGCTGCCGGCCTGCGCCCCGGTGGCGCCGCCGCGCTACGACTGCCGCCGTCGCTGGCGTACGTGGTGAACCTGCTGGCCACCTGGCGCACTGGCGCACAGGCGATCCTGCTCGACCACCGGCTGACCGACCACGAGGTGGATCGGGCCCTGGCCCGGCTCACCCCGCAGGTGGTGATCGCGCCGCTGCGGACCTCCGGCGGCGCGCTGAAGGTCTTCGTCGACGTCACCGAGAGCATCACCCGCTACGCCGACCGGCCGGCGGTCAGCGGGCACGCCGTGATCCAGCTCAGCTCCGGTTCCACCGGACCGTCCAAGGTGATCGGCCGTACGGCCACCGACCTGGTCGCCGAGGTGGGTCGCTACACCCGCATCGACGGCGTGCCGCTGCCCGGCGAGCGCATCATCCTGCTGCCCTCCATGGTGCACGTGCTCGGGCTCGTCGGCGGCCTGCTCTACGGCCTGCACGCCGGGGTCGAGCTGGTGCCGCCACAGCGGCTCAGCGGCGACGCCGTGCTGGCCGCGATCGCCGCCGACCCGACACCGGCCACCGTGCTGGGTGTGCCGTTCCACATCGGTCTGCTCGCCTCCACGCGGCCGTCCGACCCCCTGCCGCAGTTGCGGCGGATGACCACCGGCGGCGAACTCGTGCCGGCCGCCGTGGCCCAGGCGTTCACCGACCGGTACGGGGTGCCGCTGGGCAACATGTACGGGATGACCGAGGTTGGGGTGATCGGCACCGACCTGCACGGAGCGCACCGGCCGTCGATCGCCCCGGCGCCCGGCATCGAGGTCCGCGAGTCCGGCGGCGAGCTGTGGGTGTCCTGCCCGGCGTCGCCGTACGTCGGGCTGAGCGACCCGACCCGCTGGGCCGACGGTTGGCTGCACACCCGCGACGCCGGCATCGTCGACGCCGAATCCGGCCTGGTCACCGTGCGCGGCCGGCTCGACTCGCAGGTCTCGGTGGGCGGAATGAAGGTCGACCTCACCGAGGTTGAGGCCACCGTCGCCGAGCTGCCCGGCGTGGCCGCCGCCGTGGTGGTGTGGGACGACGGCATCACCGCGTACGTCCAGCCGGACGGCCCGCTGTCGGAGGAGATGCTGGACAAGCTCCTCGCCGAGCGGTTGGCCGGCTACAAGCGGCCCCGGGTGCTGCGTCTGCTCGACGCGTTGCCCCGCACCACCACCGGCAAGCTGGTCCGTTCGACCGGCGCGCTGCGGTCGGCGGCGACGTCGTGACCGGCCCGCTGCACCACCTCGACGTCGACGTCGACGCCCGCCTCGGCGCGTACCGCGACGGCCAGGACGAGACCGCCACCCAGCTCCGGATGACCGACCCGCAGGGGCTCGCCGCCGGGCAGCGGGCGCAGCGGCAGCCCGGGCCCGACCGGTGGGGGCATCTCCCGGAGCAGTCCGCCGGCGCGCAGCCCCAGGCCGAGCGCCTTGCCGACCGCCTCCTTGGCGGTCCACAGCCGCAGGAACTCCGCCGCCCGGCCGGCCTCGGGTCGACCGGCCAGCCAGGCCAGCTCGTCCGCCGAGAACCAGCGGCGGGCCAGCGCGAGTGCGGGCAGCGGACGGATCTCCTCCACGTCCACGCCGACCGGGCCGGCCGCACGGGCCGCGACCACCACGACCTGACCGGCCCGGCTGACGCTGACCGGCAGCTCGACGGGCCCCGGGTCCGCCAGAGCGGCGACCCGTACGACCGGGTTGCCGGCGGGGCCGTGTGCCAGCACCACCTCCGCCTCGGCGCGGCCGAGCAGCGCCGCGCCCGCCCGCCGCAGCAACCGCACGGCGGGACCCGGCCGACCGCCGGCGTCCCGACCGACCCACACGTACGCGGTGTCCCGATCGGACACCGTCAGTTGGCCCACGCAGAGAGGGTATCCATGAGAGCCGAGGTCCGTGCCTTCGTCGTCGAGCAGCTCGCCGACATGAACTACGACGTCGAGGGGCTCGACGACGACACCACGCTCGGCCCGTCCGGCGTCGACCTGGAGTCGCTGGCCCTGGCCGACCTGTCCGTCCGCGTCGAGGACCGCTACGGCGTGACGTTCGCCGACGACGAGTCGGAGAAGCTGGCCCTCATGACGGTCGGCGAGTTCACCACCATGGTCGCCGACCGTGTCGCCGAGGCGACGAGCGACAACGCCTGATGTCCGGTCAGCCCGACCTGGGGCGAGCTGACCTGCTGACCATGCTCGCCGAACTCACCGCGAAACCCGCCGCCGAGGTCCCCGACCGGATCGGCTCGATGGAACTCGCCTGGCTCGTGCACCTCATCGAGCAGCGCTACGAGCGTCGGCTCGACCTCACCGACGACGACCTGGCCGGCATCCGTACCGTCGACGACGCCCTGGTGGTCTTCCGGGCGTCGCTGGCCGCTACCGCAGATGGCTGAGCCACCCGTCGCCCAGCTCACCGGTGTGCACGCGGTCAGCGCCCTCGGTCGGGGCGCCGACGCGCAGCTCGCCGGCGTCCTGGCCGGTGAGCCGGCGTTCGGCCCGGTACGCCGCTTCGACACCACCGCCCGCCGGGTCGCCGTGGCCGCCACCCTGCCCGACGTCGGCACCCTCGCCGACGAGCTGGCCGCGGCGATCGACGCGGCCTGCGCGGCGGCCGGCCTGACCGACGTACGACGGGCGGGGTGCGCGTTGCTGCTCGCCGTGCACGGCGGCCCGCCCGGCCCGTCCGCGCTGGCGGCTCGGCTCGCCGAGGGCGGCGGACTGTCCGGTCCGACCCGCGTCTACACCAGCGCCTGCGTGTCGGCGAGCACGGCGGTGGCCGACGCCGCCACCCTGATCGCCCGGGGCGACCTGGACCGGGCCGTGGTGGCCGCCGGCTACCTCGTCGAACCGGACCAGTTCGCGCTCTTCGACGCCGGCCGGGCGCTCGCCGACGACGGGGCGGTACGCCCGTTCAGCGCCGGCCGACGTGGGTTGCTGCTCGGCGACGGGGTGGCCGCGGTGGTGCTCGAGTCCAGCGCGGTGGCCCGTCGACGCGACGGTGAGCCGGTGGCCACCGTGGTCGGTTGGGGGCGGGCCGGGGACGCGTTCCACCCCTGCCAGCCGGACCCGTCCGGCACCGGGCTGGCGCACGCGGTACGCGCCGCGCTGCGCCGGGCCGGGCTGCCACCGCAGGCCGTCGGCTACGTCAACGCCAACGCCACCGGCACCGCGCAGAGCGACGCCGCCGAGGCGGCAGCGCTGCGCCGGGCCCTCGACGGGTACGCCGGGCAGGTGCCGGTCAGCTCCACCAAGGCGCTGCACGGGCACGCGTTGGAGGCGTCCGGGCTGCTCGAACTGGTGGTCACCGCGCTGGCGCTGCGCCACGGCGACCTGCCCGTCAACGCCGGCTGGCGCGGCCCGGACGAGGCGTGCCCCCTGGATGTCATCACGGACCGCCCACGCAGGACGACCGCGACCCACGCCCTGACCCTCAACGCCGCCTTCGGTGGCGCCAACACCGCCCTCCTGGTCGGCACCCCGTGACAACCCCGACCTCCCCGCGATCGTGCACCTTCCGTCCCGACGAATCCCAGGAAGCACGCGAAACGACTACCGAAATCGCACGATCGCGGCAGGCGGGGGTGCGGGAGCTCGCCCGGGCTCGCTGGCCCGAGGACGGGGACGGGGACGTGCCGGGAGTTCCGGGGTTCGTGTTCTCGGGGTTCGCGCCGGTGGTGGTGGCCGTTGCCGAGCGGTGCCTGCGCCGACGGTACGGGACGGGGCCGGTGCCTACCGGGACGCGGACGGCGATCGTGCTGGTCACCGCCAGCGGCGACCGGGCCAGCGCGGAGCACGTGCGGGCCACGGTCGAGGCCGGAGGACGGGTCGGCCCGCTGTTCTTCTACCAGTCCGTGCCCAACAGCGTCGCCGGGCACCTCGCGGCCCGCTGGGGGCTGCGCGGCCCGGTGGTCTGCCTCAGCCCGACCGGCGACCCGTACGCCGACGGCACCGCCGAGGCGACCCTGCTGCGCGACGACGGCGACGCCGACGAGGTGTTGCTGGTCCTGATCGAACAGGCGCCCGACACGTCCACCGAGGCGGTCGCGGTGCTGCTGGGGGGAGGAGCACGACCATGAGGACACCGGGACTGCGCGGCGCGTTGGCCGCCGACACCGAGCTGGGCGCGGGCAACATGCTGGCCCGGGTGCTGGCGCACGGCGCCGACCCGGACGGGCCCGGCCTGACCTTCGACACCGCCGTCGACGGGCACCCGGCGCAGGCGCCGCTCACGCTGGGCCAGCTCGACGAACGGGTCGCCGCCCGCGCCGCCTGGCTGCACGAGCGCGGGGTACGCCCCCGCGACCCGGTCGCCGTCTGGGCCACCGCCGCCGCCGACATGGTGCTGAGCTTCCTGGCACTGGCCCGGCTCGGGGCGATCCCGGCGCTGATGAACGGCAAGCTCCGCCCGGAGATCGCCGCCGAGTACATCCGCCGGCTACGCGGCGTCGGTGTGCTCGCCGACGACGCGCACACCGCGCTGCTGGCCGGACACGACCTGGGCGTACCGCTGCTGGGCACGCCCGCGCAGGCAGGCGCGGGCGACCCGGCCGCGGCCCCGGCGCACTACCGGCACCACCCCGACGACCCGATCGTGATCACCCACACCTCCGGGACGACCGGGGTGCCCAAGGCGGTGCTGCACTCACACGCCAGCCTCTTCGCCGCCACCCGGCACCTGCTCACCATGCCGCAGGCGCAGGGCACCCGCCGGATCCTCAACGCGCTGCCCGCGCCGCACACCGCCACCGTGCTGATGGTCAACCAGGCGCTGGGCAACCGCGCGGAGATGTTCCTCCTGTCCGAGCAGGGCGGCGAGCGGGTGCTCGACGCCATCCAGCGCTGGCGCCCCGACGGGGTGTTCGGTTTCTCGGTCACCTGGGCCGAGCTGGCCCGCTTCGACCTGTCCGGGTACGACCTGGACTCGGTGCGGCTGTGGTTCAACACCGGCGACTGCTCGCACGAGCCGCACATCCGCCGGCTGGTCGCGACCGGCTGGCGGGACACCGTCACCCGCGACGGCGTGGCCCGGGTGCCCGGCTCGGTCTTCATCGACGGGCTGGGCTCCAGCGAGATGGGGCACTCCATGTTCCACATCACCCACCGCGCCGACACCGACCGGTACGGCCGCTGCATCGGCCGGCCGTACGAGTTCGCCCGGGTCGCGGTGCTCGACGCCGAGGGCGAGCCGGTGCCGGTCGGCGAGGTGGGTTTCCTGGGCGTCGACTCGCCGTCGCTGTTCCGGGGCTACTGGAACGACTCGGTCACCACCCACCGGTTCCGCCAGCGCGGCTGGTACCTCACCGGTGACCTGGTCCGGGCCGACGCCGACGGCCGCTACTACCACCTGGACCGGGCCGTCGACTCGGTCGACGCCGGTGACGGCTGGCGGTTCTTCACCGCCCTGTCCGAGGAGAAGATCCTCGCCACCTGCCCGGACGTCACCGACTGCACGGTGGTGATCGTCGCAGAGGCCGGCGGTGTGGTCACCGACGTGCTGCTGGAGTTGGCGGCCGGCGCCGACGAGGCCGAGGACCGCACCGAACGGGTCCGCGCCGCGCTCGGCGCGGACGTCGGCGCCACGCTGCGGCGGGTGGTGCCGGTGCGCTCCGACGACATCCCGGTCACCGTGACCGGCAAGGTCCGCAAGGTGGCCCTGCGCGAGCGCTACCTGAGCGAGGCGTCGTCGTGAGCGGGCGATCCGGAGCGCCGTCGTGACGGCCCTGATCACCGGGATGGGTCTGTTCACCCCGGTCGGGCGGGGTGTCGAGGAGACCTTCGACGCGCTGACCACCGGCCGTTCCGGGCTGACCCGGCCGCCCGACGGGCATCCGGCGCGCGGGTCGCTGGACGTCGCCGGTCTGCTGCCGGACATCGACCCGCGCAGCGTCGTGTCCGGGCCGGAGAGCCGCGTGCTGGACCGGATCGTGGTGCTCGCCCTGCTCGCCGCCGCCGACGCGCTCGCCGACGCCGGCATCGAGGTGGGCCGCGACGTCGATGAGTCCCGGATCGGCGTGATCGTCGGCGGGGTCGGCGGGATGGCCACCCTGGAGACCCAGGTGCTCGCCCGCGCCGCCCGGGGCCGCGCGGCGGTCAGCCCGTACCTGCTCACCGGCATCCTGCCGAACATGCCGGCGGCGCGGATCGCCATCGCGCACGGCATCCGGGGCTACAGCTCGTCGGTCGGCACGGCCTGCGCGTCCGGCGCGCAGGCGGTCGCCGACGCGGTCCGGTTGATCCGGGCGGGAGAGGCCGACGTGGTGGTCTGCGGGGCCAGCGAGGCGCCGCTCTTCCCCACCTTCGCCGACACCTTCGGCAACGCGCGGGCGCTGGCCCGCGCCGGGGACGACCCGTCCCGGGCGAGCCGGCCGTTCGACACGTCCCGCTCCGGGTTCGTGCTGGCCGAGGGCGCGGCGCTGCTGGTGCTCGAACGTGCCGAGCACGCCGCCGCACGCGGCGCCACCGGGTACGCCGAGGTGGCCGGCTACGGCGCGACCACCGACGCGTACCACCCGACCGCCCCGCGCCCCGACGGCGCCGGCGCGGCCGCGTGCATCCGTGGCGCGCTGCGTAGCTCGGGCGTGCCCGCTGCCGCGGTCGGCTACGTCAACGCGCACGGCACCGGCACGAAGCTCGGCGACATCGCCGAGACCACCGCCCTCGCGGACGTCTTCGGCGACGGCGGCGTGCCGGTCAGCTCCACCAAGGCGCTCACCGGCCACCTGCTCGGCGCCTCCGGGGTGCTGGAGGCCGCGGCGACCGCGCTGGCGCTCGGTCGGGGGCTGCTGCCACCGACGTACCACCTCGACGACCCGGACCCGGCCTGCCCGGCGGACCACATCCGTGGCACGCCCCGCAAGGCCGACCCGGAGTACGCGCTGACCAACTCGTTCGGGTTCGGCGGCCAGAACGTGAGCCTGCTGCTCGCGCGGGTCGCCGAGCCGAGGAGGTGAGCGACGCGGCATCCCGGACGGGGGGCGTCCGGACGGCAACACGGGGGAAGCATGGGGAAGGGCACTGAACATGGACATCCGTGGGATCGACCACATCGAACTCTACGTAGGTGACGCCCGGCAGGCGGCCTTCTACTTCAGCACCGCCGTCGGTTTTCAGATCTGCGGCCAGGGTGGCCCGGAGACCGGCCTGGCCGGGCAGCGCTCACTGCTGCTCTGCCACGGCGACATCCGCCTGCTGCTCACCTCCGGGCTGAGCGCCGAGCATCCGGCGGCCCGGTACGTGCAGCGCCACGGCGACGGCATCGCGGTCGTCGCGGTCGAGGTCGGCGACGTCGCCGAGGCGTACGCCGAGCTGGTGGGCCGGGGCGCGACCGGCGTGACCCCACCGACCACGCTGACCGGCGCGGACGCCGAGGTGGTGACCGCCGAGGTGGAGGGCTTCGCCGACGTGCGGCACCGCCTGGTGCAGCGCCGGGGGAGCCGGGCCGACTTCCTGCCCGGCGTGATCACGCCGACGCCGTTCACGGCGGAGGAGGGAAAGCCGGTCCTCGCCGAGGTCGACCACCTGGCGGTCTGCGTGCCGTCCGGCGAGCTGGACGAGACGGTCCGGCACTTCGAGGGGCTGTTCGACTTCGCGCAGATCTTCGAGGAGCACATCGAGGTCGACGGGCAGGGGATGAACTCCAAGGTGGTGCAGAGCCCGTCCGGGCAGGTCACCGTGGTGCTGCTGGAGCCCGACCGGGCCCGCCGGCCGGGGCAGATCGACGCGTTCCTCGACCAGCACGCCGGTGGGGGAGTGCAGCACCTGGGGCTGCGTACCGACGACATCGTGGCCGCCGTGGAGTCGCTGGGCCGGCGCGGGGTCCGCTTCGCCGGCACCCCCGCCAGCTACTACGACGCCCTGGAGGCGCGGGTCGGTCGGGTGGACGCCCCGCTGGAACGACTGCGCGAGCTGGGAGTGCTTGTCGACTCCGACCACGGCGGGCAGCTGTTGCAGATCTTCGCCGAGTCGATGCACGTGCGCCGCACGCTGTTCCTGGAGCTGATCGAGCGGCGGGGCGCGAGCGGTTTCGGCAGCGGCAACATCAAGGCGCTGTACGAGGCCAAGGAGCGGGAACTGGCCGCCGCGGCGGCCACACCACAGGGGGTGGGGGCATGACCGCGACCGAGTACGAACCGACGCTGACCGCCCAGGAGAGGGCGCTGCTGCCCTCCGACGACGACGTGCGGCACTACGCCGAGCACGGCTGGTACCTGTCGAAGAAGCTGTTCACCGACGACGAGGTGGACGCGCTCGCCGCCGCCGCGCAGCGCTACTACGACGGCGAACGCGACCGCCGGCTGCCGGTGCGTCCGCCGAAGCTCGCCTACTGGGAGCCCGCGAAAGGGCCGGTGCAGCGGCACAACGACTACGTCCACCACGAGCACGACGGCCTCGGCGCGATCCTGCGTAAACCGCTGATCGGCGCGGTCGCCGCCCGGCTCGCCGAGGCCGACGAGATCCGCGTCTTCCAGTCCACGCTGATCTACAAGCCGCCGATCTCCGGCGAGCCGAGCAACATCGTGCCGTGGCACTTCGACAAGCACTACTGGGCGTCGTCGTCGTCGGAGAAGATGCTCACCGCGTTCATCCCCTTCCACGACTGCGGCCAGGAGATGGGCACCATCACCATGGTCGACGGCTCGCACCGGTGGTCCGAGATCGGCGCCGACGACACAGTCGTGCGGCACTTCGCCGACCGCGACCGCGGCCAGCTGGAGGAGATGCTGGCCGAGAACGCCGCACACAACGGCGCCGAGATCCGCAAGATCCCGATGGTGATCCCCAAGGGACACGTGAGCTTCCACCACTGCCGCACCTACCACGGCAGCGGCCCCAACGTCAGCGGTCGCCCCCGACAGGCGATCTCGCTGCACCTGCAGGACGGCGACAACGCCTGGCGGGCGTACCCGCTCTCCGACGGCTCGCTCGCCGCGTACAACCACGACGTGCTGGTCCGCCGCACCCACGACGGGCGGCCGGACTACGCGGACCCCGACTACTGCCCGGTCATCTGGCGCCACCGCGCCCAGCAGGGAGGCTGACATGTCACGGTACGACTGGGGTAGGACGCACCCGGGCATCGAACGGCTGGAACAGGCGGTGACCGAGCGACGCGACGCCGTGGTCAAGCACCCGCTCTACGCCAACCTCGACACCCACGAGGCGCTGGTCACCTTCATGGAGCACCACGTCTTCGCGGTCTGGGACTTCATGTCGCTGCTCAAGTCGTTGCAGCGGCAGTTGACCTGCGTGACCGTCCCCTGGATTCCGACCGGCCCGACCGGCAGCCGCCGCCTCATCAACGACATCGTCATGGTGGAGGAGAGCGACGAGCTGGGCGAGGGCTACATCAGTCACTTCGAGCTGTACGTGCGGGGAATGGCCGAGGCCGGCGCGGACACCACCGCCATGAACGCCCTCGTCGACCTGCTGCGCGCCGGCCGGCCGGTGACCGACGCGCTCGCCGAGGCGGGGGCGCCGGCCGCGTCCGCGCGGTTCGCCGCGACCACCTGGCACATCATCGAGTCCACCCCGGTGCACTGTCAGGCGGCGGCCTTCGCGTTCGGCCGGGAGGACCTGATCCCGGACATGTTCACGCAGGTCGTCGCGGTCAACGAGCGCAGCAACCGGCTGCACACCTTCGTCGACTACCTGGAACGGCACATCGAGGTCGACGGCGAGCAGCACACCCCGATGGCCATGCAGATGCTCGCCGACCTGTGCGGCGACGACGACACAAAGTGGCAGGAGTGCGCCGACACGGTCAACACCGCCCTGGCCGCCCGCGCCCGGCTCTGGGACGACATCCTCGCAGCGGTCAAGGGGCCGGCGTGACCGACGCCGACCCGGTCCGGCTCTACCGCACGGTCCGGCTGATCCGCCGGTTCGAACAGCGTGCGGTGGAGCTGGTCCACGGCGGGCAGATCGTCGGCGGCATCCACCCGTACCTCGGTCAGGAGGGGATCGCCGCCGGCGTCTGCGCCGCGCTCGGGGCCGACGACGTGCTCGCCGGCACCCACCGTGGGCACGGGCACGTGCTGGCCCGCGGCGCCGACCCGGCCCGGATGCTCGCCGAGCTGTGCGGCCGGCTGACCGGCCTCAACGCCGGGCGGGGCGGCTCGATGCACGCCGCCGATCTCAGCATCGGCGTGCTCGGCGCGAACGCCATCGTCGGCGCCTCCGGCGGAATCATCACTGGCGCGGTGTGGGCCCGCCGACGGCAGGGCCGCGACACCGTCGGGGTGAGCTTCTTCGGCGACGGCGCGGTCAACGAGGGGATGCTGCTGGAGGCGTTCAACCTGGCCGCGCTGTGGCGGGTGCCGGTGCTGTTCGTCTGCGAGAACAACGGCTACGCCACCACCATGCCGGTCGCCGGCGCGGTGGCCGGCAGCATCGCCGGCCGCGCCGCCGCCTTCGGCATCCGGGCCGTCGAGGTCGACGGCCAGGACCCGGAGGCGGTACGCGACGCGTCGGCCGCCGCCGTCGACCGGATGCGCGCCGGCGGCGGCCCCGAGCTGATCGAGGCCCGGACCTACCGCTTCGACGCCCACCACACCTTCGAACACGCGGTACGCCTCGACTACCGCCCGCCCGACGAGGTGAGCCGGGGCAGGGCCCGGGACCCGGTGCGCATCCAGGGCGAACGGCTCTCCGACGCCGAGCGCGCCGCAGTGGACGCCGAGGTCGAGGCGACCCTCGACGCGGCGGTGCGCTTCGCGCTGGACAGCCCGCACCCCGACCCGGCCGACGCGCTGGCGTACCTGTACGCCAGCGGCCTGACCGCCCGCACCGGAGGTGGCTGAATGACCGTGCGCACCGGAGGTGGCTGAGGTGCCCCGACTGTCGTACCGCCGGGCGTTGACCCGGGCGCTGGCCGACGAGCTGGCCCGCGACGAGGCGGTGTTCCTGCTCGGCGAGGACATCCAGGTCGGCGCGTCGCTGGTGACCACCGGGCTGGCCAAACGGTTCGGCGTCGACCGGGTCCGCGACACCCCGCTGTCCGAGCAGGCGTTCACCAGCTTCGCCACCGGGGCGGCGCTGGCCGGGCTCCGGCCGGTGATCGAGTTCCAGATCCCGTCGCTGCTGTTCCTGGTCTTCGAGCAGATCGTCAACCACGCGCACAAGTTCCCGCTGATGACCGGCGGGCAGTGCGCGGTGCCGGTCACCTACCTGGTGCCCGGCTCCGGGTCGCGTACCGGCTGGGCGGGGCAGCACTCCGACCACCCGTACAGCCTCTTCGCCCACGTCGGCGTGGTCACCGTCGTGCCGGCCACCCCGGCGGACGCGTACGGGCTGCTGGTCAGCGCGATCCGGCACGACGACCCGGTGGTGGTGTTCGCCCCGGCCGGCGCGATGGACAGGCGCGCCGACGTGTCCGATCTGGAGCCGGTGCCGCTGGGCCGGGGCCGCATCCACCGCTTCGGCGACGACGTGACGGTGGTCGCGATCGGGCACCTGGTGCACGACGCGCTCGCGGTCGCCGAGGAGGTGGCCGACCAGGTCTCGGTGGAGGTGTTCGACCCGCGCACCCTGTACCCCTTCGACATCGACGGGTTGACCGAGTCGGTGGCCCGCACCGGGCGTCTCGTGGTGCTCGACGACGCCAACCGCTCCTGTGGCATGGCCGCCGAGATCATCGCCTCGGTGGTGGAGCGGGTCCGGCTGCTCGCCCCGCCGCGCCGGGTCACCCGCCCGGACGGCGCGGTGCTGCCGTTCGCCCCCGCCCTGGACCGCGCCGTGCAGCCGTCCCGGGAGCAGCTCGCCACCGCCATCCACCTGACCATGAAGGACTCATCATGATCGACCCGAACTACTCGTGGCCGTCGGCCGACGGGGCCTGGACCGACCTGCCGGAGCCGGCCCGCCGGGCCATGGTGGCCAGCGGCGCGGCCGCCTGGGAACGCGTCTTCCACGGGCGGGCGACCTACAACAAAGAGTGGCGGCTGGCCCGCCCCCCGGTCCTGACCGCCGACGCCTGGCGGGAGCTGAACGAGGTCTGCGACCGGCTGGCCCAACTCATCCTGAACGCCTGCCGGCGGCGGGTGGACACCGCCGGTGAGCTGCGCCGGCTGCTCGGCGTCCCGGCGGGGGAGACCCGACTGCTGGACGAGCCGGAGCCGCTGACCGAGGCGCTGCTGGCCGCGTACCGGCCCGATGTGATCTTCACCGAGGGCGTGCCGAAATTCGTCGAGTACAACATCGACAGCAGCCTCGGGGGAGGATTCGACGCCGACACCGTCATCCAGCGGTTCGCGCAGCTCTACGCCGAGCACGGCATCCTCGACGAGCTGCCGGTACGCGCCGCGCCGTCGCTGCTGGACCAGCGTTTCGTGGCGATCCGCGAGGAGCTGGGGTTGCCCGACGGCGCCCGGCTGGCGCTGCTGATGGACTTCGACGCCGACTATCCGGGCCTGGACGACCCGGAGACGTTCATCCGCATCCTCAGCCCGCTCGCCGTACGGGCCCGGGACTTCGGCATCGACCTGGTCATCGCGCCCCTGTCCACCGCCACCCTGGCCGCCGACGACCGGCTCGTGGTCGACGGCGCGCCGGTCGACGCGCTGTTCCGCCTCTTCGTGCCCAACCGGGTCACCCCGACCGCCGGCCTGGACGCGGTGGCCGGCGCGTTGGCCGCCGGCACGCTGCCGATGTTCGTGTCGGCGGCGGCCTGGCTGCTCGGCAACAAGACCACCTTCGCCTGGCTGTGGGAGGACGTGGACGCCCTGCCCGCCGACGACCAGACGCTGATCCGCCGGCACGTGCCGTACACGGTGCCGTTGACCGTCGCGGTGCTCGACCGGGCGATCGCCGAGCAGGCCGAGCTGGTGGCGAAACCGGCGGACGGCTCAGCCGGGCACGGTGTGCTGATCGGCCCCGAGCTGAGCCCGACGGACTGGGCCGACGGCCTGCGCGCGGCCGTCGACCGGGGCGGCAACATCCTGCAGCGGTATCTGCCGGCCGACCGGGTGCCGATGGACTTCGTGCAGATCGAGACCGGCGAGACGGTGACGGCCGACGTCCCGTACTCCCTGGCCCCCTACCTGTTCGGCCGCCAGGCCTCCGGCGGCCTGGCGAGGGTCGGTTTTCCCGGCGGCAACGGAATCCTCAACCTGGCCCACGGAGTCCTCCTGACGGGAATCCTCCTGTCCGACTGACCCCGACCCCCCACCGGTTGATCATGAAGTTATTGCCCCGACACGCCGTGCCGGACGGCAATAACTTCATGATCACCGTCGCGGTCGGAGGGCGCGGAGCGTTTCGGCTGTCGCTATCGCGTCGCTGCGGGCGCTGCCGTGGCGGCCGTCGGTGCTGTAGAGGGTGGGGTCGGCCGTCAGTGGGTGGTCCGTGAGGTGCACGTGGACCGTTCCCAGGCGTTCGGCCAGCCGCGCCGTGTGCGCGGAGAGGCGTCGCATCCGTTCCCCGAGGCCGGCCCGCACGTGCTCGGGCACGGCCGGGCTGTGCGACACGTCGAACATGCCCACCGTGATCACGTCCGCGCCGACGTCCCGGAGCGCGCTGATCATCGCGGTCAGCTCGGCGTCCACCGCGTCCGCGTCGTACGCCGGATGAAAGGCGTCGTTGCCGCCGCAGACCACCAGCGCCAGGTCCGGCTCGAAGGCCAGCGCCGGGGCGAGCTGCGCGGCCCGCACCTGGTGCGCGCGCAGCCCGCGCCGACCCAGATTCCGGTAGGCCAGCTCGGGGCGGACGGCGGTCAGCTCGGCGGCGACCCGGTCGACCCACTGCACGTCCGGGTAGCCCGGGGTCGGCTCGCACATGCCCTCCACGACGCTGTCGCCGATCGCCACGAACCGCCGCCACGGGTGCCCGCGCAGCAGTTCTCCGGCCTCACCGGGGCGGAGGCAGTACGGATCGGTCGCTTCGTCGAGCGTCGATGGCATGCCGGCACGCTAACCGACCGCCGCCTCCTCGGCCAGGCTGACCTCGGCCAGGTAGACGCACGTGCGCCCCTCGTGGGAGGAGTAGTAGCTGACCCAGAGCAGATCGTCGTGCCAGACCAGGCCCGGGTAGCTGGTGTCGCCGCCGGAGGGCAACGCGACCAGTTCGGTCAGCGCGCCGCGCTCCGGGTCGACGGCGCAGATCGCGGTGCGGACGTCGCCGTCGAGCAGCCGTACGCCGGCCAGCAGCCGTCCGTCCGGCAGCCGGAGCAGCGCCGGCCCGCCCACCTGCACCCCCAGGTCGGTCCAGCTCCACTCCCGGTACGGCGGTCGGGCCCGGCCGAGCTGCGCGGTGGCGCTGTCGCCGTCGCGGCGCAGCAGGCAGTGGGCGGTGCCGTCCGGGGCGAAGGCCAGACCCGACTCGTTGGGGTAGCCGCCCTCGAACAGCGTCGGCACCCACTGCCTCAGGTCGACGCCGTCGACGCTGCGGTAGAGCCGGGCGAACCGTGGCCCACGGGTGGCGTAGCCGACGGCGTACATCGCGTCGTCGTGCCAGGCGGCCCGCCACACCCAGACGCCCGGTTCGCCGACGGAAACCGGGTCGCCCCAGCTGCGCCCGTCCCCGGAGAGCCAGGTCACCGTGTCGAACGTCTTGCTCGTCTCTCCGGTCGCCGCCGCCGCGAACAGTTGCAGGCGTCCGTCGGGCCGGACGACGAACCGAGGATCGCGCAGGTCGACGCCGTCCTGCCGGATGACCGCCGCGGAGTTCCACGACCGACCGTCCGCTGAGGTCAGCACCCGGATCACGCCGTCACCGGAGAGGTGCGTCCGCGCCTCACGGAAGGCGCAGAACCACATGCCTGCGTACCGGACGAGGTCGGTGAACGCGCTGTGCGGCGCGCTGTCGCCGATCCGCCGCACGGCGGTGACCTCGGCGGTGCGGCGGTGGGTGGGTGACGACGACGTCATGCGCGGCGGCCTCCTGGCTGCGGAAAGAGCGGTACTCCCCGGGCCGACGCGCGGCCGGGTCGGCCGTTCTCCGGCCCGACGGGCTCCGGCGCGGCCGCGACGGGCCGACGCTAGCCGCCCCGGCCGACGCCGACGCGGCCAGCAGAAGAACGGACGACGAACGACGAGGTCCGTTGACCCTGTCGGATCGGCGTCATCGAGGCGGTGGCGTCGGCGCGGTGGGGCGGTGCGCTGGCACGGGTCCGCCACGATGGCGGTGGGCCAGCCGACCTGGGCTGGCGTGCCGGTCGGAGGGAGGTGCCGATGCTCAGCGCCTTTCTGCAGGCCCTGGCGAGCAAGCTGGTCGAGGCGATCCTCGGCAAACTGACCGAGTGGCTCGCGCCGAAGGCGCTGCGGGCCGTACCGCACCGTGCCTCGCCGAACTGTCCACGCTGCGGCGGGTACGGCGTCCGGCGGTGGGCGCCGGGCGGCATGTGGGTGGTGTTCCTGCTGTCGCTGCTGGCCTTCGCGTGGGGCTTCGGGTTCACCCTGCTCGGCGTGCCGGTGGTCGTGCTGGTCGTGGTCGGCGCGGTGCTGTCCGACGGCGTCGGCGCCCTGTGGCCTGCCCTGCTCGCGCCGCTGGGCCTGCTGGTCCCCGGCAGCCTGATGGTCGGGGGAGCGTTCGGGCTGGCCTGGTATCACAGCTACCCGCCGAAGTGGTGTGCCCGCTGCCACGGCCGCTGGCCACGCCGCGACCGCGCCGAGTACCTGCGCTCGGCCCGGGACTTCACCTGCGGGTGCGGGCAGCGGCTGCGCGTGCCGACAGTCGCCGCCGGGGCGAAACTGCGCTGCCCGCGCTGCCGGACCGAACACGCCACCCCGGTCCGAACCGGTCCCTGACGAGTCGCCCCGGCCCGGGCCCGGTGCGGCGGGGATCAGCGGGACACGGCGTGCTCGGCGAGCAGTTCGTCGAGCACCCGCCGGGCCCAGGCCGCCGTGGCCGGCTCCGGGGCGTCCAGCGTGATGAGCGCCTTCCACAGCGCCCACCCGCGCCCGCGCGCCCAGGTGGCCGTGTCGACGTCGAGCGCGTCGAGGAACGCCGCCCGGGCGGCGCCGCGCAGCAGGGTCCAGGCGATCACCGTGTCGCAGGCGGGGTCGCCGACGCCGCAGCAGCCGAAGTCGATGACGGCGGCGAGCCGACCGTCGCGAACCAGCAGGTTGCCCTCCGCGACGTCGCCGTGGAACCAGACCGGCGGCCCGGACCAGGTGGCATCGAGAGCGGCCTGCCAGATGTCGGTGACCACGTCGACGGGCAGCCGGTCGCGGTGCGTCTCGATCGCCGCCCGGGTCTCCGGGTCGTACGTGGACAGCGGACCGCCGCGCCAGGCGCTGTGCGGGCCGGCCGCCGGGGCGTCGGTGGTGTCGACGGCGCGCAGGGCGCACAGGAAGGCGGCGAGGTCGGTGGCGAACCGGGTCGGGTCGTCGATCCGTTCGGGTCGCGCGGTCCGGCCGTCGATCCAGCCGTAGACCGACCACGGGTACGGGTAGCCGGCGCCGGGTCGCCCGTGGGCCAGCGGGGTAGGGATCTCCAGCGGCAGCTGCCCGCCGAGTACCGGCAGCCAGCGCTGCTCCTTGGGGACCTGCAACGCGTAGCCCTCCCCGCTGGGCAGCCGCACGGTCATCTCCGTACCCAGGTGGAAGGTCCGGTTGTCCCAGCCGCCGACCTCGACCGGGCGTACCGGCAGCTCGGCCCACCGGGGGAACTGCTCGGCGACCAGTCGGCGGACCAGGCCCACGTCGATGCGCCGGGCCGTCGTCTCGTCAATGTCCGGCACGTCGGGTGCGGGCTGTGCGCTCATCCGCCCGAGCCTGCGGGCTCCGCCGGCCGCCCGCAACCGATTTGCGCCGACAGTGGAACCGGCCGGGCCAGCGCTCGGGACAGGTGTCCGGGAGGTGCGGGCCTGGCCGTACCTCAACTGCCTCCTTTGCTCTGCTTCAACCGCCGCAACACCGACGCCCCGAAAGTGTTGCGTGGGTGTAAGCAGAGCAAAGGGGGCGCACGAGACGGTTGCGAGCCGCTGGGCAGCAGGGCATCAGGCGGTGGCGGCAGGTGTGGGCCGCGTCGGCGCCTTCGGGTTGGACGCCCTCGCCACCAGCGGGAATGCGGTGACGAGCAGGCACGCCACGGCCATGACCAGCAGCGCCGGGGTGAGCCCGAGCGCGTCCACCGACCAGCCGCCGAGCAACGCGCCGACCGGCAGGCCGACGAAGGCCAGCGATCCGGCGATGCCGAGCACCCGGGTCTGCAGATCCGCCGGCACCCGCTCGTAGAGCGCGACCCCGAGCAGCGGGTTGACCGCCGCGATGCCGATGCCGGACAGGAACGTCACCACGAGCACGACCGGCAACTCGTCGCTGATCGCCAGGGCGACCAGTCGAGGCGTGCCGGCGACCGTCGCCCCGAGCAGGAACGTCAGCCGGCCGGGCAGCCGGGGACCGAGCGCGGTGAACAGCACGTTGCCCAGCAGCGCGCCCGCCGAGAACGCCGCCAGCACCAGGCCGAGCCCGCTGGGGCCGTGCAGCTCTCGGGCGACCCAGAACGGGATGTAGACGGCCACGCTGGCGTTGGCGACCATGTTCAGCGCCGAGACGACGACCAGCATGCCCAGCAGCGGCCGGTCCCGACCGAGGTAGCCGAACCCGTCGCGCAGCGCGCGCAGGTAGCCGACCGGGGCGGTGGGCTGCGCCGGGGCGGCCGGGGGTCGGACCAGGAGGCCGATCAGCAGGGCACAGATCGCGAAGCTGACCGCGTCGATGAGGATCGCCTGGCTCACCCCGAACGCGGCGATCAACAGGCCGCCCACGGCGGCGCCGAACAGCGTCACCACCCGGCTCAACCCGTCGTACGCCGAGGTCAGGCGGATCAGCGGCACCCCGGCGGCCTCGGCGACCGGCCGGAACATGACGTGCTTGACCCGGTCCCCGATGCCTCGTAGCGCGCCGGCCACCGCGACCAGCGCCACCAGGGGGGCGAAGCCCAGCCACGGGGTCAACGCGACGACCACCATGGCCACCGCGCTGCCCGCGTCGCACAGGATCGACGTCCGGCGCAGGCCGATCCGGTCCGCCCAGGGCGTGCCCAGGGCACTGGACAGCAGGTACGGCAGCGTCTCGGCGAACGCGACCAGACCCATCTTGGTCGGGCTGCCGGTGGTGACCAGCACCAGCCAGGGGATGGTCACCACCGAGATGCGGGTGCCCAGGTTGGAGACCAGGTCCGCGCTGACCAGGACGACCAGCTGCCGGCGGGGGGTCACGCCCCGACCGCCGCCGCCCGGCGCGCGGCGTACTGCGCGCGCAGCGCCCGCTTGTCCACCTTCACCGACCGGTTCACCGGCAACCGGTCGACGAACTCCACCCCGGCCGGCGCCCACATCTCGTTGAGCTCGGCGGTCACCAGGTCGATCAGCTCCGCCCCGGTGACCGTCGCGCCGGGCGTGGTCACCACGTACGCGTACGGCACCTCGCCCACCGTCTCGTCCGGCACGCCGATCACCGCGGCGGCCCGCACCTGCGGGTGCCCGGCCAGGACGTCCTCGATGGGGCGGCAGAAGATCGCCCAGTTCCGCCGGTGCGTGACGATCATGTCGTGCGCCCGGTCGACCAGATAGAGGAAGCCGTCGCCGTCGAGGTGGCCGATGTCGCGGGTGCGGACCCACCCGTCGACGAGGGTCTGCGCGGTCAACTCGGGCTGGCCGTGGTAGCCGGCGAAGCTCAGCTTCGTACGCACCCACACCTCGCCGTCGCGGCCCGGCGGCAGCACCGTGCCGTCGTCGTCGCGGATCTCGATGCGTACGTCGCCGTAGGGCCGCCCGCAGGAGCGCAGCCGCTCCGGGTGCTCCGGATCGTCGGTCAGTCCGGGCAGAGCGGTGATGACCACGGCCTCGCTGAGGCCGTACACGATGCGCAGTACCGGGCCGAAGCGCGCGATGGCCTGGCGTAGCCGGGCGGGCGCGGCGGGCCCGGCGCCCACGTTGAACATGAACATGGCCGAGAAGTCGGCGCCCACCAGCGCCGGATGGTCCAGCAGCTCGTAGAGCATCGGCGGGGTGACGAAGGTCGAGTTGATCCGCTCCCGTTGCACGGTGGCCACGAACGCCGCCGGGTCCCAGTCGTCGCGCAGGTACAGCACCCCGCCGGTGAACAGGTTGAACAGGGTGGTGATCTGGCCGCTGGCCAGCCACATCGGCGAGTGCGACAGGTGCCGCAGCACGGGGAACCCGGCGGCGCGGAAGTCGGCCGCGAGGGTGCGGATCTGGGCGTAGAAGCTCTCGGTGTGGTGCACCAGCTTCGGTGTGCCGGTGGTGCCGCTGGTCTGCAGGAACGACTCCGGCGCGCGGACGGCCGCCGGCAGCGCCACCGCCGGGTTCGGTTCGGCGTCGGCCGTGAGGTCCGGGCCGGCGCCGCCGGGGCCCAGGCAGCACACCGGTACGCCGGGCAGCGCGGCGGCCAGCTCCGGCCCCAGGCTGGCCGGGTCGCGGGCGTCGTAGACCAGGGCGTCGGGGCGGGCCAGCCGGATGAACTCGTCGACCTCCCGGCGGGCGGTGACCGGGGCGACCCACATCGTCCGGCAGCCGATCAGGTGCAGGGCGAGCTGGAGCAGCGGCCCCTCCACGGCATTCGCGACGGTCACCAGCACCGCCGAGCCGGGCCGTACGCCGTGCCGGGTCAGCGCCGCGGCCATCGCACGCACCAGCGCGGCGGCCTCGGTGTACGTGAAGCGGCGGCCACCGCCGACCAGCGCCTCCCGGTCGCCGAAGTCGGCGAAGAGATCCAGTGCCCTGTCCACATAGGTCGCGTGCCCGGGTCCGTCAGTCATCCGGCAAACCCCCATCCGAGAAGCGGCGGTCTCCGGGCAGCTCCCGGTGACGTCGCGGGCGGTGGGCGCGCGTTCGGCGACCGCACCGCCGCCGCCTGCGAGCCTAGGCCGGCGAGGGCGCGGCGGGACCGGGCCGAAGGGCGATCCGGCAGGCCCGGTGGACATTTGATCGCGTCGATCAGGTTGATTGACGCCCGTCATCGGCGGCGGCTAGGTTTCTGGACCATCGTCCAGGCGGGAGCCGTCAGCGGACGGCCCTGGGCTGCCACACGATGGAGGTTCAATGTCGACCCCGAAGAGATGGCATGTCATCGCCGCGGCCGCGGCGCTGCTGGTCACGGCAACACCCGCCGTCGTCGCCAGCGCCGGCGGATCCCCGACCGCCGCGGCCCGGCCGGACCGGGGCGAGTGGGCGGGCAGTTGGGCCGCCGCGGTCACCCGGGGCAACTCGGTCGGCCTGACCAACACCGGCCTGAACAACCAGAGCGTCCGGATGGTCGTACACGTCTCCGTGGGTGGCCCGGCCCTACGCGTACGGCTGAGCAACCTCTACGGCGAGCAGGCGGTCCGGGTGGGCCGCGCCACCGTCGCCCGGCCGAACACCGCGACCGTCGACGACGTCTCCGACATCGACCCGGCCTCGCTGCGCGCGCTGACGTTCACCGGCGCCGCCTCGGCCACCATGAACCGGGGCGCCGAGCTGCTCAGCGACCCCCTGACCTTCACCGTCGCGGACGACAGCGACCTGGTGGTCACCCTGCACTTCCCGACGCCGACCGGGCCGACCACCTTCCACGGGCAGTCCCAGCAGACCAACTTCATCGGCGCCGGCGACCTGACCGGGGCCGCCGACGGCGGCGGGTTCACCATCCGACCCACCTGCTGCTGGTTCTTCCTGTCCGGCGTCGACGTGCAGCG
Organism: Micromonospora sp. NPDC005237; assembly: GCF_040607775.1. Lineage (NCBI taxonomy): Bacteria > Bacillati > Actinomycetota > Actinomycetes > Micromonosporales > Micromonosporaceae > Micromonospora > Micromonospora sp. NPDC005237. The sequence goes on along the minus strand of NZ_JBEXHJ010000007.1, from coordinate 84,106 downwards.
CAAGGGCAGTCCGGGGGCGCTGGTCGTGCTCAGCGACTCCATCGGCGACGGCAACGGCAGCACGGTCAACGCCAACCGGCGCTGGCCCGACCTGCTCTCCGACCGGCTGCTCGCCGACCGTCCGGATCGGCGCACCCCGGGCGTGCTCAACCTGAGCCTGGCCGGCAACCGCCTCAACCACGAGGGCACCGAGCCGGGCGCCGGCGACTACCCCGGCTACTTCCAGCTCGGCCCGAACGCGGCGGCCCGCCTCAACGAGGACGTCTTTCCCCAGACCGGGGTCCGTACGGTCGTCACGCACCTGGGCATCAACGACATCTGGATGTCCAACGACCCGCTGGAGGCGATCATCGCCACCCTTCGGCAGATCAACCAGCAGCTCCAGCAGCGCGGGCTGACCAGCCTGGTGGCCACGCTGACCCCGTACGAGGGGCACGGCGCCCCGGGTGTGTGGACGCCGGAGAAGGAGGCCACCCGGCAGGCAGTGAACGCGTACCTGCGCGGCAGCCGGGAGTTCGACGGGCTGCTCGACTTCGACCGGGTGCTGCGTGACCCGGCCCGGCCCAGCCAGTTGCTGCCCGCGTACGACTCGGGGGACCACATCCACCCGAACGACGCCGGCAACCAGGCGATGGCCGACGCCGTCCCGTTGCGGCTGCTCAACCTGTGACACCGGCCCGGGGGCGGCGGCCGATCCCGCCGCCCCCGGGCGCCGACATCCTGGGGAGGAGAACGTCGTGACGGTGCAGGACCTGCTCACCGGCCTCTACAGCGAAGAGGGCCGCCAGAACCCGTACCCGTGGTACGCCGAGATGCACCGGCTCGGGCCGGTCAGCGCGGTGCCGCCCCGCGCCGAGCACCGCACGGTGGCGGCGGTGGCGGTCGGGTACGACCTGATCGACGGGCTGCTGCGCGATCCGCAGTGGACCAAGCAGCCGCCGCCGGGCTGGGAGGAGCACGAGATCCTGCGCACCTTCCAGACCTCGATGATGTTCATCAACCCGCCCGATCACACCCGGATGCGGCACGTCTTCTCCCGTACCTTCACGCCGCGCCGCCTCGGCGCGCTGGAGCCGGTGATCCTGCGGGTCGTCGACGAGCTGCTGGACAGGATGGCCGACGCCGGTGGCGGCGTCGTCGACTTCGTGGCCGACTTCGCGTACCCGATCCCCGCCCTGGTGATGGCGGAGTTCATCGGCATCCCGGCGGGGGAGCTGCCCTGGTACCGGGACCGGGTGGAGCGCATCGACGAGTTCCTGGACGTGGCCGGGAAGACCCCGCAGCGGCTGGCCGCCGCGAACATGGCGGCGCAGGAGCTGCGGGCGTTCTACCGGGAGTTGCTGGCCCACCGCCGCCGCACGCCCGGCGAGGATCTGATCAGCGCTCTGGTCGAGGCCGTCGGCTCGGGCGAGGTGGAGCTGACCGAGGAGGAGTTGATCAGCAACCTGATCGTCCTGTTCAACGCCAGCTTCGTCACCACCGTCTACATGTTCAGCAACGGCCTGCCGCTGCTGCTGGCCCACCCGGGGGCGGTCACCGCGCTGCCCACCGACGACGACCTCGCCCGGGGCTGCGTCGACGAGGTGCTGCGCCTGCAGAGCCCGGTGCACTTCCTCGCCCGGGCCGCGCCGCAGGACTCCGTGCTGGCCGGCGTGCCGGTCGCCCGCGACGACAACGTGCTCATCATCATCGGGGCCGCCAACCGGGACCCGGCGCGGTTTCCCGACCCGGACGTCTTCGACCCCACCCGCCCCGGCCCGCCGTCGCTGGCCTTCGGTGTGGGCCTGCACTTCTGCCTCGGCGCGGCGGTGTCCCGGCTGGAGGGACGCCTCGCCCTGCCCCGCCTGTTCGCCCGGTTCCCCCGGCTCGCGGTCACCGAGACCCCGACGTACAGCGGCAGCCTCTTCCTGCGCGGCATCGACAAGCTGCTGGTCAGCACCGGCGGATAGGAGACCCGCATGGCCCTGCACCCGGAGGTGGCGGCCTACCGCGCCGCCCGCGTCGCCGCCGGCACGCCGCCGCTCTACACGCAGACCCTCGGCGAGGCGCGCGCCGCCGACCTGGCCGCGATCCGCGCCGGCGGCGGCGCGGTCGAGCAGGTCGCCGAGGTACGCGACGAGCGGATCCCCGGGCCGGGCGGTGACCTGCCGATCCGGGTGTACCGGCCGGGCGGGCCGGGGCCGCTGCCCACCCTGCTGTACTTCTTCGGCGGCGGGTGGACGCTCGGCAGCGTGGACACCGCCGACGGCATCTGCCGACGACTGGCCAACGCGGCGGGATGCCAGGTGGTGACCGTCGGCTACCGACTGGCCCCTGAGCACCCCTTTCCGGCCGCGGTGCACGACTGCCACGCCGCGACCGTGTGGATCGCCGCGAACGCCGACCGGTTCGGCGTTGATCCGACCCGGCTGGCGGTGGGCGGGGACAGCGCGGGCGGGAACCTGGCGGCTGCGGTGACGCTGCTCTGCCGCACGGACGGGCCTCCGCTCGCCGCGCAGCTGTTGGTCTATCCGAACACCGACGTCAGCGCCGAGCCGTCCGGCCCGGTCGACGACGACCCGGCGTTGTTCAACCGCCGGTCGGTGGCCTGGTACCGGACGCACTACCTGGCCGACCCGGAACACTCCCGGGATCCGCTGGCGTCGCCGCTGCTCGCCGACGACCTGTCCGGCCTGCCTCCGGCGCTGGTGGTCACCGCCGAGCTGGACCCGCTGTGCGCCGAGGGGCAGCGCTACGCGCAGCGGCTGCGCGCCTGCGGTGTGCCCACCCGCCTCGACCACTATCCGCAGATGATCCACGGTTTCTTCGCCATGCCCGGCGCCTTCACCGACGGCCAGCGGGCGCAGCACCGCGCGGCCGCGTTCCTGCGGGAACGGTTCGGGCTGCCGCCGCTGCGGGACGACCCGGCCATTGGCCAGGCTGACGATGACCCGGCCGCCGCCGGCTCAGGTGTCGGCGCAGCCGCCGCCGGCCCGGACGCCGCTGCGGCCGACGCGGGGGTGCGGGGTGGCTGAGCCGGTACTGGCCGACCTGCCGACCGGGGTGCCGGCGGCGGTGACGTTCGCCGACTACGGACCGCGGGCGCGGGCGGTGCTGGCCCCGGACGTGTGGGACTACATCGCCGGCGGCAGCGCGGCCGAGGTGACCCTGGCCGCCAACCGGGCCGCGCTGGACCGGGTGGCCGTGCTGCCCCGGGTGCTGCGCGGCAGCCACGCCGTGGACCTCGGCGCCCGGCTGCTCGGCCGGCCGTACGCGATGCCGGTCGGGGTGGCGCCGATGGCGTACCAGCGGCTCGTGCACCCGGACGGGGAACTGGGCCTCGCGGCGGCGGCCGGCGCGGCCGGCGTGCCGTATCTGGCGAGCACGTTGAGCAGCACGCCGATCGAGGAGATCACCGGAGCCACTGCCGAGGTCTGGTTCCAGCTCTACTGGCTGCGCGACCGGGCGCTGGTCCGCGATCTCCTGGACCGGGTCGTCGCGGCGGGCTGCCACGCGCTGGTGGTCACCGTGGACGTTCCGGTGCTCGGTCGACGCCCACGCGACCTGCGCAACGCGTTCCGCCTCCCGGCCGACGTGGTCGCCGCGAACCTGCCGCACGGCCGGGACGCCCTGGCGCACGCCGGCGCCCCCGGTGTGTCCGCGATCGCCGCGCACACCGACGCGTCGTTCGAGTCCGCCCTGCGCTGGGCGGATCTGGCCTGGCTGCGTGAGCACGTCGACCTGCCGCTGGTCGTCAAGGGGGTGCTGGATCCCCGCGACGCGGTCGAGGCGGTGCGGATCGGGGCGGACGCGGTGGTGGTGTCCAACCACGGCGGGCGTCAGTTGGACGGGGCGCCGGCCAGCGTCACCATGCTGCCGGAGGTCGTGGACGCCGTCGGCGACGGTGGGCAGGTGCTGCTGGACAGCGGCATCCGTGGAGGCACCGACGTGCTGCGGGCGCTGGCGTTGGGCGCGGCGGGTGTCCTGGTCGGTCGTCCGTTGCTCTGGGCGCTGGCCGTCGGAGGGCGGCGCGGCGCGCAGGACGCGTTGGCGTTGCTCGCCGCGGAGGTGCGGGACGCGTTCACCCTGGCCGGCTGCGCCGATCCGGCGGCGGTGGCCGAGCTGCGTACGCTCGCGGCGGGCTGAGCGGTGGCCCCGACGGAGTCGGCCGACCTGAGCGTCGCCGACCTGCACCCCGCGCTGGGTGATCCGGCGCTGACCTCGATGAACTTCCTCAACGAGGTGTCCGAACGCTATCCGGCGGCGGTGTCGCTCGCGGCCGGGCGCCCGTACGAGGAGTTCTTCGACGTCGCGGCGGTGCACCGGCACCTGGACACGTTCCACCGGCACCTCGTCGACGAGCTGGGTCACGCGCCCGAGCAGGCCCGACGGCTGCTGTTGCAGTACGGCCGGACCAAGGGCATCGTGCACCACCTCATCGCCCGCAACCTCGCGGTCGACGAGGGGATCACGGTCGACCCGGAGGCCGTCGTGGTGACCGTCGGCTGCCAGGAGGCGATGTTCCTGGTGCTGCGGGCGTTGCGGGCCGATCCGGCGGACGTGCTGCTGGCGGTCGCCCCGACCTACGTCGGGCTGACCGGGGCGGCGCGGCTGGTGGACCTGCCGGTGTGGCCGGTCGCCGGTGGACCGTCCGGAGTGGACCTGGCCGACCTGCGGGCACAGGCGCGTCGGGCCCGGGCGTCGGGGCGCCGGCCGCGCGCCTGCTACGTGCTGCCGGACTTCGCCAACCCGTCCGGGGTCAGCATGAACGTCCCGGACCGGCAGCGGCTGTTGGCGCTGGCCGCCGAGGAGGACCTGCTCCTGCTGGAGGACAACCCGTACGGGCTGTTCCCCGTCGAGGACGGGCCGCGCCCGCCCACCCTGAAGGCGCTGGACACCGACCGGCGGGTGGTCTACCTCGGCTCGTTCGCCAAGACCGTGCTGCCCGGAGCGCGGGTCGGCTACGTGGTCGCCGACCAGCGGGTGGCCGGGTCGGACGGCCGGGTCGGCCCGCTCGCCGACCAGCTCGCGATGATCAAGAGCATGGTCACCGTGAACACCTCGCCGATCGCGCAGGCGGTGATCGGTGGGCGGCTGCTGGAGCACGGGTGCAGCCTGGTGCCCGCGAACACCCGGGAGCGGGCCGCGTACGCCCGCAATCTGCGTCACCTGGTCGCCGGGCTGGCCCGGCGTTTCCCGGATCGGCCGGACCGGCCGGCGGTGGTGCGGTGGACGGTGCCGGCCGGCGGGTTCTTCGTGGTGGTGACCGTGCCGTTCGCGGTCGACGACGCGTTGCTGGACACCTCGGCGCGTGACTACGGGGTGCTCTGGACGCCGATGGCGCACTTCTACGACGACACGGCGCCGGTGTGCGCGCTGCGGTTGTCGGTCAGCGCGGTGACACCCGAGCAGATCGACCTGGGGTTGGACCGGCTCGCCGCCCTCATCACCGACGAGCTCCTGCGTGGACGGTCATAATGGGCCGCATGGTTGCCTGGGAGTACGCCTTGCTCGTCCGCCGCTATCAGGGACAGGGCCGCAATTTCACCGTCTCGTTCGTCTGGTACGGCCCGGACGGGTCGCGCAAGGACATCACCCCCTATGGCGACACGGCCATCGCGCACCTCAACCGCGCCGGCCGGGAGGGCTGGGAGCTGGTCTCGGCCGCCGAGGACGTCAACAACGTCCAGGGCAGCACCGAGGTTCACCGCTACCACCTCAAGCGTCCCCTGAACTGACTGCCGGCCGCCCGCCGGGGCGGTCACACAGTTGAGCGGTATACCTCAGCGTCATATTCATGACTCTGAGGTATACCGCTCGTTTCGGTGACTGCCACCGACAGCCCGGCCCGGGTGCCGTCGGACCCGGTTGACGACGACCGTCAGCCCAGGTCGATGGCCGGGTAGAGCGGGTGGGGGGCCAGCAGGTCGGTGGCCTGGCGGGCGATCTTGTCGGCCAGGTCGGCGTCGAGCGTGTACTTCGCCTTGGACGGGGTGCCGTCGGCGTTGGCGCCGGCCGTGGTCTGGGTCAGCACGGTGTGGATCAGCTCGGCGGTCTGGTCCATCTCGGCGGTGCCCAGCCCGCGGGTGGTCAGCGCCGGGGTGCCGATCCGGATGCCGGACGTGTACCAGGCGCCGTTCGGGTCCTGCGGGACCGAGTTGCGGTTGGTGACGATGCCGGAGTCGAGCAGGGCCTGCTCGGCCTGCCGGCCGGTGAGCCCGTAGCCGGACACGTCGATCAGCACCAGGTGGTTGTCGGTGCCGCCGGTGACCAGCGTCGCGCCCCGGCGCAGCAGCCCGTCGGCGAGCGCCTGCGCGTTGTCCACGATCCGCTGGGCGTAGTCGGCGAAGTCGGGGCGGCGGGCCTCCGCGAGGGCGACGGCCTTGGCGGCCATCACGTGCGGCAGCGGACCGCCGAGCACCATCGGGCAACCCCGGTCCACCTGGTCGGCCAGCTCCGGCTGGCAGAGCACCATGCCGCCGCGCGGGCCGCGCAGCGACTTGTGGGTGGTGGTGGTGACGATGTGCGCGTGCGGCACCGGGTCGAAGTCGCCGGTGAAGACCTTGCCGGCCACCAGGCCCGCGAAGTGCGCCATGTCGACCATGAAGGTGGCGCCGACCGAGTCGGCGATCTCCCGCAGGATCCGGAAGTTCACTTTCCGGGGGTACGCCGAGTAGCCGCCGACCAGGATCAGCGGCTTGAACTCGCGGGCCGCCTCGGCGACCCGGTCGTAGTCGATCAGCCCAGTCGCCGGGTCGGTGCCGTAGCTGCGCTGGTCGAACATCTTGCCGGAGATGTTCGGCCGGAAACCGTGGGTGAGGTGACCGCCGGCGTCCAGCGACATGCCGAGCATCCGCTGGTTGCCCAGCTCGCGGCGCAGCGCGAACCAGTCCGCCTCGGTGAGGTCGTTGACCTGGCGGACCTGGGCCTTCTTCAGCGCGGGGGACTCCACCCGGTCGGCGAGCACCGCCCAGAACGCGACCAGGTTGGCGTCGATGCCCGAGTGCGGCTGCACGTACGCGTGCGCGGCCCCGAACAGCTCCCGGGCGTGCTCGGCGGCGAGCGCCTCGACGGTGTCGACGTTCTGGCAGCCCGCGTAGAAGCGACGCCCCACGGTGCCCTCGGCGTACTTGTCGCTGAACCAGTTGCCCATGGCCAGCAGGGTCGCCGGGGAGGCGTAGTTCTCGCTGGCGATGAGCTTGAGGGACTCCCGCTGGTCGGTCAGCTCGGCGCCGATAGCGTCGGCCACCCGCGGCTCGACAGCCCGGATCACCTCAAGGGCGCTCCGGAATGCGGTGGACTCGGCGTTGTGCGACATGCGACCTCCAACAGACGTGCGGGAAGGCCCAGGCGCTCGGCAGACGTCCTCATGACGGGGCCGCTCCCCGATGGTTCTCCATCCCCACGCGCCAGTAACGGCCCGCGCCGATCCTACCGGGCCGGCCCCGGGCGACCCGGCCGACCTCCCGACGTGAGCGCGCCGAGGTGGTTGGACGGCGCTGCTGCCGGCCGGCGCGACGCGGGGCCCGGCCAGGCCGGGCCCCGCGTCGCGCGGTGGTTGGCTCAGGCGGTCACCGCGTCGAGCGCCTTCTTGATCGCCTTCGGCTGGGTGGGGGTACGCGGCGCGTCCGCGCGCAACGCGATCATCTTCTCGCCGATCTCCTGGAGCTGCTTACGGCCGAGCGCCTCGCGGACCTTGGGGAACCACTCCTCCTCTTCCTCCTCGACGTGGTGCGTGACGTTCTCGATCAGCACCGTGGTCTTGGCGGTGAAGCGCTCGTCGCCGGCGTCCATGCTGGCCAGTTCGGCGCAGAGCACGTCGGCCACGTGGTGCTCCTCGTACGACTCGAGGATGTCGTCCTCCAGGTCGGGCAGGAGCCGGCGGACCTCCGGGTACATCACCTCGTTCTCCAGGTAGGTGTGCACCGTCAGGGCCTCAAGGATCTGGTTCACCAGCTTCTGCCGCTGGCTCGCCGGCCCCTCCTCGGCGTCCTGGAAGGCCTTGAACAGGCGACGCATCTCCTTGTGGTCCTCTTTGAGCAGGACGATGGCATCGGTTGACACCGGCGTGCCCCCTTTCGTAGCTCGGCTGGGTGTCGATCCGGTACCCCGAGGCCGAGCGGCGAAACGGGCGAATGTGGCCGATCTCGCCTGTTCAGACGGTGGCCAGGGTGCGCGGGATCTCGTCGAGCAGTTCCCGCGCCAGGAAGCCGATCCGGCCGTACCGGGGGATCAGCCGTTGGCCGCTCACGGCGTGCGCGAACGCTCCCCAGCAGGCGGCCTGCGCCGGGTCGGCGCCCCGGGCGAGCAGCCCGGCGAGCAGGCCGGCGAGCACGTCTCCGCTGCCGGACGTGCCGAGGCCCGCGTCGCCGCTCTCCTCCCGCCACCCGCGCCCGTCCGGGGCGGCCACGTGGCCGTAGAGCGAGACGACGGCCTCGTAGCGTTGCGCCAGCTCGGCGGCCTCGGCGTCCAGGTCGTCGCCCGGCTCCCGGCCGAGCAGGTGCCCGGCCTCGGTCACGTTGGGGGTGAGCACCACCGGGCGGCCCGAGCCGACCAGCAGCTTCGGCTCGTGGCTGAGCGCGCCCAGGGCGTACGCGTCGAGGACCAGCGGGGTGCGCGGCCCCGCCGCCTCCAGGACGAGACCCAGCAGCTCGGCGGTCTCGTCGATGCCCTTCAACCCCGGGCCGAGGGCCACCACGTCGGCCACGCCGACCAGTTCACCGAGCTGGCCGGCCCGGTCGGCGGCGACCGCGCCGTCGGACGTCTCCGGCAGCCCGACCACCAGCGCCTCGGGCACCTGGATGCTCAGCGTGGCCGCGGTGGACTCGGCGGCGGCGAGCTGGAGCACCCCGGCGCCGGCGCGCAGCGCGGCCACCCCGGCGAGCAGGACCGCCCCGGGCGTGAAGCGGGAGCCGCCGATCACCAGGACGGTGCCCCGGCTCTCCTTGCCGCCGGCCGGCACCGGCAGCGCCCAGTCGCGCAGCAGCCCCGGCGTGATCACCTGCACCTCAGACCGGTTCGGCATGGATCTCGTCCTCCCTGGTCGACTCGGCGCCCTGCCGGTGCAGGTGGCCGACCTCGTTGAAACCGCCCAGCGTCAGCCTGCCCTGGTCGTCGGCGGACCAGTCGGTGATCGAGCAGTTGGCGATGACGTGTTCGCGGGTCAACGCCATCAGCTCCGGCTCGGTCAGCCCCTCCACCAGGTACCGCAGGAGGAAGACCAGCGCGTCGTGGCCGAAGAGCAGCACCCGCTGGCCCTCGTGGTCGCGGCGCAGGTCGCCGAGGAGCGTCCGCAGCCGCAGCGCCACGTCGGTCCAGGCCTCACCGCCGGGCGGCCGGTAGTAGAACTTGCCCAGCCGGGCGCGGCGCTCGGCCTCGTCGGGAAACCGGCGGCGTACCCCGTGCCCGGTCAGGCCGTCGAGGATGCCCAGCTCCCGGTCGCGCAGCCGCTCGTCCCGGCTCACCGGCACCCCGGTGCCGTGCAGCGCCAGCTCGGCCGTGGACACCGCCCGCAGGTACGGCGAGACCACCGCCACGTCGGGGCGCCGGTCCTCGGGCAGCCCGGCGAGCCAGCGGCCGGTCGCCCGCGCCTGCTCCTCGCCGGTGGCCGACAGCGGCACGTCGGCGTCGCGGTGGCTGAGCCCGATCACGTCCGCGCCGTTCTCCTCGGCCCGGGTGGCCGCCACGTTCGCGGTGCTCTCCCCGTGCCGGATGATCCAGAGCGTCGACAGTTCCGCCATGCCGACCCCCCTACCCGGGCGCCGCGCGCGGTAACCGCGCCCGGGTCGCCACCGGGCGGCCGGTGCGTCGGCTCAGCCGCGCCGTTGCAGCAGGGCCACGGTCAGCCCGGTCACGTGCGTGACGCGGACCACGTCGTAGCGCTGGGCGAGCACGGCGGACTGCTTCTTCGGCAGGCCGGTCAGCGGCGCGTCGGTGACCGTCGGCAGCAGCACCCACAGCCGGGGCTCGTCGCGCAGGCAGCGGGCCGGGTCGGCGCAGTCCGCGCCGAACAGCTCGTTGCGCTGGGCCGCCGACTGCTGTTGGAAGACGTTGCGCGGCGACACGTCCGCAGGGAGGTAGTAGCGCACCCCCGGCTCGTGCATCCACCACCAGGGGCCGCCCGCCACGAGGCCGTCACCGGGCTGGTAGCCGGCCTCGATGACCCGCGCCGCCTCCGAGTACGACAGCGGCTTGAACGCCCGCCCCTGCGGATACGTGTACCAGCCGTGCGAGTACTCCCCGCGCAGCGCGAGCTGACCGGGCACGCTCAGGGCGGCGAGCACCACCAGCCCCACCGCGACCAGCGGGGCGCGGCGCACCGCGGCGACGCCCGCGCCGGCGAGCACCGCCCAGGCCGGCACGAGGAACAGCAGGTACTTGGAGAAGAAGTAGTTGATGTCGCCGGTGGAGGCCAGCAGGATCACCGGCAGCGGCAGGGCGGCGATCACCGCCGCCACGGCGGTCCGCGCGGCGGCGTCGCGGCGCAGGTGGGTCAGCACGCCCACCACGGCCAGCGCGGTGATCGCGGCGGCGAGCAGCACCGAGCCGAAGGCCTGCTCCCAGACCGTCCAGGGCGCGCTGTCCGGGATCCAGCTGATCTGCCGCCCCGCCTGCTTCATACCGCGCAGGATCACCGGCGCGGCGATCCCCACCCCGGCGGCGGCGGCGAGCACGAACCAGGCCAGCGACCACCACCGGCGCTCCCGCCAGCAGTGGATCAACACGGCCACGCCGTGCCCGAGCAGCAGCGTGAGCGCCACCACGTTCACCAGGCCGATGGCGGCCACGGCGAGCACGTACGCGATCCAGCGCAGCCACCCCGGCCGCTGCAACGCACGCAGCAGGAACAGGGTTGCGGCGGCCGCGGCGAGGACGACGAAGGCGTACGACCGGGTCTCCTGCCCGAAGCGGGTGACCGTGGGCACGAGGGCGAAGACGAACCCGGCGGCGATCCCCGCCGTCTGGCCGAACACCCGTCGCCCGACCAGCGCCACGCACGCGGTGGCCAGGACCATGGCCAGGGCCGACGGGAGCCGCACGACGGCCGGGCCGGTGCCGAACAGGGTCGTCCAGCCGTGCATGAAGAGGTAGTACGCCCCGTGCACGGCATCGACGTTCGCCAGCATGCCCAGAATCTGCCCGGTCGAGCGGGTCGCCACGTCGACGGTCACCAGCTCGTCGTGCCACATCTCTGGGCTGCCGAGACGCCAGCCGACCGCGAGCGCGGCGAAGGCCGTGGGCCAGAACCAGACGCTGAGCGCGAGTCGGCGGACGAGGGGGAGTCGCCGTCGGGCCGGCTCGGTGGCTGGCGCGGGCGGCCCCGCGTCGGTCTGCGCGGGAGGCGCGTCCGTGGTGACGGCGCGGTCTGGCATCGGCGTCCGATCGGGGGGGCGTGCGGTGCGGGCGCGACGATGATAGCCCCCGCCGCGGTCGCCGTCGGCCCCGTCGTCCGGTCACCGGCGGTGGCGTCGCGACGGCCGTCAGGCCGGCTCGCCGGTACTGGATCCGGACGGGATGCCTGATAATGTGGCCGCGCCCGTCGAGCACTTCCACCACGCACAGTAAGGCCCGCGGAACCGATGATTGTCGACATCATGCTGCCGTACTACGGGAGCGTGCCCCTCATGCAGGCGGCCGTCCGCAGCGTGATGGCGCAGAGTGACCCGGGTTGGCGCCTGACCGTGGTCGACGACGGCACCGAGCCGGGCGTGCCGGAGTGGTTCGCTCAGATCACCGACGAGCGGGTCCGCTACCAGCGCAACGAGCGCAACCTCGGGGTCACCGGCAACTACCGCAAGTGCGTCGGCCTCGCCGAGCACGAGTACCTGGTGATGATGGGCACGGACGACATCATGCACCCCAACTACGTCGCCACCGTGCGATCGGTGATCGAGCAGTACCCGGGCGTCGGCATGGTCCAGCCGGGGGTCGAGATTATCGACGCCACCGGCGCGGTGGTCAACACCATGGTCGACGAGGCCAAGCGGCGGCTCTACGCCCCGCGGGTCGAGTCCCGGGAGCTGATGGGCGGCGAGGATCTGGCGGCCAGCCTGCTGCGCGGCTGCTGGTTCTACTTCCCGTCGATCTGCTGGCGGACCGACGCGCTCAAGGCCGTGGACTTCCGCGACGAGTTCCAGGTCATCCAGGACCTGGCCCTGGTGATCGACCTGATCCAGCGCGGCGAGCAGATGGCCGTCGACACCACCCTGTGCTTCCAGTACCGGCGGCACGCGGTCAGCAAGTCCGCCGCCGACGCGGTCACCGGCACCCGGTTCACCGAGGCGCGGGCGTTCTTCGTCGACGTCGCCCGGCGGATGGACGAGCAGGGCTGGCCCCGGGCGGCGCGGGCCGCCCGCCGCTACATGTCGTCCCGGCTGCACGCCATCACGCTGCTGCCGACGGCGGTCCTCGCCGGCCGGATGACCGGCGTCAAGAGCCTGTCGCGGCACGCGTTCGGGCCGGGCCGATGACCGACCGCAGCCAGGGAGACGCCAGCGCCATGATCGTCGAACCACGGCACTCGGCGGAGGCCGCCGGACAGCGGCGGAGGGTGGCCGTGCTCGGTGGCACCGGCTTCCTCGGCCGCCCCATCTGCCGGGCGCTGGCCGACCAGGGGCACACCGTGGTCGCCGTGGCCCGCACCGCGCGCGACGTCGGGCCGGGTGTCGAGGTCCGCGCGCTGGACCTGGCCGCCGCCGACGTCGACGAGATCACCGCGGTGCTGCGCGAGCTCGATCCGGACGTGGTGATCAACGCCGCGGGCGGCATGTGGGGGCTCACCGACGCGCAGATGCTCGCGGTCAACGTCACGCTGGTCGAGCGGCTGATCGAGGCCGCCGGCCGGTTGCCCGGGCGGGTCCGGGTGATCCAGCTGGGCAGCGTGCACGAGTACGGGCTGGTCCCGGTCGACACCTCGATGCCCGAGGGGCTGCCGCCCGCGCCGGTGATGCCGTACGGCGAGTTCAAGCTGCGCTGCACCACGGCGGTCGCCGAGGCCGACCGGCAGGGCCTGATCGAGGGCGTCACGCTGCGGGTCGGCAACGTCATCGGCGCCGGCCAGCCCGGGCACAGCCTGCTCGGGGTGGTCGCGGGTCGGCTGCGCGACGCCCAGCGCGCCGGTGAGCGGGCCCGGCTGGAGCTGGCTCCGCTGGGTTCGCGGCGTGACTTCGTCGGCCTCAGCGACGTCGTCGCCGCCGTGCTGCTGGCCGCGACCCGCCCCGGGGCGGCCGGCCACGTGATCAACATCGGTCGGGGGGTGGCCGCCAGCGCGCGTGATATGGTCCAGCTCCTCATCGACGTGAGTGAGGTGCCGACCGACCTGGTCGAGGCGGAACGCACCGGCCCGGCCGAGACGAACTGGCAGCGGCTGGACGTCGGGCTGGCCGCCGAGGTGCTCGGCTGGTCGCCGAGCGAAGATCTGCACACCGAGATGAAGCAGTTGTGGGAGCACGCCGGCGCCGAGGTGCCCGCCTGATGGTCGAGAGGTTCCTGACCGCATGACTACCCCCGCCCTCGTCCGCTCCCGTGGCACGCTCGCCGATCTGCTCTCCGGCCGCAGCAACGGCATCGGGCTGATCCGGCTCTGCCTCGCCGTGGGCGTCGTGTTGTCGCACTCCAAGCCGCTCGGCTTCGGGGCCAACGACCTCGGCTACCACATCACCGGTCGGCAGACCAACGTCGGCACCATGGCCGTGTACGGCTTCTTCGTGCTCTCCGGCCTGCTCATCACCCGCAGCGCCAGGCGTACCGGCATCATCCGCTACGCCTGGCACCGGGCCCTGCGCATCTTCCCCGGGCTCTGGGTCTGCCTGCTGATCACCGCGCTGGTGGTGGCCCCACTGGTGGCGCTGCGCGAGCACGGCACCACCGCCGGCCTCTTCGACAACCCCTGGGACCGCGGCGGCCCGTTGGCCTACCTGCAGGCCAACTGGTGGACCGGTGTCCGTCAGTACGGCATTCAGGACCTGCTCAAGCCGACCACCCCGTGGGGTGAGAAGAGCGGCTCCAGCGTCTTCAACGGCGCCCTGTGGTCGCTCAAGTACGAGATGTTCTGCTACGTCGTGGTGGGCGTCCTGGCGATCACCGCGGTGCTGCGCAACGCCCGCCGGTTCGTGCTGTTCCTGACCGTCGCGCTCTACCTGAGCATCCTGCAGGACTGGGTGAGCTCCGGGCAGTTCAGCGGGCCGGCGTCCACGGCGAGCTGGTCGTTCGACTCGCCCCTGGTGGGCGTGATGAGCTTCCACTACATCGTCTACCTGGGCTTCCTGTTCGCGTTCGGCGCGACGCTGGATCTCTACCGGGAGCGGGTGCCGATCAACGACGCGCTGGGCATCGGCTCGGCCGTGGCGCTGGGGCTGTCCCTGCTCTTCGGCGGCTTCTTCGTCATCGGGCTGCCGGCGTTCGCGTACCTGCTGGTGTGGCTGTCGGTGCGGATGCCGCGCCAGCTGCACTGGGTGGGCCGCAAGAACGACTACTCGTACGGCATCTACATCTACGGGTTCGCCTTCCAGCAGGTGATGGCGAGCCTGGGCTGGAGCCGCTGGGGGTACGTGCCGTTCGCGGCGATGTCGGTCGCGGTCGCCTTCGCCGCCGCGTTCGTGTCGTGGAAGCTCGTCGAGCGGCCGGCTCTGCGGTTGAAGGACTGGACGCCGGGCTTCGTGGCCCGCCGCACGGCGCGGACGGTGCCGGTCGAGCAGCAGACCGCGGTGGCCGAGGAGCCACCCGGGACGCAGCCGGTGTCGGTCGGCGGCCCGACGGAGGAACTGCCGCAGCAGCCCGCCACGCTGGTCCCCGGCCGGTAGCCCACCGGGCCCGCCTCCACGTCGTACCCTCGGGGGCGTGGCCACGGCGGCGGAGGAGATCCAGGTGGGGGAGCGGCTGGTCCGCGTCTCCAGCCCCGACAAGCCGTACTTCCCGGAACGCGGACTGACCAAGCTGGACGTGGTCCGCTACTTCCTGGCGGTCGGCGACGGCATCCTGCGGGCGCTGCGCGACCGGCCGACCATGCTGGAACGCTGGCCGCGCGGCGTCTTCGAGGGCGCGACGATCGCCACCCGGCAGACCAACCGCGGTGACGCGTTCTACCAGAAGCGGCTGCCGGCGGGCGCGCCCGCGTGGGTGCGCACGGCGCACATCACCTTCCCCAGCGGCCGGACCGCCGACGAGGTCGCGCCGAGCGAGCTGGCCGTGGTGATCTGGGCCGCCAACCTGGGCACCCTGCGCTTCCACCCGTGGCCGGTGTCCGCCGCCGACGTGGAGCGCCCCGATCAGCTGCGCATCGACCTGGACCCGATGCCCGGCGTGGGCTTCGAGCAGGTGGTGCCGGTGGCCCGGGAGGTGCGGGCGTTCCTCGCCGAGCTGGGCATGACCGGCTATCCGAAGACCACCGGCGGGCGGGGCCTGCACGTCTACCTGTCGATCGAGCCGAGGTGGAGTTTCGGCGAGTGCCGCCGGGCGGTGCTCGCGCTGGGCCTCCAGATGCAGCGCCGGCTGCCGGAGCTGGTCACCACCACCTGGTGGCGGGAGCAGCGGGACCGGCCGGTCTTCGTCGACTACAACCAGATGTCGCGGGACCACACGATGGCGTCGGCGTACTCGATCCGGCCGACGCCTCGGGCGCTCGTGTCGGCGCCGTTGGACTGGGCGGAGCTGGACGACGCCCGTCCGGAGGACTTCGACGTGCTCACCGTGCCGGCCCGGTTCGCCGAGCGCGGCGATCCGCACGCCGGCCTGGACGGGGATCGGCACTCGCTGGCGCCCCTGCTGGAGCTGGCCGACTCCGAGGGTCTGGAGGCCCCGCCGGAGCGGTGACCGGCGAGGCTCGCGCTACTGCCACGGGCTCTGCGTGCCGTCGAACTCCTCGAAGACCAGCCACGACCGCGTCGACAGCACCCCGGCGATGCGCTGCACCCGGTCGAGCACCACGTCGCGCAGGGCGGCGTTGTCCGGCGCCCGAACGAGGGCCAGCACGTCGTGCTCGCCGCTGAGCAGCGCGACGTGCTCGACGTAGCGCACCTGGGCCAGCTCGGCCGACACCTCCCGCCAGGTGTTCTGCTCGATCGTCAACGCCATGTACGCCGACGTGCCCAACCCGGCGGCCTCGGGCGCCACCTGCGCCCGGAAGCCCGTGATCACGCCTTCGCGCAGCAGGCGTTCCACCCGGGCGTACGCGTTGGTGCGCGAGATGTGGATCCGCTCGGCCAGGGTGCGCACCGACGTGCGCCCGTCGCGGACCAGCTCGTCCAGGATCCGCCGGTCGACCTCGTCCATCGCTCGGGCCGATCGTCCCGATCCGGTTCCCCGGCTCGCTCCGTCTCCGTTCTCCTGGCTCACCGACGCGCCTCCCACATGCCAGACGTCCCGCCTTCTGCGTGGATCTTGAGTCAATCATCCGTCAGGCGGAAGCATAGGCTCACCACACGTCCCAGGAGGTCCCGCCGTGACGACCACACCCCAGGCGGTCCGCAGGGCATCCCCGCGCGCCCGTCGGACGGTCACCCCGCCCGACCCGGCGCGCCCGCTGCTGCCGGACGCCGAACCGGTCCGCCTGCTCGATCCGACCGGTACGCCGCTGCCGGACCGTACCGACTACCCGGAGCCGCCCGTCGAGGCGCTGCGCGAGCTGTACCGCCGGATGGTGCTCGGCCGCCGGTTCGACACCCAGGCGACCGCGCTGACCAAGCAGGGCCGCCTCGCCGTCTACCCGTCGTCGCGGGGCCAGGAGGCGTGCCAGGTCGCCGCCGTGCTCGCCGTCCGCGACACCGACTGGGTGTTCCCCACCTACCGTGAATCGATGGCGCTGGTTGCCCGGGGCATCGACCCGGTCGAGGTGCTCACCCTGCTGCGCGGCGACTGGCACTGCGGCTACGACCCCACCGAGGTACGCGCCGCCCCGCAGTGCACCCCGCTCGCCACCCAGTGCGTGCACGCCGCCGGTCTCGCGTACGGCGAGGCGTACCAGGGGCGCGACACCGTGGCGCTGGCCTTCATCGGCGACGGCGCGACCAGCGAGGGCGACTTCCACGAGGGCATCAACTTCGCCGCCGTGTTCAAAGCGCCGGTCGTCTACTTCGTCCAGAACAACCGGTACGCCATCAGCGTCCCGCTGTCGCGGCAGACCGCCGCGCCGTCGCTGGCGTACAAGGGCGTCGGCTACGGGGTGCCCAGCGAGCAGGTCGACGGCAACGACCCGGTCGCGGTGCTCGCCGTTCTGACCCGCGCGGTCGCGCACGCCCGCGCCGGCAACGGGCCGTTCCTGGTGGAGGCGCACACCTACCGGATGGAGCCGCACACCAACGCCGACGACGCCAGCCGCTACCGCGACGGCGCCGAGGTCGACGCCTGGCGCGACCGCGACCCGCTCGCCCGCCTCCAGGCGTACCTGCGCGCCCGTGGCGTGCTCGACGACGCGGCGGTCGCCGAGGTCGCCGAGCAGGCCGAGGCGTACGCGGCGGACCTGCGTACCCGGATGAACACCCAGCCCACTGTCGACCCGCTGAGCCTCTTCGACCACGTCTACGCCGAGCCCACCCCGCAGCTCGTCGAGCAGCGCGAGCAGGTCCGGGCCGAGCTGGCCGCCGCGCGCGACGAGGAAAGTGACGACTGATGGCCACCACCATGGCGAAGGCGCTCAACACCGCGCTCGCCGACGCCCTCGCGGCCGACGAGCGAGTCGTCGTCTTCGGCGAGGACGTCGGCCAGCTCGGCGGCGTCTTCCGGATCACCGACGGCCTGCAGGCCCGCTTCGGCGAGAAGCGCTGCTTCGACACCCCGCTCGCGGAGGCCGGCATCGTCGGCTTCGCCGTCGGCCTGGCCATGTCCGGGCTGCGGCCGGTGGTCGAGATGCAGTTCGACGCGTTCGCGTACCCGGCGTTCGAGCAGATCGCCTCGCACGTGGCGAAGCTGCGCAACCGCACCCGGGGCAAGCTCAGCGTGCCGATCGTCATCCGGGTGCCGTACGCCGGCGGCATCGGCGGGGTGGAGCACCACTGCGACTCGTCCGAGGCGTACTACGCGCACACCCCCGGCCTGAAGGTCGTCACCCCGGCGACCGTCGAGGACGCGTACTCGCTGCTGCGTGAGGCGATCGACGATCCCGACCCGGTGGTCTTCATGGAGCCCAAGAAGCTCTACTTCGGCAGCGCCGACGCCGAGCTGCCGGCGCGTACCGAGCCGTTCGGCCGGGCCGTCGTGCGCCGGCCCGGCCGCGACGCCACCCTGGTGGCGTACGGGCCGGCGGTGCCGGTCGCGCTGGAGGCCGCCGAGGCCGCCCGCGAGGAGGGCTGGGACCTGGAGGTGGTCGACGTGCGGACCATCGTGCCGTTCGACGACGCCACCATCACCGCGTCGGTCCGGCGGACCGGCCGGTGCGTGGTGATCCAGGAGGCGCCCGGGTTCGCGGGTGTCGGCGCGGAGATCGCCGCCCGGGTGCAGGAGCGCTGCTTCCACGCGCTGCACGCTCCGGTGCTGCGGGTGGCCGGGCTGGACATCCCGTACCCGGCGCCGATGCTGGAGCACACCCACCTGCCCGGCGTGGACCGGGTGCTCGACGCGGTGGCCCGGTTGCAGTGGGACGACCAGCCGGACCCGCGCTGGGCGGCGCAGGGCAGCGCGGCATGACCACCGTCGAGCGGACGCAGGTCTTCCTCCTGCCCGACCTGGGCGAGGGGCTGAGCGAGGCCGAGATCGTCGAGTGGCGGGTCGCCGTGGGCGACATCGTCACGGTGGACCAGAGCGTGGTCGAGGTGGAGACCGCCAAGGCGGTCGTGGACGTGCCCTGCCCGTACGCCGGACGGGTCGTGACCCTGCACGGCGCGGCGGGTGAGGTCCGCCCGGTCGGCCAGCCCCTGATCACCATCGCGCCGCTGGACGGCGGCGACGAGCCCGCCGGGCACGCCACCTACCGCGAGGAGGAGCGTGCCGGCTCCGGCAACGTGCTGATCGGGTACGGCACCGGGCACGGCGGCGCGACCCGCCGTCGGCGTCGGCCCCGACTTGCGCTGGCGCCCGAACCGGCCGACGCCGCCCCGGCCGGCGCTGTCCGGCCCGACGCGGTCCCGGCAGCCGGCGCCGGCCCGGCGGCGGACGAAGCGGCCCCGGTCGGTGGCAGCGCCTCCGCCGAGGTGCGGTCGGCGAGCGCCCTGGTCATCTCGCCGATCGTCCGTCGGCTGGCCCGGGAGCGCGGCGTCGACCTGGGTACGGTCCGTGGCAGCGGGCCCGGCGGTGTGATCCGCCGCGCCGACGTCGAGGCGGCGCTGGCCGTCCCCGTCGCCCGGCTCGCCGCCGTGCCGGACCCGCACGTCGCGCCGACCCCGGAGGGCGACGGCGACCTGATCGTCCCGCTCACCGGCGTGCGCAAGGTGATCGCCGACAAGCTCTCCCGCAGCCGGCGGGAGATCCCCGAGGTGACCATCTGGGTCGACGTCGACGCCACCGGGCTACTGGAGACCCGCGCGGCGATCAACGCGGCGACGCCCGACGCGCCGGTGAGCATCCTGGCCCTGCTGGCCCGGATCTGCCTCAGCGGTCTGCGCCGGTTCCCGCAGCTCAACTCCCGCGTCGACACCGAGGGTCAGCGGATCGTCCAGTCCGCCGGGGTGCACCTGGGCATCGCCGCGCAGACCGACCGGGGCCTGCTGGTGCCGGTGCTGCGCGACGCCCAGCGACTCACCACGGCCGAGCTGGCCGCCGAGCTGGCGGCGACCACCGCCGCGGCGCGGGCCGGGACGCTCGCGCCGGCCCGGCTCACCGGCGGCACCTTCACGCTGAACAACTACGGGGTGTTCGGCGTGGACGGCTCCACCCCGATCATCAACCACCCCGAGGCGGCCCTGCTCGGCGTGGGCCGGATCGTGGACAAGCCGTGGGTGGTCGACGGGCAGTTGGCCGTGCGCAAGGTGACCCAGCTGAGCCTCACGTTCGACCACCGGGTCTGCGACGGTGGGGTGGCCGGTGGCTTCCTGCGGCACGTCGCCGACTGCGTGGAGCGCCCGGCGCTGCTGATCGCCGCCGTCTGACGCGTACCCCCGCCCTGGCACCGCCCGCGCGGCGCCGGGGCCGGCGTGCGTCAGTGGTTTCGCTGTCGCGTCATCGGGAAGTCGGCCCCGCCGGTACGCACCGGAGGCGTCGAAGGGAGCCGACCCGTGGTCGTGGCGAACGAGCTGCTACTGAATTCGGTACGGGTGCGGCGGCCCGCCGCGGCCGGCGCACCGCTCTACTGCGACGCGCTGGAGTACGGGCTGACCGGCGACGGCGCGACCAACGACCAGCCGGCGTTGGCCGCCCTCGTGGACCGCCTCGGCGCCGGGTACGCCTCGGACGGGCGGGCCCGCGTCATCTACTGCCCGCCCGGCATCTACTCGATCCGCGATTCCGGCACGGTGTGGCGCAGTGGGGTCTCGCTGGTCGGCGCCGGCCCGGCGGCGACCCGGTTCATGCTCAGCAACGAGGGCAACCGGGCCGACCCGACCCCGCTGGCCTTCTGGACCACCGTGCAGCACGGGGCCGACCGGGACCGGCACATCGCCGACTGCACCTTCGCCGACTTCCAGATCGACGGCTCCGGCGTGGCGATGGCCGAGTACAACTACCTCGCCAAGGGCCTGGGCCTGCAATACGTCGTGCGCGGCGTGTTCCGCAACCTCTACATCCACCACACCGCGGCCACCGGGCTGGGCTGCGACTTCCTCCAGGACTCGCTGATCGACGGCGTGGTGGTCGTCGGCTGCGGGCGACTGGACAACGGCGAGCAGATCGGCGGCGCCGGCATCGGCGTGGGCATCGGCGGTTGGGGCGCGGTGGAGCGGTTGACCATCGCCAACTGCACCACGCTCGCCAACGGCACCAACGGCATCTTCCTGGAGCTGCAGAAGGACTACTGGCCCCCGCCCCGCGGCTACCGCATCATCGGCTGTCACAGCCAGGGCAACCGGTTCGGCATCTCCGACTGGGGTGCCGACGGTCTCATCGTCTCCGCCTGCACGATGACCGGCAACCTGGAGGCCGGGTTCGACATCTCCGCCCAGGGCACCGCGGCGGTGGCCGGACGGGGTGGGCTGCTCACCGACTGCGTCATCGACGGCAACATCCGCGACGGGGTCATTGTCGGCAACAGCCCGGGCCCGTACACCATCCGGGGCAACCGGATCAGCGGGAACGGTCAGTACGGCTACCACGGGCAGGACCTCGGGCGGGGCTACCAGGGCCCGGTACGGGACGTGGTGATCGAGAGCAACGAGTTCTGGGGCAACGGGCTGGACGCCGTCCGGATCGACCACCAGATGACCGACGCGGTGCTGCTGAACAACCGGATCCGCAACAACGGGCGACAGTACGCGCAGGCCGCCAGCGGCGGTGGCGAGACCGTTCGCTACGCCGAGCGGTCCGTGGTGGACCGGTCGGCGACCTGGCCGCACGACGGGCACCGGGGCAAGGTCCTGCGGGTGGGACGGGCCGTGGCCATGGTCGCCGCGAACACCGGCGAAGAACTCGTCCTGGCGCCGGTCCGGCCCGACGGCATCACCGCGTGGAGTGGGGACGTACCGCCCCCGGGCTGCGGGTACGAGCTGTCCGCGGCACCCGAGCGGCGGGCCGGCATCACCATCGACGCGGCGTTCGACTCGGCCACCATCCGCGGCAACCGGGTCTGGGACAACCACGAGTACAGCACCCAGACCCACGGTCTGTGGATCACCGAACGGGGCAGCTGTGTGGACTGCCGGGTCGAGGACAACGACCTCGCCGGCAACGCCAATGGCGGGATGCGCCTGGACACCCCGCCGGTGGGCGGACGCTGGCGCGACAACCACGTCGACAGCGACTGGGGCTGACCAGCCGGGCCGGAACGCGAAGCGGCGGCGGCCGGAGAGCTCTCCGGCCGCCGCCGCTCGTCGTGCGTGGGTCAGCCGGCCAGGCCGGCCACCGGGGTGGGATCCAGCACGACCGTCGCCGTGGCGGTCTGCGGCGGCACACCGGGCTCCGTCGGCGCGTCGGTGTACTCGGCGACGAAGACCGCGGTGAGGTTGTCCGCGCCGCTGTGCCCACCGTCCACGAAGGTGGGGATCGTCCCGGAGCACCCCGTCGCCGTGGAGAGCGGGTGCCCGTGCTGGTCGTGCCCGAGCACGTAGGTGACCTTCACCCGGGAGCAGTCCACCGGCAGGTCGTCGGTGACCTTCACCTCGTACGCGACGGTCTGCCCGAACTGGAACGGCTGCCCGGCCACCGGGGCGACGAACTCGATGATCGGCGCGGTCGGTCCGACCAGCAGCGGCAGGGTCGCCGAGGCGGACCGCCCGGTGCGGTCGGTCACCTTCAGCGTCGGCGTGTACGAGCCGTTCTCCTGGAACGTCCAGGTCGGGTTGGCGTCGGTGCTGTCCACCGAGCCGTCCGCGTTGAAGTCCCACGCGTAGCTCAGCTTGTCACCGTCCGGGTCGGTGGTGCCGGCGCTGGAGAACGCGACGGTCAGCGGGGCCTGCCCGACGGTCGGCGTACCGCTGATCTTCGGGATCGGCGTCCGGTTGCCGCGGACGAAGTCGATCCGGGACAGCTGGGCGTCCGGGTTCTCGGCGAAGTAGCCGTCCCCGTACTCCAGCACGTAGAGCGCGCCGTCCGGACCGAACTCCATGTCCATCGGGTTGTCCACCACCAGCGACGGCGCCACCGGTCGGATGTCCTGCACGTCCCCGTCGGAGTCGAGGCGGAACTCCTTGATGTAGTCCCGGGTCCACTCGTAGAACAGCGGCACCCCGTCGTAGTAGGCCGGCCACCGGGTGCGCGACGTGCTGGTCCCGTCGTAGTCGTACGCCGGGCCGCCCATCGGGGCGATGCCGCCGGTGCCCAGCTGCGGGAACTCGGCCGAGGCGGCGGCCGCGTACCAGACCTGCGGGGCCTGGACCGGCGGCAGTTGCCGCTTGCCGGTGTTGTGCGGTGAGTCGTTGACCGGTCGCTTGCAGTTGAACTTCGGGCCGGACTCGCCGGTGGCGAAGTCGTAGTCGCGGTAGGCGATCGTCGGCGTCACGCAGTACGGCCAGCCGTAGTTCGCCGGCTTGTCGATCAGCATCCACCGGCCGTGTCCGGCCGGCCCGCGCGCCGGGTTCGCGGTGGAGGCATCGGGGGAGTAGTCGCCCAGGTACACGTTGTCGGTACGCCGGTCGACGGCGAACCGGAACGCGTTGCGCAGCCCCATCGCGTAGATCTCCGGGCGGGTCTGCGCCGTGCCCGGCTTGAACAGGTTGCCGGCCGGCACCGTGTAACCGCCACCGGCCTTCACCTTGATGCGCAGCAGCTTGCCGCGCAGGTCGTTGGTGTTGGCCGCGGTGCGCTGGGCGTCGTACGCCGGGTTGCGGTCGGCCCGCTCGTCGATCGGGACGTAGCCGTCGGAGGCGAACGGGTTGGTGTCGTCACCGGTCGACAGGTACAGGTTGCCCTTGCTGTCGAAGTCGATCTGGCCGCCGACGTGGCAGCAGATGCCCCGGTCGGTCGGCACGTCGATGATCTGCTGCTCGCTGGCGAGGTTCAGCTTCATCCCGTCCAGCTTGAACCGGGACAGCCGCAGCGCGCCCCGGAACCGCTGCCAGTCGGCCTCGGTGCCGACCGCCGGCGCGTCCCCCTCGTTGACGTCGGGGGTCGCCGGGTCGTCCACCGGCGTGTCCAGCCGCGGCGAGTAGTAGAGGTACACCCACTTGTTCTGGGCGAAGTTCGGGTCGATGGCGACGCCCTGCAACCCCTCCTCGTCGTGCTCGTAAACCGGGATGTCGGCGGCGATGGTGTTCAGCCCGGTGCGCGGGTCGTGGATGCGGACCTCGCCGGTCCGGGAGGTGTGCAGCACCCGCAGGTCGGGCAGGACGGCGAGGCTCATCGGCTCGCCGGGGAAGTCGTTGAGCGTCACCTTCTGGAAGCTGCTGTCCGGCGGCGGGGCCGCCGGCGCGGCGGCTGCCGCGGTCGTCGGCGCGACCAGGCCGGCCGACACCAGGAGCAGGGCGGACAGGAAAGCGGTCCGGTTCATCATCAGGTAGTCCCCCGAGGTGGTCAGTACCGGAGTGCGGCGAGGTAGTCGAAGCCGACCCGGGCGGTGTCAAGGGCGTCGGCGGGGGCGCGCGGCGGGGTGCCCGCGTCGTCGCGCTCCACGATGTACTCCTCGATGCCCGCCTCCCGCTCGTGGTCGAAGATCCGGCCGAAGTCGATGACGCCGTCGCCCAGGTCCGCGAAGCCGCCCTCGACGTCCAGGTCCTTGACGTGCACCTGGCGGATCCGGCCGCGGTTGGCCCGGATCACGTCGACCGGGTCGTGTGCGCCCCGCCAGGTCCAGTACAGGTCGAGTTCGAAGTGGACCAGCCGGGGATCGGTCTGCCCGGTGAGGATCTCGAAGCCGGTCGAGCCGTCGGTCAGCGGCACGAACTCCAACTGGTGGTTGTGGTAGCCGAAATCGAGCCCGGCGCGCTCGGCCAGCCGGCCCGCCTGGTTGAGATCCCGGGCCAGGGCACGGTAGACGGCGGGGTCCCGGTACGGACGGCCCTGGGCGTCCCGACCGAAGTACGGGTGGACGATCTTCTTGCAGCCCACCGTGTTGGCGTCCGCGAGGGCACGTTCCCAGGTGGCGGCGTCGAACGGCTGCGGGATGCCGGTGTGCCCGGAGGTGGCGCGCAGCCCGGCCGCGTCGAGCGCGGCCCGGAACTCCGCCGCCGTACGCCCCACGAAGCCGGCGTGCTCCACCCGCCGGTAACCGATGCGCCGCAGGGCGGTCAGGGTGCCCGGCAGATCGGCGGCGAGCTGGTCACGCACGGTGTAGAGCTGGATGCTGATGCGGTCCACCGGCACCCGACGCCGGCCGTGGGACTGGCCCCGGGCGGCGGTGTCGCCTGCCGGCGCGGCGTTCGCCGGCCCGGCGAGGAGCCCGGCGGCGCCGACGGCGGCGGCGGAGACGGTCGCGGCGCGGAGCAGTCCGCGCCGACTGACCGACTCGGAGGTCGCTGTCGGCTCCGAGCGGTTGGTCTGGTGATCCATGGTGGTGGTCCCTTCCTGACGGCTGGTGTGCCGTCGGCAGCTGTCGACCGGCTGCCTTTGCCGGGGCGCGCCGAACCGGCCGGAGGCGCGCTCCGGCTGGACGGTGAGGACGACGCTTCGGGGCGGTCGGCGCCCCTGAGGGGGACCGCGGCCGACCCGGCAAGGGAGGCAGGCAGGCTGATTGACGAATGGGCAACCTTCTATCTGAAAGCCGACCCTACCCTTGCCTCCGGACAAAGGCAAAGCTTCGTCTCGACGAGCAGAAGTTTCGCTTCAAATGACAAAAGTCCTCCCAGCAGGTGCGGCAGCCGCCCCGACCCGTCATGCGTGCCCGTCTTACACGCCATTCCGGCCGAGCGCGACCCGAGGGGCGCACCGGTCCGAAGCCCTGCTCGCCGATCGGCCGATTCCTCGCGGAGATCCACACGACATCGGCGATGTTGCTGCCTCCCGCGCGTCGGAAACCGCCCCATCCCCGATGTCGCGATGATCTCGGCGCGGGGCGCGGGGCGCGGGGCGCGGGGCGCGGGGCGCGGGGCGCGGGGCGCGGGGCGCAAGTCGTGCAACGACGGCGATAGGTGCGGCCGTGGCGGGGTCGGGGTGGGACCGGACGTTGCGGGTCGGGTGACGTGCGGGAGTGCGGACGTGCCTCAAGGCGGCACTCGTGCGTTTTTCTCGCCAACCGGCGCAGTGTCGGAAAATGCGCGGATAAATGCGCCGCCGATTATTTCCGAATGCCCTGGATACTCCTGTAGGGGCCGACAGAATGTGGCGGAGGGCAGTCGAAAACGGGGGGACTGAACATGACACCTAGGCGGCGATTGACGCTGTTGGCGGTAGCTATCGCGGCCGCACCGCTCGTGCTGGCCGGATGTACCGCCGACCGGGACGGGCCGGCCAAGGGACACGTCGCGGCGCCGGAGGTCACCGTGACACCGGGGGACAAGGCCCGGGACGTTCCGATCAGCGCCGAGGTCGGCGCGGTGGTCAAGGGTGGACGGGTCACCGCTGTCCGGCTCACCGACGACAAGGGCGCGCAGGTCAAGGCGGAGCCGCGCGAGGACGGCTCCGGTTGGGTGCCGAGCGCGCCGCTGGCACCTCGGCGTACGTACACCGCGGAGGTGACCGCGACCGGTGACTCGGGTGCGACCACGACGCGGACGACCACGTTCACCACGATGGCCAAGTCCACGAAGCCGCAGATCACCAGCACCCTCTATTTCGTCGGCAACCGGACGTACGGCACGGCAATGCCGGTAACCGTGGCGTTCGACCCGGGAATTCCGAAAGAGGCCAGGGCGGATGTGCAGCGCCGGTTGTTCGTGAAGACTAATCCGCCGCAGCCGGGTACCTGGTCGTGGCTGGACGACGGAAGTCAGGTCTATTACCGGGCGCCCGATTTCTGGCGGCCGGGGACGACGATCAGTGTCCGTGCGGGGCTGGAGGGCTTGCCGATCGGCAAGAACCTGGTCGGGGACGCCGAGCGGACCGCGACCTCGAAGATCGGGAAACAGGTCTCGCTGGAGATCGACAACGCCACGAAGCAGATGACGGTGCTGCGCGACGGCAAGCTGGTGCGCCGCATCCCGGTGAGCCTGGGCAAGCCGAGTACGCCCAGTTCCAGCGGCAAGATGGTGATCATGGAGAAGCACGAGCGGACCACCTTCGACACCCGGGGTGAGCCGAACGGCGGCTACGTGGTCGACGTCGACGACGCCCAGCGGCTCACCTGGGGTGGTGAGTTCATCCACTCGGCCCCCTGGTCGGAGGGCGAGCAGGGCTACACCAACACCTCGCACGGCTGCGCGAACGTCTCCGCCACGGCCGCGGACTGGCTGATGGGGGTGACCCAGGTCGGCGACTTGGTCACCGTCAAGGGCACCGAGGTCGACCTGCAACCCGGCAACGGCTGGACGGCGTGGAACGTGAGTTGGGACGAGTTCGTCAAGGGCAGCGCCCTGCCGGTGCCGTCCGGGCTCAAGCCCGCGCCGGTCGCCCCGGCGCACCCGGGCGCGGTGGCCGGCGGGTCACCCGCGCCGGCGCCCTCGATCAGCGGGCGCTGAGGCACCGGGCCGACCCACCGTCGCGGTGGGTCGGCCCGTTCGCCGTGCAGGCACCCCGGCCGCGTCCGGGTCGGCCACCGCCCGACACGCCGGGCGCGAGCCAGGCGGTCATCCCAGGGGTACGCGGGCCACGCCGGGCCCGATGAGGCTGCCCAGCCAGAGCTGGTCGCCGTGCTGTCGTACCCCGGTGATCATCCAGTAGTTCCCGGCCGGGCCGTGCAGCGTACGACGGACCGTGCCCTCGCCGTCGACCAGCGCGACCAGCCCGTAGCGGCGCGGCTGCGGCTGCATCGCGTCGGGCAGCAGAGCGGCGAGCTGGCGCAGCCGCGGGTGCGGCAGCAGCCGTTCGGCGATGGGCACCCGGGGGCTGGGCAGGGCGATCCAGTACGTCCCGTCGCCCACCGCGGAGAGATTGTCCGGGTACGCGGGCAGGTCGGCGAGCACCCGCACCCCGCCGCGCAACTCCACGCGGAGCAGCCGGTGGGTGGTGGTCTCGACCAGCATCAGCGCCGACTCGTCGGGGGTCAGCGCGATCCCGTTGGGGAAGTACAGCCCGTCGGCCACCACCTCGGTGCGTCCACTGCCCGGGTGGTGGGCCAGCACACGGCCGTTGGGGCGGTGCTCCAGCAGGTCCCGCTTCCAGTGCGAGACCGGGAACCGGTCCGACGAGTCGGTGAAGTAGACGGTGCCGTCGCGGGCCACCGTCGCGTTGTTGGCCAGGTGCACCGGCGGCGCCGTGCCGGTCAGCTCGCGGACCGCCCCGTCCGGCGTGACCCGCAGCAACCCGCGGTACGCGTCGCACACGATGAGCGCCTCCCCGGACGGATCCGCCTCGATGCCGAGCGGCCGGCCGCCGGTCTCGGCCAGCAGCCGGGGTCGGGTGCCGGCCGGCGCGTCGGCCGGCCACCACCAGATGTTGCCGTCCTCGTCGCCGCTGATGACCCGGCCGCTCGGGTCGACAAGCACGTCCTCCGGCCCGACGGCCCCCGGGGGGAGGGGCAGGAGGTCGACCTGGTCGAGCCGGCGGTCCGTGGCCGCCCACACGCCGTTGAGCGGAGGCGGGACGGTGGCCGGTTCGCGGACGGGACGGATCAGCCGTGGCGGCCGGGGCCGGGGGATCACCATCGGGTCATTCTCCACCGCCGATGCCCTGTCGACCTGGAGCGCCGTGCACGCGGCGCGGCACCTGGCCGTTCGGCCGACCGCGAGGGCCCTGGCCTCCACCCCTAGGGGGATGAGGGGCACATCGGGGGATGACCCTGGGCGTACCCGGGATCACTCCGCGGAGGGGCGAAACTGTCGGTGGTGGGGGCTAGATTTCACCTCATGGAAGAGCGCAGCGACCGGATCGACGTGCAGGTCAGCGTCGGTGACCAGGTGGTCCAGGTGCGGGTGGCCGGCGAGGTCGACATCGCCACCGTTGCCGCCTTCCGGTCCGCTCTGTGGTCCGCGCCGGCACGGCCGGTCGTGCAGCTGGAGATGTCCGGGCTGCGCCTGCTCTCCGCGGCCGGGGTGCGCGCGTTGCTCGCCGCGCACCTGCGCGTCCGGGCCCGGGGCGGCGAGCTGGTCCTGGTCGATCCCACCCCGGTGGTGGCCCGGGTGCTGCGCGCCACCGGCCTGCACCGGGTGATGCCGATCCTCGAGCCCGGCCGGGTGGTCGAGGCCGCCCGTCGTCCGGTGCCAGCCGATCTGGTCGAGGCCGCCCGTCGTCCGCCGGCCGCGGCCGGCGGCCTGGTGCTGGCCGCCTGACGCTGACCGCGGTGTGAGCAGGGGCCCCGTCCGAAACGCGGACGTGCGCACGCCGACCAGCGGTCTGACGCCGGCAGCGGGCGCGCTCAGGGGCCGCCCGGCATCGAGCCGAACGACCCCTGCCACGTTCGATCAGCCCACGCCGAGCAGGTCGACGACGAAGATCAGCGTCTCGCCCGGCTTGATGACGCCGGCAGCGCCGCGGTCGCCGTACCCCAGGTGCGGCGGGATGGTGAGGCGGCGACGGCCGCCGACGCGCATCCCCGCCACGCCCTGGTCCCAGCCGGCGATGACCTGACCGCCGCCGAGCGGGAACTCGAACGCCTCGCCCCGGTTCCAGGACGAGTCGAACTCGCCGCCGGTGGAGTGGGACACGCCGACGTAGTGAACGCTGACCAACTGACCCGGCTCGGCCTGCGGGCCGTCGCCCACGATGATGTCCTCGGTCACGAGGTCGGCCGGCGGCGCACCCTCGATCGGACCCACCTCGGGCTTGCCCGATCGGGCGCCTGCTGCCTGGTTCATGCGGGGATCTCCTGCCGTGTTGGGTGATGTGGCCGGTCACCGTCGATCCTGCCGGATAGCGCGTCACCGATGTGCGGCGGACCCGCCACCTGCCCCGACGCGTCCGGACCCGACCCCGGATCACCGACCTGGGGTACGCGTCTCGACGGGCGTCACCGGTGGTGACGCCCGCCGTGCGACGGTGCGGTGGTGCTCACCGCAGCCAGGGCACCCGCGCGACGATCGGCAGCTTCGCCCAGAGCTTCCCGAGGCCCCAGGTGTCGCCGGCGTTGACCAGCGCCAGGACCGCGAGCACCGCGGCGTAGATCAGGTGGTCGTCCATGAAGAGGTTGTTCTCCGGAGGCAGGACGGCGGTCCACATGAGGACCAGCAGCAGCCCACCGGCCACGGCCGCGACCCGCATGCCGACGCCGAGCAGGAGCGCGATGCCGATCCCGGCGAGGCCGGCCATGAACAGCCAGTCGGCCCAGGCGGCGCCGGCGATGCCGGTGTAGACGTCCTTGAACGGGCCGGCGACCCCGAAGGTGAGGAAGCCCTTGGTGGGGCTGCCCCCGTTGATCCAGGCGTTCTTCGACCCGGTCTCGTGGCCGAGGCCGAACAGCTTGTCGAGGAAGGCCCAGAGGAAGATCCAGCCGAGCGCCATCCGGGTGCCGGCCAGGACGTACCGGGTGGCCTTCTCTCGGGTGGTGCCGGTCGCCGGAGCGGTGGTCTCGGCGGTGGTCCGCTCGATCGTCGCGGTCATGGTGTCCACGTCCCTTCTCTGCCTCGCACCGCGCTTCCCGGTGGCATCTCCATCAGACGCTCGGGGTGGCGCGCTCGGCAGGGCCGACGGACCGCACCGGCCCGGGACCTTGGACCCCCAACGGCCCTGCTGTTCGGGGTGGTCGTCTGGTGGGGCCTCGGCGGGCGGCCGGCTCAGGGGCGGGCCGGCGCGATCCGGGCCGTCACGTCGAGGTGTGCGGGTTGGCAGCCGGCCGTCGTGGCGAACCGGCGGACCGATTCGTGGACGTGCTCGCGGACTCCGGCGGCGCGGGCGTCGCTGGTCAGGTCCACCCGGACCCACACGTCGGGGCGCGGTGGCGTGCCGGTGAGCACCACCCGGGCCCGGTGCACCCCGGGCGCGCGCAGCAGGTCCCGTTCCAGCGCGCGTACGAGCACCTCACTGGCCAGCCGGGTGCGACCGGGCAGGCTTCCGGGGCGGCTCAGCGTGCCCCGCAGGGCCTGGTCGGGTCGGCGTAGCGCCCGGTGCAGCAGGCGCTGGCCGGCGACGGCGGTCAGCAGCCCGCCGACCGCCGCGGCCAGGGTGCTCCAGGGCGTCGCGAGCCGCCACGCGTCCACCAGCCCGCCGCCGAGCAGGACCGCGTCGGGGTCGCCGAACGGCAGCGTGCCGGAACTGGCTGCCAGCGCGGTCGCACCGCCGGCGACCAGCAGCAGCGCGACGATCGTCCACAGCAGGCGGTGCGCGGCATCGGTCATGCCGGCCGCCGGCGGGGCAGCAGCCGGACGTCGACGCGGTCGGCGCGTGGCGAGGCGAGCTGACGCAGCTCCTGGCGCACGGCGAATTCGACCTCGGCACGGGCCGCCGGGTCGCCGGTGGCGCGCAACCGGGGTCGCCACCGGTCGCCCTGACGCCGGACCCGCACCCGGGTTCCGCGTACGCCCGGCACGGTCTCCGCCGCGTCGGTCAGCCGGCGTTCCACGCACCGCCGGTGCAGGTGCCAGCCGTCGCGCGGGTCGACTCGCAGTCGGACCGGCGTCCACCGGCGCAGTTGGGCGGTCAGGACGAGCAGGCCCAGCAGTGCGGCGGCGGCGGCCGCTGCCCGTACGCCGGGATCGTGCCACCGGGTGGTGGTCAGCGCGTCGTACCACCCGGGGCGGATGAGCAGCGGCGTCGGGCGACCCAGCGTGACCAGCAGCGCCTGCGCGGCCAGCAGGACGCCGCCGGCGAGCAGGGCGACGGCCAGCAGCGCGGACGCCACCCGGTTGGCGGTCGCCGTGGTCAGCTCGGGGCGTGCGACCGGTCGGTGCGGCGGGACGTCGTCGGCCGAGCCGGTCACCACCAGGTCCCGCACCGTGATCGTCACCGCGGCCACCGCGCGGCCGGTGCCGGCGAGCACCTGTTCGGCGACCGCCCGGCGGACCGCGTCGGCGACGGCGGGCACGCGGTGGCCGTACTCGATGATGAGGTTCAGGTCGAGGCCCACGGACCGGTCGCCCACGCGGACGGTGGCCGGGCGGACGTCGGACACGCCCGGCACCCGTCCGGCCGCGTCGGCCGCGATCCGCCCGACCTGGGCCGCGCCGGTTTCGCCGGCCGGCGGCTGCGCGGCGAGGCGCGGCCCGCCGCCGGTCGGGTCGGCGTTCGGGGTGGAACGGGTGGGGGTGGGGCGCGGGGGAAGTCTGTGGTGTCGTCCCGCTCGGTCGGCGTTCGGTCGGCGGCGGATGGTCGGATCACCGGCGGGGCGCGGCTGGCGAGGTCGACGCGGGCGCTCCCCCTGGGGTCGGCGAGGACCCGGCCCGCGCGCGGCGAGGGTGCCGAACTGCTGACGCGACATGCGCTGACCTCCCAGCCGGTCCGCTACGGGCGACCTCGCTGGATACACCTCGCCGGGCGTCCTGGAACACGACCTGGATGTGATCCAGGTCACAGGAGCCTGTCGAGCGCTGGCATCGCCCGCCGACCCTTGACAGGCTTCTACAACGGTGGAGATCCATTCGGACTGACCATCCACCGCGGCACCCCGAACGTCTCCGGGTCGGCCCGCCCAGTCCTGGTGCTCGGCGTCGACGCGCCCGGCGCGGGCAACGCGGCCCACCACGACATGGCCGTCACCCGGGGGTACTGGGAGCAGCTCCCCGGGGAACGCCCGCCCGGCCCGGCCGTCCGGGCCGCACCGCCGAGGCGCACACCATGATCGACCGCCTAGACTCGGCGCGGTTCGACCGACCGGCGGATGGATCAGGCAGATGACGAGCAGCGGTGATCGCGGCTGGCTGCGGGCGATGCCCGCCGATGGTGGACGCGACGCGCTGTTCGACCGCGCCGGCCACCGGGTGTACGGGACGTGCCGGCTCAGCGAGCTGGTGCAGGGGCGTCCGCCCGGCGTCACCGGCAGCCAGTGGGGTTCGGCCAGCCGGGCGGCGTTCGACCTCGTGGTCAGCGCCGCCGACACCGGGCGGCCGGTCGTCGCCGTGGTGATCGGTCCGGTCCCGCCTGCCGGGTCGGCCGAGCAGCGCGTCGAGCGCCTCACCGACGCCGTGAGCGCGGCCGTCGGACTGCCCGTGCTGCGCATCGGGTCACCGACGCTGCGGGCCGCCGAGCACGGCCGGCGCCTCGTCGAGTACGTGGTCGACGCGCGCGCCTACGCGGCGGGCGGCACCGGGGACGAGCCCGCTCCGGTGGGCTTCCGCGACATCCTCGGACGGCTTCCGGACGGCCGGACCGGCCCGGTGAACGACCTCGGCACGTTGACCCGCGCTGCGGCGGTCGAGGCGTACGTGGCCGGGCGCCTGGCCGACCCGATCGTGCGCGGGCTGCACGTGCACTGGGCCGAGGGCCCGGCGGAGGGCTGGAGCTGGGTCCAGGTGCGCCCGGACGCCTGCCTGGTCGAGCGGGTCTCGGTGACCGCGCAGCGCTTCTCCTGCGGCGTCGACGCGGCCCGGCTGGCCGAGGACCTGGCGACCGTCGCGGTCGGCGAACGGCTGCGCGCCGTGCGGCCGGACGGCCCGGACCTGCTGGCGCGCGCGGACCTCACCACGGAGATCGTCGCGTTGAGCCGGCGGCGGGACGAGCTGGTGGGCGGTTTCGCGTTCGACCACCTCTGCGCGGACTGACCGGCCACTTTCCCTGCTGAACCCTGCTCCGCACCCGATCCGCTCGGGGGGCGGAGCAAATTTTCCTGTGCGCGGGTTGAACCTTCCCCGTCGCCGTCCCGTACTCCTGCGCGAATGAAGAGGATCTCCCCAACCGCGTCGACCGGACGCGGGAGACGGTGCGGAAAGGGCATCGTCGGCCATCGACACGTTACCGGGTAGGTCGCGGTGGTCGCCGCCGTGGCGTGCCATCTCACATCCGTCGGTCCGCCGAGGGCAGGAATCCACTACCGGATCGAGAAGGAGAGCAATTCGATGCGCAGGTCCACTCGGGCGCGCCGGTCACCCGGCATCGCGCGGAGCAAGCGTCTGCTGGCCGTTGTCGGCACGCTCGTGGTCTTCGGCGGAGTAGTCGCCGTCACCCAGATCTCGTCGGCCCAGGACCGGCGGACGAACAAGCCCCGGCCAGCCGCCGGGCAGTGCGTGGAGCCGAGCCCGGGCTCGACCGCGCCGAGTGGCGCCTCGACCAGCCGCACCTGGCAGAACGGTCGGTGGGTGCGTAACCACTGGGGTGACGGTCAGGAGTCGGTGGCGGAGTGCGAGGACGCCAAGGACGGCACGGTGGGCACCGGCTCGGCCGTCGCCTGTCCCGATGTGGCGGCCAAGCTGCCGCAGGTGCCGGATCGGGCGCGAGCCGAGGTCGACCGTAATCTCGCACAGTTGCAGACCCAGATCGCCGAGGCCGATCGACGGCTGGCCGCCGAGGGCAACAAGGGCGCCGATTTCATCCGCAGTGCGATCCTGCAGCCGCTGGCCGGAAAGCGTAAGGCGGTGCTGGACCGGATCACGACCGCTATCGACCGGGTCGGACCGCGTCCGCAGGGTTTGGCGCAGCTCGCCGAGTGCCAGGTGCAGCCGACCGGTAACAACAACGGCGGCAGCACCGGTGGCGGGAACAACAACGGTGGGAACACCGGCGGTGGCAACAACAACGGTGGGAACACCGGTGGCGGAAACACCGGCGGTGGCGGAAACACCGGCGGCGGCAACAACAACGGCGGGAACAATGGCGGCACCGCCCCGGGCGCGGGGCTCGGCGTGCTGGCCAACAACTGCGACGAGAGCCAGTTGCAGCCGCACAACGGTTTCCAGAACGGCAACCGGTGCGTGAGCACCGAGTTCGGTGAGGTCGGCGCCGCCGCCAACAACCCGTCGCTGCTGATCACCCAGTTCCCGCAGCAGGTCGGCCGCAACCAGCCCTTCACCCTGCGGGTCAGCACCAAGAACCTGGTCCGTGACCGCTTCCTCGCGGCCGGTCAGGGTGGGTACTACGTGGAGAGCTCGCTGCTCAACGCCCAGGGCCTGGTCCGGGGTCACTTCCACACCGCCTGCCGGATGCTGGACAGCCTGACCGCGCCGCCGGAGCCGCAGGAGGTGCCGGCGTTCTTCGTCGCGACCGAGGACGGTCGCGGTGGCGCCCAGCCGGACGACGTGACCATTCAGATTCCGGGCCTGCCGGAATCGGGTACGGCGCAGTGCTCGGTCTGGGCCGGTGACGGCTCGCACCGTCTGCCGATGATGGAGCGGGCGAACCAGACCCCCGCCTTCGACTCGATCCGCATCAACGTGAACTGATTCGACAGTCGGCCGGCCAGTCGGGGTGGACAGCCCCGGGTGGCCGGCCACGCACACAGCGACGGGGTCCTGCCGTTTCCGGCGGGACCCCGTCGCTGTTGCCGTGTGTCAGCGGCTCTTGTACGCCTCGACGACCTCGACCGGGATCCGGCCCCGCTCGGAAATCTTGTAGCCGTTCTTGACGGCCCATTCCCGGATCGCCCGGTTCTGCTCGCGGTCCATTCCGGCGCCGCTGGGTCGCCCCGGCCGCCGAACTGTCCGTGTGTTCTCCGCCGGGCCCCGACCGATCCGCCGACCCGCATTGATGTACGGGTCCAGCGCCTTACGCAGGACGCCGGCATTCTCGTCCGAGACGTCGATCGTGTAGGCCACGCCGTCGAGACTGAACTCGACCGTCCGGTCGGCCTTCCCGCCGTCGAGGTCGTCGGTCAGGACCGTGATTACTTTTCTCGCCATTGCCGATTACTCCCTGTGTGTGGCGGGATGTGTCCAAAGTCTGACCTACCACCCGGGGAATCCGCAACAATATGCGTCCCATTCATTCGGCGCGTCGCGATTGAGTGGCGCACAAAACCGCGAACCGACGCGGAATCGCGGGCGTTGCCGCCGCGTCAATCGGTAAGCAGGCCGGCGTGGCCGGCGATGGCCGCCGCCTCGGCGCGGTTGGAGACCCGCAGCTTGCGCAGCAGCGCGGCGGTCATCCGTTTGACCGTCCGTTCCGAGACGTGCAGTTCCTCGGCGACGTCGACGGTGCTCATGTGGCTGGCCGCCATCGAGCAGCTCAAGGAGGACGGCCTGGAGGACATGCCGGTGCCGGACGCCTTCCCGGATTCCGGGGAGTTCACCGACGAGTTCGGCTACACCTACCTGGGTTTCTCCTCCGGCACCGACGCCGCTCAGGGGCGCTGGGCGTCCGGGCCCGCGCCGGACGGCAGGGGCGAGTTCCGCTACGACGACAATCCGCGCGCGAACGCTCCCGAGCCGGTGCTGCCGCCCGGTGACCCGCGGCTGTACGGCACCAACCCGGGCATGGCCGGCAGCGCCGTGGACACCGTCACGAGCAAGCTCACCTGAGGTCGTCTCGTCGGGTCGCCCGCCCCGCACGGGACGGGACCGGCCCACCCAGGAAACGAGGAGGAGAAGCGCATGTCCGTCGTCGCGTCCGTCCGGGACACCGCCGTCGTCCCACTGTCGCGTACCCGGGTGAAGCTTGTGGTCTGCACGGTGTTGACCGCGCTCGCCGTCGGCGTCGGGCTGCCCGCCCGGGTGGTGCTCGCCCTGTCGTTGACCAGCCTGGCCATTCCCGTCGCCGTGGCGCTGGCCGGCGGCATCCGGGCGGTCCGGGAGCTGGTGCTGCCGATTCGCCCGCCGGCACCGGGCAGTGGTCTGGGTCACACCTCGGAACAAGGGGAACGCTTTGTTACTTGAGTGAGACACGCTCAACTCAACGCGATAGCAGGTGTTCGATGGCAACTCTTCCGGTACTTCCCCTGACCGACGCCGTGCTGCTGCCCGGCATGGTCATCCCGGTGACCCTCGACCCGACCACCCAGGCCGCCATCGACGCGGCCCGGACGACCGGCGACCGCAAGCTGCTGGCCGTGCCGCGTATCGACGGCGAGTACGGCCCGGTCGGCGTGGTCGCCACCATCGAGAAGGTCGGCCGGCTGCCCGACGGTGAGCCTGCCGCCGTGGTCCGTGGCCTGTCCCGGGCCCGGATCGGCTCCGGCGTGCCCGGCCCCGGCGCGGCCCTCTGGGTCGAGGCGACCGAACTCGACGAACCCGCTCCCGCCGGCCGTGCCCGGGAACTCGCCCGCGAGTACCGCGCCCTGGTGACCTCCGTGCTCCAGCAGCGAGGCGCCTGGCAGGTCATCGACGCGGTGGAGCGGATGACCGACCTGTCCGAGCTGGCCGACTCGGCCGGCTACGCGCCCTGGTTGACCCTGGACCAGAAGACCGAGCTGCTCGCCGCGCCGGACGTCACCGCCCGGCTGGAGCTGCTGGTCGGCTGGGTCAAGGCGTACCTGGCCGAGCAGGAGGTCACCGAGCAGATCAACAGCGACGTCCGCGAGGGCCTGGAGAAGTCGCAGCGGGAGTTCCTGCTGCGCCAGCAGCTCGCCGCGATCCGCAAGGAGCTGGGCGAGGACGAGCCCGACGGCTCGGCCGACTACCGCTCCCGGGTGGAGAGCGCCGACCTGCCGGACAAGGTCCGCGAGGCGGCGATGCGCGAGGTCGGCAAGCTGGAGCGGGCCAGTGACGCCTCCCCGGAGGCGGGCTGGATCCGCACCTGGCTGGACACCGTGCTGGAAATGCCGTGGGGTACGCGTACCCAGGACAACACCGACCTGGCCGCGGCCCGGGCGGTGCTCGACGCCGACCACGCCGGCCTGGCCGACGTGAAGGACCGCATCCTGGAGTACCTCGCGGTGCGCAACCGCCGGGCCGAGCGCAACCTCGGCGTGGTCGGCGGTCGCGGCTCCGGCGCGGTGCTCGCCCTCGCCGGTCCTCCCGGGGTCGGCAAGACCAGCCTCGGCGAGTCCGTGGCCCGGGCGCTCGGGCGCAACTTCGTCCGGGTGTCGCTCGGCGGCGTCCGCGACGAGGCGGAGATCCGCGGTCACCGGCGTACCTACGTGGGCGCTCTGCCCGGCCGGATCGTGCGCGCGCTGCGCGAGGCCGGCTCGATGAACCCGGTCGTGCTCCTCGACGAGGTGGACAAGCTGGCCGCCGGCTACGCCGGCGACCCGGCCGCCGCCCTGCTGGAGGTGCTCGACCCGGCGCAGAACCACACCTTCCGGGATCACTACCTGGAGGTCGACCTGGACCTGTCCGACGTGCTGTTCCTGGCCACCGCCAACGTGGTGGAGTCCATCCCCGGCCCCCTGCTGGACCGGATGGAGCTGGTCACCCTGGACGGCTACACCGAGGACGAGAAGGTCGCCATCGCCCGCGACCACCTGCTGCCCCGGCAGCGGGAGCGGGCCGGTCTGACCGCCGACGAGGTCAGCGTCGCCGACGAGGCGTTGGCGCAGATCGCGGGGGAGTACACCCGGGAGGCGGGCGTCCGGCAGCTCGAACGGGCGCTGGCCAAGATCCTGCGCAAGGTGGCGGTGACGCTGGCGACCGACCCGTCGCCGGTACGCGTCGACACCGACAACCTCACCGGCTACCTGGGGCGGCCGAAGTTCACCCCGGAGTCGGCCGAGCGCACCGCGGTGCCCGGCGTGGCCACCGGCCTCGCCGTCACCGGCGCCGGCGGGGACGTGCTCTTCATCGAGGCGACCAGCATGGAGGGCGAGCCGGGGCTGACCCTGACCGGCCAGCTCGGCGACGTCATGAAGGAGTCGGCGCACATCGCCCTGTCGTACCTGCGCTCCAACGGGCGGCGGTTCGGCATCGACCCGAACGTCCTGGCCGGGCGCCGGATCCACGTCCACTTCCCGGCGGGCGCGGTGCCCAAGGACGGCCCGAGCGCCGGCATCACCATGGTGACGGCCCTGGCGTCGCTGGTCACCGGTCGCCCGGTCCGCCCCGAGTTCGGGATGACCGGTGAGGTGACGCTCTCCGGACGGGTGCTGCCGATCGGCGGGGTGAAGCAGAAGCTGCTCGCCGCGCACCGGGCCGGCCTCACCGAGGTGATCATCCCGGCGCGCAACGAGCCGGACCTGGACGACCTGCCGACCGAGGTGCGTGAGGCGCTGACCGTGCACACCCTGGCCGACGTGGCCGACGTGCTCGCCCTGGCGCTGCGCCCGGCCGACGTCGAGGCGCTGGACGGTCCGGCGCTCTTCAAGGTCTGACGCTCCGAACCAATGGCCCCCGCCGTCTTCTGACGGCGGGGGCCATTGATGTACGCGCACAGGGGTCTACTGTCTCGCTTGAACCCTCAATCACCTCTCCGCCGCGAGGCGGTTCCCCCGGAGGAAACCCCCGTGAACCTGGTGCTCTGGATCATCCAGATCCTGCTCGCCGTCGTCTTCGCCGGCGCCGGCCTGGCCAAGCTGACCCAACCCAAGGAGAAGCTGCGCGACCGGATGGGCTGGGTCGACCCGGTCCCGCCGACCCAGGTCAAGGCCCTCGGCGCCGTCGAGCTGCTGGCCGCCATCGGGCTCGTGCTGCCCGCCCTCACCGGCATCGCCACCGTGCTCACCCCGCTCGCCGCCGTCGGGCTGGTCATCGTCATGGTCGGCGGCATCCTGGTGCACCTGCGCGACATGAAGACGCGCACCGGCGACCGACGCAAGCTGGAGATCCAGGGCGCGATCACCTGCACGGTGCTGCTCGTCCTCGCCGCTGTGGTGGCGTGGGGCCGCTTCGGGCCGTACTCCTTCTGAAGCCTGACGCGCCGGCGACCGTCGTACCTCGGCGGTCGCCGGCGGCTCGCTCAGCGCCCCTCGCCGCCGCGGTCGCGACGAACCGTGGCCTTGCGGCCCTTGATGGTGCTGGAGCGCAGCCCGGAGATCACCTCGTCGGCCACCCCCTGCGGCACCTCCACCAGGGAGAAACGGTCGGCGATCTCGATCGAGCCGATGTCCCGGCCGCGGATCCCGGTCTCGCCGGTGATCGCGCCGACCAGATCCTGTGGGCGCACCCCCGCGCGCCGGCCCAGGCCGACGAAGACCTGGACGGTGTTGCCACCGCCCGAGCGGGGCCGACCCCCGCCGCGCCGGTCGCCGCCCCGGCCACCGGCCTCCGGCCGACCCTCGCGCGGGCCGCGCACCGGCGCCTGCGGGATCTCCTCCTCGTC
This sequence comes from Micromonospora sp. NPDC005237, assembly GCF_040607775.1. Classification (NCBI taxonomy): domain Bacteria; kingdom Bacillati; phylum Actinomycetota; class Actinomycetes; order Micromonosporales; family Micromonosporaceae; genus Micromonospora; species Micromonospora sp. NPDC005237. The sequence goes on along the minus strand of NZ_JBEXHJ010000007.1, from coordinate 44,599 downwards.
GTCGGAGCCGGGGGACGTCACCTCGTGCGCCAGTTTCACCGCGGCGAGCGCGACCTCCATCAGGTCGAACTCGTCGGTCAGCGTCTCCACGATCACCCGGAACGGGTCCAGGTCGTCCTCCAGCAGGCTCTCCCGCAGCGCCGCCTGGGTCAGCTCCAGCCGGCGGGTCCGCATGTCGGCCACGGTGGGGATCTTGTCGATGGTGATCCGCTGGCCGGTCACCCGCTCGATCGTCTTGAGCATCCGGTGCTCACGCGGCTCGGCGAGGGTGATCGCCACGCCCTCCCGACCGGCCCGGCCCACCCGACCGATCCGGTGCACGTACGACTCCGGCGCCGACGGCACGTCGTAGTTGACCACGTGGGTGAGCTGCTCGACGTCCAGCCCACGGGCGGCCACGTCGGTGGCGACCAGCAGGTCGGCGGTGCCGGCCCGCAGCCGGCCCATCACCCGGTCGCGCTGCTCCTGGCTCATCCCGCCGTGCAGCGCCTCGGAGCGGTAGCCCCGGCCGTTCATCGTCTCGGTCAGCCGGTCCACCTCCTCGCGGCTGCGGCAGAACACGATCGCCGCCGTGGGCGACTCGACGTCCAGGACCCGGCCCAGCGCGGCCGGCTTGTGCGCGCGCGTCACGATGTACGCGCTCTGCCGCACCCGGGGCGCCTCGCCGGCCACCGTCGGCTCCCGGCCGATCTCGATGCGGACCGGCTCGCGCAGGTGCTGGCGGGCCATCCCGTCGATCCGGGACGGCATGGTGGCCGAGAACAGCACCGTCTGGCGCTGCGCGGGGGCGTGTTCCAGGATCGCCTCGATGTCCTCGGCGAAGCCCATGTCGAGCATCTCGTCGGCCTCGTCGAGCACGACGGTGGCCAGGCCACCGAGGCGCAGGGTGCCCCGGGCGATGTGGTCGAGGGCACGACCCGGGGTGGCCACCACCACGTCGACGCCCATGTCCAGGGCCCGTAGCTGCCGCCCGATTGGCTGCCCACCGTAGATCGGCAGCACTCGCGCGCCCAGGTCCTTGCCGTAGCGGTGGAACGCCTCGGACACCTGCACCGCCAGCTCCCGCGTTGGCACCAGCACCAGCGCCACCGGGTCCCCGCCGTCGCGGTGGGCCGTCATGAGGTTCAACAGTGGCAGCGCGAACGCCGCCGTCTTGCCGGTGCCGGTGGCGGCCTGACCCAGCAGATCCCGACCCTCCAGCAGCGGTGGGATAGCCTCCCGCTGGATGGGGGTCGGCTCCTCGTAGCCGAGGGCGGCCAACGCGCCCAGCAGCTCGGGTCGCAGCCCCAGCTCGGTGAAGGCGTACACCTCTTCGGTGCCGGCGGGGGTGGCGTCAGTCGGTGCGTCAGTCGGTGCATCGTGCTGTGCAGGTGCGGAACTCATGTGCCAAGCCTTTCATTCCGCCGTCCGGGCCGCTGCGCCGACCGGCACAAGAGCGCACCCGGGTCAGCCGGCGGCGGTCAGGATCGCCAGCACCATCACCGCCGCGAGGGCCGCGTCGAGCACCCCGCACCACTCGGCGTAGGCGCGTGGCACCACCCGGCCGGTGCGGTGGTGCACCAGGTCCCAGCCTGCGTGCGTCAGCCACCCGAACGCCACCAGCCACGCGGCGGTCCGTCCGCCCGCCGCGACGGCGACCAGCGTCAGGGCGACCCAGGCCGCCAGACCGGCGAGTTGAGTGGCGAGCACGCCCGGCCCGCGCAGCGTCCGCCGGGCCACGCCGATCACCAGGTAGCCGCCGGGCAGCACCAGCATCGTCCACGGGCTGAGCACCCCCGGGTCGACCCACATGTCGACGGTCATCAGCAGCGCGAGCCCGGTCGGCCAGCGACGGGCGAGCGCCACCACGGCCGGGTGCCGGCGTACCGCAGTCGGTGGTTCGTGCCGGTGTCGCACCGCCACCAGCACCATGGCCGGCACCATCAGCAGGTGCCCGCCGAGCAGCAGGGCGTCGCCGTCCACCAGACCGGCCCGAAACGGCACGAGCAGCAGCAGGAACGGAACGTACATCGTGGCGGCCATCTCGCCCACCCCACGCCAGCGGTGCCCCCGGTGACGCATCCACACGGTCATGCCGACGGTCATGTTCGTGGCCATCACCAGCGCGGCCACCTCCGGGCGACCCAACGTCGCGTTCACCCCGAGCAGCGTGCCGGCCGCGTCCCAGAACGGGCCGAGCAGCAGCATCCCGACGAGCATCGCGATCGCCATCTCGCCGAGGTGCCACCACCACCCCCGCCTGCCGCCGGTCGCCGCCGGGACCGGGGGCGCTGGCTGACCGGTCGGCACGGGCGCGGCCGACGGTACGACGGGTGCGGTGTCCGCGTACATCTGTGTCTTGTCCATGCCTCGACCCTGCCGGCGGCGCGGCGGCAAGGGCAGATGCGTCCGTCACCGGAAGTTCGTGCGGGCCGCACGGTTCGACCGTGACATCTCGCAGGGGTGGACCGTGCGCGGGGCGGTCCTAGGATCGGTGCGTGCTGAGCGAGGCGGGGACTCCCCGGGCGGACCGCCGGTTGCGCCGGGCCCGCCAGGCGACGCTGCTGTCGCTCGTCACCGGCGTCTGGGCGAGTGTTCTGCTGCCCGCGGTCGGCCTGGCCCGCGAGCCCGATGCGGGCAGGGCGGTGCTCGGCGCGGTAGGCGTTCTCGCCTTCGTGATCGCCCAGACCGCCGTGCTGTACGCGGCCGTGACGCCGTGGCTCGACAGGCGCTGGCGTCGCCGCGCCCACCTGGGTCTGGCCGGGGCGGCGGTGCTGACCGTTCCGCTGGTGGGGCCGGTGGCGGCCGGCGCCTGGCCGACCTGGGCCTGGCTCGGGGCGGCGCTGATCGGCATGGCGCCGCTGCTCGTCCGGCCACCGGCCGCGCTCGCGGTGGCGGCAGCCGTCCTGCTGGTGTCGGTGGCCGTCGCCGGGTGGACCGGTGGTTCCGTCGCCCGCCACCTGGCGGTGACCGGCGGGATCGGGGTGGCCGTCGCGGCAGTCAACGGCTTGCAGGTCTGGTTCTGGGACCTCCTGGTGGACGCCCGGCAGGGCCAGGCGGCGCAGGCCCGGCTGGCCGCCGCCGAGGAGCGGCTGCGCTTCGCCCGCGACGTGCACGACGTGCTGGGCCACCGCCTCACGGTGATCGCCCTGAAGGCCGAACTCGCCGCCCGGCTCGCCCCGGTCGACCCACAACGGGCCGGCCGGGAGGCCGCCGAGGTGCAGCGACTCGCCGCGTCGGCGCTGACCGAGGTACGCGAGACCGTGCACGGCTACCGCGTCGTCGACCTCGACGAACAGCTCACCGCGATCGTGGGGGTGCTGCGGTCCTGCGGCGTACGGTGCACGGTCGGGCCGCCGCCGGCGGACCTGCCGCAGTCCGCCGCCACCGAACTGGCGGCGGTGCTGCGCGAGGCCGGCACGAACGTGCTGCGGCACAGCCGGGCCGACTGGTGCCGGATCCACATCGACCGGGAGGACGACGTGGCCAGGATGACTGTGGTCAACGACGGCGCCGACGACCGGGGCCCGGACGCGCACAGCCACGGCCTGCGCGGCCTGGCCGACCGGCTCGCCGCCGCCGGCGGCGATCTGCGGGTACGCCGGGAGGACGCCGTGTTCACGCTCGAGGCCACCGTGCCGGTGGTGACGTGATCCGCGTCCTGCTCGCCGACGACGAGGACCTGATCCGGGTCGCCGTCGGCGCGCTGCTCGGTCTGGAGCCGGACATCGAGGTGGTGGCAGACGCCGCCGACGGGCCGACGGCGGTCACGGCGACGCTCGCGCACCGCCCGGACGTGGCCGTCGTGGACCTGGAGATGCCCGGCCTGGACGGCATCGCGGTGGCCGCCGAACTGGCCCGAGCGCGGCCCGAGTGTGCGGTGGTGGTCCTCACCGGGCACGGCCGGCCGGGTCACCTGCGGCAGGCGCTGACCGCCGGCGCCCGAGGCTTCCTGCCCAAGGGCTCGCCCGGTGGCGCGCTCGCCGACGTGATCCGCCGGGTGCATGCCGGCGGCCGGTACGTCGACCCGTCCCTGGCCGCCGACGCGTTGACGCTGCCGGCCTGCCCGCTGACGCCCCGCGAACTGGAGACGCTGCGGCTGGCCGAATTCGGCGCACCGGTCGCCGTGATCGCCCGCCGGGTGCACCTGTCCACCGGCACCGTGCGCAACCATCTCTCCGCCGCCGTGCAGAAGCTCGGCGCGACCGACCGTGCCGAGGCGGTGCGGACCGCCCGGGACAACGGCTGGCTCTGACCTGTCGTCACCCCTTTGCTCTGCTTCACCCCACGCAACACCGGGCCTTCGAAAGGCTTGGCTACCGGCAACGCGCCCAGGCGACGAACCGATCGTCGAGGTCTGGCGTGGACATGCCGGAATGATGCTCGGCGGCCTCGTCCCTCAGGGCTGTCAGGTGGACCAGCAGGGCCGCTCGGTTCTCGCGGTACTCGCCGAGGAGACTCAGCTTCGCCGCCGAGCAGGGCCAGGCGATCCCGCACGACTGGCACCGCCAGGTGGGACGGGTCGGCAGGTGGGGGAGGGCGCGCCGCCTCACCCGGATGCTCCCGTGCGTGCCGGCCCCCGAGCCGGGCGGCGCTCGGGCCCCACGGACAGCCACCGCAGCCCGTCGCGGAGGACGAACACCTCCCGCTTCGCCACGGCCAGGCCGCCGCGACCCAGCTCGTACCCCTCGACCCACGTCCACCCGTGGTAGGTGTGGCGGTCGGTCAACTCGCGTACGACCCGCAGGGTGAGCGGGCGGACGAACTGCGGACTGGCGGCACGGGTCAGGTACAGAACGTCTCCGACCCTGATCGTGCGGGCATTCGCCGCGACATCCTCTGACACGTCGCGCTCCTTCCGAGGTGGAGGGAGCCGCCCCTGAGCGTCATCCCCAGGGACGGCTCCGTTGCGAACGCGTCCGCCGGGTCTCGGGTCCCTGCCGGCCGCGCCGTTCCACCAACACCCTGCCGACTGTTGCGGCCCAACTACACTGCGTTGCACTATGGCGGTAGGACGTTCGGGATATCCTGGGAGGACAGCGGATGAACCACGCCGTCGTGGAGGCCATGACCCAGTGCGGTGAGACGGCCGACTCCCTCGCCGCTCAAACGGGCGTCGACCCGAAGACCGCCGCCCGCTGGGCAAACCCTGGACGGATCCCGCAGACCCGACACCGCGCCCAGGTCGCGGCGATCCTCGGCCGAGAGGTAACCGAGCTGTGGCCGGACATCCTGAAGCGCCGCGAACCGGTGTGGTTGCGCGCCTGGATCGACTGGGAACGGGAGGCGGTGGCGCTCCGCTGGTTTGAGCTGGCCTGGGTTCCTGGCCTTCTGCAGACCGAGGCTTATGCGCGGGCGACGCTGGCGGGGGAACCGCTATCCACGGAGGAGGTGGACCACTTCGTGAAGGCCCGCATCGGGCGTCAGGCCATCCTCCACCGTGATCAACCGCCCCTGCTGATCGCGGTCATGGATGAAGCCGTTCTGTGGCGATCGGCAGGCGGCGACCGGGGCCTCATGCGCGACCAGTGCACTCACCTCGTTCAGTGCGCGCAACTTCCTTCGGTGCAGATCTACGTCGTGCCGACGTCTGCGGGGATGTATTCGGGTCTCGGCGGACCGTTCATCGTTGCCGAGTTGGACGGCGGTGCACGCGTTGCCCATGTGGACAGCCAGGCGCAGGCGCAAATAATCGACCAGTCTCCAGAGATTGCTACCCTTGACCGACGGTGGGAACGCATCCGCGGAGAAGCTCTCTCGCGCGGGCAGTCCCTAGATCTGCTCAGGGAAGCGGCTGCATCATGGACCTGACCGGTGCGCAGTGGCGCAAGAGCACCAAGAGCGGCAACAACGGCGGCTCATGCGTGGAGGTCGCCGACAACCTGCCGGGGGTCGTTCTCGTTCGGGATACGAAGGACCGTGACGGTGGGACGTTGACCTTCATGCCGGAGGCGTGGCGGGGCTTCGTGGCCTTCGCGCGGGCCCAGCGCTGACCGATGGGACAAGTCAGGCCCTCGTGTCCGAATTGGATGCAATGATGGCTTGATGCCCAGGAAGGTCGCGGCGGGCCCGGTCAACCCGGTCCGGGCAAGCGCCGTCGAACTGTTCTTCGACCTCGTCTTCATCTTCACCCTCGGCCGTCTGTCGTCGACCCTGGCCGAGGAGCCCAGCTGGGTTGCCGCCGCGCAGGCCGTGATCTTCCTGCTCGCCTTCTGGTGGATCTGGTACAACACCAACCTCGCCACCGACAGCCTCGACTGCGAACGCCCCACCGTGCAGGTCCTGATCATCTGCGTGATGCTCGGCAGCCTGTTGATGTCCATCAACGTCCCGGATGCGTTCGGTAAACAGGGCTTCGTCTTCGCGGGCGCGTACCTCGGGATCCACCTGGGCCGTACCCTGGTCATGGCCTTCTACCTGCACGGCACCTCTGCCTGGCGCCGGCCGGTCCGGGGAGTGATCTGGTATCTGATCTCCGGGACGATCTGGTTCGCCGGGGCCGCTGCCAGCGGCGACACGCGCATGCTGTGGTGGGCATGCGCGCTGGCGATCGACTACTCGGCGCCGGCGTTGCGGTGGCGTCTCCCGCGGCTCGGCCGGGCCACGGCTGCGGAGTGGCGCCTCTCGGGCGAACATCTGGCCGAGCGGTACCGCCAGTTCATCATCCTGGCTCTCGGCGAGACGATCCTGGCCACCGGCAACTTCTACCGGGAGTCGTCGCGGGACCTGGAGGACACCGCTGCCTTCCTGGTCACCTTCTGGACGGTCGTCTTCCTCTGGTGGACGTACTTCTATCGAACGACGAGCAACCTCGCCGTGAAGATCAACGAGGCCATCGACCCGTACCGGGTCAACCTGCGGGCCGGCTACACCCACCTGCTGATGGTGCGGGCATCCTGCTCACCGGCATCGGCGGGGAGCTGATGCTGAAGGCGCCCGGCGGGAAGATGTCGGCCGGTAACGTGGTCGCGATCCTGGTCGGTCCGTTGCTCTTCCTCGTCGGGCGGCTGATCTTCGAGGCATGGGTGTTCGGCCAGTTGACCAAGTACTGCCTCACGGCCGTGGTGGGCTGCCTGATCCTGAGCCCGGTGGCGGCACAACTCCCGCCACTGGCGGTGGGTCTGCTGGGCGCGGCGACCATCACCGCCGTCGCCGCGTTCGACCTGACGATCCGAGCGCGGGTCATGGGCGCGGTCAACCCGACGGCCGCCGGCGGGGCCAGTCACCTGTACGGCCGGGGCCGGTGACGCGTTCGGGCTAGCGTGTCTGCGTGCGTACGGTGGAATTGGTCTGCTCGCCCGGGTTGGACGCCGCGATCCGGACGGTCTGGGTGCGGTTGGCGGCCGCCGGGTTGCCCAGCCTGGCCCGCAACATCCATCCGACGAACCGGCCGCATCTGACCATGGCCGCCGTGGACGAGTTCCCGCCCGGTGTCGAGCACCGCCTGGCCGAGTTGTTCGACGCCGCGCTGCCGGTGCCGGTGACGCTCGACCGGGTCGTCGTCCTCGACGGCAGCGCCCCGCTGGTCTGGCTCGTACGGCCCACGCCGGCGTTGACCGCGCTGCACGCCGCCGTCTGGGACGTCCTCGACCAGGCCGACGGGCACCGTCCCTGGCACGCCCCGGGAGCGTGGGTGCCGCACCTCAGCCTGGCGCTGCGGTTCCGCGACGCGGACCTGCGGATGGCCCGCGCCGTGACCGGTGGGCAGCGCCCGACGGGCGCGTTCGTCGCCGCCCGCAGCTACGACGGTACGGACCGGACGGTGACCCCGCTCCCATGACGTCGCCGGCGCTGTTGAAGGGCTCCTTGCGCGATCGGTGGCAGCTGAGCAGTCCGACACGCCGAGGGTCGCACTGCTGAACTGCCACCGATCGCCGCGGCGCTCCCGCGTGCGGCCGACCAGGCCGTTGCGTCAGCGGTAGAAGCGCAGGTAGTCGAATTCGGCGGTGACGGCCGGCTCGGCGCCGCCGTGCGCGACCAGCCCGATCCGTGGGGTGGTGTCGGCCGGGAACGTCCACACCGCGCCCCACGTCCAGGTACGCCCGTCTGAGCTGGAGCCGGCCCGGAACTCGTGCTCCCCGGTGGCCCGGTCGACGTGGTGTGCGAGGCGTAGCCAGGTGGTGGTGGCCGGTGTGCCGACGATGCTGCCGCCGTACACCGGCTGGCCGGCGAAGGGCAGCTCGTAGCCGTACTCGACCTGCCGGGTGTTCCAGATCGCCACCTGGGTCAGCCGGGCGAACCGGTCGTCGTCGACGTAGGCGACCAGGCCGGCCTGCTGGTAGTTGCGGACCGTCTCCTCGCCCAGGTCCAGCGTCACCTTCGTCTCGACGACGTAGTCACCCCGCGGAGCGTCGCGCAGCAGCACGCCGGCCGTGTTGCCGGTGCCGGTCAGGTCGGCGGCCTGCACGGGCCAGCGCAGCGCCCCGTCGGCGACGGTGGCCGCCGGGTCCGCGCGTACCCACTGCCAGTCGCCGTCGAGCCCGCCGCCGAACTCGTCGGAGTACGCCGGCAGCGGCGCACCGACCCGGGGCTCGGGCACGGCCCGCCTGGCCGGCTGGTACAGCCGCGCCACGCTGACGTTGTCGAACTCGGCCGTGCCGCCGGTGGCCGTCAGCCCGGGTCGGCCGGCGATCGGGCGGTCCAGCCGCAGGGACACCACGGCGAGCTGGTCACCGAGGCGGGCGGGGCTCAGCTCGGCCGTGAGCTGCTGTCCGCGTACCTCGATGGCCAGGTTGTGTCGATCGCCCAGGTCGAGCCCGGCGGGCAGCGGCGCGCTGGCCTGGCGGCGGCCGTCGCGGGCGACCAGCCGGCCGGCGGCGGCGTCCACCCGGACCTCGACCCGATCGCCGAGGGTGACTCCGGCGCTGGTCGCGCCGGTGAGCCGCAGGTCGGCCTCCGCGCGCACGTCCCCGCCGACTGTGGTACGGCTGGTGAGCGCGCCGCTGCCGCTGAGCCGGCCGTCGGTGACCCGCCACTGGCCGGCGCGCTGCCAGCCGGCGAGGCTCGCGGTGTCGAAGCGTTCGTCGACGCGGCCGGTGGTGACCGGTGCGGGTCGGGTGCCCTCGGACGGGCCCGCGCCGGCGTTGACCGTCGGCCAGCCGTCGATCCAGTCCAGCCGGTCGAGCAGCATGGGGCGCTCGTTGATGCCGAAGGGCTCGTCGAGGTACGGGTCGGCCCGGTCGATGGCGTGGTAGACGATCCAGTCCTGGCCGGACAGGTCGGTGAGGAACCCGTTGTGCCCGGTGCCGATCCAGCGGTTGCCGTTCTGGGTGAGCACCGGCGTGCCACCGGCCCGGGACGCGGTCAGGGCGACGCCGTCGCGGTCGGTGAACGGGCCGCGCGGGCTGCGTGCGCGTCCGACCTGGACGGAGTAGCCGGTGGCCGGGCCGGCGCAGCAGTTCGCGGTGGACGCGAACAGGTAGTACCAGCCGTCGTGGCGCAGCACGTAACTGCCCTCGAACTTGTTGTCGATCGCCACCAGCGTCGGTGCGCCGACCGCGCGCAGGCCGTCCGGGCTGAGTTCGGTGACCGAGATGCCGCCGTAGTAGCTGCCGTGGTAGAGGTAGCTGCGGCCGTCGACGTCGGTGAACTGGCTCGGGTCGATGGTCCACAGCCAGCCGCCACCGCCGCCGGGACGCGGGGCGACGACGGGCTGGTCGGCGAACGTCCACGGCCCGGCGGGGGTGGGGGCGGTGGCCGCCCCGATCGCGTAGTCGCTGCCCTCGGCGGAGACGGTGGTGTCGGTGACCGTCACGTACATGACCCAGCGGTCGCCGAGGCGGCGGACGTCCGGCGCCCAGTACGCCGCGCCGGGCGCCGCGTAGGGCGGGCGCTGGTCGGGGCCGAACGCGTCACCGACGTACGTCCAGTCGACCAGGTCGGCCGAGCGGGCGGTGGGCACCCGGTGGAAGACGCCCTCGCCCTCGCGCAACGGGTCGGTGGTGCCGTAGGCGTACCAGAAGCCGTCGTCGCCGCGGACGATCACGGGGTCGGCGAAGGTGTCGCCGACGTCGGCGGAGATCGGATTGCGGTAGCGGGACGGGCCGTCGGATCCGGCGGCCGACGTGGACGGGGACACGGCCAGGAGCAGACCGAGCACGGCGGCGAGCGCGCCGCCGCGGCGGAGATGTCGCATGTGGACCTGCCTCGGGGGAGTGGGCGGTGTGCCCTCCGTTCTTACAACGTTGGATACAACGTTGTAAAGAGTCTGCGGTGGCGTCTCCCTAGACTGGGTCGATGAGTACTGGCACCGACGGCCGGGGAATGGCCGAGCTGGCCGCCCTGTTGGCCGACGGCACCCGCGCGGGCATCTGCGTGGCGCTGCTCGACGGCCGGGCCTGGACCGCCGGCGAGCTGGCCCGACGTGCCGGCGTCGCCCCGTCGACAGCCAGCGACCACCTCACCCGCCTGGTCCGGGGTGGGCTGCTCGTCGAGGAACGGCAGGGCCGGCACCGCTACCTGCGCCTGGCCGGGCCGTCGGCGGCCCAGCTGATCGAGGACCTTGCCGGGCACGCGCCGACCCCGCCCGCGCCGACCACGTCCCTGCGCGCGGCGCGTGCCACCGCCGCCCTGGCGTACGCCCGGACCTGCTACGACCACCTCGCCGGGCGGCTGGGCGTGCTGGTGTACGACGCACTGCTGGCCGCCGGCCGGCTGGACCGGTCCAGTGGGTTGGCGCTGACGCGTGACGGGTGGGCCTGGGTGACCGAGTTGGGCGTACCGGTGGACGTGCTGCGCGCCACTCGCCGACCGGTGGTCCGCGACTGCCTGGACTGGACGGAGCGTCGGCCGCACCTCGCCGGAGCGCTCGGCGCGGCACTCCGCCGCCAGTTCTCCGATCTGGGCTGGATCACCCAGGGCGCCGGCCGGGCGGTACGCCTCACCCCGATCGGCCGCGCAGCCCTGGCCGAGAGCCTGGGCGTGCCCGTCAGCACCCTCGTTCCCGGCACGCCCCCGGCGCCGTCCAGCGGCCGAGCCTGACCCGCCGGCCGCCGCGCTCCGGCGCGGCACGACATCCCGGATCACGCACGATTCTGTTCGGTGGGGCGCGGTGCGGGACGGTTCGGTGGGGAGCGAACGGTTCGGGCTCTACGGTCGGGCGGTGATCGACATCTGGCCTGACATCGCGCCCGTTGCGGGAACGCCGGCGTGCGGCCCGCCCGCCTTCGAGCCGGGCAAGGGGTGGTGGGTGACCCGGCACGCCGACATTTGGGCGGCGCTGACCGACCCGGCGTTCCGGGTGCCAGCCGTCGACAGCGGTCCGCCCGGCACGCTCGCCTGGCTGCGCGCCTCGGTGAGCAGGTTCAGCCCGCCTCAGCGGCACGCCGAGCGCCGCGCGATCGGGGTGACCGCGCTGGCCGAGCTGAACCCGGACGAGCTGCGGCACGAGGCGGCCCGGCTGACCGTCGCCCTCCTCGACCGGGCGGGTGACCACCTTGACGTGATGCGTGAACTGGCCCGGCCGGTGCCACTGCGGGTGCTGGCCGACCAGCTCGGTCTCGTCGATCCGGCAGCCGCCGGGACGGCGGTCGCGGTCGTCGCCGCGGCGTACCACCCGGGGGTTGATCCGGCGCTGGCCGAGCGGGCCGACCGAGCGGTGGCGGCGCTGCTGGCGATCTGCCCGCCGGCCCCGCTGGAGGTACGGGCGAACCTCATCGGTCTGCTGGTCCAGGCGTGCGACGCGACCGCCGGATTGATCGGCGCCGCCGCCCACCACCTGCTGAGCCCGGCCGTCCCGATCACGGCGAGGACCGCCGACCTGCTGACCGAGGTGCTGCGCCTCGACCCCCCGGTCCGGGCCACCCGACGGGTCACCGTCGACGCGGTACGACTGGGCGGACGCGACCTGCCGGCCGGCAGCGCGGTGCTGCTGCGCTTCGACGCGGCCAACCGTGACCCGCGGGCGTTCGCCGAGCCGGAGACGTTCCGACCCGGCCGGCCGGGCGCCGGTCTGCTCACCTTCGGCGCGGGGGAGCGCGGCTGCCCTGGTGACCGGCATGCCCTCGCGCTGGCCGGCGGGGTGCTCGACGTGCTGCGGGAACGCTACCGGCGCACCCCGACTCCGCTGCGCCACGAGCCGCACCCGACCCTGCGCGTCCCGACCACCGTGGAGGTGAGCGTCCGATGATCGAGCGCCGCGCCGCGTTCCATGCCCTGCACCACACCGGCCGTCCCCTGCTGTTGCCCAACGCCTGGGACCACGCTTCGGCGGCGGCGCTCGCCGCGCGTGGCCATCCGGCTGTCGGCACCACCAGCCTCGGGGTCGCCGCGACCGCGGGCCTTCCCGACGGCGTGGCGGCCACCGCCGAGGAGACCCTGGCCCTGGCTCGCCGGCTGGCCCGGTCGCCGGTGCTGCTCAGCGTCGACGTGGAGGCCGGGTTCAGCGACGACCCGGCCCAGGTCGCCGGGTACGTGGCGGAGTTGGCCGGCCTCGGTGTGGTCGGGATCAACCTGGAGGACGGGCGCTCCGGCGGCACGCTTGCCGATTCCGAGTGCGTGGCGGAGAAGATCGCGGCGGTGAAGGCGGCGGTGCCGGACCTTTTCGTGAACGCGCGTACCGACCCGTGGTGGCTGAACGTGGCCGACCCGCTGCCGCAGGCCCTCGCCCGCGCTCGCGCCTACCGGGCGGCCGGCGCGGACGGCATCTTCGTGCCGGGCGTCGTCGACGAGGCGACGCTGCGCCTGCTCACCGAGCGGCTCGAAGCACCGGTCAACGCGCTGTACCAGCCGGGCGGGCCCGGACTGATCGAGCTTGGCCGGGCCGGCGTGGCCCGGGTCAGCACCGGCTCCCTGCTGTTCCGGGCCGCGCTGGGTGCCGCGGTCACCGCCGCCGACGCCGTCCGCGCCGGAGGGCTCACCGCACCGCCGGGACTGCCGTCGTACGCCGAGGTGCAGGACCTGGTGCCGGGCGACTGACGGGCCCCGCCGGCCTGCGATGGTGGTCGCGTCCGTTCAGGGGTAAATCGGAGGATTGTTCGGTCTCTGCCGGTCCCGATGATTACGGTGTGTTTCAGGGTGATTTACCCAGCGCCGTGGCCGGAGAAGGGACCCCGTCATGCGAGTGCCCAGCCGTAGTCCGGGGCAGCAGCCCGGACCGCCCGCGTCGCCCGCCGCCCCCGCCCGCCGCCGGCCACCCAGCGCCGCCGCCCGCCGGCTGCCCGCCGCCGCGCCCGACCTCGCCGCCTACCGGGCGGCGGTGGCCGACCTGCTGGTCGAGGTGGGCGCCCTGGCCGACGCCACCAGCACCCGGGCCCGCCAGGTGCTCATCGACGAGCGGCTGCGCGAGCCGGCCCTGGCGGCCGTGCTCGACGCGACCCCGCAGGGTCTGCTCGGCGCGCGTGAGACGTTGCTGCTGGAGATGGCCCGCTACCAGCCGAACGAACGCACCTCGGCGCGGGACCTCACCGCGCTGGTCCGGATCTACCTGCTCTCCCGCATCGACGTGCTGTGGTGGCAGGACGCCCCGATCTTCGTCACCGACGACCAGGTCAACGGCAGCGCCGACCTTGTCGACCTGGAGTGGTTGCGCCGCCGGGACCTGCTGCGCTTCCGGTACCAGGAGCAGCCCACCACCGTCCTGGGCCGCGCCGCGCGCGGACTGCGTCGGCGACTGCTACCCGACGCGAGCCCGCGCACCGCCGGGCTGCTGTTCCGTCGGGCCCGCCGGGAGGTGGTGGCCCTGCTCAACGAACTCGGCCGGGAGTTCGCCGCCGTCACGCCGCCGGCCACCCCGCCGCTGTGGGTGACCAGCCTCGTGCGCAGCACCGAGCACCAGTACCGGCTGCGTCGCCTGGGCTACGCCGCCATGCTGCCCAGCGGGCACTGCCTCGGCTACTCGGCCGACGTCGAGCTGGCCTGGTTCGAGCGGTTCGGCGCACGCGACACCCTCGCGGAGCTGCTGTTGGCCCGCCAGGACGCCGGCGAGCTGAACGTGATCGACGAGGGACAGGCCTGGCACCTGTGTCTCGCACCCTCCGCCCGGCGTCGTCTGCGCCGGGCGTACGAGGCCGAGATGGGGGTCTGAGCCCGTGTGTGGCATCGCGTTGAGCCTCGGCCCCGAGGCCGACCCCGCGACCTTCCGGCGGATGCTCGCCGTCCTCGCCCCGCGCGGCGAGGTCACCGAGACCCGCTTGGAACGCGGGCTGCTCGCCGGCACCCGCCGACTGCGCGTCGTCGACCGTGACCGGGCCGTGCAGCCCTGGACGTCGACCGACGAGCGCTGGCTGCTCTGCTTCAACGGCGAGATCTTCAACCACCGGGAGTTGCGCGCGCAGCTCACCAGGCTCGGGCAGGTGTTCCGCACCGACAGCGACACCGAGGTGCTGCTGGCCGCGTTCCAACAGTGGGGCGAATCCGCGGTGACGCGGCTGCGCGGCGAGTACGCCTTCGCGGTCGTCGAACGCGCCAGCGGTCGGGCGTACCTGGCCCGCGACCCGCTCGGGGTGAAACCGCTGTACTGGTCCCGGCGACCCGGCTGCCTGCACCTCGCCTCCGAGGTGAAGGCGCTCGTCGGGCACCACGCCCCGGTCGCCGAGGTGCCGCCCGGACACCACGGCTGGGCCGAGCCGGACGGGCCCGTGCGGCTGCGCCCGTACGTCGACCTGCTCACCATCGGCGCGGGTCTGCCGGTCATCGACGACCCGGACGAGGCCACCCTGCTCGTCCGGGCTGCCCTGACCGACGCCATCCGGATGCGGGTGGAGACCGATCTGACCGTCGGGGTGGTGCTCTCCGGCGGGCTGGACAGCTCGTTGACGCTGCGGCAGGTGCGGGACATCCACCCGGACTGCGTGGCGGTGACGGTCGGCGTGCCGGACAGCCCCGACGTGGCGTACGCCCGGCGGCTCGCCGCCGACCTCGACGTGCCGCACGTGGTGGTCGAGCTGCGCCCACGCGACATCCGGCTGGCCGACGTCCGCGAGGCCATCCGGATCTCCGAGCTGACCGAGTACGGCGACATCATCAATGCCGTCGTCTCGGTGCCGATCTTCCGGCGGCTGCGCGACCTCGGCGTGAAGGTGGTGCTCACCGGCGACGGCTCCGACGAGCTGTTCGGCGGGTACCCGATGTACCACCAGGTCGACCCGATCGCGTCGCGTCGGCTCTTCCTGCACCGCATCCGTAACCTGTGCCGTACCGAGTTGCAGCGGGTCGACCGGACCGCCATGGGGCACGCGGTGGAGGCACGGGTGCCGTTCCTCGACCTCAGCGTGGTGGAGTTGGCGATGCGTCTGCCCCTGGACCTGAAGGTGCGCGACGGCCAGGAGAAGTGGATCGTGCGGCGGGCGTTCGCCGACGTGCTGCCCGACTACGTCCTGCGGCGGCCGAAGAACCCCATGTCGTACTCCTCCGGGCTGCACGAGCGGGTCCGGCTCTACAAGCCGCTGTTCGCGCGGATGCACCGGTCGTTCGGCTACGACCTGCTGGAACCGGTCCGCCGTGACTTCGACAGCGTGCTCAGCCGCTGCGGCAACGACCTGGACCGGGCCATCGCCGACGGGATGAACCGGCCCGACTACACCGTCCTGGAGCACGCCCGCGACCTGGTCGGGGCGGCGAGGTGGAACGCCGCGCCGATGGTCCGCCGACTGGTCGGGCCCCGCCCGCCCCGCCGCTCACCCGTCGGCTGAGCACCCCACCCGACGCTTGACTCTGACACCGTGTCAGGGACGAGCGTGAGGGGACCATGTTCACCATCGGAGACTTCGCCCGACTGGGCCGCGTGTCGGTGCGGATGCTGCGCCACTACGACAGCATCGGCCTGCTCCGCCCGGCCAGCGTCGACGCGCACACCGGCTACCGCTTCTACCGGGCGGACCAGCTGCGTCGGCTCAACCGGGTGCTCGCCCTCAAGGACCTGGGTCTCACCCTGGAGCAGGTGCGGGCGATCCTGGACGACGCCGTCGACGTGGCCGAGCTGCGAGGCATGCTGCGGTTGCGTCGCGGCCAGCTGACGGCGCAACTGGCCGCCGACACCGCCCGGCTCGCGGCCGTCGAGGCGAGGCTCCGGATGATCGAGTCGGAGGGTCGGATGACCGCCCAGGATGTCGTCCTCAAGGACATCGCGCCGGTTCGCCTCGCGGAGCTGACCGCCGTCGCGCCCAGTTATGAGAGCCAGGACATCGGTCCGGTGATCCAGCCGCTCTACCCGGAGCTGTTCCGCCGGCTGGCCGAGGCCGGGATCACGCCGACGGGCCCGGCCATCGCCTGGTACGAACCCGCCGGCGACGACGACGGCGACGCGGTCGTCGTGCACGCTGGGGTGACCGTCGGCGCCGGCGTGTCGGCAGGTCCTGACCTGGCGGTACGTGATCTGCCCGCGGTGGGCACGGCCGCGACGATCGTCCATCACGGCGCCATGGACGACGTCGAGCAGAGCGTCGAGGTGCTTGCCCGGTGGATCGAGGAGAACGGCTACCGCACCGACGGATTCGCCCGTGAGGTGTACCTGGACTATTGCCAGGACTCCCCGGAGCAGGGCGTCACCGAGCTTCAGCTCGCCGTCTACCGCGCCTGACGGTCGCGCTGCCGTCCCGACGGCGGCGCGTCGGCGGCCGGAGCCCGGACCGTCCCCAGCGCCAGGTCCGATCGCCGCCAGCACCCGCGCCGCCGCCGGGCCAGGCTGGACGCATGACCACCACCACCACCTTCCGCGTCCAGGCCGTGCCGGCCGCGGCGCTCGACCTCGTCCGTCGGACCGGCCGCGACGCCGCCGGCCATCTCGTCGAAGGGCGCCTGGCCGGCGGCGGGGAGCCGCTGCGCTGTTGCCTGCGCGACGCCGAGGCGGGGGAGGCGCTGCTGCTCTTCGGCTACGCCCCGCCGATCGCCGCCGTCGCATACCGGGAGATCGGGCCGATCTTCGCGCACGCCGCCGCCTGCTCCGGTCCGGATCACGGCGGCGGCCATCCGTCGGCCTGGCGGGCACGTCCCCAGGTCCTGCGGGCGTACGACCGGCAGGGACGGATCTGCGGCGGCCGGCTGCATGACGGCACGGACCCGGAGGCGGTGATCGCGGAGCTGTTCGCCGACCCGCAGGTGCACCAGCTGCACAGCCGCAACGTGGTCTACGGCTGCTTCATGTTCGTGGTGGAGCGGGCCGCCGGGTGACGGTCCTCAGCTGACCAGCAGCAGCGCGCCGACCGCCGCGAGCGTGCCCACGACGGCGAGCAGGGTGCTGGTCAGCACGAACCGCTTCACCGGCACCGCCACACCGGCCGCCCGACACCGTTCGAACCACAGCAGGGTGGCCAGCGACGCCCACGGCGCGGCCAGCGGGCCGACGTTCGTGCCGATCAGCAGGGCCAGCAGGCGGGTGTGGTCGGCGCCGGGCAGCACCGACTCACCGGCCAGGTACGCCGGCAGGTTGTTCACCGCGTTGGCCAGCAGCGCCCCGGTGCCGCCGGCACGCAGCGCGCCGGCCGCCCCACCGTCGGCCCCGACCAGGCCGGCCACCAGGTCGTCCAGCCCGTGCCGACCGAGGGTCTGCACCACCAAAAACAGGCCGACGACGAAGAGCAGCAGCCGTACGGGCACCAGCCCGGGGCGCAGCGTCGCCGGGGAGCGGACCACGAAGCCCACCAGCACCAGCGCGAGCGCGACGCTGGAGGCGAGCCCGATCTCCACCCCGGCGAGGATGCCGGCGACGAAGAGCAGGCAACCGGCGAGCGCGGTGCGGTGCAGCACCGGGTCGGGCGGCACGTGCCGCTGCGGCGGGACGAAGCGTCCGCCGGTCGGCCGTTCGCGCCGCCACCAGCCGTACCAGAGCAGCACCATCGTGACCGCCACGGCGGCGAGCTGCGGCAGCGCCATCCGCTCGGCGTACGCCAGTGGTGTGAGGCCGACCCGGTCGGCGGCCAGCAGGTTCGTCAGGTTGGACACCGGCAGCAGCAGGCTGGCGGTGTTCGCCAGCCAGACCGTGGTGACCGCGAGCGGCGCGGCCGGGACCCGCAGGGTGCGCGCCAGCGCCAGCAGCACCGGGGTGAGCAGCACGGCGGTGGTGTCGAGGTTGAGCACGAGGGTGGTCACCGTGGCGAGGCCACCGCAGAGCAGGAACAGCGCCGCCCAGCGGCCGCGGGCGGCGATGGCCAGCCGGCTGGCCAGCACGTCGAAGACGCCGGCCACGGCGGTCAGCTCGGCCAGCACGATCACGGTGCCGAGGAAGAGCAGCAGCGGCAGGATGCGGTGCAGGGTCGCCGTGGTCTCGGCGCGGGGCAGCAGCCCGCTCAGCGCGCAGGCCGCACCGGCCACCGCGAGGACGACCGCCACCAGGTCGAGCGGGTGGGGGCGCCAGCGCGCGGTCGGCTCGGGCGGGGCGGGCGGCGCGCCGGCGGCAGACTTCACAGCTGACCACGTTGGCACATCACCCGCCGGCCCGGCCGGCCGCCCCCGCCCAGGTGACGGGCCCCACCGGGCTGCCCCCGATCGGGGCGCCGGCCCGCCGGGCAGGGGCCTGATCCACGCGGCTGACGTGGCCGGGCCCGGCCCCTCGACGAGAGGCCGGGCCCGGGTCGCGCGGTCGGTGCTACCAGCTCAGGTAACCGGGCTGGGTCTGCACGTTCAGCTCGTGGAACCGGGTCAGGTTGGCCGTCCAGGTCCGCCAGTCGTTCAGCTCCAGGACGTCCAGGCCCTTCTGGATGTCGTTGGAGTAGATGTTGCCGTTGTAGTAGTACGTCGACCAGGCGCCGCCCGTGACGGCCTGGGTGGCGGACAGCGGGCCCCGCTCCCAGTACGCGATCTCCTTGGGGTGGCGCGAGTCGGTGAAGTCCCAGACGGAGATGCCGCCCTGGTACCACGCCTGCACCATGATGTCCCGCCCGAGCACCGGGATCAGCGAGCCGTTGTGCGCCACGCAGTTCTCGGTCTCGGCGTTCGTCCGGGGGATCTTGTAGTAGCTGCGGAACGCCAGCGTCCGAGCGTCACCGCGGCCGGTGATGTCGTAGATGGCGTCCGCCCCCCGGTTGGGGCCGACGGTCTCGTTGCAGGTGGCCGCCCCGCCGCCGCCCAGCTCGTCGGTGAAGACGACCTTGGTGCCGGCGTTGTTGAAGGTGGCCGAGTGCCAGAAGGCGAAGTTGACCGTGTCGCGGACCTGGGTGATCACCCGGGGCGCTTCGCGGTTCTTGATGTCGAGCAGGATGCCGTCACCCATGCAGGCGCCGGCGGCGATGTCCTTCGACGGGTACGCGGTGATGTCGTGGCAGCCGGTGGTCGCCGAGCCGGTCTCGCTGCCCGGGAAACCGCCGTCCGGGAAGAGGTTCGGCGTCGAGATGACGGCCGCCTGGGTCGGCTTCTTCACCGGCACCTTGATGATGGAGATGGAGTCGTGCGGCGGCTGGCAGTCGGGGAACTCGGCCCGCGGGCTGTACGACGACACGTACAGGTAGACGTTCTTGCGGTCCTTGCCCGGTACCAGCGTGTGGGTGTGCGACCCGCAGGCGGTCTCCACGGACTTGATGTAGCGCGGGTTGGCCTTGTCGCTGATGTCGAAGACCTTGATGCCCTCCCACGACTCCTTCACGGAGGCGGGCTGGGCGACGCTCGCGCACGAGTCGTCGCTGCGCGACGAGTCGGTGGAGACGAAGAGCAGGTCACCGTAGACGGAGATGTCGTTCTGCGAGCCCGGGCAGGACACCTGAGCGGTGATCTTGGGGGCGCTGGGCCGGGAGATGTCGTAGACGACGAACCCGTTGTAGTTGCCGGCGAAGGCGTACCTGCCCTGGAACGCCATGTCGCTGTTGAGCGCGGCCGTCGTGTCGAACGGCGCCTGCTTGGGGATGTTGGCGATCTGCCGCAGGTTGGGGCTGCTGCGGATCTCGTCGACGCCCGGGATGTCGGCGGCGGCGGCCGGTGGTGCCGCGGCCGGTGCTGCCTCCTGGGCGCTGCTCGGCGTCGCCACGGCGACGCTGGTCAGCAGCAGGCCCGTTGCGGCCAGGCTGACGATGCGGAGTTGTCGGAGCCGTGCGGTGGCCAACTTGATCATCGGCGGCGCCCTTCGAAAGGGGGGATGACGTTGTCGGTACCTTACCGAGACACGGAGATCATCGATGTGACCTGGGTCACATCTAACTCGACTCGTCAATGGATAGGATCGCTGCGACCTCGACCTGAGGGGGGTGTGGCATGACCGTCCGACGTGCTCGGTTACTGGCCGTCGTCATATCGGCGGCCATCATTGTGGTGCTGGCGGTGCTGGCTGTCCGCGCCGCCGGCGACCCCGGCCGTCCGGCCGCCGAACGCGGTTCGGCGTCACCGTCACCGACGACCAGCCCGACCGGTCCGCCACCCCCGCCGGTGCTCGTGCCCGGCCGCCCGGGGGAGCCGGCCGTCGCCCGGTCCGCCCAGGAGCTGCGCGACGACAGCCCACCCCGCTACAACGGCCTGGACACCGTCTTCGTCCAGATGATGATCCCGCACCACGAGCAGGCGCTGGAGATGAGCACGCTGGCCCAGGAGCGGGCTGCCGATCCTCGGATCCGCGCCTACGCCGACCGGATCCGCGCCGGCCAGGGCCCGGAGATCAAGGTCCTGCGCGGCTGGCTCGCCACCCGCGGGCTGCCCG
Organism: Micromonospora sp. NPDC005237; assembly: GCF_040607775.1. NCBI lineage: Bacteria > Bacillati > Actinomycetota > Actinomycetes > Micromonosporales > Micromonosporaceae > Micromonospora > Micromonospora sp. NPDC005237. The sequence continues at coordinate 24,066 of NZ_JBEXHJ010000007.1, read as the reverse complement.
AGACGGCGCCCGGTCACGACCACGCCGGCATGCGGGGAATGCAGTCACCCGAGGCGATGAGGCAGCTGACCGCCGCCCGGGGCGTCGAGTTCGACAGGCTCTTCATCGCGATGATGACCGACCACCACCAGGGCGCCGTCACCATGGCCACCGACCTGCTGTCGGTCGGCGTCGATGCGACCCTCAACGAGCTGGCCACCTCACTCGCCACCGAGCAGGCCATCGAGATCACCCGCCTGCGCGAGCTGACCCCGCCCTGACCGGCTGCCGGCCGGCCGCCACCAGCCACGACACGTACGCTGGGTGACCGTGAGACGCACGCTGTTCGGCCGCCCCCTGCGCGGCGTCGCCTTCGACGTGGCCGTTCCCGCCGTGGTGGCGTTCGTCGGCCTCGCCTCGGCGGTGGCCCAGCCCGGCGGTTGGGCCGCCACCGGCGTCGGCGTGGGCATGGCGGTGGCGCTGCTGTTCCGCCGCACCCACCCGGGCGCGGTGACCGTCGTCGTGGCGGCGCTCGCCCTGGTCCAGGTGATCGCCCGGTGGGGTCCGCTCGCCTTCGACGTCGCCGTCCTCATCGCGCTCTACAGCGTCGTGAAGTACGGCAGGCGCCTGCGCGACGGCGTGCTGGCCGGCGCGGTCGCCGCCGTGGGCGTGCTGCTCGCCGCCGCGCAGACCCCCGGCGTCATCGACTGGTGGGTGACCGCGCTGTGGTACGCGCTGGTCACCGGCGCGGTCTGGCTCGTCGCGCTGAACGTGCGGACCCGCCGCCTCTACGTGCTCAGCCTCGAGGAACGGGCCGCCACCCTGGAACGCGAGCGGGAGGCCGAGTCCCGGGTGGCGGTCGCCGAGGAGCGCACCCGGATCGCCCGCGAGTTGCACGACGTGGTGGCGCACAGCATGGCGGTGATGATCGTCCAGGCGGACGGGGCCCGGTTCATGCTCGACCGTGACCCCGAGCAGGCCCGCACGGCCGTGAAGGTGGTCGCCGACACCGGCCGTTCGGCGCTGGAGGAGATGCGCCGGCTGGTCGGGGTCCTGCGCGACGCGGGCCCGTCCGGAGCGGGCGGGTCGGTGGTGGCCGCCGACCCGGAGCACCGCCGGCTGGCCCTGGCCGAGCTGCCCGACCTGCTGGCCCGCTTCCGCGACGCCGGGCTGCGCATCCGCGACGGCGGCACCGGTCAGCCGCCGGCCCTGCCTCCGGGCCTGGAACTGACCGTCTACCGCGTGGTGCAGGAGGCGCTGACCAACGCACTCAAACACGCCGGCGTCGGGGCCGCCGTCGACGTCACCCTGACGTACACCGCCGAGGCCGTCGTGGTCCGGGTCGTCGACGACGGCCGGGGCCGCCCGGTGGTCAGCCCGGCGCCGTCCGGCGGTCACGGTCTGCTCGGCATGCGCGAGCGGGTGGCGGTGTACGACGGCAGCCTCACCGCCGGCGCCCAGCCGACCGGGGGTTGGCAGGTCCAGGTCCGGCTACCGCTACCGTCGGAACCCTCAGCGGAGGTGATCGCGGCATGACGGTCCGGGTGGTGATCGTGGACGACCAGGCGCTGGTGCGCGCCGGGTTCCGGATGGTGCTGAGCTCCCAGCCCGACCTGGAGGTGGTCGGGGAGGCCATCGACGGCGCGGACGCCCTGCGGGTGCTGGCCCGCACCGAGGCCGACGTGGTGGTGATGGACATCCGGATGCCCACCATGGACGGGGTGGAGGCGACCCGTCGGCTCTGCGCCGACCGGCCGTCGGGCCCGCCCCGGGTGCTGGTGCTGACCACCTTCGACACCGAGGCGGACGCGTTCGCCGCGCTACAGGCCGGCGCCAGCGGCTTCCTGCTCAAGAACGTCCCGCCGGAGGAGTTGCTGGACGCGATCCGGGTGGTGGCGCGGGGCGACTCGGTGGTCGCCCCGTCGATCACGCGGCGGCTGCTGGACCGCTTCGCCGGTCAGCTCGGCGCCGGCCCGACCGCCGACCCCCGGCTGGCCCAGCTCACCGAGCGGGAGCGGGAGGTGCTGCTGCTGGTCGCGCAGGGCCTGTCCAACGCCGAGATCGCCGCCAAGGCGCACGTGGCCGAGGCCACGGTGAAGACCCACGTCGGGCGGATCCTGGCGAAGCTGCACCTGCGCGACCGGGTCCAGGCGGTCGTGCTGGCGTACGAGAGCGGCCTGGTCACGCCCGGCCGGTGACCCGCCGTACGACCCGGGTCGTACGGCCGGCGGGCCGGGCGCTACCTCGGGCGTACGCGGGTCGAGCGCGCAGGTGGAGATCGATCGGATCGGACCGGCCATAGCGTCGGAGGGGTCCGATCCGCGCCTGCACCGGGAGCCCGCACATGATCCGATTGACCCTGCGCTCGCTGCGCGCCGAGGCGCTGCGCATGCTGCTCTCCGCGCTGGCCGTCGTGCTCGGCGTCGCGTTCATCGCCGGCACGCTGATCTTCGTCGACGGGATGCGCGCCGGCGCGTACGAGCGGGCCGGGACCTTCGACCGGCACACCGACCTCGGCGTCTACCCGAGCGGCGACAAGGCGCTGCCGGCGAGCCTGGTCGACAGGGTCCGCGCCGTCGACGGCGTGGCCGCCGCGGCCGGGGAGCTGGCCGGGGCCGGAGGACTTCTCGGCGCCGACGGCCGGCCGGTGCTCGGCTACGCCGTGCTCGCCGCCATCCCCACCGAGGCCGCCCTGCGCTCGTACGACGTGGTGTCCGGCCGCCTGCCCGACCGCGCGGGCGAGGTGGTGCTCGACGCGCCCACCGTGGCCGAGGAGGGCTTCACCCTCGGCGCCCCGGTCCAGATCGGCGGCACCGGCGGCGCGGCCCGCCCGTACACCCTGGTCGGTACGGTCGACGTGGCGGGCAGCGTGCGTGACGTCGGCGGGCCGTTCATCGGCCTGGTCGGCCCGGACGCGCTCGCGGTCAGCGGTGCGCGCGGCTATGGCCGGATCATGGTGGCGGCGCGGCCGGGAACGTCCGAGACGGTGCTGGCCGACCGGCTGCGCGCGGTCGTCGGGGGTGCCGACGCCAGCGTGAAGGGCCGTCAGCAGATCCTCGACGAGGCCGTCGACGACGCGGTTCGGGACCTGAACCAGTTCATGATGCTGCTGCTCATCTTCGTCGGGGTCGCGGTGGTGGTGGCCGGCTTCGTGATCGCCAACACCTTTGCGATCGTGCTGGCGCAGCGCACCCGGCGGACCGCGCTGCTGCGCCTGGTGGGCGCGACCCGGGGGCAGGTCTTCCGGGCCGCCCTGCTGGAGTCGGCGCTGGTCGGGTTCGTCGCGTCCGTGCTCGGGGTGCTGCTCGGGGTGGCTCTCGCCGCCGGTATGCGGCTGCTGATGACCCGGCTGGACGTGCCGGTCTCCGGTGGGCTGACCGTCGCCGGCTCGACCGTGCTGACCAGTCTGCTGCTCGGCACCGCGCTCACCGTGGCGTCCGCCCTGCTGCCCGCCTGGCGGGGGACCACTGTCGCCCCGGTGGCCGCGCTCACCGACGCCGCGGTGCAGCCGAGTCGGGGTGCCGGTCGGCTGCGCCTGATCTTCGGTGCGGTGGTGCTCGGTGCCGGCGTCGCGGCCCTCGCTGGCGCTGCCAGCGCCGGTCAGGTGCTGCTCGTGGCCGTCGGCGGCGTGTTGGCGTTCTTCGGGATCGTCCTGTTCGGGCCGGTGCTCGTCCCGGCGCTGATCCGGGTGATCGGCTGGCCGGCCCGGCGGCTGTTCGGCATGACCGTGGGCCTCGCGGTGGCCAACGCCGTGCGCAATCCGCGCCGGATCGCCGCCACGGCGACCGCCCTGGTGATCGGGATCGGACTGGTGTCGGCGTTCGTGGTCGGCGCGCGCAGCACCAAGGACGGCATCGAACGCAGCGTCGACGCCGAGATCGGGACGGACTTCGTGGTCAGCGGCATCGGCCAGAACCTGCCCGCCGCGCTCGCCGGTGAGCTGGCCGCGCGCCCCGAGCTGGGCGTGGTGCACGAGCAGCGCAGCACCGTCACCGGCGACATCGAGGTCCGCGCCGCCCACCCGGCGCTGGTGGGGCGGACGCTGACCGGGGTGCTGGCCGGCGACGTCGGGCGGCTCGGGCCGGGGCAGGTCCTGGTGCACCGGGAGTTGGCGCAGGCGCGCGGCTGGCAGGTCGGCTCCGCCGTCACCGTCGCGGGGCGGCCGTTCCGGGTGGCAGCGGTGGTCGCCGACGACGCGCCGGCCATGGTCGCCAGCGCGGCGCCCGAGGGGCATGTCATCGAGGTGGACGACGCGGACTTCGCCGCGCTCTTTCCCCGCGAGCGGGGCTTCCTGGCCGAGATCGACCCCGCCAGCGGCGTGAGCGCCGAAGAGGCCCGCGACGCGATCGAGGCGGTGCTGGCCCGCTATCCGACGGTGAACCTGATGGACCAGGGCGCGTACAAGAAGATGCTCACCGGCACGGTGGACATGTTGTTGGCCTTCGTCACCGCGCTGCTCGGCCTGGCCGTGGTGATCGCGCTGGTCGGCGTGGCGAACACGCTGAGCCTGTCGGTGGTCGAGCGCACCCGGGAGAACGCGGTGCTGCGGGCGGTCGGGCTGACCCGGGCCCGGATGCGGGCCATGCTCGCGGCGGAGGCGGTCCTGATGGCGCTGGTCGGCGCGGTGCTCGGCATCGGGCTGGGCACCGGTGTCAGCGCCGCCGCGATGGCGCTGCTGGCCCGTCTCGGCGGTGACTTCCACGTGGTGCTGCCGCTCGGTCAGCTCGGGCTGATCCTCGGCGTGGCAGTGCTGGCCGCCCTGCTGGCGTCGGTGCTGCCGGCCCGTCGGGCGCTGTCGCGGCCCGTCGTCGAGGCGCTCGCCGACCAGTGATCTCGGCCGTCTCCGTCCCGCGGCCTTCGGGCGGGGACATCCGCCGGCCGGTCCCGCCGTCTTCCCCGGCGGCGGGACCGGCCAGCGGTGCCGGGTCTAGAGGCGCTCGACCATCTCGCCGACGCACCGGTTGCGGGTGTCGAAGACGTAGCGGGCGTGCCGGACCACCAGGTCGTAGTCGAAGCTGTCGTGGTCGGTGACAACCACCACCGCGTCCGCGGCCCGCACCTCCCGCTCGGTGAGCTCGACGATGGTGACCCCGGCGGGAATGTGGTGGGCCTCCGCGTACGGCTCCACCGCGTAGACCTCGGCGCCGAGGGCCTGCAACCGGCGGGCCACGTCGACGGCGGGGGAGTCCCGCATGTCGCCGGTGTTCTTCTTGTACGCGAGCCCGAGCAGCAGCAGTCGGGCGCCGCTCACCGCCCGGCCAGCCCGGTTCAGTCCCGCCATGATCCGCTGCGCGACGTGCTCGGGCATCTCGTGGTTGACGTCGTTGGCCAGCTCGATGAACCGGAACTGCCGGCCGAGGCGCCGTTTGACCTGCCAGGACAGGTAGCACGGGTCGATCGGCAGGCAGTGCCCGCCGACACCGGGGCCGGGCCGGAACGGCAGGAACCCGAACGGCTTGGTCTCGGCGGCGTCGATCGCCTGCCAGACGTCGATGTCCAGGTGGTGCGAGAGCATGGTCAGCTCGTTGATCAGCGCGATGTTGACCTGGCGGAACGTGTTCTCGATCAGCTTGGTCAGCTCGGCGACCCTCGTGGAGTCCACCGCGACGGTGCGCTCCACGAGGCGCTGGTAGAACCCCTGCACCCGGGCCAACGACACCGCGTCGACACCGGAGACCACCTTCGGGGTGTTCTCCAGTCGCCAGGTCGGGTTGCCCGGGTCGATCCGCTCGGGGCTGTAGCCGAGGTGGAAGTCACCGGGGCTGGTCAGCCCGCTGGCCGACTCCAGCAGCGGTCGGAGCAGCTCCTCGGTGGTGCCCGGATAGGTGGTCGACTCCAGGATCACCGTGCAGCCCGGCCGCACGTACGGGCCGATGCCGACGCCGGCCTGCTCGACGAAGCTCAGGTCCGGGGTGCCGTCGCGCAGCGGGGTGGGCACGGTGATGACGCAGATGTCGAAACCCTCGGCGTCGGTGTACTCCGTGCTGGGGCGGTACCGACCGCTGCCCAGCGCGCGGCCCAGCCGGTCGGTGGGGATGTCCTCGACGAAGGACTCACCGGACGCGAGCCGCTTCACCCGGTCGGCGTCGACGTCGAGGCCGACGACGTCCAGGCCCGCCTCGACGGCGCGCATGGCCAGCGGCAGTCCGACGTACCCCTGGCCGATCACGACCAGCTTCTCAGCGCTCACCCGGGCTCCCGCGGCAGATGGTGGAAATGACCTGCGGAGAGCCTAGAGGGGTCTTCGGCGACGTAAGTCCGTTTTGGGGATATCGGTGCTGGTGGGACGGCTGGTCAGCCGCCCACCGGGTCCTCCGGGCCGGTCGGCGGCGCCGTGGTGGGGGGCGGGTCGGTCGCGGGCGGGTCGGTCTTCGGCGGGTCGGTCTTCGGCGGGTCGCTGGGCGGGGGCGCGGTGGTCGCGCTCGGCGTCGCCGACGGCGGGCTGGACGACTGGGAGGGCTGCACGCTCGGCGTGGCGGTGACCGACGCCGACGCGGTCGCGTCCGGGACGGTCGGCCGGTTCGGGCGCTCCGGGTCGTCCGTGCTCTGCTCGTTCGCCGCCGGCAGCTCCGCCTGCTGGGTCGGCCCCTGCGTCACGGAGGTCGTCGGCAGGTTGACGGCCGGCTCGTCGTCGCCGGTGTTGCGCGCCGCACCCAGTGCCGCCCCGAGGCTGATCAGGGCGACCAGCATCGCGGCCGCCGCGCCGACCAGTGGCCCGCGACGTCGCTGACGCCCGGCATCCGCCGTGCTCGCCACCGCCGCGCCGACCGGCACGTCGGTGCGGGTGCCCGGTCCGGCCTCGCGCAGCGGAACCGACGCCGCCATCGCCGTCGGCGGCTCGCCGCCGGTGACCGCGGTGCGGGCGGCCTCGGCCATGGCCGAGCCGCTGGTGAAGCGGTCGAGCGGATCCTTGGCGAGGGCCCGCGACACCAGGGCGCGGACCGCCTCCGGGATGTCGTGCGGCAGCTCCGGCGGCTCGTCGTCCAGGTGCCGGACGGCGACCTGGAGGGGGTTGTCCCCGGTGAACGGTGGACCGCCGGTGAGGCAGCAGTAGGCGACCGCGCCGAGCGCGTAGATGTCGGTGGCACCGCTGACCGGACGACCGGCGGCCTGCTCGGGCGCCATGTAGAGAGCGGTGCCGGGCACCGCGTTGGTGCTGGTGATGCTGGTCACGTTTGTGGAACGGGCGACGCCGAAGTCGACGAGGACGACCGTGCCGTCCTCCTGGACCAGCAGGTTGCTGGGCTTGACGTCGCGGTGCACGATGCCGCCCCGGTGCGCCGCGCTCAGCGCGTGCGCCGCCTGGGCCACGATCGACATCGTCTCGGCCACGTCGAGCCGGCCGGCCGCCTCGATCCGCTTGGACAGCGGCTCACCCTCGACGAACTCCATGACCAGGTAGTCCGCCCGACCGCCGTCGGGCAGGTCGTCCTCGCCGCAGTCGTACACCTGCACGATGCCGGGGTGCCGCAGAGCCGCCATGATCCGTGCCTCGGCCCGGAAACGGGCGATGAAGTCCGGATCGGAGACCAGCGCCGGCAGCAGGACCTTGACCGCGACCTGTCGGCCGAGGACCAGGTCCGAGGCACGCCAGACGTCGCCCATGCCGCCGGTGGCGACACGTTCGTCCAGGCGGTACCGCCCGCTGAGCACGACCTCCGATGACAACACAGCATTACCGTACCCAGAGTGGCGGGCAACGGCGCGCTGCGGTTGATCGGCCGCGTGGTCGTACCCGCCGGTCCGTCCGGTCTGACCTCTATGGACGCGGTCGGATCTGTGACGGCTCGACGACGGCGGGTGACAAAACCCGACACATCCCGGCGTACGCTTGCCGGATCACCGCCCCGGGCCGCCCACCGGCCCGGCGAGCGTCCTGCGGTTCACACCTGTTACGGCGGCACGCCGGTCTGGCGGCTTGATAATTGTCACTCTTCCGTGACGCGATCCCGACTTGTCGCTCGGATGGTCCCCTTTTACCGTTAGCCCGGCTCGGGGCCGCTCGGCCGGCCGTGCGTCGAGAGCCGAGAGCCATCGCGCCGGTGCGGACGCCCCGGCCGGCCCGGACGCGGGCGCGAAGCGGATTCGGTGGAGGGCGGTGCGCGTGCGGGAGCCGGTGGGGTCGACGGTTCGCGCGCGGACGCAGGCGTGGCGCGTCGGGCCGGGCCGCCGTCCCGAGCCACCCGTGAGCCGCGGATGACCGGCGAGCTGTCCGAGGCGGTCACCGCCGCGCAGGCCGGGGACGAGGACGCCTTCCGCTTCCTGTACCGCAGCCTGCAGCCGGGCCTGCTGCGCTACCTGACCGCCCTGGTCGGCGCGGACGCCGAGGACGTGGCGTCGGAGACGTGGTTGCAGATCTCCCGGGACCTGCCCAACTTCACCGGCGGTGAGTTCCGCGCCTGGACGGTCACCATCGCCCGTAACCGGGCCATGGACCATCTGCGTCGGCTGCGTCGACGACCGTCGCTGCCGGTCCCGGTGCAGGCGCTCACCGAGTTGGCCGGCGACGGCGACACCGCCGAGCGGGCCGGCGAGACGATCAGCACCGAGGCCGCCCTGGCGCTGATCGCCACGCTGCCGCCGCGCGAGGCCGAGGCGGTGCTGTTGCGGGCCGTGATCGGGTTGGACGCGGAGTCGGCCGGTCGGGTGCTGGGGCGTCGGGCCGGGGCCGTCCGGACCGCCGCCCACCGTGGGCTGCGGCGGCTGGCCACCCTGTTGGACCGGCAGACGGTGACCGCACCGCCACCCGACGGCGTCGTCACGACCGGGGCGCCCGGCGCGCCGGGCCGGGTGTCCGCGCCGACCACGCGGCCTGCGCCTGCCGTGCCGCGCGGGGTGTCCGTGCCGAACGCGCCGGGCGGGGTGTTCGTGCCGAACGCGCCGGGCGGGGTGTCCGTGCCGAACGCGCCGGGCGGGGTGTCCGTGCCGAACGCGCCGGGCGCGACTGCGGCGCCGGCCCTCGGCGCCGACGGCGTCGCACCGTCGGTTGGCGCTGAGGTGGTTCCGCCACCTCGCGGACGCACCAGCCGATCCCGGCGGACGTCACACGCCGAGCAGGCGGACGGCTGACGTGAGGGGATTCCGGATGCACCCGTACCGGCCGGACCGGCACGCCGGCCGTGCCGAGACCGAACGGCTGCTCGACGCCACCCGCATCGACGCGGCCGTCTACCCCGAGGCGTCCCTCCGCGCTGGCACGTCTGCGGACTTCGACGCAGCCGTCGACTCCGACGCGGCATTCCACGTCGACACGGCCGTCTACCCCGACGTGGCGCTTCACGTCGACGCGGCCCTCGACCTCGACGCGGGCGAGCGGTCCCGCGCGCCCGCCGCCTCGCAGGCGGCGGGCGACCCGCTGGCGCGGCTGCTCGCCGCTGCCGCCGGCCCGGCCCGGCCGGGGGAGCTGGCGGGCGAGGAGGCCGCGCTGGCCGCGTTCCGGGCCGCCCGGGCCGCCGCCCCGGAGCCCGCCGCGGCCCGACGACCACGCAGCCGTCGGCTCACCACCGGGGCGTTGGCCTGGATCGGGGCGCTGGCCGCCACCGCCACCGCGGGCGCCGCGTTCGCCGCGGCCGGCCTGGACCGGGCACCCGACCCGGTCCCGCCGGCGCCGAGCAGCGCGCCACCGACCGCCAGCGATCCCGCGGCGACCGCGGCGACCACGCCGACCGCGCCGAGCCGATCGGCGTCGCCCGGCCCGCCGTCCCCGACCGGCACTCCGACCGTCGGTTCGGCGCCGAACGGTCAGCTGCACGGGCTGTGCCGGGCCTGGCGCGCAGGGAAGCCCGAGAAGCGGGAGAAGAAGTTGCGGACGCCGGCCTTCCAGCGGCTGGTGGAGGCCGCCGGTGGCGTCGCCGCGGTCGAGGAGTACTGCCAGCGACTGGTGCCCGAGGCGAAGCCGTCGGCTCCGGCGCGGTCGTCTGCCCCCGCCGAACCGTCCTCGGCGGCGACGCCGCCCGGATCGGCGAAGACCAAGCCCTCCCACCCGGCCGGGTCGGCCGCGAACTGAGCGTCCGGCCGGCGCGTTCGTTCTGCCGTGCACCGGGAAATTCGTCTGTTAGACAGGGGTTGGTGGCACCGTCGACGCCGCCGACAGTGTCGGTGGCCTGGTTTACGGTGGCACAAGTGTTCCGGAGTTGGCGCACGACGAAGGAGGCTGCACCAATGGTGACGTCGCCCGAGCTGGATCGCAGCGCGATCCTGCGTGAGTCCGCGGCCGCAGGCCGACATCTCGCGCGCATCTGCTTCAAGACCGGCCCCCCGACATACACCGGCGTCGAACTGGAATGGACCGTGCACGACGCCGCCGACCCTGCCCGACCGGTCGACCCGGTGCGGCTGCGGGCGGCGCTGGGGCGCCACAGCCCCGTCACGCTGGACCCCACGAGCCCCGCCGAGCCGCTGCGACACGGCGGCACGGTGACCCTCGAACCGGGCGGCCAGTTGGAGATCTCCACCCCGCCGCGCTCTTCGACCGGCGCGCTGATCCAGGCCACCGAGGCCGACATCGCCCAGGTCACCGGCCTGCTGGCCGCCGCCGGGCTGACCCTCGGCCGCAGCGGAATCGACCCGCACCGTCGGCCCCGCCCAGTGGTGGACACTCCCCGCTACCGCGCCATGCGTCGCGCCTTCGACCGGCGGGGTCCGGCCGGCCGGACGATGATGTACAGCACCGCCGGTCTGCAGGTCTGCCTCGACATCGGCGAGCCGGACCAGGTCGCGGCGCGCTGGGCGACGGCCCACGCGGTCGGGCCGCCGTTGCTCGCGGCGTTCGCCTCGGCCAGCCGGCACGCCGGGCGGCGCACCGGTTGGGCGTCCGCGCGTATGGCCGCCTGGCTGGCCATCGACCCGGCCCGCACCCGCCCGGTGTGGGTGCCCGGCAACGCCGACGAGGATCCGACGACCACCTGGATCCGGTACGTGCTTGCCGCGCCGCTGCTCTGCCTGCGCCGACGCGGCCCGGACTGGGCCCCGCCGCCGGGTGTCACCTTCGCCGACTGGCTCGACGGCGCGCTGCCCCGTCCGCCCACCACCGACGATCTTGACTACCACGTCAGCACCCTTTTTCCACCCGTGCGCCCGCGCGGCTACCTGGAACTGCGCTATCTCGACGCCCAGCCCGACCGGGACTGGCGTCTCCCGCTGGCGGTGCTGAGCGCGCTGTTCACCGACGCGGGCACCGTGCGCGCGGCGTACACGATCGGCGCGCCGGTGGCGCACCGCTGGTCGGCGGCCGCGCGGCACGGCCTGTCCGACCCGACGCTGGCCGCCGCCGCGGCCGCGCTGCTCGACCTGGCCCTGGCCACACTGCCCCAGCTGGAGCTGCCGGCCGGCACCCACGACGAGGTCCAACGAGGCGTACGACGGCGGCTGGCCGCCGCACAGAGGGGAGACCGGTGAGCGCGAGGAGTGAGCCGGGGTTGCGAGCCCCGCAGTCGCGAACGTTGGCGGACCGGTGAGCGCGAGGAGTGAGCCGGGGTTGCGAGCCCCGCAGTCGCGAACGGAGGGGAGACCGGTGAACGGCGAGATGGTGAGTGTGGGCACGACGGACCATTCCGAGGGGGAGCGGTTGCGGGGGCGGATCGCGGCGGAGTTGGCGCGCGCCCGGTCCCGTACCGCCCTGTTGACCGAGGCGGTCGACGACGCCGACCTGATGCGCCAGCACTCTCCGTTGATGTCGCCGTTGGTCTGGGATCTGGCGCACGTCGGCAACCAGGAGGAACTCTGGCTGGTCCGTGATGTGGGTGGCCGCGAGCCGGTCCGCTGCGACATCGACGAGCTGTACGACGCGTTCAAGCAGCCCCGCCGTGACCGGCCCGCGCTGCCGCTGCTGCCACCGGCGGAGGCGCGTGCCTACCTGGGCACGGTCCGGGACAAGGTGCACGACCTGCTCGACGCCGTGAGCTTCACCGATCGGCCGCTGGTCGCCGACGGGTTCGCCTTCGGCATGATCGTCCAGCACGAGCAGCAGCACGACGAGACGATGCTCGCGACCCACCAGCTGCGCGCGGGCGCGGCGGTCCTGCACGCCCCGCCACCACCCGAGCCGACCGCCCGCGTCGGCGGTGAGGTGCTGGTGCCGGCCGGGGAGTTCACGATGGGCACCGACACCGACCCCTGGGCCCTGGACAACGAACGTCCCGCGCACCGCGTCGACCTGCCCGCGTACGTCATCGACGCCGCGCCGGTCACCAACGGCGAGTACGAGGCGTTCATCGCCGACGGCGGCTACGACGACCCGCGCTGGTGGAGCGCGGCGGGTTGGGAGCACCGGGTTTCCGAGCAGCTCGTCGCGCCGATGCACTGGCGTCGCGACGGCGACGGCTGGGCGTACCGGCGTTTCGGCCGGTGGGATCCGGTGCGCGCCGACGAGCCGGTGGTGCACGTGTGCTTCCACGAGGCGCAGGCGTACGCCGCGTGGGCCGGTAAGCGTCTGCCGACCGAGGCGGAGTGGGAGAAGGCCGCCCGGTGGGACCCGGCGACCGGGCGGTCGCGCCGCTACCCGTGGGGCGACGGGGACCCGACCGAGGCGCACGCGAACCTCGACCAACGTCACCTGCGGCCGGCGCCGGTGGGCGCGTACCCGGCCGGCGCGTCGCCGCTGGGCGTGCACCAGCTCATCGGGGACGTCTGGGAGTGGACGTCGACCACCTTTCGCGGGCATCCCGGCTTCACCGCGTTCCCCTACCGCGAATACTCGGAGGTCTTCTTCGGCGACGACTACCGGGTGCTGCGCGGCGGCTCGTTCGGCACGGACCGGTCGGCCTGCCGGGGGACGTTCCGCAACTGGGACTATCCGATCCGGCGGCAGATCTTCAGCGGCTTCCGCTGCGCCCGGGACGCCGCACCGGACGAGTCGCGCCGGTGATGCCGCACCGGGCCGGCGCGGCGGCGGCCGGATTGCGCTGATGTGCCGTCACCTGGCCTATCTGGGGCCGCCGGTCACGCTGGCCGAGTTGCTCTTCGCGCCGGCGCACGCACTCGTACGCCAGTCCTGGGCGCCTCGCGACATGCGCGGCGGCGGCACGATCAACGCCGACGGGTTCGGCGTCGGCTGGTATCCGAGCGACGGCGAGCCGGTGCGTTACCGGCGTGCCCAGCCGATCTGGAGCGATCCGACGATCGCCGAGCTGGCTGCGGTGACCCGCGCCGGCGCTGTGCTGGCCGCGGTCCGCTCGGCCACCGTCGGGATGGCGGTGCTCGACGGCGCCGCCGCGCCGTTCGCCGAGGGTCGGTGGCTGTTCAGCCACAACGGTGTGGTCCGGGGCTGGCCGGACGCGATGGTGTCGCTCGCCGCCGGCCTGCCGGTGCGTGACCTGCTGACCCTGGACGCGGCCACCGACTCGGCCCTGCTGTGGGCGCTGGTGCGGCACCGGCTGCGCGCCGGTGACGACCCGGCGGAGGCGGTGGCCCGGACGGTGGCCGAGGTCGCCGTGGCCGCTCCGGGGTCGCGGCTGAACGTGCTGCTCACCGACGGGCGGCGGGTGGTGGGCACCACGTCCGGCCACGCGCTGTCGGTGCGTGCGGCGGCGGGCTCGGTGCTGCTGGCCTCCGAGCCACACGATGACGACCCCGGATGGCGGCCGGTGCCGGAGGGGCACCTGGTCACGGCCACCGTGGACGAGGTGCGGATGTGCCCACTGCCGACCGGGTGAGCCGCACCGGTCGGGCACGCGAGGTGTGTGACTGAGCAGAGAGGCAGGACCGATGACCGCGGAACCGTTGGAGATCTACCTTGAGCCGCAGGACCTGGAGCGTGGTCTGCGTCAGGACGTCCGGGCCGGGTTGACCGCCGAGCCGAAGTGGCTGCCGCCGAAGTGGTTCTACGACTCGCGGGGCAGCGAGCTGTTCGAGGAGATCACCCGGCTGCCCGAGTACTACCCGACCCGGGCGGAGCGGGCGGTGCTGGCCGAGCACGCACCGGACGTGGCGGCGCTGACCGGTGCCAAGACCCTGATCGAGCTGGGCTCCGGCTCGTCGGAGAAGACCCTGCTGCTGCTGGACGCGTTCACCCGTCGGGGCGGCCTGGGCACGTTCGTCCCGTTGGACGTGTCGGTCAGTGCCCTGCTGGGGTCGACCGCGCAGATCGCCGCCGACTATCCGGGGCTGCGGGTCCGGGGCATCGTGGGGGACTTCACCCGCCAACTCGACCGGCTGCCCACCGGCGGTCGGCGGTTGGTGGTGTTCCTGGGCGGCACGATCGGCAACCTGCTGCCGGCCGAGCGGGCCGACTTCCTGGCCGCGATGCGCGCCGCGCTGGAGGTCGGCGACTGGCTGCTGCTCGGCACCGACCTCGTGAAGGACCCGTCGGTCATCGTGCCCGCGTACGACGACGCGGCCGGGGTCACGGCCGAGTTCAACCGCAACGTGCTGTACGTGATCAACCGGGAGTTGGGCGCCGACTTCGACCCGGAGGCGTTCGAGCACGTCGCCCGCTGGGATGCCGACCACGAGTGGATCGAGATGCGGCTGCGGGCGACGCGCCCGATGCGGGTCCGGGTGCTGGACCTGACGGTCCAGTTCGCCGCGGGGGAGGAGCTGCGGACGGAGGTGTCGGCGAAGTTCCGCCCGGAGCGGGTGGCCGCCGAGCTGCGCGACGCGGGCTTCGCTGCGACGAACTTCTGGACCGACCCGGACGGGCTCTTCGGGGTGACGTTGGCCCGGGCGCGGTGAGGCTGTTCACCACGACTTCCGGCCCGGGCACGGTGAGGCTGTTCACCCACGGCGTCCGAGCCGCTCGGTGATCGGTTAGGCTGGTCGCGCGAAGGGGAGTAGCCCTCAATGTCGTGGTCGACATACTGGTGCGTTCCGCACCCGGCCACGCGGCCCCGGTCTCCGGGGCGGGCGAGACCTTCGACTCAGGCTGTTGCAGCCGGGTCGAGGGCGCCCCGTACCTCCTCCCGGCGTGAACGGGAAGGATGTCATGGAGGGATTCCTCGCCGCGCTGGTCATCAGCTTCGGTGTCATTTTCGTGGCCGAGCTGGGAGACAAGTCCCAGCTGATGGCGCTGACGTTCGCTACGCGGTTCAAACCGATTCCGGTGCTGATCGGCATCACCGTCGCCACGGCGGTGGTGCACCTGGCGTCGGTCGCCATCGGTTCGGGCCTCGGCGCCGTGCTGCCCACCGAGTGGATCTCCCTGGTGGCCGGTGTGGCGTTCCTCGGCTTCGGCGCGTGGACCCTGCGCGGTGACACGCTCACCGAGGAGGAGAAGCGCAAGGCCGAGAAGACCAGCAAGACCGCGATCGTGGCGGTGTCGGTGGCGTTCTTCCTGGCTGAGCTGGGCGACAAGACGATGCTCGCGACGATCACCCTGGCCACCAAGTACGGCTGGTTCGGCACCTGGCTCGGCTCCACGATCGGCATGGTCGCCGCGGACGCGCTGGCCATCCTGGTCGGTCGGATGCTCGGTCGCCGCCTGCCGGAGAAGACCATCAAGTACGGTGCCGCGGTGCTCTTCGCCATCAGTGGCCTCTGGCTGATCCTGGAGGCCGTCAATGAGCTGACCTGAGCACCGACTAGCCGCCCCGCTGGTGGGTAACGGCTCCGGGTGGAGCCGGCGGAGCTGCTGCGCCACGGCGACGAGGTGCTGGTCGCCGTGGTGGAGGTGGCCGGGGCCCTGGTGATCTTCGTGGGTGCCGTCTGGGCGGCGGTGCGGTTCGCGGTCGAAGGGCTGCGACACCGCACCGCCGCCGTCTTCACTCCGATCCGACTGTCCCTGGGCCGGTTTCTGACCCTCGGTCTGGAGTTCCAGCTGGCCGCCGACGTCCTGCGCACCGCGGTGTCACCGTCGTTCACCCAGATCGGCCAGCTGGCGGCGATCGCCACGATCCGGACGGCGCTGAACTACTTCCTGGGCCGGGAGATCCGGCAGGAGCAGCGGCAGGTCACCGGCGGGCAGCGGCGGCCGTGAGCGGTGCGCTGGTCGAGGTGGTGACCGCGCTGGCCCTGGTCGCCGGTGTGGTCACGGCCCTGTGCACCGGTGCCGTCCGGGTCGCGGTCCGGGTGCTGTTGGACCTGCTCACGGCGGCCGGCCTGCTCCGCCTGGCCGGTGATCCGCAGTGGGGTGGCCTGGCCACCGCGGCGGCGATCGTCGCGCTGCGCCAACTACTCGCGGCGGCGTTGAGTCTCGCGCCGCCGTGGTCGCGCCGACAATCCCCGCCGCGCTGCGCCGAGGACGATCACCACTTACCGTGGGCAGTAGCAGCGAAACAGGGAAAAGCGGGAGGATAACCACATGAGCCGGCACGACGAACCGAACGAGTACGGCTACGCCGGCGGCGCCACCGCTCCCGAGCCCCAGCCCGGCGGCAAGCCCGACGAGCAGGACCTCGCGGAGGAGGTGGCGGTGCCCGGCGACGATCTCACCGCGCCGACGACCGACGCGCTGGCCGACGAGACCGAGGAGCGTCGCCCCAGCGAGCGCCGCCGCTGACGCGTCACGCATAACGGCGGTCGCCCGCACGGGCGACCGCCGACGCCGTTCGGGTCAGGCCCGACCGCCGGCGCCGTTCGGGCAGCTCGTCCGTGACCCCCTGTCGGCCGCTGCCAGGTCTGGGCTGACCACCGTGAGCGCGGCCAGCGTGCGGGCGATGTCGGTGGCAATCGGAATGGCCCGACCGCGCAACTCCTCCCCGCCCGCTGTCTGGACCACCGCCGCGGAGATCGGCGCGGGCAGCGCCATCCCGCCGAGGGCGGCCACCACCGCAAGCGCCGCGCCGCGCGGCTCCCGCAGGTCGCGCCGACGACGACCTCGCGCTTGAGGTCCAGGCCCGCCACGAGAACGAAGACTGCCAGCAGCCCCGATTGGCGCGGCCCAGGTCGAGGCACCAGCGCTCGCCGTCGGGCCAGGGCGCCCCGGGTGTACGACTCGCCCCCCACGGCGTCCTCGCCCCGATCAGCGCGAGGGGCAGCAGTGCGCCTGCGATGGTGGGGTGCGGGCGATCACGCGGCGTCCGGGAGGGGGCGGCCAGAGATCGGCCGTGGACTTTTCCCGGATGTCGCCGCTGCCGAATGACCCTTTGTCGGGTTGGTCATGTGGGCGCACTTGTTCGCCTCGAAAATGCATAACTCCGGACATAAGCCCTATGAGGGGCTTTAATGGTTTCACGAGTTGGCAGACGACCTTGGGGGTTTTCGTGAAGTTCTTTGGCGTAACCGGACCCGCACGGAGGCACTCCTGATGGACCTGCTCCGCCAATTGCGCCACGTGCGTCGGCACTGGTGGGTCGTGCTGGTCACCGTCATGGTGGCCCTGGGCGTCTCGGCGTTTCTGACCGTACGGGCCCAGCCCCGGTACGTCGCTTCGGTGACCTTCTTCGTCACCACCCCCAACCAGGGCGTCAGCGACGCCTACCAGGGTGGTCTGTTCCTTCAGCAGCGGGTCAAGTCGTACGCCGACCTGCTCAGCAGCGATCGCCTGGCGCAGAGCGTGGTGGCCGAGACCCCGGTCGGGCTCACCGCGGACGAGGTGCAGCGCCGGGTGACCACCTCCACGGAGACGGGCACCGTGCTGCTGCGCGCCTCCGTCACCGACACCGACCAGGCGCGGGCGATGCGGGTGACCGAAACCCTCGCGGCAAAGTTCGTCGAGCTCGTGCAGAAGGTCGAGACGCCGCCCGAGGGCAAGGCGCCGATCAAGATCGAGGTGGTCAGCGGCCCACGGGTCAGCGCCAGCCCCGTCTCGCCGCAGCCGGTCCGCAACCTCACGCTCGGCGGTCTGGTCGGTCTGGCGCTCGGTGTCGGCCTGGCGATCCTGCGCGGCGTCGCCGACGTCCGCCTGCGCGACGCCGCGGGCCTGCAACGCGCCACCGGAAGCCCACTGCTCGGTGAGATTCCGTTCGAGAGCGCCGCCCGCACCGCTCCGCTGATCGTCGGCGAAGCCGCGACGTCGGCGCGCGCGGAGGCGGTCCGCAAGCTGCGGACCAACCTGCGCTTCGTGGACGTGCACGAGCCGGCCCGGGTCATCGCCGTGACCAGCGCCCTGCAGGGCGAGGGTAAGACGACGCTCTCCTGCAACCTGGCCATCGCCCTGGCCGAGGCGGGCTGGCGGGTGCTGCTGGTCGACGCGGACCTGCGCCGCCCGAAGGTCGACGAGTACCTGGGCCTGGACGCGGGCGTTGGTCTCACCGACGTGCTGGTCGGCGACGTCCAGGTCGGTGACGTGGTGCAGCGCTGGGGCGACAAGTCCCTGCTGGTGCTGCCCAGCGGCTCCGCGCCGCCGAACCCGAGCGAACTGCTCGGCTCCAAGGCGATGGCGGACCTGCTGCTCGCGCTGCGCGAGTCCACGGACATCGTGATCATCGACACCGCGCCGCTGCTCGCGGTGACCGACGGTGTCGTGGTGGCCGTCCAGGCCGACGGCGCGCTGCTGGTGAGTCAGCAGGGCCGTACGTCGCGCACCCAGGTGGCCGCGGCGGCCCGCTCGCTGCACTCGGTCTCGGTGCGGTTGCTCGGCTGCGTGCTGAACATGGCCAAGGTGGCCAAGGCCGAGGCGTACCAGTACGAGGCTTACCGGGTGGCCACCTCGTCGGCCACGCCGTCGGTGCCGACCGACCGGGCCACCGCAGCCCGGCACAGCGAGGGCGCCGGCGTCAACGGCGTCAGCGACCGCACCCAGGAACTCACCCGGTTGCCCCGATGAGCGCGGCGAGGGGTCGTAGCGAGCGTTCGATCTCCTCAGCGCAGCGACGGAAGTCGGCGGCGGTCCCGCCGATCGGGTCCCGCAGGTCGTCCGCGTCCGGGGCGGCGGGTTGCAACCGTCCCCTGGCGTGGGCGGCGGCGGCGATGGCGGCCCGCAGCGGGTCGTCGCGCGACTCGGCGGGCGGCTCGGCCGCCGCCGCCAGTCGGCCGAACTGGCGCAGGGTGAACGTCCGGTGCAGCGCGCCGGGCGCCAGCGCGGTGCAGATCGAACGCTGCCGCCGTGTCGCGGTCAGCACGAGCGTCGCGTCGGCGAGGTGTTCGGGACGCAGCGTCCGGCTGGCGAAGGCCGCCGGGTCGCCGCCGCCCTCGGCCGCGACCTGGGCCGCGTACGGGTGCATCGCCATCCCGTCCATCGCGTCGGTGCCGGCGCTGGACACCAGCACGGGCCGGTCGGCCAGCAACCGGCGGGCCAGGTACTCGGCCATCGGCGAGCGGCACAGGTTGGCGTGGCAGACGAACAACACGCGGTCGGCCATCGGGAGCCCTCTCGTGGGTGCGGACACGGGTCGCCACACCCCGAGGGTGGTGCGTCGACGCCGCTGGCCGCGCGGGGAGGGGATGTCGGCATCGTACGCGGGCCGACCACCCGCCGGACGTGCTGCCGCGCCGGCCGAGGCCGATCCGTGGTCCTCGGCGGTGCCCCGGTGAAGATCGGCATCCTGTCGTACCACTTTCCACCCGAGCCCGCCTTCATCCCCGGCAGCCTCGCGGAGGAGCTGGCCGCGCGCGGGCACGAGGTCCGCGTGCTCACCGGCTTCCCGGACTACCCCGGCGGCCACGTCTATCCAGGGTGGCGGCAGCGCTGGCACCACGAGACGCACAGCCAACGGCTGGCGGTCCGGCGGGTGCCGCGCTACTCCGGCGGGGCCACCTCCACGTACGGGCGGATGGTCAGCTACCTGTCGTTCGCGGGCAGCGCGTCGCTGGCGGCGCGTCGGTTCCTCGGCGACGTGGACGCGCTCTACGTCTTTCAGCTGCCGGCCACCACGTTCGCCACCGCCGCTCTGTTCCGGCTGCTTCCGAAGGTGCCGGCCGTGTTGCACGTACAGGATGTCTGGGCACGCGACGGCGCGGACGCGGACGGCGACGGCCGCTGGTCGGCACGGATGGGCGCCGCGATGACCCGCATCTACCGGACGGCCGCGCGGGTCGCGGTGGCCGCACCGTCGATGCGGGACCTGGTGGTCGCCGCCGGGGCCGACCCGGCCCGGGTCCAGCTGGTGCTGAACTGGACCGACGAGCGCATCTTCTACCCGGCGACACCCGGCGCGGCGGCTCGGCAGATGGTCCGCCGGGATCGCCGGTGCGTGGTCATGCACGCCGGGACCATCGGCGCCCGCCAGGGGCTGGAGACGGCGGTACGGGCCGCCGCGGCGTTGGACCGCACCATGGATCTGGTCCTGGTCGGGTCGGGCGCGGATGAGCAGCGGGTGCGGGGGCTCGCCGCCGAGCTGAAGGCGGAGAACGTCCGCTTCCTTCAGCGGCGGTCGCCGGTCGACATGCCCGAGCTGTACGCCGCCGCCGACTACCAGCTGATCATGCTGCGCGACCTGCCGGAACTTCGGGGCATGGTGCCCGGCAAGCTGCAGGCCGCGCTCTCCTGCGCCGCGCCGGTGGTGGCGTCGGCCGGCGGGGACACCGCCGAGCTGGTCGAGCGCGCCCGAGCCGGGTTGTCGTGCCCTCCCGAGGACTGGGCCGCGCTGGCCGACCGGTTCTGGTTGGCCGCCACCATCCCGCCGCCGGCGCGCACCGAGATGGGCCGCCGGGGCCGACAGACGTACCTGCGGGAGATGTCGTTGCCGGCCGGGGTGGACCGCATCGAGCGGTTGCTGCACGAGGCCGCCGGCCGGGTCCCGCAGGGTGCATCAGAGCCGCGAGGAAACCTCGCGTAAAGGACGAGAAGGCCCATAACCGTACGAGATCCCTTGCAACGTGCTAAGAACGTCAGGGAATCGAACGGACTGTCCGATTCCGGCAAACGGGAGTGTGGTGTGACGGAGAGCGAACGGCCGCGTCGACGGCGAAGCCGATCCCGGCGTCGCCGACGCGCACGGCTGCGACGGGCCCTGCTCGGTGCCCTGGTGGTCGGATCACTGCTGCTCGCCAGTGGCGGATGGATCGGCTTGCGGGGCTGGCAGGCGCGCGCGCACCTGCTCAACGCCGCCGGCCTGGCCCGGGAGCTGAGCACACAGGTGGTCGGCGGGGACACCGACCGTGCTCTGCGGACTCTCTCCGCTCTGCAGGAGCAGTCCGGCGCGGCCCGAGCCGCCACCTCCGACCCGAGCTGGAAGGTCGGTCGGCGTACCCCGATCGCCGGCGACGACCTCGACGCGGTCCGGCTGATCGCCATCGCCATCGACGACCTGGCCCGGCGGGCGTTCCCGACCCTGCTGCGGACGGACCTGACCAGCCTGGTGCCGGCCGAGGGTCGGTTGGACCTGGCCCGGCTCAGCTCGGTCTCCGCAGAGCTGACCCGGGCGAACGACGCGGTGCAGGCCACCCGCCGTGACCTGAGCGAGGTGCCCGTCGACCGGCTGGTCAACCAGGTGCGCCAGGCGCTGACCGATTTACGTGGCGAGATCGACCGGCTGGCCAGTCTCACCGCTGCGGCCGACCAGGGCGCACGGCTGCTGCCGCCGCTGCTCGGTGCGAATGGCTCGCGGCGTTACCTGCTCGTCTCGCAGAACCTGGCCGAGCTGCGTGCCACCGGCGGCATGTTCGGCGCGTACGCGATGATCGAGGCCGAGAACGGACGGGTTCGGATGGGCGCGCAGGGCAGTAGCGCGTCCCTCGGCCGGTTCACTCCCGCGTTGAAGCTGCCCGCCGAGACCCGAGCGGTCTGGACCGACCTGCCGGGCATCTACCCCGCCGACGTGAACCTCACCCCGCACTTCCCGACCGCCGCCGCCCTGTACCGGGAGATGTTCCGGCGCAAGACCGGGACCACCGTCGATGGCGTTCTCGCCGTCGACCCGGTGGTGCTGTCCTACCTGCTGAAGGCGACCGGCCCGGTGCTGGTGCCCGGTGGAGTGCCGCTGGCCAGCGAGAAGGTCGTGCAGACCCTGCTCAACGAGACCTACCAGCGGCTGGGCACCACGGAGCAGGACGCCTACTTCGCGTCGTCGGCCGCCGCGGTGTTTGACGCCTTCTTCAAGAAGAATGTCAACCCACGGGTGTTGTTGTCCGCATTCGACCGTGCTATCACGGAACGCCGGATATTGTTCTGGAGTGCTCATCCGGAAGAACAGCGGACATTCGGCGACAGCCGGATGGCCGGGACGCTCCCGGAACAGGACACCGTGCCGACTGTCGGCGTGTTCCTCAACGACGGCAGCGGCGCGAAGCTCGGCTACTACCTGCGGCCAACGGCGAGCCTCACGGTCGGCGAATGCCGGCCCGACGGCCGCCGCGAGCTCCGGCTGCGGGTGACCCTGCGCTCGACGGCGCCGAAGTCAGGGCTCAGCAAATCGATCCTTGGCCTCGGTCTGGCTGGCGATCCGTACACCGTCCGCACGCTGGTGTCGATCTACAGCCCGGCTGGCGGCTCCGTGCTCGACGCCCGGCTCGACGGGGCTGAGACGGCACTGGGCAGCGGCACCGAACGCCGCCGCCAGGTGGCGACGGCCAACGTCGACATCGGCCCCGGCGTCGAGAGGGCGCTGGAGGTCACCGTCCTGACGGCCAAGACCGACGTCGGGCAGGCCGAGCTGTGGCTGACCCCCACCGCCAGCCCGTGGACCACCCAAGTTCATTCCGCACCAAGCTGTGACCAGTAGGAGGGAACCAATCATGCGGCTATCCCGCATCATCATGGCGCTCACGGTCGGCCTGGCCGTGGTGGCCGTGCCGACGGCAGCGGGGGCGGCACAGCCGCAGCCGACGCCCAGCGCGACCACGGATCCGACTCAGCCGCCGCCGTACCCGCCGACCGCCGCGTCCCTGACCGTCAACCGGCCGACGATCTTCCTCGGCGAGACGGTCATCCTGACCGGCACCAACTTCGGCCCCAACGAGACCGTCGACCACACGGTGACCTTCACCCCGCTGGCAGCCCCGGCACCCGGCAGGGCGCCGGTCCGCCGCAGCGACGGCACCACCGTGGCCATGGCGCCGGTGGCGTACCAGGCGAGCGCGCCGCTGCAGTTCACGGCGTTCACCGACGCCCAGGGCCACTTCACCAAGAGCTACAAGCCGTCGGTGACCGGTCTGCTGACCTTCACCGCCACCGGCCGGAAGTCCGGCCGGACCGCCACCGCCGAGCTGCGGGTGCTGGACAAGAAGCAGCCGCTGCCCGTCACCGGTGACAGCATCGGTACGCCCATGAAGCTCGGCGGCGGCCTCGTCGGCGCTGGCGCGATCATGCTGCTGCTGACCCTGGCCTGGCGTCGCCGCCAGCGCTTCGGCGGAGCCGCGCACTGATCGCCGCACCACCAACCGGGCAATGCCCGGAGCGCACCTCAGGCTGGCGCCCGTCGGATCTCCCGACGGGCGCCAGCCCCCTGTCATCCCTCCGACGGGACGTGATCGACTCGCGTGGTCGGAAAACCGGGGCATCCGGACGACCGGGACACCCCGATATCCAGGATCCCGAGTCGATCACACCCGCAGTTCCGCCCAGGTCGCCGTGCCCGGGGACGTCCGCGCGGGCCTGGTCCCGGCGGAGGCGTGTTCGGGCAGGTCAGGTCGACGTGACCGGCCCGGTCGGGTTGCCCTGATCGGCACGGTGTCGGCGAGGTGGGTGTGTCCGGCTGGCCGGATGCCGCGGTATCACCGATCTGGAGTCGATCAGCCCGGCTGTCCGGTGTGACCGGTCGGGGTCGTGCCCGGTTGGGTGGGATGTCCGTTTCTGGGGGTTGTTGGGGTGTGACCGGGTGCATCCGTGGGCTGGAATCGTGGCGGGCCGGGGGTCGTTACATACCCTGACGATCGCAGGACCACGGCCAGCCGCCCCGCCCGCTCAACCGGCGGGGGAATGGCCGGCCGGGCCGGGTCGTTGCAGACCCCCGGAACGACCGTGGGCTCGCCCCCGGGTCCGCTATTTGGCGCCGGTGAGGGCCCGGGAATGACCCCGGCCCGGCGGTCGTTACACACGCTCCCGGCGCCACGAGCCCCACTCGCGGGCCGCCCCGGGAATGACCCCGGCCCGACGGTCGTTACAAACCGTCCCGGCACCACGAGCCCCGCTCGCGGGCCGCCGCGCCGCGAGCACCGGCTCGCAGGCCGCCCCCAGACTTTCCCCTCTTGATAGTGAAGCGCCGGACGAGGTGCTCACACCCGCGTCACCCACCCCCGTGTGGTGGCGTGTGGTGTTCCTACCCCTGAAGGAGCTACCCCCATGAACACGATCTTCCGTAAGAGCATGCTGTCCGTTGCTGGTCTCGCGTTCGC